>CABZVB010000004.1 GCA_902529115.1 uncultured Balneola sp.
AAGTTCTTAGGACAATTAGGGGTCGTTGGAGCTGGTTTGGTTGGTATACCTTATCTAACGACAGGATGTGATTCTAAGAGTATATCTGCCGACCAGAGTAATACAATTAAAAGCAATTTGGCTAAGGATATTGGAGTACAAATTTACTCGGTTAGAAACGAATTAAATAAAGATCTTGAAGAAACCATATCAGCTATCGCAAACCTAGGATATTCATGCATAGAAGCTTATGGTCTAGGTTTGGATGGGAAATTTTTTGAGCATTATACTCCTCAGGAATTTAATGATATAGTGACTGATTCAGGAATGTATATCGCTTCGGTACATACAAGTTATTTTACGCATGAGGAAGCCGATATTTTTATCAATGCGGCTTTAGCAATGAATACCAATCATATTGTGATTCCTTATTTAGAAGAAAGTAAGAGAGATGATTACCGTGCTATTGCTGAAAATTTAAATAGAATCGGAGAGCTAAGTAGCTCAGCTGGATTACGCTTTGGTTATCATAATCATGATTTTGAATTCATATTAACATCGGATGACCGAGTTCCGATGGACATACTAATCAATGAAACCGACGCGGATAAAGTATCTTTTCAGGCTGATTTATACTGGGTGCGTAAAGCTGGTGTCAGTCCTTTGGAATTTATAAAAAAATATCCAGGCCGTTTCTTGTCCTATCATGTGAAGGATGCGGATAATAATTTGGACCAAACTACCGTAGGTGAGGGAATCATCCCATTTGCTGAAATATTTAAATTAAATAATATTTCTGGTGTGGATTATCTATTTGTAGAAGACGAACGCACAGAGACACCTATTCAAAATATTGGGTCAGGTTTAACTTATTTGAATACGCTTTAAGTTTGGAAGAATTTAAAAGTTTAAAGAAAGAAATTGCTTATTTGGCTCAATTTATCAGTGAAGACCGTCTAGCTCGGATTGCTGATGTACTTAGCTCAAGAACCAGGAATATTACAGTCATTCTTGAGGATATACACAAAACTCATAATGCCAATGCTATTTTGCGTAGTTGTGATGGTTTTGGCGTTCAGGATGTACATATCATTGAAAACAAAAATCCATTTGAGTCTAGTTCAACCAGCTCGCTTGGGAGTCATAAATGGTTGACTTTAAATAAATATTCTACATATGAGTCAAATGTCTCACAGTGTTTTAAAACATTAAAAAGTGAAGGGTATACTATTTTAGCTACTTCTCCCCACCATGGGAACACCCTTATTTCAGAGGTGCCTTTGGATAAAAAAACTGCATTGGTCTTCGGTTCAGAATTAGATGGTGTTAGTGATGAGGTATTACAGTTAGCAGATGGATTCGTTAATATTCCCATGTTTGGCTTTGTAGAAAGTTATAATCTATCGGTAAGTGCGGCTATCTGTCTTCACAGTTTACGAACGAAACTTATGCATATACCTAAATCTGAGTGGCAGTTAACCCAAAATGAATGCCTTGAATTGAAAAAAGATTGGATGATTAAATCTATTCAACAAGGAAAACGTGTATGGCAAAGGTATCTAAAAACTAAAGGTGGTTAAGTATTCAACTTCGATGCACCAGTGAACTCCTATCAATTTTATATTAGTTAAAGATTAGTAACAGTGAATACTATTTTTTTAGCGAGTTAAACGAATTTCAGCGTCTGCTATTCCAAATGTGTATGCAACCATAGTAGCTACACATTTGTTGAAGTCTTCATGATTGAGTTTGTCAAAAGTATCTGCAGCGGAATGGTGATACCAGAAATATTTTTCAGACTCGACGTTTAGCCCCATACCTGGAACGCCTTTATTCATGAGAGGACCTATATCTGCTCCACCTCCTCCTTTTCTAAGTTCTGCAGCATCTATATCTGTGAGTTGTTCAGCAATCTCACTTAACTGTTGATAAGCTTGATCGCTTCCAGAAAATCCAAAACCAATAGGATCAAATACACCTGCATCGGATTCCATAGCAATTACATGATTTTCGATTGAGAGCTCTTCTTTTTCAGCCCATTCAGCGTAATGATTGGCACCACGTAAACCATTTTCTTCATTGGTCCATAGAACTACTCTTACCGTTCTTTTCGGGCGAATACCAGATTCAATAATGAGTCTAGCTGCCTCCCATGCTGCTATACAGCCACCACCATCGTCCATTGCACCCTGGCCTACATCCCAGGAATCTATATGACCACCCAACACAATTAATTCGTTAGGGTATTCTGAACCTCTGATCTCAGCAATAATATTATTAGACATCGCATCTTCAAATTGTTGAGCTTCCATATATAGGCTAACTTCAATGATTTCACCGCGATGTATGAATCGTTCTATGAGTAAAGCATCTTCTACGGTAATAGCAGCATGCGGAATTTTTGGAATTCCATTTTCATAATACATTACCCCTGTATGAGGCGTTTGCATAGAATAAGATGCAACTGATGATATTAAACTTGCTATCGCGCCATACCTAGCAGCTTCTATGGCACCATTAACTCGATACTGGACAGTTTGCCCATATGTAGTAAAAGGAACATTAAACAATACAATCTTTCCAGGGATCAAATCTTTTTTTGCTGCAAGATCTTCAAAAGATTTCACCATGATTATCTCACCAGTGATAGCTTTGCCACCGGTTCCTACACTGCCGCCTAATCCAAGCATAGGTAAATCTTTTTGTATTGGCATATTCAATGTAGCATATTCAAAACCACGTTCCCAATGAGGTACCATCACCTCTTGCTTCCAAACCTTATCGAAACCGTCTTCCTTCATTTGAACAACTATCCAATCTATCGCTTGCTCTAATTCTTCCGATCCACTTAATCGATGGCCATAATAATCACTTAAGTGAGCAAGTCGATCAAAACCAAGTTTAGATGAAAGTGCATTTTGTATTAGTATTGAGTTTGTTTGTTTCGTTTTTGAGCTCAAAAATATAGCTGAATCGCTGGGCTGGGCTAAACTATAATGACTTAAAAGAAATAGTAGACATAAAGCGAGCACTGGTCTACTGAAAGAAGAGTGGATAGGTTTCTTTATTGACATTAATAAGACTTATTATTGTTTTCAGCGATTTGTTTAAATAAAAGATATTCTTCCGGAGAAATATCGGCAAATAAATAGGTTAAAGGATCAACAGGTTTGTTATTGAAGTGGACCTCATAGTGAAGATGTGGGCCTTCAGTTAGACCAGTATTCCCTGTTTTTGCAATCACTTGTCCTCTTTTAACCTTGGTTCCAACTTTTATATAGTCTTCATAAGCACTAAGATGTGCGTAGAGAGTTTTATAGCCAAACCCGTGATCTATGATTAAGGTCCTTCCAAAGGTGCCACGTCTTTTTGCTAGAATAACCTCACCATCACCAGTAGCGTAGACATCAGATCCGATATCAGCTCTAAAATCCAACCCGTCGTGAGGACGAGTGTATCCAAGTACAGGATGTCGCCTCATACCAAATCCACTTAACAAAATACCTCCACCGGGTTTAATGGCAGGTATATGTTTTAGTGCTGATTTATTTTCGTTGTATTGAGCTTTTATTTCTTCTAGACTCAGATCCTGAATATTTATTCTTCGTTCTAATTCATCTAATTTTTGACTTGTCCATTCTAATATTTCTGCAGCATTTTCACTGTAAATTTCATATTCCTTAAATAAATTTGATCCTCCAATACCAAGCAGTATTTCTTCATCCAATGACTTTTCTAAGCCCAAAATTGACCTGTATAATTCAGCATCACGTTGACTTAAATCTTTAAGCTGTTGATCCAAATTTGTAATAGTTTGCTTAGTTTCTTCTAATTTTTCAAGAAGAATTTTATTTTCTGTCGTAAGTGCTAATTCAGACGGGGTGCCAACAAAATTACTTAAAACGATCATCCCAATACTGGCAAGTGTTATACCTGTCAAAATCCAAATAGACAAATTATATGTTACCTGTTGATAGATATTATATTCTATCGGTATAAACTCACATCTCTCTTTATCGTAAAAATAATGGTTATTAATATGCATAAAAAAAATTTTGGCTCAAATTAAAGATATTAACTTAGAGTTCCAACGCAATGAGGACCTTAAACGTGTTATGAGGCTCAATCAATAGTCTAAAATATAAATAGTAAAAAAACATCTTTCATGCCAAAAGTAATTGGCACTAATAGTACCACTATTCTACGTCACCTTCAAAATATTCTATAGCACGTTTCATACTAGGGTTCATTCCCTTGGTTTTTTCCGCAATGGAAGATTTAATTCTCTCCTGAAAAGCTTCGGCTGCATCATAGCCATAATGTTTTAGTAAATGATTCATGGCAATGACCTCGGCAATCACCGTTATATTTTTACCAGGTGTAATTGGCAATTTTATATAAGGAATTTCATTGTCTAAAATACTTACTTGTTCATGATCCAAACCCGTCCTATTTATTTCAAGGGTATCGTCCCATAGAGATAGTTCTGTTACGATCTCCAATCGTTTTTGATATCGAACTGATCGAATACCAAACATAGACATAACGTCGACAATACCTAATCCACGTATCTCCATAAAATGTTTACTCATAATGGTAGCTGAAGCCATAAGCACCCTTCCTTTTTTAGTGATCATAACCACATCATCAGCCACTAATCGGTGACCTCGTTCAACTAAGTCTAATGCGACTTCACTTTTACCGATACCCGATTTGCCAACAATGAGTATGCCGACACCATATACATCTACCATTGCACCATGTACCATAGTTTGTAATGCAAACTGATCGTCTAGAAAGTCCTTTAATAAGTGCATGAAACGAGTAGTCTCATAGGGGGTGGTAAAAATAGGGATACCGCGCTGCGTAGCATTTTCAAGCAGAGCTTCAGGTAGAATGTTTCCATTTGTCAGAAAAATAATAGGTAGGTCAAATTTGGTAATATTATCAAAGGCCTCTCGTTGTTTATCCGGGGGTATTTTTATAAGGTAATCAGTTTCAGTATTGCCAATAATTTGTATTCTTTGCCATGCGAATAAATCTAAATGGCCCGCGAGAGCTAAACCAGGTCGGTTTAACTCTGATTCACTGACAAATTTATCACAGCATTTATCTTCAGCTGCACACGCAATAAGATTTATATTAACTCGTTTACGAAGCTTTGTTATGAGTTCTTCAACGGTTAATTTTTCATTGATTGGTATACTTGAGTGGGTTGAAAAAGGCATTTACCTGAAGATTACTTGGCTAAACTATTAGAAAAAAATTTTTAGTAATGTAGTTTTTTTTCTTTGTAGCGTTTGAGTTGTCGTTTCATATTTTCTACCACATCATGGACAGCTTTCTCATAGGTTGCTTTTGCACTTTTTGCAGTTAGGCTTTTTTGTGGAATGTTTACAATAAGTTCTGCTGATTGAGGAAAGTCAGGGTCTGGATATTCTTCCATAACCAAATAGCATGAAGTAATTCTATTGAATACGGTAGGCAGTTTTTGTAGATGATCATTAGCAAAATCCTTTAATTGCTCACTTGCATCAAAATGACGGGATGTAATTATTTTTTTCATACTATACTCTTTTATGGTTAGGATTTCGCACGAGGGTGTGCTTGCTCGTAAATTGTACGTAAGCGTTCAACACTAGTATGGGTATATACCTGGGTTGAGGCGAGGCTAGAATGGCCTAAAAATTCTTTAATTAATCTAATATCGGCTCCATTATCTAACATATGAGTGGCGAAGCTATGCCGAAGCACATGGGGACTTTTTTGGGTTACCTCAGAATATTTTTTAATAGCTTTATTAACAATCCGATAGACCTGCTTAGGGTACATACGTTGACCAGAGGGAGCAATAAATAATGGGCTTTCTTTTTTCCTAGCTTTAGGATTTTTTTTAACTTCGTTAGTAATGCTTTGAATATTATTTACAGTATAACTTCTATTATTAAGAAAATTTTTCAGCAATTTATTAACTGATGAACTAATAGGAACGATTCTTTCTTTATTTCCTTTCCCTCGAACCTTAATCCATGCTTTTGCCAACTGTATGTCTTGTATATTGAGTCCGCATAATTCACTGACACGTATACCAGAAGTATAAAAAAGTTCTAGAATAACATAATCTTGGATAGATCCAACGGGATTTTTTTCATTGCGGTAGCTGTCAAGCATACGCTGCAAATCAGGTGCGGGTATTGTTTTAGGGAGAGTCCGAGTTTTTTTTGGAATGACTAAAAGGTGTGCTGGGTTTTTTTGAATCCAACCATGTTTAAACGCATATTTAAAAAAAGAACGCAATGCAGCAACTTTTCGTGCTATACTATTTTGTGTCAGTCCTTGTTCAGATAATTCGCCTAACCAAAGACGAATGGCTAACCGATCTATTTGTACTATAGAAAACTTTTCGGAATCAAAATGTGAGCTAAGAAAATCAATAAATTGATTTAGATCAGTCTTATAGGAGGTTAGGGTGTAAAAAGAAGCATTTTTTTCTACTCTCAAAAATACCATAAATTTTTCTAAATATGGGCTTATCATAGTTTTAATGAGTTATATGATTAAAAAATGCAGTTCAAATAGGGCGTCCTTTCCACTTGACTTTTCTACCACTTAATTTATTCCAAATTAAACGAATTGCAAGTGCTTGAAACCAAATCACAGAAAAAATATGGAGGAATGAATAGCTTGGCTTCCAATCGAATAACCTATCAAGTGATAACCGCTGAAGAGTAAATAGGAGCACAATTAGTGAAATTAAAACGTAAATTGCGATTAATTCATAAAAGGTACCGTGCCCAAATCCATAAATAATAAATGGAACTGTTACAGGGAGAATGAACACGATTAGATGTAGCAATCCCAGAGATATAAAAGTAAGCATATTGGGAAAACCTTGTAAAAAATTCTTGCCAAAACCGTCCCATACCTCTTTTGCGGATCGATACATCCTGCAAAAAATAGTATTTTTGCCGTGAAACATTCCCATAGAATAAGGGGATTTTTTTATCAAACGCGCTAAGGCCATATCCTCTACTACCTCATTCCGAACAGCATAATGTCCCCCAATGCTACAATAGGTTTCCATATTGAAAGCCATAAACTGGCCATTTGCAGCGGTGAATAATTCTTTGACCCGTGCATATAAGAATGTTGGCAGCCATCTTGGTTTACGATGTAAATAGGCAGCAGGAAATAAAGTAAATAAAGAATAATACACACTAGGGACAATCAATCGCTCAAAAAAACTATATAACTTTTGATGAGGCCACACAGTTAATGCATCATAAGAGTGTAATAAATTAGTGATACTATCTAACGTGTTGGGACTTAACCAGACATCCGCATCCTGAAAAACCATGAATTTGGTTGTAACTTGTTCAGATAGTTGATGACAGGCCCAGTTCTTGCCTAACCAATACTCAGGCTTTTCCTTGCCTTGAATAACTCTAATCTGCGAATATTTAGTACTATATTCATCCAAAATTAGTTGAGTTCTATCTGTCGATTGGTCATTTAATACTAGAATAAAGATATTTTTCTTTGTTTGATTGACCAAAGAATTCAGCGTTTTTCTGAGATTATGTTCTTCATTTCGGCATGGAATACAAACACTAAGATCTGTAGAATAATTATTGTTGGGATTATTGGTATCTTTTTCAGATTGTGGAATGCATCTAATATGTTTACGGTTTCGTAAATAATTGAGTGTTGTGCCTAAGTGAAAGAGCAGCGCAAAGCTCATTAGCGCTATAAGTATCAAAGATAACGTTATTTCCATAAGGGAAGTTAACGAACTCTTAAACAAACCACCTACAGTACCAACTTAATATGTACATACGTTCTAAACTATCATCTGAATTACCTCATAAAAAAGAAAAACCAGGTAGTTATGAGTGGTGGTACTTTGATGCGATATCCGCAGATAAAAAATGGGCAATGGTCATCATTTTTTATGAGGGAAATCCCTTTTCTCCCGCGTACATTAAAGCACAAAATCAAACGAAAAATACAAGCAAACACTTAGAAGATAAAACAGCATGTGCGAGCTCGTTTCCTGCAATAAGCGTATCAGTATACAATACACAAAAAGCAGAGTATTATAGTTTTTTGGAGTATGCACCTAATAGACTAACTTCTCAAAATGAACCATTCTCAATATCATTGGGTAGCAATATTTTTGAGCGTAGGGTATTGGATGAAAAATTAGAGTACGAGATCATATTAAATCAGATGTTGGATTCTAGTTATCAGCTGACAGGAAGGATTAAATTCTTACTCGATACAAAGAAATTGCAAAAGTCTGCTGATTTTAGTTCACTACTAAAGGAACCAGAACAGACAAAATTCACACATGCTTGGAATTTGATACAGCCTAGAGCGGGGGTCATGGGAAACTTGGCACTTGATGGTCGGTCTGATATGTATAACATAGCTTTAAATGGGTTAGGTTATCACGATCACAATGTTGGTTTTGAGCCTTTAAAAAATAGTTTTGATGATTGGTATTGGGGACGGGTTCATTTCACTGATTATACTTTGGTTTACTACATTATGAATACTAAAGATGGAGTGAAAAAAAATGCATGGCTGTTTTCTGTTGAGTCAGATAGTACAGAATTAAATATTCGAGAGATTGAATTATTGAATGATGTAACCAATCGGCACGGGTTGCATGCATTTCAAAAAATAGTTATGAAAGGGCCTGGGGTAGAATGTGAAGTTCTCACTAATCAAATTATTGATGATGGTCCCTTTTATCAGCGATATTTTAGTGAGGTTACATTGAAAACGGGTCAAACGAAAAGAACTCAGCGAGGAATCTCGGAGTACATTATGCCGGAGCGTATTTATGACCGAAAGTATTGGTGGATGATTAATATGCGGCTGCGATATATGTCATCCAAAACGCATTGGGTACAAAAATCACGATTTCTCTATTCAAAAACTTGGTAAACTTTCTTGGATTTTTATTTAGCCATGTAGCATGGTGCACCATTTCAAAAAAGAAATTATCTCATGACTCATTTAGATGGATGCAGTCGATTTTTTATTATAGCCAACCTATTTTCTAGATATCTGCTGTGATCCTCATCTGGCAGAAGCTCGGAACCAATATTTATGTGTAAGTTGGGTTTGGATGATTTTGAATAATCAATGTAAATAGCAATAGGGACGAGGTCGACAAAACTTGCTTGGGTTTGTAGCCATTTCAGACCTCGTTTAAAATGAAGAGGGCCTGAATGAACAGGCACAATTCCGCCTTCTGGAAATATATATATAGAAGCATTGGCTGTTTGAAGGTGATTTAGTGCATATTTTAGACTGTATATTGAGCTTTTAGGCTGTTCTACGTCAACTGAAAAAGCTCCGATTTTTGTAAAATAGGGATATTTTTTCAACTCTCTAATATCCATCATTCCACGTGCCTTCTGGCCAAAAAAACGACGGTTTAGATAATTAGGCATTAAGGCATCCCACCAATAATTATGGTTCAAATAAAATAATGTGGAGGTATTTTTAGAGGGATGGTATTCTACTTCTATATGAACCCTGTTGAATCGACGCTTCAACAAGTAAGCCGTTACATAGTAAAAAAACCATAAATATAAGGGATGTTCTTTTGCAGGGATAAAGTTCACAAGAAAATATATTTTTGAACAGAAAAAATAAAATAAAGATAAAATTAGTGAAAAATCGACCAAAGCCATATAGAGTTATTTTTGATCGAAAAGTTGAAAAGTATGCCGAAGACCATTCTACTGTTGAGAGTGAATTAATTACAAACTTAATACAGAGTTCTGGTGAAGAACCTGAATATTTTTAAATGCTAAGTTGACCATTGGTTGGGCATTTGCTGCAAATCTTAGTACAAACAACAGGAGCTAAGAATTATTTATAAATTGGAACCTTAACAAGGTATGGTGCCACAATAATCGCAGAAATTATTTTTGAATATGGACAAATTGATACTACTGAGATGAATATCCGGTATCAAAAAAATACTTTAAATAATTTCTATAAATATTTGGATTCGATGACAGGATCCAACTCATTAAGGGTAATGTTATAAAAGAAATAACCAAGTTGAACAAGGTAGATGACTTCATATATGTTGATGCAGATAATCTATACTATCAATATTACAATAAATATTGCATACTAAACTTGAAGAGTGGGAGGATCCTTTTAGTTGATAATGTGCTTTGGTGCGCATAAGTACTAGCACCTAAGGACCCTAAATCCAGTGTCCTAGATTCTTTTAATAAACATGTAAAAGACGATAATATTGTTAATCAACTACTACTTCCTATTCGAGATGGTTGTACTATTGTGAGAAAAAAGTAACTATACATTTAACTTTAATGTAATTAGGGCATGATATTATGATTAATAAAAAAAGAGGGTAAAATTATTAGGCTGTTTATTACCAAAATAGCAGCTAATGTAGGTGTAATTATACCAAATAGGCTTCCTTTTCAATTACAGAAAAAAACCAAATATATCTAGCCTAGTTGCAATTGAGCTAATAGTTGCAGGCCCTTTGCTTATTTAGTCTATTGAAGATGGGCAATCGTACCAAAGGTGGGAATCGAACCCACACTCCCGAAGGAACACGATTTTGAGTCGTGCGCGTCTACCAATTCCGCCACTTTGGCATTAAATTGAATGTAAGAGCATTTTTGTATAAATCACAAGACCTTATCTAGGAACTTAGATACCCCATAGGATGCTTTCTTTGCCAATTCCAACTATCTCTACACATCTCTACAACATCCCTGGTTGCTTCCCAAGAGAGTTTATGTTTTGCTTTGGTGGGATTAGCAAAACAAGTAGCTACGTCCCCAGATCGTCTATTGCTAATTTGATAGGGCACTTTTTGCCCAGTTGTTAGTTCAAATGCTTCAACTAATTCAAGTACACTCGTTCCTTTTCCTGTACCTAAATTAAAGGCATCACACCCTTTTGAGTTTAAGGTATATTCTAGAGCTTTGACATGACCTAATGCTAAATCCATTACGTGAATGTAGTCTCTAACACCGGTTCCATCAATTGTGTCATAATCGTTCCCAAAAATTGATAGAATTTTTTTGCGTCCTGCAGCAACCTGGGTTATATAGGGCATTAAATTATTTGTAATACCTTGCGGATCTTCACCGATAAGGCCCGAAGAATGGGCCCCCACAGGGTTGAAATAGCGAAGTAATGCTACAGAGATTTTAGGTATGGTTTTTGACCAATCTCGAAGTATCTCCTCAATGAACAATTTGGTTCTACCATAGGGGTTGGTAGCAGATAGTGATGCATGTTCAGTTATCGGACTTTTTGAATTCATCCCGTAGACGGTTGCTGATGAACTAAATATCAAACGATGAACCTTATGGCGCTCCATGGTTTCGCAAAGTAAAAGTGTCGATTGGAGGTTATTTTGATAGTACATCAATGGTTTTTCTACGGATTCACTAACAGCCTTATAACCGGCGAAATGAATCACGGCATTAATGGAATGAGTTTGAAAGATGTCATCTAGTGCTTTTCTATTGAGTAGGTTAACTTCATAAAAAACGATCTCTTTTTGACTTATGCTTTGAACCCTCTCAATGGATAATCGGTGTGAATTCGACAAATTATCTGCGATAATGACTTGGTGACCTTGAGTTATTAATTCTAAGCAGGTATGACTTCCTATGTATCCTGCGCCTCCTGTAACTAGAATGTTCATTGGTTTGTTATTTTTTTTATTGACGAGTAGTACACCCTTAAAGATACTTATTCAATAATTACTTTTACCTTCACTGATAAAGCGCTAAAATAGAATGCTTTTTCATCAAAGGAAAAACCGTTGGCATAAAGTGCAACCAATTGTTTGTCAAAGCCAATTTCTAATTTCAACGGTTCTCGTTTGAACTCACCAAAAAGACCAAAATATTTGGCTTTTTCAGCTGGCAAACCAAATCTTATTAACCACCACACAGGTAGAGGGAATTTGGGTTGAAGCTGCTCTTTTCCCTTTTTTAGGGTTATTTGGTCAATTTCATTCCATTCTAAACTTATACCATACAACCTATTGCTCTTATTAAAGGCTATGAGAAGTCCCTTCTCACATCGTTGAATATTTGCTTTTGCATCATCCGGTATACGAGCTAAAGATGAATTCCCTGAAACAATGCGATCAATAAAGTATCCGCCAGATCCAGAAACGGTAAGTAATCGAGTATTATCTCTAAAGGGGCTACCTAAAAGTGAATAGATATAATCGGTATCTAGGAGTTCACTTTCATTGCAATAGGTCATTATTCTACAGCTTGAGTGATTCCGTGCGCCTTTGGTCGACCATTTTTGTCTACATGAACAAAGACTATTTTTTCGATAGTAACAATAGTCCTTTTACTGAATTTTGTTCGGACTTCACATCGGACAGTGATCGAGCTAGTACCAAATTTTACTGTTTCCATCCCGATTTCTATTACATCGCCGAGTTCTCCTGAGTGCACGAAGTTGACTTCAGACATGTATTTTGTTACAATATTTTTTTTCCCTAGCTGACAGGCAACAAATACAGCGGCTTCTTCATCAATCCAACTTAAAACAGTACCACCAAATAAGGTACCATAATTATTAAGGTCTTGCGGCTTTATGATTTTTCTACTGTAAAATTGCATACGAAAGTATATTTTTCTATATAATGTAGTGTTAAATAATTACATATTAATTTACGCTAATTCATTGTTTAATACACTTATTCTTTTCTTTATTCTATGATCCACTACTTTGAAGCTCAACATCCTGCCGAGCTTTTAGCCTATTTGAGCCAACAGCTTCAAAAAGATGCACTACCGTTAGAAGCTTCATGGGTAGTGGTTCCTAATCGTGAATTTCAAGAATGGATAGAGCGAGAGATTGCGGTCGCGAAAGGAAGTTCTGCTCATTTGAATTATGTTTTTCCTGTTGAATTGATATGGAAATTGTACCGAAAGGTTTACCCTGAGGTTCCAAAAAGGCTACCTACAGATATTCATGCCCTCAGTTTTCGAATTTTTGAACTTCTCAAGGAAGATGAATTAATTTTGAGTAGCTATAATGGGCTTGAAAACGAGATGCAACGTTTTGCTTTAGCGCAACAGTATGCCGATGTTTTTGATCAATACTTAAATATTCGCCCCAAAATGGTATTTGGTTGGGAGAGGGGTTTACACGAGTCAAAATATCCATATGAAGGAATGAGTTATGACCATCTAGAAATTCAGATGCGATTATGGACAAGAATTATGGAAGCTCTAGAAGAAGAAGGTATCCATCAGTATTCTCGAAGTAGTATTTATAAAAATTGGTTTGAATTATTTAATGGGACGAATATATCTACTTTGAAGTCTTTTCTACCCAAACAATTATTTGTTTTAGGCGAACGAAATTGGGGAGAGGTACTTCTTAAGAGTTTAGAGGGGATCTCATCTGTAAGTGAGGTTCATCTGCTCAATTATTCTAGTTTGTCTTTTGAAAACGAACATACCTATGATTATCTACTGAGAAATCTATCACAAAAATGGCAACAAAGTTGTTGCCAATCTGAATCACTTTCGAAGTTGATTACAAAGAATAATGTATCTAAAGTTACTGCAGAGGCATTCGATCCGCTATTCAAAGTTGAAAAACTATTAGAAACACCTGGGTCTATCCATATCTGCCATTCTCCTAGACGCGAAGTTGAAGTACTCAAAGATCATATTTTAGACTTCATACATTCAAATCCTGATTTAGAGCTGGACACCATCGGTATATCAGTGCCGGATCTTATGACCTATGCACCCATAATAACACAGGTTTTCGGACAGGAGCCTCGTCTACCAGTTTTTATTTCAATCAATAAGACAGAATCACTTAGGACAACACTGATTAGGCTTCTTGAATTGGTGGTTAGTTCATTCAAAATGAATGATTTTATGGATCTTCTCAGTGATCCTAATATGGCCATTGTATATGACTTGAGCGAAGAAGACTTAAGACAGCTAAAGCATTGGATGACGAAGACACACATACATTTTGGCCTAGAAGATAATCATCCTTTTAGCCTAAAAGATGGTTTAGTATCATGGTGGAGAGGTTTCTTGTACAATGAAGAAGAATTTGTAACTAGTGTCTCACCTAATCCATCTTACTTAATTCATAAAAATGATCAGCTACTACTATTGTCTAAAATACAATATCTATACAATCATTTACGTGTTTTAAACAAGGAATTATCTACTCAAAGAACAGCTCTTGAATGGATAAAATGGATTCGAAAGGTTATCATTGATCATTTTGAAATCATTCGGAATAATAGTGGATGGATTTATGATCGGGAGATGCTCTGGTTAGATGATCTAGAAGTTGAGCTTTCCTATACCCATGCAACCATAAGCCATGAATTGTTTTTAAAATGGTTTCGTCAGATAGCCGCAGAAAATACCAACCAAGCATCACCTTATGGCTTTGGTATACAGGTTAGTGAGCATATCCCAAACAGGCTCATTCCATTCCATTTCGTAGCTATGCTCGGAATCAATGAGCAGGTATTCCCAGGGAATCAGTCAAGGCCAATTTTCGATTTGATTCATTATCATCCAATTTCAGGCGAGCGTGAGAGAAAAAAAGATCTTCAACGCTTATTTATTGAACGATTAGCCTTGGCAAAACAATCGTATTTCCTGAGTTATGAAGGTTATAATGTGCATACCAATAAACCAAAAAACCCTTCTCCCTATATAACACAGCTTATTTATTTACATCAAGGATATTATAAAAAGAGAAGCTCGGTTTCTCATGATGGTGATATAGATAATGAAGTTTGTACTGAAAAAGTTACAGATGTTGAAGTAGTGTCTCCAAAGCTTAAGGTTTATAATCACCGATTACATGGGTTTTCTGAAAACTACTTTTCATCTGATGCGGCACTCATATCTTACCATAAGGATTATTACGATCAGTTTAGAAGCAAACACATAAGTCAGATTCCCACCCACAAGTTCATCACTAAGCAATTTTATCATCCTCAAGCGAAAGTGCAGGGGGTCGATGAGTCCATTGATATGAACGATATGATTCGTTTTTACCAGCATCCAACAAGGTATTTATTAGAGAAGCAGCTAAACATAATGCCCACATACGAATCCAATGAACTAACAGATTTCGAACAATATGAGTTAAATCATCTGGATAGGTATTTGGTCAAAAACACTATTTGGGATTCCATTCAACAAGGCTTCACAAAATCAGAATGCCAGAGTTACTTAGCATCCAAAAAAATAATTCCTCCTTTATTGGTCTATCAAAATGAATTCAATGAACTATACTCAAACATTCAGTCATTTTATGATTTGATCCTACCAAGCCAAGCACTAGTTGATCAGGTTCAACCCGAAATAATCATCGGAAATTATCGGCTGTCTGGTAGCTACCGACGTACACAAGAGCAGGGTATACAGAAAATTAGATTAGGATCGTTCGGGGCAAAATATGCCATAGAATATTGGATAAGCTTCCTTTTCAATGTAGTAGCAGGGGGTGATTCCCGTGCACATTATTACTACATGAGTAGTGATAAGCCTCGCGTTTGTAAACTAGTGTTAGAGGATCAAAACGAAGCAGAAGAGAGCTTGAAACGAATCATCAGCGGTTATGTAAAATGTCTGTCTACAAGAGATTCTATCTATTTTTTACCAAAGAGTTCCTTTGCCTTTATTACAGGTGGATACTATAAAAGGAAAAAAGTATTTGATCTAAACAAAGCCTTGAATTCAGCCAAGAGTGAATGGAACCCCAAATCCTATAATTCCTCAGTTGCCAGTGAATCCGAAGATATGTGGAACCTTATAATTTGGGGTGAACACTCTCCGGTTGAAGATGAGCTATTCATTAAAAAATCTCAAGAATTTTGGGGCAATTGGAATACCTTCAGCGATGATAAACCCTTCAAAGGTCTTGATTGATGAAGGATTTTGATGTAAAGTATGCCGATCTAAAAGGAATTCATCTGGTTGAAGCGAACGCGGGGACTGGTAAAACATATAATATCAGCTCACTATTTGTACGATTGATCGCGGAAACAGATCATGAAATACATAAGTTATTGGTTTTGACCTTCACCGAGGCGGCTACGGTCGAACTACGCCAAAGAATACAATCGCGATGCCGTGAAGTATTAGAAAGGCTTGAGCAGCCTCAGAATCAAGCATCAGATGGTGATCAATTCTTAGAATATTGTGCGACGAAGTATGGGGCACAAGATAATGTCATGCATCGCCTTCAACAAGCTATTATTGCCTTTGATGAGTCACAAATATTCACCATTCATGGTTTTTGTCAAAAATTACTTCGAGACTATCCTTTTCAATTTGGTGTGAACCCCGACTTTGAACTTCTTCATAATCCAAAACCCATGCTTTTAGATGTCATCCGATCCTATTGGCGGATGTTTTTTTCAGCGGAAGAGCATTGGGTTAAAAACTTATTTCAAGATACTTTTTTACACACAGCTAAGGGGATAAGAAGCCCTGAAGATTTTTATACCCAATTTGGTGATACCCTTTATGATGAATTTCCAATACACCCAAAAAGTGCGTTGACTAGTCACTTTGAAGAATACTGTAGCTCACGCAGTGTTTCTTTTTCTCTGCACTCCCTAGTTAAATTTATGGAAGAAACCTCAAACCCTAATGATTGGGCGGATAATAGGGTGGAAGAGGAAAAAAAACAGTTATTTCACACGCTAACCGAACTCTGGATTAGGGAGTTACGCAGCCTTTTTTCAGACGAAAAAAAAAATAGAGGACTGCTTGATTATGACGATTTAATAAGAGTGGTCGCCAGAGGAATTATGCAAAGTAATCTCGAATTTTTGACGGTTCTTCGTCAATTATACCCGGTAGCCCTAATTGATGAATTTCAAGATACCGATACCTATCAATTTGCCATATTTAAAACATTGTTTGAGGGCTTTCCAAATGGTACTTTGTATGTAATTGGAGACCCTAAGCAAGCCATATATGGATTTCGAGGAGCTGATATTCATACCTATTTAGAAG
Organism: uncultured Balneola sp.; assembly: GCA_902529115.1. Lineage (GTDB taxonomy): Bacteria > Bacteroidota > Rhodothermia > Balneolales > Balneolaceae > UBA1275. Next base: position 17,040 of record CABZVB010000004.1, read on the forward strand.
CTAAAAACTGGGTAACAAAAGAGAATCATTACAAACTTTCCTATAATTATCGTTCAAACCCTGAACTATTGGAGTTTACCAACCAATTTTTCACTCCTGAATCATCTGGGCGACCTTTTTGGTTAGATATTGACTATCAAGATAGCCATCACCCATCTAAAGTGATTGATTCTGAAACACAGATGATGGCTAGATATGATAACCATGTATGGTTAGATAACGAGGGGATGCAACGTTTGTATCCTGTACAGTGGATTTCTATAACAGGTTATACATCAGAACAAACTAGGGCAGCCATTATGGATGATGTAGTAAAAAGGGTCAAATACCTGCTAAATGGTTCTTTATTTCTGTCAAAAAAGAGTATATCTGGAGTGCAGATCCAAGAACTTCAGCCATCGGATATTGCCATTCTGGTGCACACCAACAATCAGGCATCGGATATACAAGACTTGCTAAGTCGTTGGGGTATACCGTCCGTTATCAATGTTCAAAAATCTATATATCAAAGCTCCGAAGCAGAGTATATCCAAACATGGCTGAATATTTTACAGAATCCAAATAATGAAAAGCAAATCAATTATGTCTTGGCACATCCTATTGGTGGCCTCACTGCGGAAGAATTGAGGACCCAACAAGAAGACACATCCTACTGGGCTGAACTACTTATGACCATCCAAAAGTCTGCATTTGAGGCTAAGAGTAAAGAGGTGGCTTGGGTACTGCGAGATCTATTTAAGTTTTTAAAACTATATGATCAATGGCCCCTTAGAAATGACTTCGAGCGGATAGTTACTAATATTGACCACATATTAGAGATCATACAATTTCAACAGAACTCAAAAGGCCTAGGTATTAATGGATTGATTCATTTTATTGACAGTCAAAAATCCGAACATCGACTTGAGATAGATGAGGACATTATTCGCATCAATACAGATGAACAGATGGTTAACATCATTACCACTCATCGAAGTAAAGGGTTACAGTATCCAGTTGTGTTTTGTCCCTTTGAGTCGGCTGGTAAAACCCCAATCCTCACCAATAAAGTCATAAAATATCGGTTTGAAGGTCGCCAGTGCTACGATATTAGACTTGTTTCAAAGGCTAAAGATTTGCATTTAGCACCCCTTGTGTCTATGATGAGTGAGGAGATCGCTAATCGAATTCGTTTAACGTATGTGTCAATAACACGTGCGGAATCTCTTTGTGTGATCTATAATCATACTGGGATGAGTGGGTGGAATTCAGGACTTTTAACTACGGGTATGGACAAAGAGTTATTAGGGTCCTTAATTGAAACAAAAATGAGAAATCCCAAAAAGAAACCTACATCAGATTCCTCATGGCATGCCGATACCTTAGCATCGCATATATGCGATACCTTGGGTGAGAGGTATAAACCTATTCGAGCTTGGTCCTATACGCAAATGCCACCTATTCAAATGGATATTATTCCCTCTGGTGTTTCAAAAGATTCATCAGAATTCCAGTATAAAGAGTTAATGTCACTCAAATCTCTTCAAAAGTATACTAGGATACACTCATACACAAGTTTAAAGCATCATATCAAAGATGCGGATGGATTGGATAGGCTTAACGGCCTTTCTGACCTAAAAGACCTAGATAGAGTAGATGTAGAAAGTGAGGATACGGATGGGGATAAAAAGCAAACATCCTACTCCAGTAATCAAATGCCAAAAGGGGCCGAAATTGGAAGCTTTTTTCATCGACTCATGGAGCAACTGCTAGACAGATGGGTTTTGGGTGAATATGATTATCGCGAATGGGTACTTCAAGAGTCCAGAAATTTCGGTTTGAATGAAACCCATTCCGAACATATTTACTCATGGGTCTCTAAAACCATGAACACAGAAGTTATACCAGGTTGTTCATTAAGAGATTTACAGCGAGGGCAATTGGTTGTTGAAAAGCCATTTCTCATTCCATCAGACACCCTTCAACCCGAAAAAATATATTCCTTAATTAGGGGAGAGGATCGTCAGCTACAGTTCGACTCGAATCTTGATATTAAGGTATTGCCAAAGGGATTTTTTAAAGGTTTCATTGATTTAGTTTTTGAATGTGAAGGTAAATTTTATGTCCTGGATTACAAAACCAATACACGAATTGGTGAACGTGCTTATTCGCCCATCCAGTTAACTAAGGCGATGGTTGAATTAGATTTTGATGTGCAAGGTCATTTGTACAGCTTGGCATTACATCAGTTTCTTAGTGTGTACATGCGTCAGTATGATTATGACCAGCACTATGGGGGCTACGTGTATGTATTTGTACGAGGACTGGACCCTGAAAATCCCGAAAATGGGATATATCATCATAAACCCGATATCCGTCTAATTACTAGTTTACTCGACGAATTATTGCCTCAGGAGGTCCAAGAATGAACCATCGGAATGTCATTGAAAAATGGTTAGAAAAGCAGGTATATTCCAATAAAGAATATCTGATCTATATGTCCTTTAACTCATATTTACTTGAGGAATTTGGCTCTAAGTATGCCGATACGGATCAAGGATGTGTACAGAGGTATATTCTTTTGCAATGGTTTTATTATCAGCAAATGGGTTATGTATGCACAACCATAGAGGATCTCCTCATACCAAGCTTGTTCTTTAGTGATTTATTTAAACGACTTAAGGGTGAGGAATGGACCTACGATTTTGTTTTCGAGTTGCTTCAAAACTTACCTTTTAAAGGAGATTTTAAGCCTTTTAAGGTAGAAGAGGATAGGCTTTATATGCACCGTTACTGGGATTATGAGCGGTATATTGCCGACTGGATTAACGAAACTGCGGAATTGAGTTCAGTAGAATTTTCGGAAGCAACAGGGCTCCATTCAAAAAGTGTCTATGAAGATTGGGTGCGTGAACATTTTACAGAATTGGATGAGGCTAAATTAGGCGTGTTACTATACCTATTTGATAATCGGTTTAGTATTGTTACAGGTGGTCCTGGAACGGGTAAAACCTATACTTTAGAAAAAATTCTTCAGGTATACCAGCATTGGCTGCCTACTAAAAAAGTTTATCTGGCGGCTCCTACTGGGAAGGCAGCTAAGCGAATGGGGCAATCTATTTCAAGTGATCTTATCGAAGTATATAGAGCTCCTACTACCATTCATAAGATGCTTGAGGCTAATAGGGATGGTACATATCGACGAACACAAAAAAGAAAACTTACGGCTGATTTGATTATTATTGACGAAGCTTCTATGGTCGATATTGATCTTTTTTATCATGTGCTGAAGGCATTAAAAAATGATTCACAACTTGTATTACTGGGTGATCACCATCAGTTGGAATCAGTAGAGGCTGGCAGTCTACTTGGCGACCTGTGTTCCATTGGGGCCAAATCTAATCAGCTAAGGGTACCTTATCAGGTTTTTGAGTTGGATCGTGTGTATCGACAGGCGGAATCGAGTCATATTCCTGAATTAGCAGAATCTATTAAGTTGGGAGATATGGACATGGTTAAACAGATACTTAAAGATGCTTCTAAAGCAGATGTGAATTGGATTGAGTCTAACCCTAGCATCCATTCACATTTGCCTTTACTTCATTTATGGGCGGAACATGATCTTAGCTATTCAAAGGATCTGATGTTGGGTGATTCATCGAAAGAAATTACCCAAAAAGAGAGCTACAAGGTGTTAAGTCCACATCGAGTGGGTTCTTTTGGATGCAATAATATAAACCAGATCATGGATCGCAAGAACCGCCAACTATACTCTCAAAAGAATCTTTCATCATGGTATCTTGGCCGTCCTGTCATTATTCAAGTGAATGATCCAAATACGAAACTCTATAATGGGGATATTGGAGTTTGTACTGCTATAGAACCAGATAGAATTACAAAACTTGATGGAGAGGATGAACATATTTTGGTGAGTCGATTACCACAGTACGAATTAGCTTATGCACTCACCATTCACAAATCACAAGGATCGGAATTTGATCATGTGCTAGTGATATTACAACCTGAGGTCTCTCTTTTACATACCCGTGAATTACTCTATACCGCTGTAACGAGGGCTAAAAAATCAATTACCATACTGGCCACCGAGGAGCAACTAAGAAAGGCCGTCTCTACACGTACAAATCGTAGAAGTGGCCTCATTAAAAAAATTGCTTAGAAGCTTATTTAACTTCTGTTAATTCAATCTTGAAAATCAGCATGTCATTGGGTTGAATAGCACCACCTGGTCGTGGGTTTTCGCCATAGGCAAGCTCGGAAGGTATGTAAAACATATACACTGCACCTTCTTTCATCAATTGTAAACCTTCGGTCCATCCTGGAATTACACCACCAAGTACAAACTCAGCAGGTTCACCAGGATTACCCAGTTCGTCATAGGTGCCGTCGAATCGGGTGCCATCAACTAATGTACCTTCATACTGCACAACAACGGTATTCTCGGGAGTGGGCGATACCCCTGTGCCTTCAACCAGAACTTTATACTGTAAGCCAGAGGCAGTTTCCATAACACTTTCTTTGGTTCTGTTTTCAGCCAAAAATGCTTTTTGCTCTTCTAGATTCTCCACCTTCATCTGATCCATTAAATACTGTCCAAAACGTCCAAATAGTTCCTGTATATTTACAGTAGACATTTCGTTTTCTGCACTATTTTGTCCTGCTTGAAATCCAGCAATAAAATTATCTAGGTCTGCATTTTCGAATCCTTGGGCGGTTAATTGGCTGCCGTTTTGATACCCAATTGCATAACTCACACTATCGACTAGAGTATTCATTGAAGCTTTTTTGGGATAGGTAGTGGATTGGTTATCGCAGGATATTGTGATTAAACCAAATCCAATTAAGATACCTAGGGTAGATTTAAGGTATTTAAATGATCGCATAAATGTGGTTTGTATGTTTAATAGTTTAGTTAAAAATTATGTATACACAAGATAGAATAATTCATGAATTAAAACACTTTTCACATATTGTCCGTATATTAAAAAAATAATTTTACTAAATAGAACAATTGCATTTTAAGGAATTTAATCTAAATAAATTATTACAGGCAGGATTAGATGATGTTGGATTTCAAGAGCCAACACCTATACAGGAACAATGTATACCGCTTCTATTACAAGGATATGATGTACTAGGTGCAGCGCAAACGGGAACAGGGAAAACGGGAGCCTTTGTAATACCTGTGTTAGAAATAATGCTCAAAGAAAAGAAAGATCACATTAGAACGCTAATTTTGTCACCTACCCGAGAGTTAGCCCAACAAATTGATGAACAAATATTTGCTCTTGGATATCATACCGATACGACATCATGTACAATCATTGGTGGAGAAGATTTTGGCAAACAAGCAGAAGCTATTCGTGCTGGAGTAGACATATTAGTGGCTACGCCTGGACGTTTGATTGATCAAATGAAGGTGCTAGATGTTGATTTTTCAGGAATTGAATTTTTTATATTAGATGAGGCTGACCGAATGCTAGATATGGGATTTTTGCCTGATGTTCAACACATTATAGATAAGTTGCCAAATACGCGGCAAAATCTATTATTCTCAGCTACTATGCCTAAAGATATTCATAAGCTTGCATCTAATATAATGAAAGACCCAAAAAAAAGTTGAGATTGAAGTATCCACCACATCAAACTCTGTCGAGCAAAAGGCTTATCTACTAGATGGTCGAGAAAAGTTACGTTTCATTCAACGTTATTTTGGGCATCATGAATGGAATTCATGCATTATTTTTACAGCCACTAAAAAAGGGGCTGATCAATTAGTTAATGCTCTTAAAAAAATTGATGTTGAAGCTGTTGGAATACACGGAGACCGAGACCAAAATGAGCGAAATATTGCTCTTCAGGCATTTAAAAATGGGACAGTATCTGTTATTGTGGCTACAGATGTACTTGCAAGAGGTATTGACATTAGTGATGTGTCTATGATCATCAATTATGATGTGCCAAGGGCAGTGGAAGATTATATACATCGTATCGGAAGAACAGGTAGGTATGATAAAGAGGGTACGGCAGTGACACTAGTGAATCGTCAAGACCAAAAATATTTTCAATCTATTGAGAAAAAGGTTGGAGAAACACTTCATATTGTGGAGGTTAGCAAGGGAAAATTAGATACTATTTTCGGGGAAGTCGATCAAGATAAACCAACAAAAAAAGTATCTAGTGTAAAGTCTACAGAGCTTACATCAATTTCTAAAAAAAGAAGTTTAAAGGTAGTCCCCGTAAAGTCTAAAAAGAACTCACTTGAAAAACCTCAAGAAACTTCTGCTACAAACCTAAATGAAGTAAATGAGCCAATTAAAGCTGATTATAGCAAAGCTAGAAATGTTAAATTTAGCCGAGATATACAGGGTAGATTAGTCATTAATCTGATAGTTGACGGTGAAATAGTCATACCTATTGCTAGCAATGAATCCAGTGAGCAAGACACTCTGAATAATGAGGGAGTAAAAAATGATGTTGAAGGGGTAGTACGACCAAAGAATAAAAATGTAAAAAAACCAAAAAAACCGATTACTGTTAAACTAAAGAAAGATAACAAGACTAAAGAGGAAAAAGGTCAAAGATTAAATAAGGCTTCGAAAAAAAATATTAAGACCTCTAGTAATAAATCCAAGAATAAATCATCACGCTCTACTTCCAGTTCAAAAAAAAGACCGCTTGTTGAAGTAAGGACCCTTAACCAAGCAACAAAAAGAGCAAAGAAAGCACCAAAGCCAGCTAAAGGTGTTTGGGGTATAATTAAGAGTATGTTACCAAGATTTAATAGGGAATAATTGGTGTTTCTCTGATAGATGTCGGATTTTTCTTTGCTATATTCCTTGACACTATTCGCCTTGTTATCATGAAAAAATTTTTGGCCCTAATTTTAATTGCTACTGTCATATTTGGATGCAATACTTCTTCAAATACTGAAGAAAACATACTTAACACCGAGCAATTAGTTATTGCCTCAGAAACGACTGTTAAAGGGCAACGGCTTTCCTTAATTGCTGATCAACCAATAAAAAATGTTATATTTATGATTGGTGATGGAACAGGTATCGCACAACTATATAGTGGTCAATTGCAAGAGGTTGGTCCTAATGGTTATTTACATGCTCAGCGTCTTCCAATAACGGGAATAGTAAAAACACATGCTGAAGACGATTTAATTACTGATTCTGCATCTGGAGCTACTGCATATTCCTGTGGAATTAAAACTAAAAATGGAGTTATAGCCCAAGATTCTGATGGCAATGAATGTGTTACCCTATTGGAGCTATCTCAAAAGGCTGGTATGAAGACTGGTTTAGTTGCTACATCAGGAGTTACTCACGCAACACCTGCAAGTTTTGCAACTCATATTGATTCTCGCAATAAATACTCAGAGATTGCAGAGCAATTAGTTGAATCTGAAGTTGATGTAATACTTGGAGGCGGATTGGAATATTTTCTACCCTTAGACTCTGCTGGAAGTAATCGGGCTGATCAATTAAATTTACTATCAAATTTTGAAGAACAAGGGTATGCTATTGTTTTAAACCGGCAGGCTATGATTGAAGAAAATTCGGATAAAATAGTGGGTCTTTTTTCTCCTGGTGGTTTACCAAGTGAAAATCGAATACCAAGCCTTTCTGAAATGACGAGCAAAGCTGTTGAAAATCTTTCTTCAAAGGAAAATGGGTTCTTTTTAATGGTTGAGGGTTCACAAATTGATTGGGGTGGTCATGCAAACAATACACCTTATGTCCTTAGAGAAGTAAAAGACTTTGATGATGCTATTGGAGTAGTTTTGAGTTTCGCAGAGCAAAATCCGGGTACATTAGTTATAATTACCTCTGATCATGAAACTGGGGGAATGACCATTAATGGAGTTAACCGGGAAAATACCGTAGTAGATATTGCATGGGCATCTACCGGACATACTGGAACCCCTATTCCATTAATGGCTTATGGTCCTCATGCAGTCGAATTTAGTGGGTGGTGGGATAATACAGATATAGGAAAAAAAGTGGCTGATTTACTTGGGTTTGAAAACTTTCCACTCGTACTTACTGAAGGCAATTAGACGTATTCCGAAAGCTATATTTTAAGGATTCCTAGACTTATTTAGCTAGTTGGTTTTACTTGTGTTTTTGAAAAATTGTAGCTCAATAGGCAACCGATCAAGCCCATTACGATATGCATGAAAACTGGCAAAAGATCGAAGCTCCACGAGTTTTCAAGGTTAAGATAGTGTATCGTAAACTCGTCATTGGTCCGAAGAAATCGGTGCCAGTTAAATACGCTATGAAGTGAGATAGTACTGGCAAAAATGTAAATCACATATTTGCTTCTATTGGTTAAGGTCATCAGCACCATCCCAGCAAGAAATGATGTGGTTAAGTGAACCAACCATAAAATGCCTACCCAAGCGGGATTACTTAGAATTGCAAATCCGTTCCATAGGACTTCTTCATTTGCGTAAACATGAAGAATTAGACGGGTGAATCCATCAAAAGCTCGTGTGAACAAAAATCCTAATATGGGTAAAATAACAAGGATTTTACCGTAATATTTGAGTTGAAAGTTAGTCACGTTTTAAGCTATTATTGTGAGCCTTAATTCTAATTTATTGGTTTTGCCAATAGAATAAATGTACAAACTTTGAGTGATTAACCTATGCCAAACGACGATATTTTATCTCCTGAAGAAACTATTAATTCCGATAAGCAACTCACGGAATCACTAGAGGTGGAAGCAATTGCAAAGAGAGTTGTTGAGAAACATAAAATGAAATTTGGGCCAGCCGAAATAGGTTATTTTTTGGTTTATCCAAATATTTCAAGACAAAAAGCCGCCAAGTGCATGAAAGCAAGTCATTAGGTTAAATATTACTCTGGTTATAATTATCTCATTGAAATATCGGGAGAATTGTGGGATATGTTAGATAATCAAACTAAGGAAATGTTACTGTATCATGAACTTCTCCATGTTGACCCAAATTTTAAATCCAAAACTCAGGAATGGAAGATGAATATTCGCAAGCCTGACTTTTCTGATTTTTATGCCATTAATGACAAATATGGGAATGAGTTGTACAAGACCATTCAAGCAACAATTTCACCACTCTACGACTTAGACTCAAAGTAAGAAAGTAAAGTTTCGCTTTAGATTCTTTAAGTAACGGATTTTAGGACACTATTCGTGAATTTCGATTATCTCAATATCAAAATTGAGATCCTTACCGGCCAAGGGATGATTGGCATCTATGGTGACCATTTCCACTTTAACCTGAGTAATCTGTACGGGTATAACCTGCCCATCAGGTTGATTTAGTTGCAGCTGCATACCTACTTGGGCATCAAGTTCAGGGGGTAGTTGGTTATTTGGAACCTGAAGCACCATCTCAGAATTATGTTCTCCATATGCCTCTTTACTAGGTATATTCGCCTTTACCTTCTCACCTACAGAAAGTCCCATTATGGCACGTTCAAAACCGGGAATTAATTGGCCTTTTCCAAGGGTAAACTTTAACGGTTTTCTCTCTAGTGAGCTATCGAAAACCTCTCCAGATGTTAATGTTCCTGTGTAATGAACTGACACAGTATCACCGTTTTTGATTGAGGACAAGATAAATATATAAAATGAAAATTTAACTTACATTCAAGATAAAATCTTGAATGAATGTAGGAAATTAATGATCCAGTTATAGTATTAACAAATACATTTCAATAAGGAAGTTATAAACCTTATTTATTCAGTTTTTATTGAGTTTTTTTTTCATTGCGAATAAACGTTCTAATTTCACACGTTCACCAGGATTAACTTGTATCTTGATAACACTTTCGATTTGACCAGAGTTACTAGATCTGTCAACTTCTTTTTCAAATATCATTTGAACTTCATCTTCGCTTAACCAGTGATAGTCTAAAAATGTTTTCCAATCGATTGCTTGATCAATAATCAATATACTGTTAGTTCTTATATTAGGGGTTATGTACAAAGTAAAACTTACTAGTCCAAAGAAAATAAGCGAAGCACTTGAAAATAAACGTATAGGGGTAATTACAAAATTAAATGCCCAACCGATACGTAGCAAACCGGCAATTATTAAAGTAGAGCCAATCACTAAGGGGGCAAAGTTAATAATTGGGTTTTTAAAGCTATATAGCGGGTATCCAGCTATCTTTTTTATTTCTATTTGGCTATATAGTTTCCCCATGCCTATACCAGTTAAAAAAGCGTAGAATAGACTCATAAGCGTTCCTGCTAATGCTTCACTCAATAAACCATTAATAAATAGTAGTATAGCCACTACATATATTGCTATGAATAGACTAACTAATTGAAGTGTTTTTCTAATTGTGGTAGAATATAAGTGGGTGTATTGCCCTCCAACAAAATGCCCAAGCAGTAAAAAAGGAATAGAAACTAGGTAAACAAGAGTCATTAATTCTATATATTTGTACTCTTAAAAATAGAAACTTAGCATGTTTGTTCCTGGTAAAATAGTTATAAATAACGAGGAAGAGTACCTTCAAATTACTTGGAGTGATGGCAAAATATATCAATATCCGCTTTTTGGGCTACGACAAAACTGCCCATGTGTAATGTGTAGGGGTGGACATGACAAGATGCAAATTTTTGAACCTTCGGCATTTGATGAAAAAGCGTCTACACCTGTAATAATTAACAAAGCTGATCAAGTAGGTAATCATGCCATTCAGATATACTGGTCGGATGGGCATAACTCAGGGATGTATCGTTGGAGCACCTTGAGAGAGCTTTACGAAGAATGGAAGAATGAAGCCAAATAAAAAAGGAAAAGCGGCTTTATTTTTTATTTTCATAACCGTATTAATCGATGTTATTGGGCTTGGAATAATAATACCTGTAGTTCCTAGCTTAATTATTGATCTCACTGGTCAAACTATCAGCAATGCCGCTGAATATGGTGGATTATTAATGTTTATTTATGCGGGGACTCAGTTTCTTTTTGCTCCCATGATTGGCGCGTTAAGTGATCGATTTGGGCGCCGACCACTACTGCTTTGTTCACTTTGTGCTTATGGCTTAAACTACTTATTGTTAGCATGGGCACCGACCATGACGTGGTTATTTTTTGCCCGTTTTTTATCAGGAATAACAGGTGCCACAACCACCACAGCAAGTGCTTACGTTGCAGATATTAGTGCACCAGAAGAAAAGGCACAAAATTTTGGCTTGTTAGGTGCTGCTTTTGGGTTAGGATTTATTATTGGTCCAGTTATTGGAGGATTATTAGGTGAATTTGATTCCCGTTTACCATTCATAGCTGCCGCTGCATTGAGCTTGATTAATTTTATCTATGGATATTTTATCCTCCCCGAATCATTGGCTAGTCAAAAACGCCGTTCATTTGAATTGAATAGAGCCAATCCCTTCGGAGCATTGAAAATAATTAGTAATTTTTCAACAACAGGTTTATTTCTTGTATTTTTCCTTATCTATTTATCTCATCATGCCACACAGAGTACGTGGACCTACTATACTATGTTTAAATTTGGCTGGGATGAAGCGATGGTGGGAATTTCATTAGGTGTCGTTGGTATTTGCGTGGCAGTGGTGCAGGGAGGACTCACTCGGTGGTGTATACCAAAAATGGGTCTTACTAATGCCGTTTATTTAGGTATTGGAGCCTATATCATAGGATTTTTAGGATTTTCTTGGGCTCCAAATGGTAAAATAATGTTAGCAATGATTATGCCATACGCTTTAGGAGGCTTTGCAGGGCCCTCTTTGCAAGGAATACTATCGAATCAAGTACCTGCAAACATGCAGGGAGAACTGCAGGGTGTGCTAACGAGCCTAATCAGTTTTTCAGCTATAATTGGACCACCAGTGATGACGCAATCATTCAGTTATTTTAGCACTAGTGGGGCACTTTATATACCTGGAGCTCCGTTCATTTTAGGTGCTCTTTTATCCATAGTAGCTCTAATTATTGGGGTAAAAACTTTAGGACAAGTTGTTCAAAAAAATGTTGAGATAAGTTAAATCATATATAATAAAATAAAATAATTTAATGTTGTGAATAGTTCAAACTATAAAGGTAGAATAACAAGTTTAAAGGCCGTATTTTATTGTATAACAAACATATGAATAAGTAGTCCTACAACTACTTTACTATTTAAATAAGGTATGCATATGAGTAAGATTCAGTATTTAAGCCAGGAAGGATATGACAAGTTAGATCAAGAACTTCGCGATTTAAAGACTAGAGGACGTCGTGAAATTGCAGATGATATAGCAGAAGCAAGAGCAAAAGGTGATCTTAGTGAAAATGCTGAATACGATGCGGCTAAAGAAGCGCAAGGACTCATGGAGACACGAATTACCCAATTAGAAGATATTTTGGCGAATGCTCGAGTATTGGATACCAAAGGGCTAGATCTAACTAAGGTTCGTGTATTGACAAAGGTTACCATACTTAATAAAAAAATTAAAAAGGAAATGAAATATACCTTGGTATCACCCAACGAAGCAGATTTTGCAAAAGGTAAAATTTCTGTTGATTCTCCTATAGGTGCGGCTCTTCTGGGTAAAGAAGTAGGAGATGTTATTATGGTCAAAGTACCTGCTGGAACACTTGAATTAGAAATAATGAATATCGAGATTGACTAGATTAACTGATTAATGTAGTCCAGCAAGCATCGCTTAACCGACTTTCACATGAAAAAACTTATTGACGCATATATATATCGTGAGGTTACAAATGAGATAGAATTTTTAATACTTCAGAGAGCTGAGAATAGAATATATTCTGGTCAGTGGCGTATGGTGGGCGGTAAGGTTAAGCAAAATGAGGAATATGCACATGCGGCTTTACGTGAAATTGAGGAAGAAGTACAATTAAGACCATCCTTTTTCTGGGTTGTTCCTTCGGTTAATACTTTTTTTGAGAAACAAACTAATCAGATTTTACATATTCCAGTTTTTGCAGCTAAAGCACCAGGTACGTTTAATCCTACACTAGATGACGAACACACGAGGTATAAATGGATCCGTATATCCGAAATTTCAAATCATATATTTTGGCCAGAACAACAAAGACTTATGATTATGATAGCGAACCTTGTTGAGAGAAAGCAGATAGTTGCAGAATGGATTATAAAGTAATAAGCGAATGAAAATTTTAGCTTTAAATTGCGGTGGTTGTAACTTTAGATTCCAATCCATCAACACAAAAGAGTTAGCGACAATATTTGTTGGATTGCTTAAAAAAATTGGTGTAGTCACGTCTATTATTCAGTACGAACTCATCGATAAAACAACTGTAGCCCTATAAAATCACTAAACAGATTTATCTAAATTCATGGAATTAATCATGCAGAAAGAAATCTTTTTGGCTATTCATAAAAACCCTCATACTAGAAAATCATGTATTTCAAACGAAGAATTGGTAATTACTATTGATACTGCAAAAGTAGCAATCGCCTCTCAGTAAACACTATGTGCGTAAACAAAACACTATATACATGTAAATGGCTAGCTATAGGTCTTTTCCTTAGTACATGCACTAGTTCTAAGTGGTCGGTAGAATCGACGCAGTCCATTGACCGCACCGAGTTTAATTTGGTAGATGAAGATGTGTTTTTAGAAATGAGTCAAAAACCCGATCCGAATAGGCCGATATTGGTTTATGATGTTTGGAATGTAAAGACCTATGATTACAGTATAAAAATTCAAACTAATAGGTATTTACAACGATATAGACCTTCCTTAACTGCTATTTTTTTTGGTGTTTTAGGTGCTAGTGCTGGCTATTTAACAGCGGGTATATTGTCCCCAAAAAGTTCTGACCAATATATGCTTCTTGGTATTGGTGTGTTAAGCCTAATAACAGGTTTCGCGGGAGATAGAAATCTTGAGGAGGCTACTTCGACCGGTGAACAAAGATTATTGAAGCAAACCGGTGTTGTACAATTAAGTGATACTCTTAGGGCTACAAACGAACCAATTACATCCCCAAGCTACACGATCTACAATGACCTTGAAGCAATTGCTATTCGAAATAATGTGACCTTTGATAAGAATAACTATCACATTAACTTACTTGAAGATATTAACCCTAGTAATTTTTTGGTTCAAGAAAATCAAAGCATACGTATCGAACTTGAATTTAACGATAGCCTATATACTCAAGTAATACCTGTTGAAGATATATTTGAGCGTTTTGTAGTGGTTGAGTCAGAGGTTACGGCACTGCGGCAAAATCCAGATAATTCTAACAATTCTATATTAACTGATTTAGTAAAGGGAAGTGAATTGCTATTACTTGATGATTTAGATAATTGGTATGTAGTTCGATATGGGATTACTGAAACTTATATTTCTAAAAATGATACCAAATTAATTTGGCGTCCGACTGATTATATTGATGAGTTATCTATAATTACCCTCCCAAATGTGCCTTTTGGAAATGTTGATGTTGAACGTGAGATACCTATACGATTAAATGAGAATAATCAAGCAGCAGCTTTTGTACTAAGTAATGAATTTTATGGAGACAGCTTTCCAACTAAAAGATACGCTGAACGAGATTCTAAGCTTATAGAGGAATATTTAATAAATAGTTTTGGTTTAGGTTTTACAGGTATTCGATCCTTTATAAATACCTCTAGAATTGAGCATTTCAAATTTACTTGGGATGAATTTTTGAGGCAGAATCATGAAAACAAAAAACAATTTATATTATATATAAATGGTTATGTAACAATCGATAATGAAGGAAATATAATATACTTATTAGGTGATCAAGCCTCAAATACATGGCAAAATATCAGTATACCACTTGCCGATTTAATTCTAGATGTGATAGAGGCAGGTTTTATCGAACTTTTTATTGTTGGGGATTTCTCATTTTCTGATGAAAATCAAGATTCAGCTATTTCTAGAGCTAAGTATTACGATGCTTTCTATGCCCTTAATTCTACATTATTAACCAATAAAAATATTAATTTCGGATTACTATTTTCTTCTGATGGTAGGAGTGATTCGCAACTATATACAAAGCAAGCTATTGCCCAAAAGTATCACAGTATTTTTAGTTATTACTTAGCTGATGCGATAAAAAAAGGCAATTATACCTCTAGTCAACTTATTAATTATGTTCAAAGAAATGTGGATTACACATCCCGTAGATTACATGATACTCCACAAAATATTGTGTACTTCGGCAATGCAAATATTGAGTTTTAATGGGTTGTAATCAATTAAAAAATATGTCTATTTAGTCATTTTTTGGTGTATCTGGAAAATAATCATATCATCAAATCCACAGAAAATATCTGAAAAGTGATTAGTTATGAATTACACTGTATTGCCATGTTTATGGGAAAGGAGAAAGTATTTAAATTTTTTTTAGCTCGTTCTTTTGACCTTAGAGTACAGAAATCGTTTAATTTCCTTGTAGAGTTAGGAATCGGAGAAGTCTATTTGGACTGGAATGGAAATAAGGGATTTCTTTCCTCAAATCATCGCGCTAGTACCAATAGTGATACTGTTGAGTCTATAATGGCTCTTAAATAAAAAATAAAGTTTATGGAATATCTTTATCCACTTATTTTTGAACCTATCATAAAGGAAAAAATATGGGGTGGTAAGAACTTAAATAAGATTTTAAACAAACCACGGATGAGTGATCATGATGGTGAATCTTGGGAATTGTCTTGTGTTCCTGATAATGTTTCAGTTCTTCGTAATGGACCACTTGCTGGTAAAACCTTGACTGAACTCATTGAACAATTTAGAGGTGATTTGGTAGGTGAAGCTGTATATGAAGAACATGGGTCTATATTCCCTTTATTGATTAAGTTTATTGATGCTCAACAAGATTTGTCTATACAAGTACACCCTGATGATGAATTAGCTAAAAATCGTCATAATAGTTTTGGGAAAACCGAGATGTGGTATGTAATCGATTCTGAACCAGATGCTAGTATTATTGTTGGTTTTAGTGAACCGTTAAACGTTAGTCAATATTTAGATTACGTTGAAAATAATAAGCTTATGAGTATATTAAACAGGGAGAGGGTACAACCACATGATGTGTTTTTCATTCCTGCTGGTAGGGTACATACCATAGGTAAAGGATTAATAATTGCCGAAATACAACAAACATCAGACGTTACCTATAGGATTCATGATTTTGATCGGGTCGATACTAAGGGGAGTAAAAGAGAGTTACATAACGATTTAGCCATTGAGGCAATTGATTTTACTATTCCTGATTCGTATAAGACTATTTATAAACGTTCCAGTAGTGAACAAGTTATTGGAACCTCAAATTATTTTACTACCAAGCGTAGACTTCTTAATAAGTCTACTACCTTAAATTTTGATCATTCTTCCTGCACAGTATTAATGTGTATTGAGGGAAGTTATGACGTATCTTATTTTGATGAGCTTCCAACTATATCAAAAGGTGATACAGTACTCGTACCGAGTTGTATTGAAGAACTTAGATTAAAGCCAAAAAGCAATGGGATTTTGCTAGAAATTAAAATTCCTTATTAAGAGTACTATTTATTGAGCTAATAGACAAACTCAATAAGATATTCTAACAATTGCCCTTCGGAATCATTATATTTAAAGTTGTTCTATATAAGCTTTCTAGAGTGAACGCAAGCACCATTGCTTAGGTTTAGCAGGTAACATTTATCCATTAAAATTGCATGATATGAGTGAAGAGACCAAGGCTTTAGAATCGATGATTGGTGAAGAGTATAAATATGGATTCACAACCGACGTCGAATACGAAGATTTCCCAAAAGGTATTAGCGAAAACATAATTCGAGAACTTTCTAGTAGAAAAGATGAACCTGAGTGGATGTTGGAATTTCGCTTGAAGTCCTACAATGCTTGGTTAGAGATGAAAGAACCTGAATGGTTCAACGCTACATACACGAAACCTGATTTTGAAAATTTACTTTATTACTCAGCTCCCAAAAATAAACCAAAATTAGATAGTCTTGATGATGTAGATCCTAATATTAAAGAGACTTATGATAAATTAGGTATACCACTCGAAGAGCAAAAAATGTTGGCAGGAGTAGCGGTGGATGCTATTTTTGATAGTGTTTCTATTTTTACCTCATTTAAGGAGAAATTAGCAGAAGCCGGCGTAATTTTTTGCTCAATATCAGAAGCCATCAAGGAACATCCAGATTTGGTAAAAAAATATATCGGCTCTGTAATACCCGCAAGAGACAACTACTATGCAGCACTTAATTCAGCCGTATTCTCGGATGGATCTTTTTGCTACATCCCAAAAAATACAGTCTGTCCAATGGAACTATCTACTTATTTCCGAATCAATAATATGGAATCAGGTCAGTTTGAGCGCACTCTCATTATTGCCGAGGAAGGTGCAAGTGTTAGCTATTTAGAAGGTTGTACAGCACCAATGTATGATGAGAATCAACTCCATGCTGCTGTAGTGGAGTTGGTTGCTATGGACCATGCAGACATCAAGTATTCTACCATTCAGAATTGGTATTCTGGCGATGAAAATGGTAAAGGCGGTATTTACAATTTTGTTACTAAAAGAGGTATTTGCAAAGGAGATCACAGTAAAATTTCTTGGACTCAGTTAGAGACAGGTTCTGCGGTAACATTGAAGTATCCTTCGGTTATTTTGCAAGGTGATCACTCAATTGGTGAGTTTTATTCAGTAGCTGTTACTACAAAAAAGCAACAAGCCGACACCGGAACCAAAATGATTCATTTAGGCAAAAATAC
Organism: uncultured Balneola sp.; assembly: GCA_902529115.1. GTDB lineage: Bacteria > Bacteroidota > Rhodothermia > Balneolales > Balneolaceae > UBA1275. The sequence continues at coordinate 34,800 of CABZVB010000004.1, forward strand.
CCGAAGTACAATAATTTCAAAAGGTATTTCAGCTGGTGATTCCAACAATAGCTATCGTGGTGAAGTTAAAATTGGTAAAAAGGCTATTGGATCTAAAAATTATTCAGTCTGTGATTCCATGCTAATTGGCCAAACTTGTGGTGCTCATACCTTCCCGTATATATCATCTGAAAATGCAAGTAGCAGTGTAGAGCATGAAGCTACTACATCGAGAGTGGGAGAAGAACAGATATTCTACCTAATGCAACGAGGCATTAGTGAGCAAGATGCGATTTCCATGATCATTAATGGATTTGTGAAAGACGTATTAAAGGAGCTTCCACTAGAATTTGCAGTCGAAGCAAATAAGCTATTAGACATCAAATTAGAAGGTAGTGTAGGATAGACTACGACCTTACCCATAATTACAATTTAAAAACTATAAAAAATTGCTAGAAATTAGAAACCTACATGCCGTTGTAGAAGGTGAAGAATTAAAAATTTTAAAGGGAGTTAATTTAACCGTTAATAAAGGTGAAATACATGCCATAATGGGCCCTAATGGGAGTGGGAAGAGTACGCTCTCTAAGGTAGTTTCAGGACATCCAGAATACGAGGTTACCGAAGGTACTATCCTTTTTGACGGGAAAGATATCACCGAAATGGATGCGGATGAACGAGCTCATTTAGGGTTGTTTTTAGCTTTTCAGTATCCTGTTGAAGTGCCAGGTATCACAAATAAAACACTACTCAGAGAGGCATATAATACCATAGCTCGTGCTAATGAACGTGAAGAATTGGATCCACTTGAGTTTGAAGATTATTTAGTTTCGAAATTAGATATCATCGATATGAAAGATGAATTCTTGAACCGATCTATTAACACAGGTTTTTCGGGTGGTGAAAAGAAAAAGAACGAGATTTTTCAAATGGCTGTGTTAAACCCAAGGCTATCCTTTCTCGATGAAACTGACTCAGGATTAGACATTGATGCATTGAAAGTGGTATCCGGCGGTGTGAACAAAATCTCAAGTCCTGAGAATGCTATTGTCATGATTACACATTACCAACGACTACTTAATTACATAAAACCAGATTTTGTGCATGTAATGATGAATGGTAAGATTGTTAAGTCTGGAGATATTTCACTAGCTGAGGAATTAGAAGCTAATGGATATGACCATATGCAAAAAGAATTAGCTTAAATAGGAGAGATCTAAATGAGCAATGTAAGTAAAAAGGAATTTATTCATACTTACGTCCAATTACCAAGTGTATTTCCTGAGAACTTCAAAGAGCTAAGATTACAAGCAAAAATTTCTCTTGATAACACTGCATTTCCAACGAAGAAGGATGAGGAATGGCGCTTTACAGATCTTAAGAGTATCACAGCAAATAAATTTGAGTCTGTAAAATCAGGCATGCTCCAAGCTAGCCTAGAACTAGACGAATACCATCTGCCAGAGGCTAGGCATTCCAGGCTAGTTTTTATTGATGGTAATTTTAGTCCTGCACATTCCGTCGTTGAAGGAATGCCAGATGGTGTAATCGTTGGCAATTTAAATAAATTCAGCAAACACGAAAAATTACGCTCGCATTTAGGAACCATAACCAATTACGAGGAAGATGTATTTGTACCACTTAATGATGTAAATTTCCAAGATGGAACTTTTATTTATGTGCCTAAAGAAACATTTATAGAGCAACCAATTCATATCTTAAATGTATTTACTGATTTAGAAAATCCTTATTATGTGACACCTAGAGTACTCTTTGTGGGAGAAATGTATTCAAAAGCTACCATTATTGAAGAACATATCGGTCTATCAAACAATATATATCTGAACATTCCTGTTAATGAGTTTAGACTTTATAGAGGTGCACATGTACACCATGCGCGTATCCAACGTGATAGTAAAAATGCATCTCACATTTCTAGACCGGTTGCCATGCTAGACGCACATGCGGAATATCACTCTTATACAATCTGTTTAGGAGCTAAATTATTCCGGAATGAACCCAGGGTAATCCAGAACGCGGAAGAGGTTGACTTTACTGTTGATGGTCTAGTTTTGATCGATGGAGAACAAATTGCGGATACGCATTCTATTATGGATCACAGATTTTCACACGGCAATTCACATCAATTGCACAAAGTAGTCGTCAATGACCAAGCACATTCTATATTTAATGGTAAAATCTTTGTAGCAAAAGACGCACAGAAAATTGATTCTTTTCAAGAAAATAGAAACTTACTTATTTCTGATACAGGTAAGGTAAATACAAAACCTCAACTTGAAATTTTTGCTGACGATGTGCGGTGCTCACATGGTGCAACCATCGGTCAACTCCAGGATGAGGAAGTGTTTTATTTACAAAGTCGAGGACTTACCGAACAAAAAAGTAGAGAACTACTGGTTTACGCTTTTGCCCTTGAATCGGTTGAGAGTATGGCAGTTAAATCAGTTGAAGAATTATTATTAAAGGAAGTGATTGCATATACCAACAGAGACTAACCATGTCAGATAATTACTAGAAACATTCATTAGGTCAAAATGATCACGCAAGATTGGAATAATATACGTAGTCAATTTCCTGTGCTTAAAACACAAGTGAATGGACATGCACTTAGTTATTTAGATAATGGCGCATCTAGCCAGATGCCAGAGTCCGTTATTGATAGGTTAGCTAGTTACCACCAGCACGAGCATGCAAATATTCATCGTGGAGTTCATTATCTCTCACAAACTGCTACTACCACCTATGAGGAAACTCGTAGTCTTGTAGCCGATTTTCTAAATGCTGAAAGTCTTGAACAAATTATTTTTACCACAGGTACTACTGACTCTATCAATTTAGTTGCAGAGTCATGGGGGAGTAGTTTTCTTTCAGATGGGGATGAAATTATTTTATCCGAGATGGAACACCACGCAAATATTGTCCCTTGGCAGATGATTGCTCAAAAAACAGGTGCAATTATTAAAGTTATACCATTACATGATAACGGTGAACTAAACTTGGATGTATACGCATCATTATTGAATGAACGAACTAAGATGGTTGCTATTGTCCATGTTTCTAACACTTTAGGAACAGTCAATCCTGTTTCGGAAATAATTTCGATGGCTAAAAATGTAGGTGCCCGAGTACTTATTGATGGCGCCCAAGCAACTCCACACATGAAGGTAGACTTGCAGGAGTTAGGAGCCGACTTCTATACCTTCTCTGCACATAAAATGTGTGGGCCTACTGGTTTTGGTGTCTTATATGGAAATAAATCATTATTAGAAGCTATGCCTCCATACAGAGGTGGTGGTGATATGATAGATAAAGTTAGTTTTAGTGGAACCACCTACAACGATCTACCTCATAAATTTGAAGCTGGAACACCACCAATCGCATCAGGTGTTGTGTTCGGTGAAGCCTTGCGTTATCTTAGTGCAATTGGGATGGATGAAATTGCTCAAAGAGAGTCTTATCTTTTAGAGTATGCGATGAAAGGATTTAAAAGCTTAAATCAACTTCAAATAATTGGTACATCCGATAATAAAACAGCGGTTATTTCTTTTTTATTGGACGATATTCACCCAACAGATGTAGGTACCATATTGGATAAGTATGGAGTTGCTGTACGTACAGGTCACCATTGTACCCAACCAATTATGGAACGATTTGGAATACCAGGTACCATACGTGCCTCACTTTCTTTTTATAACAATGAAGCAGATATTGATGCATTGATTAATGGTATCAAAGCAACTCAATCATTTTTTAATTAATTCAACAAAAATGGCTAAAATCAAAGAAATCGAACGTACCCCAAATCCAGACGCCATGCGTTTTGTTCTAGCAGAACCCTTAACCAATGGTGTCACCCGGTCTTATGAAGATGTACAAGAAGCTAAAGACGATCGATTAGCCTCATCTCTTTTTGAAATTGAACACGTTATTAATGTGTACTATGTAGATCGTTATATAACAGTAACTCAAGATGGTGGGGCTGTTTGGTCTGAACTATTGAGAAAATTAGCTCCACCCATTCGTGAGGCTGAAGCACAAGAGAATTTAGATGATGATGACGAAGTTCATGTGAGCAAAGAAGCTCTTGGCTCGGATGATCCAAGATTGCAGGAAATTAATCGGATGCTTGATGAGCAAGTGCGTCCTTATTTATTGGCCGATGGTGGAGGTTTAAAAGTGATAGGTCTAGAGGAGAATAGACTTAAAGTACATTATCAAGGAGCTTGTGGTACATGTCCAACAGCAACCACTGGAACCTTATATGCTATTGAAAGTATGGTCAAGCGTATAGACCCTGAAATAGAAGTAATCTCAGTTTAAAATGTCTGATATCACCATAAGTGATAGTGCTTATAATCGAATATGTGAAATAAAAGCATCCGATCATGACAAGCGTAAGAATCTACTTCAGATATCTATAATAAGTGGGGGATGTAGCGGGTTAAGCTACGATTTAAAACTAGTTAATCGACAAAATTTAACGATAAAAGAATCTGATCACCTCTTCGAATTTCCAGATTTCAATATATTTATTGACATGCGCAGTTATTTAATGTTAGCTGGTACTGAGTTAGATTTTAGTGATGGTTTAGAAGGAAAAGGATTTCATTTTCACAACCCTAATGCAAGACGTACTTGTTCATGTGGAGATAGTTTTTCACTATAGTCTTTCAAGGCCTTATATAACATGTGATAAAAGTGTTTATCTGTTCAAAAAATGATTACTAATAAAATCCAATCAAATGAAAAGCTAGTTGCTTTAGATATTGCGAAAAGCTTTGAAACTGAGTTTTCTATAAAATCACTTGATATTGCCCCTTGGTTATTTAAAAATCTTATACTAAAGGAAGATTTCTTTAGAGAAAGCATTAACCAACATAACTGGCAAGAATATCAGGATTCATATCTGTGTATTGAAATCAATAATGACGCTCTAATAGCCCCTTGGGCATACATGTTGCTTGTTGAAAAAGGAAAGCGGTATGCAAAAGACGTTTTCTTTACCAACCCATTAGAAGCACAAATTCAGCTAATTAAAATGAATATTGATGAAAAAGATTTTAGTGCATATAAGGAAAAATATGTTTTAATAAAAGGTTGCGCTAATGAGTCAGTTACTCCTGAAATCTATGCATATATAACAAAGAAGCTCATAGGTATAGCAAAAAAGATAATGTATGGTGAAGCTTGCTCATTCGTATCTGTGTACATAGGCCAAACAGAAAAAAAAATATAGATGGGAAGGGTAATTGTTACTGGTTCTTCAAGAGGAATTGGGAAAGCTATTGTTGAGCGTTATCTAGATGAAGAGTGGACTGTATTTGGTGCTTCAACCACAATAATCCCATATTGGAAAGATAATCCAAGGTATAGACATGCCGTCATCGATCTGAATATGTTTAAAGATGCTATTGATCAATGGGTTAATTCGCTACAAAATTTTGAAAATTTCCCAGAAGTCCTAATAAATAATGCTGCTGTTTTTATAGATAGTCCTATCAGCTCTTCAGATGACTCTTGGTTGGAAAATTGGAACAAAACCATATCGATAAATTTAACAGCTAGTAGTTACCTTGCAAAGAAAGTGATTAAAATATGGTCTGGCTTACATATTGATGGAATATTAATTAATATTTCATCACGTGCAGCACAGCGAGGTGATACCGAAGAATTTGCTGCTTATGCAGCTTCTAAAGCTGGCATGATCGCTTTTGTTAAAAGTGTGGCGCGTAATTATGGCAAACAGGGTATTACTGCTTTTAGCATAGCACCAGGTTTTGTTCAAACCGATATGGCAATAGAATCGATTAAAACATATGGTGAAGAATACCTTACTCAAGGATTGGCATTAGATGCTATTGTACCACCGTCAGATATAGCAACCTTGGCCTATCGAATAGGTACAGGAGAACTCAAGCATTCTACTGGTCAAACTTTTCACATAAATTCAGGTTCTTATTTATTTTAAAATGTATACCAAGATTTTGAGTCGCTTAATTTTAATCCCTATATAAGTTTACTAACTTTCTATATGAGTTCTATCTCAACCCGTAAAAAAGATCACATAGATCTTACTTTATCAGAAACTAGTCAGTACAGGAGACCGACTGGCTTTGAAAAGTATCAACTCAAGCATAATGCATTACCAGAATGTGGACTTGATGACATATCATTTAAATCACATTTGTTGGGGCGTGAATTTGATTTCCCCTTGTTTATATCATCAATGACCGGAGGACATGGAGAAGCTACTAACCTAAATGCAGATATTGCCACATTCTGTGAGCAATTCAACATCCCTTTTGGAGTGGGTAGTCAACGAGCGATGTTGGAGGATAGTGCCCATGAAAAAAGTTTTACCATTGTTCGTGATAAAGCACCAAATGCATTCATAGCTGCAAATATTGGAGGAGCACAACTTATAGGAGGAATGACTACTTATAGTCTCAAAACTATTATTAGCTCTATCCAAGCGAATGCAATCATTGTCCATCTTAATCCGCTTCAAGAGTTAATTCAGCCTGAAGGAGATGTTCAATTTTCTGGTGTACTTAAAGGAATTGAACAGTTGGCAAAATACTCTTCAGTGCCGATAATTGTCAAGGAGACAGGTGCTGGCATTGACTCCTCAGTTGCAAAACGACTGCTGAATGCAGGAGTAAAGGTAATTGACATTGCGGGTGTTGGAGGCACTTCATGGTCTCGAGTGGAGGCTGCGAGAATTTCTCAAAAGCGGAGTAGAGAAATGGTGGCGAATAACTTAACACTTCAATACGAACAAGAAATGCAGGATCGGTTTAATGAATGGGGAAATAGTACTGTTTTTTGTTTAGAATCATTACGAGAACTAGAATGGGAGCGTAAATTTGAAATCATAGCGTCTGGAGGGATACGACATGCACAGGATATGATAAAAGCCTGTTGTTTAGGCGCTCATTTTGTAGCTGTTGCGCAACCCGTGGTTCGTGTATTGAAAGAAGAAGGGATCAAAGGATTAGAAAAATGGTATTTCTTATGGAAAAAAGAAGCAACAATGATTATGACATTACTAGGAGTATGCGAATGGAGGCACTTGAGTGAAGATTATATAATACCTCAGTTTTCATGAATAAAAATTGGCTAGAAGATATTGAAAAGGCTATTCAACAACTAGATTTGCCTATTGAACCTAGCTCATTATATGAGCCGTTCCGATATACTATGGGTATGAGAGGGAAAAGAATTCGCCCATATTTAACTCTTTTAGCATGTGGTATTGCCAAAGGGCATCACGCAAAAGCAATACATGCTGCACTTGCAATAGAAATCTTGCATAACTTCACATTAGTCCATGATGATATAATGGATGAGGCCGAAACTAGAAGAGGTATTGCATGTGTGCACAAGAAATGGGATTCTAACGTGGCTATATTGAGCGGTGATGTAATGTATGTCTATGCATTCCAACAGCTTATGCATTATGGAAAGAATAAAAACATTGATTATGCTGCTTATTATGCATTGATGGATGTATTTATTCGTGCAACAATCAAAGTATGTGATGGCCAAGCTTTAGATATGGAGTTGATGCAACGCAAAAAAGTTCAAGTTGATCAATACATTGAGATGATTGAAGGTAAAACAGGAGCATTAATATCTGCCGCACTTGGATTAGGAGTCATTATAGGAGGAAGACTAGAACTCTTAACTAATATGCAAGAACTAGGTATGTTAATGGGGGTTGCCTTTCAGATGCAGGATGATCTTTTGGATGTCACAGCTGAACCTGAAAACTTTGGAAAAAAAAAAGCTGGAGACATTCTAGAAGGAAAAAAAACGTACTTATGGATTCGTACTTACGAACAATGCAACACCAATGAACAAATTCTTATGGATTTAGCCTATACAGGTACCAAGGCGCAACTAAATGATGAATATGTAGCATCGGTTATTGAGCTTATGCATAAGTACAGGGTCATTGATGAAATATCTGATCTTATCAACAATAAATATGAACAGATTTACGATATTATAAGGGAGTTTGAACACTCTGATTACCGCAATGAACTCCATCGACTTGTAGACTATTTAATGTCCCGGAATAAATAATTATGCTATCACGACTTACGATATTACTGCTGCTAAGTATAACATTTTCATGTTCGAATAAAGAACTTATCAAACCAGGTGAGCCTATTGATTCAGCATATGAAAAATCCATTACTTTTTATGAAAAAGAAGAATATTCTGATGCTGCATATGGTTTCGATTTGGTTACTAGAATGGGTAGAGGAACCTCCTATGCAAAGGAAGCACAGTTCTTGTTAGCTGAAAGTTATTTCAAAAACAAGCAATACTTACTAGCTGCTTCAGAATATGAACGCTTCATCAGCTATTATCCACAAGATCAACGCCGAGAACAGGTTGAATTTAATAGAGCGCTCAGTTATTATCAGCAATCTCCCCGTTATCGCTTAGATCAAGGGCCAACAATGCGAGCTATCGAACTCTTTCAATTATTCAATAATAGTTATCCAAATTCAACATTCATCGAAGAAAGTGCTCAGAAAATCGATCAACTAAGAAATAAACTCGCCCGTAAAATATATGAATCAGGTCAATTTTATCTTCGAACCCTTCGATACAAAGCTGCAGCTATCTATTTCGATCAGACTCTAGATTTGTATCCTGAAACACAATGGGCAGAATCTGCACTTCTAAAAATCATAGAAACTTATGTCAGTTATGCTGAGCAAAGCATACAATCTAAGCAATTAGAACGGTATAACTTAGCCGTTGAGAATTATGAAAAGTTCTTACAATTATTTCCGCAAAGTACGCTTCGAGGAGAAGCCGAATCCCATTATTTACAAGCAATTAGTGAGATGCAAAAGTTAGAACCGATAGCTACCACTAATTAACTCATTCAGGATGCTAGAGAAGCGAATTGGGCTTTTTGGTGGTAGTTTCGACCCAATACACTTAGGGCATTTAGCCATTTTAGAATCATTTATTTCCAGTGGATATATCGATGAATTATGGGTTCTTGTAAACCCAAACCCACCACATAAGCACGCATTGGATGCTAGTTATTCAGATCGCTTACGCATGGTTGAAATGGCAACCAAGGATATAAATGGATGCCTAATTTCACGCATCGAAGAAGATTTACCAACTCCTAATTATAGTTATAAAACGATCAATTATGTTATAGACAACTTAGGCTACTCTAACGTATATTTTTGCTTGGGTTCTGATAGTATTGGGAGTTTTAATACTTGGAAGAATTATGAAAAAATACTCGATAGGGTTATGTTATTAGTGGCACAGAGAAGTACTGATTTTAGGCTACCAAGTTACTTAAATATGAAAGCTATGATGGTTGAACATGAGTTAGTCACTGTTTCTTCTACCCATCTCCGGAAAAGGCTTCAGCTAGGAGAATCCTCAGGTGAACAACTGCATGTATCCACATTAGAATATATTTCAAAACATAATTTATACCGTTGATCATGCCTATAAAAAGAAGTCAATTTATAAAAAGCATAGGATTAGGAGCAGCATTTCATCTACTCGAATCCAATGCTCACTATGAATCAATAGCCCAGAAGCAAAGTAGGGATGAATTGAACAAAAGGAAGCTTATCAAAAATAATCTAGCTATTAAACCTAAAGCACTTCAACAGGGGACGACAATTGGATTGGTTTCTCCAGCAAGTCCTGTGTACAATTCTGATGATTTTGAGGAGATGCTTGTACAGGTTGAATCTTTAGGATACAAGTTAGTTCTAGGTCAGCACGTACGCGATAGACGAGGTTACCTAGCTGGCTTTGATCAAGATCGTGCAAAAGATATAATGAGTATGTTTTTGAATCCAACAATAGATGGAATTTTATGTGTTAGAGGAGGATGGGGGTGTAATCGTATATTACCCTATTTGGATTTTGAAGCTATTGCAGCCAATCCTAAGGTACTTTGTGGTTTTAGCGATATAACCTCCTTGCATTTGTCTTTATGGGAAAAATCACGGCTTCATACATTCCATGGTCCAGTAGGAACGTCAAGTTGGAGTTCTTATTCTACACGATATTTTAAAGAGGTGATTGAAAAAGGAGGGAAGCCAACCTATCAATATCCCGAAAATTACGGTGATGACCATCATACCATAGTAGCAGGTAAATCCGAGGGTATACTTTTGGGAGGAAATCTCACCGTTTTATGTTCCTTGATCGGAAGCGAGTATATGCCTGATTTTACGGATTCAATATTGTATTTAGAGGATGTAGGTGAGGATGTATATCGAGTAGACCGAATGTTAACCCAATTAAAATTGAGTGGAATATTGAATAAAATTAATGGTTTTGTGTTTGGTAAATGTACGAATTGTGATGCTGGAGCAAATAGTTTGAGTTTAACACAGGTTTTTGAAGATCATATAAGACCACTAGGGGTACCTTCTTTTTATGGTGCACTGATCAGCCATGAAACAGATAATAGTACAATACCAGTGGGTATTAGTGCTAGCATAGATGCCGAATTAGGTACTATTGAACTCTTAGAGTCTGCTGTTACTCTTTTATAATATTAAAATAATAAGGCTGACAGATCACTATGTCAGTGAATAAAGCGCCGTATTGAGGAACCTTTCATGTGATCATAACGCCGTAATGTTACTGAGTCAGTATAGCCTGCCATAGATTCAGCAGTTAAGCAAGAATGAACTGGATATATCGAAAGATAGCCCTGATCTGCAAATTCTCGGATAAGATCTTTGGGGCCAATAATTAAACCATGTTCCTGAGAAATCTTGTCTAAATATAAATTAGATTCATCTTTTAAGCACCCATAAACTATTCGTCCATTGATGTTTAGGAAATCTTTTGAGAAATGAATTGCTCCGCCATGAATCACTATTTGAGCAAATTCTTTATTGTATGATCGTCTCATATTCGTGGGTACATGCTGTATTTTTCGGTCTTTAATGTCAATAATCGGACAATCTACCCATACAGCGACATCTTCTAGCTTACAACTACCAATATGTTCTTGGGTTAGGTCATAAAAAAATAGATTACCGGGTGTTAATACATCTAAGCCTTTGAAGTTATCCATTAACGAACAGGTGGGGGTATCTCCATAATAAATTGGTAAATCCAGAGTATTTTTTAAAGCTATAATTGATTGAGTTAAATTTTTAGAAAAAGCTTGAATAGATTCTGTATTGTGCTCTTGATACGAATTCCCAGCATGAATATAAAAACCAGTTAGTTTTATCTTTGATAATGCACTTATTTCTTTATTAAACTTCATTATGCTAGTTATTTGATCAATTGGAATACCAGTACGCCCGTAATGTGGATCAATATCTAGGAGTATTTGTAATGGTTTATCGAGAATACTATTGAGTTTTTTAAGGTGCTCAACTGAACTAGATAGCACCTTTAGATGGCATTCGTTATTTACTTGGTTAATTGATTTGAAAAGTCCAGGATGCAAGGGGAGTGCCAGTAAAAAAGAATTCCAATTATCTTTAAAAAAATAGGACAGCATATCCAGATTTGAAACTGTAATATCGGAAATCCCTAAATCACGTACCCATCGACCTACTTCGATAGATTGATGGGTCTTAAAGTGAGGCTGAAATTGTATGGAATTATAATTCGCTTTACTAATAATTCGTGAGATATTTCGGAGCACGATTTCTTTATTTAAAACCAATCTTGGTTTTTCAATCATAGGCTGATTAGATGTATTGCTATTAGGATAAATGACGTTATCTTAACATAATAAATGTTTATGAATTGAAACAGAAAGCCTAATGGATGCAGACTTATTATTTATTCCTTTGAATTCAGTTCAATGGAAAGAATGTTCATCGCATGGATTTATTAAACCATCAAAACAAGAAGGGGCGACATCAAAGCAAAATATCCAAGCGTATACACCTGCATTAATTGAAGAAATACTTAATTTCAAATATGTAGATCAAAATGATCTCTTACTGATTATTATTGATCCTATTAGAGTGCAAGTTCCTATCAAAAATGTACTAAATGATATTTTTCCAAATAATGCAGAACAGAAATTTATTAAGAGCAAGCGATATTCTGTAGTACATCTGCAGGGTGAAATATCCATTGATGCAGTTATTGATCGAATTCCTATCAAAAGAAGTAAGGATGGATTTTTTCATGTACACATTCAGACTGTTGATTAAATCACAAAGCATTTGATTCATAAAGTCTCTTGTAATAGTATTATGGATTAAAATACTATTGAGTTAAAAATGATAAGAAGAAATTTAATTTTTCACTTAAACTTTAGATCAATATTTAAATGGAGTTGTGTTTCAGAATAACAAAAAAATATACAAGTGAAATTTTTTTCTAAATACGAATATATTTTATTGATAGGTAGTTTCATAATATCTCTATTGCTTACAGAGATTAGTGCAGTTATATGGCTTAAATATTTTGCTGAAGAGTCACAATATCGTAAATATTCACTGTATACAAATGTTCCTGAAACTAAATTTCAATGGTCTAAACATCACTATTTAAATTATTATCCTACACCAAACTATAAGAGAGGATTAACAAGTCATAATTCGCTTGGTTTTCGAGGTGATGAAATTGTAAGGATTAAGCAGGATGATACTTATAGAATCGTAGTATTAGGAGGCTCCACTACTTACACCATAGAGGTAGATGATGATGATAGTACATTTACTAAACTATTAGAGAACGAATTAAATAAACAAATAGATAATTTAAAAGTCGAAGTTATTAATGCAGGTGTTGGCGGATATACAACTTGGGAATCATTACTTAATCTGCAACTACGCATTTTAGATTTAGTGCCAGACTTAATTATTATTTATCATGGTACTAATGATGTTCATTCAAGACTTGTATTACCAGAGTACTATAAGAGTGATAATTCAGGATACAGAAAACAATGGCAAAATCCTGATATAAACATTTTGGAAAGGAGCGCTTTATTAAGAATTTTTTTGCGCAAATTCGGTTTAACACATCAACTTAATCTGGGTTCTGTAATTAGTTCAAATCATTTCGTTGGCAAGCAATTAGATATACTTAGTCAAGAAGAATTGATACAAATACTTAATCAAAACAAGCCAATATATTTTAAGCGTAACATTGAAAATATGATAGCGATAGCTAGAGAAAATCAAATAGCAGTTTTATTATCGACATGGGCTCATACACCATACTTTAATGATTATGCATCAACATTGGTATATCGAATTGGTTTTAGTGAACATAACAATGTTTTGAAAAGTATTGCTATAGAAAAAAACATTCCCTTAATCGATTTTGCTAAATATATGTCAAAAGATGTTACTTATTGGGCTGACGGAAGACATTTAAATGAAAAAGGTGTAAAACTAAAAACACAGTATTTCTTGGAATATATAATGGAGAATAACATGATTGGAGCTGATCACGAATAATCTTAACTATATTCATCAGAAGTGTACGTGTTTGCATGTCCTATAATATATATTATGTAAAGTAGAATAGTCTACGTAATTGTACTTAATAATATTACAGATACTTATCCCTCTCTATAATTGCATATTCTACACCAAATTAGAATGTAGAGTTGGTTAGCTTAAAGCTTCTCTGATTTTATTAAAGTTAGGTAATTTTCCTGCGTCTTTTAGTATTTCTGAATGCAATAATTTCATGTCACTATCGAGTACAAATACACTTCGCTTTGCTACACCTATCATCCCATAGTGATCATTATTTAAAACACCAAAATTAGTAGACTGAACTTTGTTAAAATCACTTAATAAGTTAAAATTCAAATTTGTTGACTCTTTGAAGGCTTTTAAACAAAAAAAGCTATCAATCGATATACCGTAAACATCCGTTCTTAACGACTCATATACTTTCATATTATCACGCACTGTACACATTTCTGTCGTACATACGCCAGTAAACGCTAATGGGAAAAACAATAGAATAGTGTTTTTATCGGTTCCTGACTTAATTGTAACATAGTTCCCATCTGTATCTTGTAATGTAATACTGGGAATTTCATCCCCTATTTGGTAACTCATATAAAATTACTATTTAAGTTTTTTTGATATTTATTGGGTATTTAATCAAACTAAATGTTAATAGAATCATTCCAAGGCATAGAAAAATCGCTCCTAACAATAATTCGTTTTCTGTATTTTCGATGCTTATTAAAGGAATGATATAAGCGCATAAAAACGCAAATATGGACATTATAAATGTCCATTTCCATTCAAAAAGGATAGTGTTCACACTAAACAATAGTAGTGAAACTAAAACAGCGCCAGCCTGCATTATAAATTCTAAAATGTCTTTTATTGCATAACTGGTAGGGATAATTGCGAAGAAAATAATACCTGACATAGGAAGCAATGTCAGGTAAATAGGAAACCGTGCGAACACTGGCTTTGAGTCTCTAATAATTACAAATAGAGCAGATAAGACTAAACTAATGCTTACAAAGTTTCCCCATGCCACCACGTCCCGAACAAGATAACTGGGACCTTCTAAAATATAAATCTTAGATACAATGAAGCTAAGTAAACTACCCAAGACATATATTTTTGTTAGGTTTTTGAAGTTTAAGGAACTTGGAAGTAGTGCGATAAAGCATAAAAGAGCTACTAATAACTCTAAACCATGTGCTAAGATCTCAATTTCCATAACACTCCTATTTTTGTTTAAAAACCATTGTTATAGGTACGCCGGCAAACTTATAGGTTTCCCGAATTTGATTCTCTAAATATCGTCGGTAATTAGCAGGTAAGTCTTGTGGGTTATTCATAAAAAACTTAAAAACAGGTGGATTGGATTTCACTTGTGAGCTATACTGTATCTTCAATTCTCGGCCTCTTTTCATAGGTAATGGACGTTTGAGGAGTGTTTTTGCGATAAAGTTATTAAAATCAGATGTGCTAATTTGCTTGTTTTTTTCTTCAATTACTTTGTCACATAACTCCAAGACTTTATGTATACGTTTTTTATTAGTCGCAGATATAGTCAATATGGGAATATAGTCCATTTGCGGTATCGCATCATATACAATTTTTTCAAATTCGCGCACGGTATAAGTATTTTTATCTTCAACTAAATCCCATTTATTCCATACAATGACTAAACCCTTGTTGTATTCTTCCGCTTGTCTGAGTACGCGCTTGTCTTGAGCATCAAATCCTCTTTTTGCATCTAAAATGAGTATTGCAATATCGCATTCACGAATAGCCTTTTCTGTTCTTACAGTGCTATAAAACTCAATATTTTCTTTGATTTTCACCTTTTTTCTAAGTCCAGCGGTATCCATTAGCATGTATTCTTTATCATTGAATGATAAATAGGTATTGATGGTATCTCTAGTTGTACCTGCAATATCCGTAACAATGCATCTTTTATCATCAACTAAGGCATTGATTAAGCTGCTTTTACCTACATTTGGTCTTCCAATGAACGCTAGTTTTGGAAAAGTTTCATGATGTTCAGGCTCATATTCAGGTAATAATTCAACTATTCGGTCCATGAGTTCACCTGTACCTGTCCCACTTATAGCCGAAATTGGATATAATTCATTAAATCCTAAGCTGTAAAATTCAGAGGCATCAAGCCTTCTATCTTCATTATCTGCTTTATTTGCGACGAGTAAAACGGGTTTTTGCTGCCTTTGCAAAATTTGTGCAACAGATTCATCCAGCATATTTATGCCAGTTTTTGCGTCGACAACAAATAGTATTAAATCGGACTCATTTATAGAAATGATTACTTGTTCGCGGATACCAACTGCAATTATATCAAGCTCATCAGGCAAATAACCGCCAGTATCTATGATGTTGAAATCTACTCCATTCCAATAAGTATCTCCATAATGTCGATCACGTGTTACTCCATACTCATCATGGACTATAGCTTTTCTTTCGCCAACAAGGCGATTGAATATGGTTGATTTACCGACATTGGGCCGGCCTACAATGGAGACTATAGGGAGCATTTGCTTTATTATTTAGATAAATTATATAAAAAGATACGTAAATATATAATCAGCTAGAATGTTAAAGACTATTTATGAAAGTTTTGGCTTCGCAGGCTCTTTACTACTATCTCTCCTAATTTTTTTGTTTCTTATTTTGTGGTTAGCAGGCATAGCAGGAATTACTCAGCCTAAAGATGGTGGCAAAGTTCGATATAAACCTTGGATGGTATGGCTTGCAGTCTTGTTTCCATTGTACCCCATTGCTTGGATAATTAACCAAATATGGAATCATTTCTCTATAATGAAAACTAAAAATAGGTAAAATGTTATACTGCAGTTATTTAACATATTAACCTAATTTTATTTTAAGCTAATACATTAGTTAGTTATGTTTCAAATGTGTTCGGATTTGTAATTGTATTGGTCAGACTATTTATCTACTATGAGTGAATAATGGGTAATATTCGCTGTTATTCGTAACAGTATTTTTAGTATTAGTATAAACCCTTAGTGAACAAAATCATCAAACTAATTTGTGATCAAATGCATAGAGGCATTAACAAATAAGACCCAACTGAGAATATGATAAATGAGCCCAGTTATTTACCCCAAGAGTATGGATGGATTGAAGTCATTTGTGGGGGGATGTTTAGTGGAAAAACCGAAGAATTAATTAGACGAGCAAGACGAGCTCAGATTGCAGGACAAAAGGTGTTGGTTATAAAACCCACTGTTGATAACCGATATAGTTCATCTGACGTAGTCTCTCATGACAAAAGTACTATACCCTCATTGGTAGTTAAAACTGTTGACGAAATTATTGAAAAAAGTGAAAATTTTAGGGTTATTTGTATTGATGAAGCACAGTTCTTCAGTAATAATCTATTAAATATCGTAAATGAGCTAGCTAACAATAATAGACGAGTCATCATTGCAGGACTAGACATGGATTATGAGGGTAAACCTTTTGGTCCAATGCCCTATTTATTGGCTATCGCCGAATTTGTAACAAAATTACATGCAATTTGCACCAAAAGTGGAATGCTAGCAAGTTATTCGCAGCGGGTCATTGACTCAGATAGACAAGTTTTAGTAGGTGAATACGATGCTTATGAACCTAGAGCTCGACATTGTTTTACCGCAGGAATCGACAAAAAGAGCAAAAAGCATTAAGATTACTAACCAATGGAAATACTTTCATGTTATTAGATATTTTAAGAGGTCTTATAGGAATGTTGGCGATTATAGGACTAAGTTACGCCTTAAGTTCTAACAAGAAAGCGGTTAATTGGAAGTTGGTCTTTACGGGACTTACAATCCAATTTATACTGGCAATTTTTATTTTAAAATCTAATGTTCTAAGAGATTTTTGGTTTCCTTTAGGCTGGCCTAAGTTATTATTTGAGTGGATAGCCAGTTTTTTTGTCATCGTACTTACCTACACCACAGCTGGTGCTGAATTTCTATTTAGCTCGTTAGCCCGAGGACCAGAGTACGAAGATTCGTTTGGAGTTATTTTCGCATTTCAGGTACTCCCGACCATCATCTTTTTTGCATCCCTCACTTCTATATTATACCACTATGGTATTTTACAGTGGGTTATAAAACGAATATCTAAGGGTATTCAAAAACTTATGGGGACTTCAGGCGCAGAAACCCTTTCCGTAATATCCAATATTTTTGTTGGCCAAACAGAAGCACCATTAGTGATTAAGCCTTTCTTAGATAAAATGACAAAATCTGAGTTGTTGGCGGTTATGACGGGTGGAATGGCTACCATTGCAGGTGGCGTGATGGCAGCTTATGTAGCTATACTAGGTCAATCATTCGCAATGGCCAATGGTTTAGAGTTAATAGTAGCGCAACAACTTTTCGCTGAGCGATTATTAGGAGCCTCTCTAATGGCCGCCCCAGCAGCATTAATTATAGCCAAAATTTTAGAGCCTGAAACCGAAAAAGCCGTCACTGCCGGTACTGTTGAAATGATTGTTGAGAAATCAGATGCAAATGGGATTGATGCAGCGGCAACTGGTGCAGGAGTTGGTCTTAAACTCGCGGCTAATGTGGGAGCTATGTTATTAGCTTTCATTGCTCTTTTAGCAATGATCAATGGCTTGTTGGATTGGGTAGGTTTTAATATGGGATTGAACTCTCTAATTGATAATTCATTAAGTATAGAATGGATACTTGGGTGGATTTTAGCCCCTGTTGCTTGGGTTATTGGCATACCTCTTCAAGATGTGACTTCCGTTGGTTCTTTGATAGGGACTAAAATTGTACTCAATGAATTTGTCGCTTATTTAAACTTGGCTGAATTAGTCGCTGCTGCAAATCTAACACCTAAAACAATTGCGATGGCTACTTTTGCTTTATGTGGTTTTGCAAATTTATCCTCAATTGCCATTCAGATTGGAGGAATTGGTAGTCTAGCCCCGTCTAGAAAATCAGAAATAGCAAGCTTCGGAATAAAAGCTGTTTTTGCCGGAACAATGGCTAATTTGATGACTGCTACTTGGGCTGGAATGTTATTTTAAAAAAGACACAATCTTTCTTTAAATTTAGACGTTATTAATGGCTGATAGAAATGATCTTAATTTGGTTATGCTATCTGTTTCAAAACTTCAAAAAATGACTAATTAACTATTCATTTAATCGTGATAAAAGAAATAATTATTATGCTCACAAAAAGAGGATATCACACTCCACTACTTATAGTTTTTGCATTAAGTATGACGACTCTCTATTGTACAAGTATACCCAAAATACTTAACAATAATTTTTCAGAATCTGTCGTAGGTACTGTTGGACCAGAGGTAATTAAATATGAGGATTTAATTCAAGGTTTTCTCTCAGGTGGTATAAACCAAGAGCCCACAGCCGAGGAGTTAAAAGAATTTTTACCTATTTATTTGGATTATCGAGCCAAATTGTTGTCAGCACGAGAAGCAGGTTATTTCGAGAATAAAACAATCCTGGATGAATACGCTTTGTATGGAAAACAAGCAGCATATGCTTACTGGTTAGACCGCGAAATTAAACCGACGATTTTCGAACAATTTAAAAGTAGATATAGTGAAGAATTAAAATCATCGCATGTCTTAATCTCATTATCCCAAAATGCACAACCATCAGATACCTTAGCTGCCTATAACAAGATAATGGAAGCTAGAGAGCTATTTTTATCGGGAGTTAAGACAATTGCTGAATTAAATGAAGAGTACTCATCATCCCGAAATGGGCAGTTGATGGGTGGTGAGTTACCATGGTTTAGTGTGGGTGTAACTGTGGGGGCTTTTGAGGATGCTTTATATGCACTTGATCAAGGTGAGATATCTATGCCAGTTCGCACGCAATTTGGTTACCACCTTATCTATTTAGAAGAGCGAAGAAAACGCACTCCTGCAAGAAATGTTTCTCACATTTTCATTTCTCGTAAGGGTGATCTTGAAAAAATGGATGATTTACATGAACAATTAGAACAAGGAACTCCATGGTTGAATTTAGTTGTCGAATTTTCAGAAGATAGAGCATCCATATCTAATGAAGGAAATATTGGTTGGGTATCTTATAGTAGTAGATATGATAAAGCATTTATTGATTCTGTAATGAACCTAGATTCTACCCTCCCATATTCAAAACCAATCGAGAGTATATATGGTATTCATATTTTTCGAATTGATTCCGTTCAGACATTTAAAAATGAGGCAGCAAAGGATGAATTCTTAAATCAGGAATTGGATAAAAGTTCTAACTTTGAGCGAAGTAATGGATTTGTAATAAATTGGTTATCTGAGCAATACAATCTTAGTATTAACACAAATCTCATAACTGAAATTATTAATACCTTATCCGCTTTAGATTCATTGCCTATTGTCCAGGTATATGATGTAGCGGATAGTTTTTCGCAAGATACCTTATTCATTTTTCAAGGTAGAATCGCAACAGCAACTGATTTTTACGGCTACCTTATAGATAAATACTCTGATAAGGAGCTAAACCAGGTACAGCCAAGTTGGTTTAGTGACTATCAAGAATATTTTTTAGATTCTGAACTATTAAATTTTACATTAAACGTATTTCCAGAGTTTTCTGAACAAACCGACTCCTATCATAGAGGTCTTGTAGTATATCAAATCAATGAAGACTCAGTATGGAGTAGCGTAACTGTTGACTCTACCCTTTTAATGAACCGTTATTTTAATAATGACACCGATTACCAATTTGAAACACGCTACTACTATCACCTTGTCTCTGCTAGATATGATTCAACCCTTAAAAAAGCAGAGGACTTTATTTCCCTAGGTGGGCATCCAGATAGCCTAAGAGTTAATGATTATCCAGTAGCAGTAATGTCCGATTCAACAGGAATATTTGAGGGTGAACCATTTACCCGATTAGCTGAAATGGAAACGGGGAAAATTAGTGAATACTTCACTTATAACAACAGAAAGGCATTTTTTGTACTAAACGATGTCTTACCGGCTAGAAAAATGACCTTTGATGAAGCATTCAATCGTTTATTATCGGATTATCAACCAATACGTGAACAAAATTGGTTGCGACGACTTAGAGACAAATATCAAATTCAAGCTTTTCCAGAAATCATTAGCGAAAAATTCAGGTTATCTGAGATAAATTAACCGTTTTATAAATCGGATATTAATCAATGGTTAAAACTGAATATAAACTTTAAAACGTTGAAATTAAATCACATTTCACCTTTACTACTGATCTTGGTACTCTTGAATTGTGATTTCAAGAGCTCAAGTGATGAGTATATAATAGCAAAGGTAAACAATGATGTTTTATTACGATCTGACTTATTAAATAAAATACCTTCACAACAATTTGCATTTGCAGACTCAACTCATGTTATGACTACCTTTACTCAGCAGTGGATTCAAGATAGGATATTGTTACAAGAGGCATATCGGTTACGTATCCATCAGGATGAAGAGGTATTAAGCCAAATAAACGAGCTTAAAGAAGATTATATTTTGCAAGTATCAAAAGATTACATAACTAAAGAACTAAATCAGAATATAGAGGTTTCTTTAGCCGAGGCTAGGGATTATTATCAAGATAACAAAGATAACTTTTTGCTAAATGAGCGATTTATACGGTTTCGTTTTTTTAAAAGTACAAGCTTTAATGATGCATATAGTGCCCGACAAGAACTTTTAAGGGGAATTGATTGGGAGAAAGTCGTTAGAAAATATGCACTTCAACCTGAATATGCCCTTGACCATTCCGAACGTTTTTGGCCAATTTCAAGAGCAGCGTACGACTCTCCTGTGATGAATAGATACTTACAGAGAATAGGGTTGAGTGAAATTTCAGTGATCCAAAAAGTTGGGAATGAATATCATTTTGTTCAACTTTTAGAGGAGAAATCAAAAGGAGAACACCCAGATTTAGAGTGGCTGCTATCAGAAATCCAAGATTGGCTCTTATTAGAAAAAAAACGTACTAGTTTTAAAAGCTATCAACAGAATCTCTATCTTCAGGCAGAGGCGAATAACGAGATAGAAATAAATTTACCCAATTGAATCTATGTACGAATTCAAAAACTATACTAATCGCTCAACCAAACGACTTATTGGGGCAGTTTTCGTTGTAACACTTTTATATTTAGTTTACCCTACATTTGCATGGGCTCAAAATATATCAAATGCACAGTCAAGACCTATTGATCAAATTATAGCACAGGTAAATGATCGTGTAATATTGAAGTCTGATATCGATTCTGATGTTCGAACCTATATATTACAAAATCGAAGATATGGACAGAATATTCTTTTTAGTGAAGCTCTTTGGTATAGCTTTCTTGAAAACACTATTGAAAACCTTATTTTGCTCCAAAAGGCTAAAATTGACTCTGTTACAATACCAAATGAACGTGTTAATAGAGCCATGGATCAACGCATTCAACAGCTTATAATGCAATATGGATCAGAAAAGGCTTTAGAACGCGTTTTTGGAAAACCTGTTATACAACTTCGCGAAGAATTTCGCGAAGATTTCAGAGAACAAATGACTACCGAACAGGTTAGACAGACCTATTTATCTAGTATCACTATAACCAGACCAGAAGTGGCTGAATTTTTTGAAAGTATTCCTAAAGACAGTCTCCCTACCATACCTGAACAAGTAGCACTTTCTCAAATAGTTATAATACCACCAGCAAAAAATGATGCCAAAGAAGCGGCCTATTTTTTTGCAGTAAGCTTACGAGATTCTATATTAATACATGGTATTCCGCTCGAAGATTTGGCTAGACGTCACAGTGATGGTCCATCTGGTCCAAGAGGAGGATTGCTGCCTTTAATGGGACTTAACGAGTTGGTGTCTGAATATTCAGCCGCTGCCTCTGCATTAACCCCTGGACAAATATCCGAAGTGGTTGAAACAGAATATGGCTATCATTTGATAGAATTAATTAGACGTATTGGAGATCAAATTGAGACTCGTCACATACTAATATCTGTAAATGCAGAAGAACAGGATGATGAAGTTGCTATTGGTCAGTTAGTAAGTATTAGAGATAGCCTAATAGAAATACCTGACTTAGAATTTTCAATCTTAGCTCGAACAAGAAGTCATGATCCTATCACAAAAGTAACTGGTGGTAAGGTTCTTGACCCTGAAACGGGAGAACGGTATATCCCTCTAAGTAGATTAGATGCAAACCTCTATCGTACCGTATTATTATTGGAAAATGTAAAAGATATATCAGAACCCAGGGCTTTTACACTTAATTCAACCAAAGGTGGTCGTGCCTATAGAATAATCCGTTTAGACCAGCGTATCGAAGAACATGTAGCAAATATGGATCAAGATTTTGAACGACTCCGAAACATAGCTCTTCAACAAAAACAATTGCGAATGTATTCGCAATGGGTTGAAGAACTTCGTGATGAGGTATATATAGAATATCGTATTGGCATACCCAATTCTCCAGTAACTCCTCAATTTTAATAATCATGACTAGTTTGATATGACTCAAAAAGTCGATTCAGTAGAAAAAGCACAAGCCTTTTCGCAAAAATTTGGTGCTCTAAAAACTGAGATTCAAAAAGTGATTGTCGGGCAGGAGGATATAATAGATTTACTGCTCTTAAGTCTTTTTTCAAAGGGACACTGCCTATTAGTTGGAGTTCCTGGATTGGCTAAAACACTGCTTATTAAAACACTCTCAGAAGCTTTGGATTTGAATTTTAACCGGATTCAATTTACCCCCGATTTAATGCCAGGAGATGTAACTGGAACAGAGGTCATTGAAGAAAACAAAGAAGCACGAACAAAAAGTTTTAGATTTATAAAAGGTCCTATTTTTTCCAATATTTTATTAGCTGATGAAATTAACCGAACACCTCCGAAAACACAATCAGCTCTACTTGAAGGTATGCAAGAGTATCATGTGACTGCTTCAGGCAAAAGTTATGAACTAGACTTACCCTTCTTTGTTTTAGCCACACAAAATCCTATTGAACAAGAAGGCACCTATCCACTACCTGAAGCACAATTGGACCGGTTTATGTTTCAGCTATGGGTAGATTATCCAACATTTGATCAGGAGAAACAAATTATCATCCAAACCACAAGCTCATCCACTGTTAATAGTCAGGCTCAAATGAATAAAGATGATATATTGCAGTATCAGGAACTAATTCGCGAAGTACCCATACCTTCATCGGTACTGGATTATACGGTCTCTTTGGTCAATTGTACTCGACCCAACGCTGACAATAATAAATCTAAGAATAATAGTATTGCAAATGAGTATTTGAGTTGGGGGGCAGGGCCTAGGGCTTCTCAATATTTAATTTTAGCAGCCAAATCTAAAGCTATGTCTGAAGGACGATTCAACATTACCGAGGAAGACATTAAATTTCTTGCTGTTCCTGTTCTTAGGCATAGAATTATACCCAATTACACTGCAGAAGCGCAGGGCTTAAGTTCAGTAGATATTATAGATAAAATTTTGAGTATACTCTAATAAAGTATTCATGGAATTTGTTGGCTTTCAACATAGTTTTCCAGCCTATTTAATATTGCTTATTTGGCTAAGTTGTATTGCATTAATCTGGCGCAGTTACTCTAAAAACAAAAAATTAGGTGCCAAAGAAAAAGTAGGTTTAACCTTGCTGCGATGCTTTAGCATTACCATTCTATTTCTACTTTTATTGAATCCCATTTTCTTTAGTAGTGATTTAAAAAAATCACCACAAAATGTAATGATTCTCCTTGACAGTTCGGAAAGTATGAATCTTATAAAAGGAGAATATAAGGGTGCTTCAACCTATAGAAATGTGCTGAAAAAACTGCAACAACTAGAGCCTCAACTTAATGTTGAGTGGTATCAATTTGGTAATTTTTTACGACCCTCCTCTAGGATTGATAGTCTAGATCTTACCGACTCAGACTCTCGATTAACCCAAGCAATTCAGCAGGTGCAAACGTTGAAAGAGGATTTTCAAGGAGTGTTATTAGTCACTGATGGAATACATAAATCGACTATAGATGCGAGTATAGAAGCGGAATTAACAGGGCTACCATTTTATGTGATTGCAATGGGTGATACAAATGGTGTTCAAGATGTTTCCATTGTAGACGTACAACGTAATAGCCTTGGCTATTTGAATACTACACATGAATTCTTGGTTAGCGTTCAAGCAGATGGTTATGTTCATAAAAGGGTAATATTATCTATGCGTGATGCGATGGGAAACATACTAGACACTACGATATTATTCATTTCATCCAATGATGAACGTATTCTTCACCCTTTCCGGGTAACTTTGAAAGAGACAGGCTTACAATCGTTCAATTTTACCATTGAAGAACTTGAAAATGAGTGGACCCTTATGAATAATGAGCTGCGTTCGTCGGTACAGGTGGTTGACGATCAGATCGATGTGGTGCACATAGCCAACCAGGTGCATCCCGATATTCGAATGATACGAGATATCATGGCTACCAACCCTCAAATACGCTTACATACCTTAACACTGCAGCAAAATGGTCAATTTTTAGAATCGGATTTGAACTCAGAAATAGAAGCAGATGTGATTATTATTCATGGAGAACCCTGGGTAGATGTTCTTGATCTAAAAGAAAAGGCTGGATTTGATCTCTTATCTAAACCACTAGTTTACCTACATATTCCAAGTCCCGTAGATAGAAGGCTATTGAACAGCTCAGCATGGGAACCAATGTATCCTTGGTTTAGCAATTCAGTGGGTCGTTTTCAATTAAACAACGAGGCTTTTGAGGATGAGTCCGCATCGTTTGTTAGTTCCTGGACGTCAAATGAACATCCGTTACTGGCTGATGTACCAAAGCTCACAGGCACAACTCCTACCCTATCTGGCATATTGAATAGTCAGTTACCAATGCATGATGCCATACTCAATGCTCGCTATTTTGCAGATCAAGAGAATTATCCCACCATTCAAGTAAAACAATATAACTCGAACCGAATGGTACTCGTTTCTCACTGGAATTGGTATCTTTTCTATCAAAGCTTGCGAATTCTTCAACGAGATTATGTTGATCAGTTGTTTTCAAACATAATCTATTGGGTTAATAGCAATCCCAACGAGGATAATGTTCAAATAAATACCACAAGAACAACCTACTCTGTAAATGAATCTGTAGAATTTAATGCAACATTACTCAATGATAGTGGGCAGCCTGAGAATGATGCTTCTGTTGAAATACTTATTTACCAAGATGCTGCTCCGAAAAGTTCCGAATACCAGGTTGAAGGAATGGACAATCAATTAACTGCATATACTGAGTCTGAAAAATCGAATAATCAATCTGAATTACGCTTTAATATACAGTTAACACCCTCCGGATTTGGAGAATATACAGGAATTATAGACATAGATGAAGAAGGGATTTTTTCTTATAGCGCAATTGTTCGTAAGAATGGTGTTGAAATGCATAGAAGTTCCGCTCAATTTATTATTCAACAATCAAATGATGAATTTGTAGTCACAAGACGAGATAATGAACTTTTAGGTCGTATTAGTTCTCAGACTGGAGGTATTCTTGTAGAGTTTAATGAACTAGAAGAACTTGAATCTAGTATGCGAACGAATGGATTATTTGAAACCGTTGATCTTTTGATTGAAGAATACTTCTACCCTATTCGACAGGTATTTTGGTTCATTATCGTTTTTATTTTGCTCGGAATAGAATGGTTTGCCAGAAAATGGTACGGTTTGCTGTAATCCACAGCTATCTTTAGAGTTGCTATTACATAAATCAACTATGCATTGACTGACAAAGCATCGACTTGTGAATCTACTGGCTTAAAGTTCATCAACCGGTAAATTTATCAGTAGCAGCAAAAAGTTAGGATAAAAGAATAGCTAATACTGAATGATGTAATGAATGGGTATACCTTCAAGAAGCTGATCTTTTCCCGACAAAAAGCTTAATTCAATAATAAAAGAATATCCAATAACTTCTCCACCAAGCTCTAATACCAATTCCGTGGCTGCTTTTGCAGTGCCACCCGTAGCAAGCAAGTCATCGTGTATGATTACTTTTTCTCCCGCTTTTATGGCATCGATATGCATTTCAAGAACATCCTGACCATATTCTAGGCCATATACTTTTTGTGTTGTTGTATAGGGTAATTTACCTTTTTTTCTTGCGGGCACAAAGCCTGCTCGGAGATCCTTTGCTAAACTTGGACCAAACAAAAAACCTCTGGATTCAAGACCCACAATTTTATCAACTGATAAGGTCTTATACGGTTCGAGTAAGGCCGAGAGCGTTAATTCATTTGCTTTAGCATCTAATAATAATGGGGTAATGTCTTTAAATTGTATTCCTTCTTCTGGAAAGTCAGGAATGTTTCGGATATGTGAACGTATGTAATCTGTATCCATAGGTGACAAAATTCTTTAGCAAGTTATAAAAGAAAAGTATATTAAAATTATGAACAACAATGAACCTATTTGGCAGCAACATCAATTTTTCATGACTAAAGCTATAGAATTAGCTGAACAAGCATATAAAAAGGATGAAGTGCCAGTTGGAGCGGTTGTGGTCAAAGAGAATAAAGTCATTGGTAAGGGTTATAACCAAGTAGAATCGCTCGGCGATGCCACTGCCCATGCTGAAATGATCGCATTATCTGCCGCCTATGAGACAAATGGGTCTAAATATCTTCATGGGGCTACATTATATGTTAGTCTAGAGCCTTGTGTAATGTGTGCGGGCGCACTGATTTGGTCAAAAATTGACAGGCTTGTTTTTGGGGCGTCTGATTCAAAATCAGGAGCCTGTGGTAGCCTTTTTAATATCCATAATAACCCATTACTTAATCATCGATTTGAGGTCATTCAAGGTATTTTGGAGGCGGATGCGGAAAACCTATTGAAGAGATTCTTTGCTAAAAAAAGAAAAAAAGGCTGATCGATAGCTTACATAATGTTTTGGCTTAAAAATAATTTTATTATTTAACTGAATAAAGTTTTTTTAGGCGAATCCATCGACGATAAATCTTACGCCTACCCAAAGAGGTAGTTAGTGGAAGAATCCAATTAAATAGAAAATAAAGCGAAAAGCCGAGCCCTAATATTAATTGTGGTATATACCCATAATAACTTTCATAGTAGTTCATCATTTCCTGTCCTAGTATATAGGCTAAGGTTCCCAAAAGAGGAGCCCATACAAGGGTGCTAGCAATAAAGTGAAGCATAAAGGAAAAGAATGGATATCGGCAAAGCCCAGCACTAAAATATGCTGGAAAACGACTTCCAGGTATGAATCGACTTATCCAGAGTACTCCCACAGCATTTTTACTGAACCATCCAGTGAAATAATCTAAATCCTTTTTTGTAATCATCCATTTCAATGGAATCTTTTCCAACCATCCTCGTTTAAATATTCGACCCAATACATAAATAAACATGTCGAATACAATAACGCCAAGTGCTGAGGCCAATATGGCATTACTCAAATGTAGTACGCCTCTGGAAGCTAGTACCCCTGCTGAAATACAAGCTAAATCTTCTGAAAACAAAGAAATTAATGATATAATGAGCATTAACAGTATTAAATAAATTCCTGAAACTCGAACATAATTCTCAAGAATAAATTCCTCTTTAGCTGTGGAATCCCAATTTAGTTTAAATGATTCTTGGGATTCAATTTTGTTTAAGGATGCCAATTCTATCGGTAATATTTCTGCTAATGATTGTTCATCCATTACATGCATGATATCCTTTGATACTAAGGAATAAGTTTGCACAAAGTTATCTAAGAGTGGAATCTGTTGTTGTTCATTCATTACCCAGCGATTATCATTGTCAATGCGGGTTCGTATAACCTTTGAAACTTTAGATAATTCAAAGCTGTGCTGCATAGCCTGTGATAACTGATAACCCGAAACTAGCCGAATCTTCTCAGCTTTCACCTTCCAATGCTTCAGTCTATCAAAGTGAGGAATGATATGGTACAAAACACGCAGTGAAAGACCATAGGTTTGAATAAATAGATTGTTCAAATAATATCCGCCCAATAGATAAGAATCGGGTAATGGTGTGGGATTCAGTAAAACTAATTGAAAGTTTGGTACATTTGTCTCGCTTCCTATTTTCAAGGCTAAATGCGTCCACTCCTTATAGGCCACAAATATTATTAGTGATGAACTATTTTCAATTCGTGTAAGGAGGGATTCTCTTTGAGTCTTTTCCTTTTCATTGTTACCCAATAAGGGATATATCAAATATTTAGCCCCATTGACCAGTGAATCAGAAGTAAAATATTGTCTTAATCTAGAGTTGATTTGATCTGGCAGACCAAAAGATACAATTAACTTCTTCGGTATAAGTAATGAGTCATTAATTTCTTCTTGATTATTTTCCCAAGTAGTATGTTCAAGAAATGAACCATTAGAATGTATAGTTGTGTGTTCATTTTGTTTCTGCAAAACATTCTGAAAATTTGATATAAGAACTAGGCTTACAAAAACAAAAAGTAGACTTTTGAGAAAATAATATTTTTTAGTGGGCATCTTTTTTTAGATTCTCATATTCAACTTGTGACCATTGAAAAATGGATTCTGTTAATTTTTTTCTTGATTTGTTACGCCATATTTTGGTTGAGATTGACAATCTAGCAATATACCCTTTTCTAGTAAGTAAGGATAAAAAATGGCGTGCAAAAGTAGTTTCGTCCCACCATGGGATATATGAAGATCCATGCAGTGATTTTCCCCCTTCCACCTTGTCCTCATAATGTAGTAACACAGAATGAACGGGGAACTGCTGAGAAGCAGGTATTTCTAATAAGGGTGAGTTATAAGGTTTTAGTTCACTCCCGAGTGCGGTAGTCCCTTCTGGAAAAACAATAATACCACGTGGGCTATATAATTCATTGGATATCATTTGGTTTACTCTTGATACATCCATTTTTTTATTTCTATTGATAAATATGATCCCAGTAAGTTTCATGGCATACCCCATTATTGGCCATGATTTTAAGTCATGTTTAGCAATGAAGGTTGCTCTAAGTGCCGCAAATAATACCCAGATATCCACATAACTAAGGTGATTCGAGGCCAGATAAAATGGAGGCTGTGGTAATGGGCCCTGTATATCTAATCTACCACCAGTAAACACTAACATAAATCTTCCCCAACTGTTAGTTATGTAACCAACTAGGAGTGCATAATAATTTGAAATCCATTTAAATGGATAGCATAGAGCAATAAAAAAAATATGCACTAAAGTTATTAAACAAATGATTGGTAGTCGTAAAAGTAGTCGTATCCAACCGATTAAAGTTATCGTCACATGTAATAGTGTTGTTGTAAGTTATAGTAAAATTCTAACTCAAAATAGACAAGCATTCATTAGCTAACAAGTCACTATTTAATATAAGGGTTGGGTAAAAAAATATTAGAAACACTATATTGTATGACAATTTGGTTGTCATAACCCTTGACTAAGATATCATAAACGTTGGGGTCAAAATCCCTCAATCATTTTACTTTAGTATGTTATATCACAAAACTTATTTTATTTGCGATAACAAAGATTGGGTAGTTTTTATCCATGGAGCTGGTGGTAGTTCTTCCATATGGTTTCAGCAAATAAAAGCATTTCGTGCCAACTTCAATCTATTATTGGTAGATCTTAGAGGACATGGTAAATCTAAAGGTTTTTTTGAGCAGTATTACAATAATGAGTATACCTTTGAGAACGTAAGCCTTGACGTATTAAAAGTTTTGGATCACTTACGAATTGAAAAGGCTCATTTTGTAGGTGTTTCCCTTGGAACTATAATAATACGACAAATTGCTGAAATAGCCCCCGAGCGAATACATTCAGGAATATTATGTGGAGCAATAACTCGTCTCGATATACGATCTAGAGTCCTTGTACAACTTGGAAATTGGTTCAAGAAGCTCATTCCGTATATGTGGCTTTATAGTTTATTTGCCTGGATTATAATGCCTAGATCAAGGCATAAAAAAGCGCGAAATCTATTTATTAAAGAAGCCAAAAAACTTTATCAAATGGAATTCCTCCGATGGTTTGGGCTTACTAAACGATTAAACCCATTATTAAGGTTCTTTAAAGAAAAAGACACCAGCATTCCTTTTTTATATATTATGGGCGATCAAGATCATATGTTTCTATCTGCTGCTAGATCTATTGTTCAATTACATAAACACTCATCCCTACAAATTGTTAATAATTGTGGTCATGTTTGTAATGTAGAACAACCAAATATTTTTAACCGGATGGCAATTAAATATTTACAAAACATCTAAATCATAGTTTTTAGGTTCGGTTTTTTATTTATTCTTACATTCGCACCACTCACTCAAAATTGAAAACTATGATTGTACTCAAATTTGGCGGCACTTCAGTCGGTAGTGCTGAAAGTTTATCTTTTGTAAAAGATATAGTCCAGAAAAATTATTTACATAAAAAGAAACAGGTGGTAGTGGTTTCTGCTCTAGGTGGCATCACCAATACCTTAGCGGATATTAGTCATTTAGCAGCTTCTGGCAATGAAAACTATACGGATTTATTTATTGAAATTGAAAAGAGGCATCTACAACTCTGTAATGAGATTATACCCTTAGTTATACGAAGTGCAACACTCACACAGACCAAAGTTCTGTTAAATGACTTAGAAGATATCCTTAGAGGGCTATTTTTAGTTGGAGAGTTATCCCCAAGATCATCTGATTTAGTATTGAGTTTCGGAGAACGTTTATCCTCTACCATAATAGCCTCTTTTTTATCTCAATCCATACCAAAAACGGTACTATGCGACGCACGTGATTATATAAAAACAGACGCACAATTTGGCAATGCAATTGTGGATACAAGGTTGACTTATGAACTGCTAGTAAAGGAAATCGACTATTCAAATGACCTATATCTTTTTCCAGGTTTTGTGGCTTCATCTAACACAACAAATCAGATAACCACCTTGGGCAGAGGCGGCTCTGATTATACGGCAGCTCTAATTGCTGCAGCCACTAATGCTGAGGTATTAGAAATTTGGACGGATGTTTGCGGGATGATGACAGCCAATCCAAAAATGGTAAGTAGAGCAAGAACTATTGATAGTTTATCCTATGTAGAAGCAATGGAACTGTCCCATTTTGGAGCTAAAGTAATTTACCCTCCTACTATTCAACCCGTATTGGATGCAGAAATTCCTGTTATCATCAAAAACACCTTTTTACCCAATGATACCGGCACTCGTATAACGGTTGATGGCAGTGATGCGGAGGATCCTGTAAAGGGTATTTCTAGTATAGAGGAAGTAGCCTTATGCACCCTCTCAGGTTCGGGTATGATAGCTGTTCCAAATTTTTCATATCGATTGTTTTCTGCTCTTAGTAAAGCTTCGATCAATGTTATAATGATTACCCAAGCGTCTTCGGAGCATACCATCACCGTGGGTGTGTCTAAGTTTGTAGCGGAAAATGCTACTGATGTAATTGAATCTGAATTTTTGAATGAGATTAATCAACGTAAAGTCAATAGACTCAGGGTAGAAAAAGAACTCTCTATTATTGCATTGGTTGGTAGCCGGATGAGAGAGCAAGTAGGAATTAGCTCCACTTTATTTGATGCACTTTCTCATAATGGAATTAATGTAAAAGCTATTGCTCAGGGATCTACAGAGCTAAATATATCTGTGGTTATTGATCGTAAGAATCTTAAAAAAGCATTAAACACACTCCATGAGAGTTTCTTTTTGTCGGACACAAAAAAATATAATTTATTTTTAGTTGGTATAGGTAATGTCGGCAAAACATTATTAGACCAAATACAACAGCAAAAAGATTTTTTATCCAAGGAATTAAAAATTGATATCCGCCTTTGTGGACTAGCAAATTCGCGCAGCATGCTGTTTGATTCAAACGGTATAGAAATGCCAGCAAGTCATAAATTATTAGTTGAAAATGGGATCTCTATGTCGATGGACTCATTTTATACCGAAATGGTTGAAATGAATTTACGCAATAGTATTTTCATTGATTGCACAGCATCCAATGATGTACCCTCTTATTATAAATCTATTCTACGGCAGAGCATTTCTATAGTAACTCCTAATAAAGTTGCATGTTCCTCTAACTTTGAACATTATTTGGATTTAAAAAAAACAGCTACTAAATATCATGCTCGATTTTTATTTGAAACTAATGTTGGCGCAGGCTTGCCGATTATTTCAACGGCGAGCGATTTGCTTAAAAGTGGTGACAAAGTTAATAAAATTGAGGCTGTATTAAGTGGAACCCTTAATTTTTTGTTTAACCATTATGACACTACAATACCTTTCCAAGAAGTCGTTAAGAGTGCTAGAGATGAAGGATACACCGAGCCTGATCCTAAAATAGATTTAAGTGGAATTGACGTTCAACGAAAAATTCTCATTCTAGCCAGAGAAAGTGGGCATAAGTTAGAATTAGATGAAATTATAAATCAATCTTTCTTACCTTCTGAATGTTTAGAAGCTCAAACACTAGATGAATTATATCAACTCTTAATTGAGTACGAAGATCATTTCTTGCAATTATATAGAGAGGCCATTGATCAAAACAAAAAGCTCAAATTTACAGCTTCATTTGACAAGGAATCAGGGTATGCTGAGATTGGTTTGAAAGCATTTTCTGCAGAACATCCCTTTTTTAACCTGAAAGGAAAGGATAACATGGTCTTATTTTATACAAAAAGATATCCTGATCAACCGCTTATAGTCCAAGGTGCGGGTGCTGGATCGGCAGTGACAGCATCAGGTATATTTGCAGATCTATTACGTATTGCTGACGCTTAAATTAATAAGGAATACATATGAAGAATTGTTCAGTATTTGCCCCAGCCACCGTCGCTAATGTAGGAAGCGGCTTTGATATACTCGGTTTTGCATTATGTGATGTTGGCGATATTGTACATGTTAAAGAAATTTCGACTCCTGGGCTTTTTATTGAATCAATTATTGGTGCTAATAATATTCCATTTGATCCAGTAAAAAATGTGTGCACTGTTGCGGCTCAGGCATTATTGAATTGCCTGGAAGTAAAGCAAGAAAATGGATATTCTTTCACTATTACCAAGAAAGTGGCTGCCGGAAGTGGCCTTGGCTCTAGTGCGTCCTCCTCAGCTGCGGCAGTAGTAGCATTAAATGAATTATTAGGTTCTCCTTTTACTCGCCACGATCTTATTCCGTTTGCGATGAAAGGAGAAGCCTTAGCCTCTGGAGCAGAACATGCAGATAATGTCGCACCCTCTATATTGGGAGGCTTTACATTGATCCAAAGTTATGAACCATTGCGGGTTGTGAACTTGCATTACCCAGAAGAATTAGTTGTTACTGTTGTGCATCCACATGTAGAAGTAAAAACGATGGATTCAAAACGTATCATGAAGAAAAGCATATCACTAAAGACAGCAATAACCCAATGGGCTAATGTAGGAGGGTTAGTAGCAGGCTTAGCCCAGGAAAATTTTGAACTTATTGGTCATTCACTACATGATGTGGTCGCTGAGCCCACTCGATCTATGCTAATTCCAATGTATG
Organism: uncultured Balneola sp.; assembly: GCA_902529115.1. Classification (GTDB taxonomy): domain Bacteria; phylum Bacteroidota; class Rhodothermia; order Balneolales; family Balneolaceae; genus UBA1275. The sequence goes on from CABZVB010000004.1 coordinate 68,863, forward strand.
AACAGGTAAAAATTATATCCAGAGAAATGGGTGGACTTGGGTGTAGTATTTCTGGATCTGGACCATCTATCTTTGTTTTAACCGATTCTATGGAGGTAGCGAAAAACTTAGCAGATTCACTTAAATCTTTATATATGCAAAATCTTATCAGTTGCGATGTATATCTATCCAAAATAAATAAAATGGGTTGTCAAGTAATCCAATAATTATTAAAAGAATATGAACTATCTAAGTACGGATAATCCATCACTCATTGCGAATTTTGAAGAAGCTGTATTCAAAGGTTTACCAGATTCTAAAGGCCTCTTTATGCCTGTGCAGATACCCCTACTTTCGCAATCATTTTTCAATAAACTATCGGAGCTTAGTTTAGCAGAAATTGGGTTTCAAGTACTTAGTCCATATGTGGGCTCAGAAATAAATGAATCAATTTTCAAGGATATTGTAGATGAAACACTTTCCTTTTCAATCCCCCTAAACCAAATACATGATGAGATATATAGTTTAGAATTATACCATGGCCCAACTTTAGCTTTCAAAGATGTTGGAGCCCGCTTTTTAGCCAGAATCATAGGTCATTTTGCAACCTTAAATGAACGAAAAATCACCGTTTTAGTAGCCACTTCTGGAGATACAGGTAGTGCTGTTGCTCATGGATTTTATGAAGTACCCAATGTAGATGTGATTGTTCTTTATCCTAAGGAAAAAGTAAGCGAGTTTCAACGTAGACAAATGACAACATTAGGAAAAAATATTCAAGCAATTGAAATTGATGGAGTTTTTGATGACTGTCAAAACTTGGTTAAAAAGTCATTCTTGGACAGAGAATTACAAGATGAATACAATTTAACCTCTGCCAATTCAATTAATGTAGCCCGCTTTTTACCGCAGATGGTATATTATTTTTGGGCAATAGCACAACTTAAAAAAGATTATACCCCTACTCCCAATTTAGTTGTGAATGTTTCAGTACCAAGTGGAAATTATGGTAACCTGACAGCCGGACTGATAGCTAAAAGAATGGGATTGCGAATTAATCACTTTATAGCCGCTTCTAACGCAAACAATAGTTTTCCAAAGTATTTAAAAACTGGTAGTTATTCGCCTCAACCAAGTATAGCCACCCTATCTAATGCTATGGATGTTGGTAATCCCAGTAATGTTCGCAGGATTGATTCACTCTACGAATCTGATTCAAGAAAGATGTCCTCTGATATTACTGGCGCAAGTTTTTCAGATCAAGACTGCTTACAGACTATTGACCAAGTTTATAAACAGTATAAGTACATGCTTGACCCTCATGGTGCAATTGGGTACAAAGCATTATCAATGGCACCAAAAAAGGGAATAAATATAATATTAGAGACAGCTCACCCAATCAAATTTAAAGAGGTAGTAGAAGCAGTAATACCAGATCAAGTTCTTATGCCCAGTCATATTCAAGTGAATACCAAGGAAGAGAATATTATAAGTCTCAGTAATAAATATTCTAATTTTAAAGAATATTTGATATCGAGTAGATAAAGTGTCAATTTGCTCAATTCATTAAAAATATTGATTTACCCATGAAAAAAATATTTTGGCACTTTTTTCTCATTTCTTTCCTTACAACTGTAAATGGTCTCTCTGCACAAAACCTTGAACGATTTCAGAACGAAGTAAATACTATTGTAAAGCGATATGCTGAATATAGTCTTGTTGATTGGACTGATTCACACCTAACAAATAACAAGAGAAAAAAGCCATTAGCTGTTTTTACAGGAAGTTCTAGCATTAGGTTTTGGACAAGTTTATCGTATGACTTTCCAGAGTTCACCATTTTAAACACAGGATTTGGAGGATCAACTTATGCCGAACTTTTTCACTATCGAGATCAGTTAATTGGACAATATACCCCTGATATTGTAGTTATTTATGAGGGTGATAATGATGTTACTGGGAGTAATAGTGTGGATGAAATCTTTGCAACAGCAAGTGGGCTATATACTTATTTAACACATGAACTACCTGAGACTAGAGTCATTATTTTATCAGTTAAACCTAGTCCTGTACGCTGGAGCTTAAAACCATCCTATGATAAACTTAATTCATATTTTGCCAATTATGCGCATGAAAATGAACAGTTTACTTACGTAGATATATGGTATCCAATGTTAGGTGATAATGGTAAACCACTTTCTAGTATATATTTACAAGATAGCCTACATATGAATAGAGCCGGCTATCAGATTTGGAAACAAACTATTGGCCCTTATTTACACGAACATAAATAATATGATGAAGACTTACTTATATCTTACTTTATTATTTGTTGGGTTAGTTGTGAACTGTGAAGAATTCGTTTCAACAGTAGAGCTTAATCAATATTCTTACATCAGTCCGCTGGATAATTCCGAACGAAAATATTATGTCTATTTGCCTGAAGGATATTATAGTCAAGAAACAAAAAAATGGCCTGCTATTCTCTTCTTACATGGAGATGGAGAACGTGGAGATGGTATTGATGAATTAGCCTATACTCGTATACATGGACCCTTATTTGAAGCTTGGGTAATGAAAAAAAACCTACCATTTGTACTCATTGTACCACAATTACCAATGTTTGGTAGAGATACACTAGGTATAACTTATTTGGAGAATAGATCACTTTCAAAAGTACCAAAGAGATTGGATTATGGAGTGCCTAAACGTACCCCTTATTTTGATGGGCCTCCAATTCAAAGTTCATCCATGGTGGAGGTATTTCCAGAACAATTACCCTTATTTGACGATGGATGGAATCGTTTTGAGGAAGATCTATTAGTAATACTTGAAAAAAATCAAAATGAACTTCGGATAGATTCAAATAAAATTTATTTAACAGGACTTAGTTATGGAGGTTTTGGGACTTGGTATTTAGGAAGTAAATACGCTGATAAATTTGCTGCAATTGCCCCTGTTGTAGCATGGGGCCATCCTCAACTTATTCCTCAAATTGCTCAACATAATCTACCAATTTGGGTTTTTGCTGGTGGTAAAGACCTTACCATTGAAAAAAAATTCTTCTATAAAGGTATGGCGATGCTTGAGTCATTGGGCCACACAAAGGTACAATTTACTATCCATGAAGATCTTGGACATGATGCTTGGAAACGAGTCTATTCCGGGGATGACTTGTATCAATGGTTCCTCTCTCATAGCCTAAAGGCGGCAGATGAATAATCTAAATTCTATCCGATATATTGTAACTCTTCCGGTTTATCAGGCATTTCTATCAGAACTTTATCAGACAAATGAAGTGGCCTTAGATTTAGAATTTGATAGAAATCGATATGGTTATGGTTTTCAACTATGCTTAATACAATGTCAGGTGGATTCCACCTGTTATATTATTGATCCTCTTCTCCTAGATACCTCTTTAGAGGAATTTTTTGCATACCTGGAGGATTCTAAGCGCACAATTGTATGTTTTTCATTTGGTGAAGATTTTCGTTTGTTGCGATCATTGGGCTGTGATGTTACTACCGTTAGAGACTTGGATATAGGCTTGAGTTTGATCAATACACCTAAACAATCTCTAGTTAAGCAAATTTCATCGAGACTAGGCGTTCAAACTAGTAAGGCTAGTCAAACGAGTAATTGGTTAACCCGACCTCTTTTAGAAAAGCAAATACAATATGCCTGCGAAGATGTTCAGTACTTATTTGAACTCAGAGACTCTATAGTGACTGAATTACAATCAAAAGACCGTTATACTTGGTATGAACAAGAAAACGATTGGGTTTATTCACTGGAAAATTTACAAGATGAGAACCTGAATAAGATTGCTATAAAACCAAAAGATTTGGATGGTCTGAATGAAATTGAAGGCTATATGTTTAAAAAACTATTTGAATGGAGAGATAAGCAAGCTAAAAAACTTGGCAAACCCCCTTTTAAAATCATAGAAAATAATTTCCTAAAATTATTAACTCAAAAACATTACTTAATTGAAAATTGGAATAATGAACGCGCAGTGCATTACTTATTAAGGAAAAGTACCATACGGGATGAAATCTCAAAAGAACTATCACTAGCATTAGAGGAGGCTGTCAAAGAAGGTTTAAATTCGTCGAAGCCGGCCAACATTCCCTTTACCTCTGAAGATTATGCTAAGTCAAAAAAAGAACAAAAAATCATAAAAGAAGCTAAAAAAAAGTTTTTTGACCCTCTTAAGGAAAGATTAATCAAAAAATATGGAAAACATGTACAATCGTACATGCTTAGTAATAGAGTTATTCAAGAGCTTGCTTTAGGGCAGACTAAGTTCCCAAGTTATCGCTTAGAAATTTTTAGGCAACTTTCGGGAGAATATTCCTTAGAAATTGAATACTACTTGGACTAATTACCAAATTATCCTTTAGCTTCCTTATCTTTATGTTTGAGCAAAAAATAATATTATGTCTACTCATTCATCTCCAATTATAGTTACCTCTGCCCTGCCATATGCAAACGGACCTCTACATTTGGGTCATTTAGCTGGTGCTTATTTGACTGCAGACTTCTTTGTTCGATATAATCGATTGAAAAGCGAAGACATCTTATTCATATGTGGATCAGATGAACACGGAGTACCCATCACCATAGCAGCAGAAAAAGAAGGTGTATCTCCACAAGATATTGTAGATCGATATCACGAATGGAATAAAGAAACTTTCAAAAGAATGGGCATTTCGTTTGACCATTACAGTCGTACCAGTAGCAGTATACACCACAATACTTCACAAGAAATATTTACCGAATTAAATGAAAAGGGGTTTTTTAAGGTTAAATCTGAAGAGTTGTTTTATGATGAATCAACCCAAATGTTCTTACCTGATAGATATGTAAAGGGTGAATGTCCAAAATGTGGATACGTTGAAGCTTATGGAGATCAATGTGAAAAATGTGGTAATAGCCTTAATCCATCAGAGTTAATAAACCCAATAAGTTCAATTAGTGGGAAAACCCCTATTCGCAAAGAAACCCAACACTGGTATATGCCTTTAGGTGAAATGCAGAATAAACTAGAATCTTGGATAATGACTCGTGAAGACTGGAAACCCAATGTAATGGGTCAAATTAAAAGTTGGTTACAAGAAGGCCTAAATGATAGAGCGGCAACTAGAGATCTCAATTGGGGGGTTCCCGTTCCTATAAAGGGAGCCGATGGCAAAGTTCTCTATGTTTGGTTTGAGGCACCTATTGGATATATATCCGCTACCAAAGAATGGGCTATGAAATCCAATAAACCTGAAGCTTGGAAAAACTATTGGAAGAATGACAAGGCTAGACTTTATCATTTTATTGGAAAGGATAATATTGTTTTTCATTGCATCATGTTCCCAATAATTCTCATGGAACACGGTAACTTTATACTGCCTGAAAACGTACCAGCTAATGAATTTTTAAACCTTGAGGGTAAGAAACTATCTACTTCTAGGGGTTGGGCTGTTTGGCTTCATGATTATTTGGAACATTTTGAAAGCGATTATTTACGTTATGCTTTGGGGGTGAGCCTACCAGAATCGAAAGATTCAGATTTTTCTTGGAAAGATTTCCAAAACAGAGTTAATAATGAATTAGTTGCTGTTTTAGGTAATTTCGTAAACCGCGCGAGCACTTTTATCGAAAAATATGCCGATTCCAAAGTACCACCATTGCTTGATCCTAAACCGTTAGATCAAGAAATGCTTGAGGCCATAACCATACAAAAGCATAAAATTGAACATGCTTATGAACATTTTAGATTTAGAGAAGCTGTGCAAGAAGGTATGCAATTAGCTCGTTTAGCAAATAAATATTTTACAGATAGCGAGCCCTGGAAAACTCGAAAAAACAACGTAAATGCTTGTTTTAATTCACTACATGTTAGTATTCAAGTAGTTGCTGCACTATCGGTACTGATGGAGCCTGTATTACCCGAAAGTATGATGATATTAAGGCGTCAAATCGGTTTAGAAGAATCAATTAAATGGGCTGATATATCCTCATCAATGCTAAGTATAGGGCAATCATTACGACCTGCTTCCTTACTATTTCAAAAAATTGAGGATGCATCTATACAGCTAGAACTAGACAAATTACAAAATAGCTTAAAGGATCAATTAAATAAACCCAAGGTTGAATACCCTATTCTGAAAAAGTCCATTCAATTTGAGGATTTCATGAATCTTGATCTTAGAGTGGGTGTCATAAAGGAAGTACAAGAAGTACCTAAGTCTAATAAACTACTTGCCTTTAAGGTAGATATTGGCATTGAAAAAAGAACGATACTTTCTGGCATAAAAGAGTACGTAAATACAGACAAATTAATTGGCCAAAAAGTTACGGTTGTATGTAACTTAATAAGTCGCAAAATAATGGGAATTGAAAGTCAAGGTATGATACTTATGGCTGAGTCACCAGATGGTAGTTTGCATTTTGTACAATCCGAGGCAGAAGAAGGAAGCATTATATCTTAAATTCGGGATTATTAGTCCACTATTTTGTCAATTAATTCTACATATAAACTTGGATGCACGTTTAATGCAGATGGTATTAATTTTGCTCTGCGCGCTCCATTAGCTCAAAAAGTAAGTTTATGTTTATATCAAAGGTATGATCAGGATGCCATTATACGAATACCTATGCAGCGTAATAATGATGGTATCTGGCAATATTTTAAAGTTGGATTTGAGTGGGAAAACTATTGGTACACTTATTCTATTAAAGGACCTACTAATTCATCATTTTTCGAAGCTACTGATCATGAAATCGCTGATCCTTATGCCCATCATGTTGCTAATACCCTTCATTATTTAGGGTTTTATAAAGCTTTAATAAAACGCCCTACTCCATTTGATTGGGGTAATAGTACACGTGTATTAATTGAAGACCCAAGTGATTTAATTATTTACGAAGCTCATTTAAAAGATTTAGTAGCTCATTCATCTGCAAAATCGAACAATCGTGGTTCATATATAGATTTTATCGAGGCTAGAGTAGGCGGTTTACATCATCTGAAAAACATAGGTATAAATGCAGTTGAATTTCTACCCCTTCAAAAATTTGCCTATTACGAACCCCCCTTCAATACTCGTATAGAAAGTGGGTTGAAAAATACATGGAACCCAACCTTTGTTAATTACTGGGGTTATATGACTTCATTCTTCCATGCTCCAGAAACTCTGTATGCATCAGGAGCTACAACGGAACATTTAACCCATATAGGATTAAATACAAACGTTGACCATGAATTAAAATCACTCATTAAAGCATGCCATCAGGAAGGTATAGCGGTCATCATGGATGTGGTGTATAATCATGCATCACAATACGATTTAAATCCGCTAAAATACACCGATAAAGGTGGATACTATCGATTAGATCATCAGGGAAATTATCATAATGATTCATGGACAGGTAATGATTTGGACTCATCTAAAGAAGCAACAAAGAATCTGATATTTTCATCCATAAAGCATTGGCTCACCGAATACAAAGTAGATGGCTTTCGATTCGATTTAGCTGGTATACTAGACTGGGCATGTGTTGATGAATTAACTGTTTTAGCTCGTAATATTCATCCAGGTGTAACACTTATTGCTGAACCATGGGGAGGTGAATACAAGCCCACTGGTTTTTCTGAACGTAATTGGTCTTCTTGGAATGATAAATTTCGAAATACATTTAAAGGCTATGATCCATTTCATCAAAGAGGGATTTTATTTGGTGAGTGGCCCCAGGGTGTGCACCGGTATACTATTGAAAATCTTTTTAGAGGTACTTTATTACGAGATGAACATGGTTTATATCATAAATCATCCCATTCAGTAAATTATGTTGAGAGTCATGATGGCTACACATTAGGTGATTTTATACGTCTGGCATTAAAACATAATCCAAACCATCAACATGTAAATAGTAATGCGTCCCAGGAATTCGAAAATGAGCATACTATTGAAGATGGGACCGAAGAGGATGTATTTCGTTTGCAAAAATTAGCAGGGTTTATGCTATTTGTAAGCCAAGGAGTTTGTATGATACATGCGGGTCAGGAGTTGGCAAGAAGTAAAGTCTTAGAACATGCTACAATTCATCAAGATGCGGTCTACGATCATGATTCTTATAACAAAGACAGTAATGTGAATTACATAGATTTTGATAAAAAAGACAGCTCAATCGGAGTTTTTGAATACTATAAGCGGTTAATCGAACTTAGAAAATCGGAAAAAGCCCTAAGAAAATCTTCTCCTGAAGCAATAGTTTTTAAGGTTTATCAAGATCCACTACATATAACTTTTTCAATTGATGGTGAATCTACTGATAGTCTATACACTTATTTTATATCTATTAATTGTAATAGAAACCAGTCGTATGAGATTATTCTACCAGATGGTAAATGGGAACTATTAGTGACTGAGAAACTTGTACCAAATGGAAAGTATGTAGAACATAATTATTTGGTACCCTATTCCGCAGGAGTCCTTTTACGACAAAAGCGCTCATTAGTACACTGAACACTTTTTAACAGAAATTTCTACATTATAAGACAATATTAACTCAACATAATCATTTAAAAAGGAGATTTCATTGGCTACACAAACTTCAACTGAAAGAGGATCCTGGAATTCAAGATTAGGTTTTATATTAGCTGCGGCTGGGTCTGCTGTTGGTTTAGGTAATATTTGGGGCTTTCCAACTAAGGTAGCTACAGAAGGTGGAGCCGCATACCTTATTATTTATTTGCTATGCACATTTTTAATTGGTTTTCCTGTAATGGTTTCCGAATTGAGTATTGGACGAGCATCTAGACGTAATCCGGTTGGAGCATTTAAAGTCTTAAGTGACAATAAATTCTTTCCTCTTGTTGGACTTTGGGGTGTGATTTGTGGAGTTATGATCCTCTCCTTCTATTCTGTAATTGCTGGATGGGCATTTGGCTATGCATTTGAAGAAATTTTTTATTTCTTAGGTTGGAATCAAATGGCTGAATTACTAACTAATACAGGAAATGGATGGAAAAACGCTTTATTAGCTGTGATTTTCATGCTGGCTACCATTAAGATTATTACCGGTGGAGTTAGCGAAGGTATCGAAAAGGCTACAAAAACAATGATGCCTCTGCTTATTGGAATTATTATTGCAATGATTCTTTATGTGTTCACACAGGATGGAGCAATGGAGGGGGTTAGAGAGTATTTATTACCTGATTTTTCGCGCATTACTACAGATTTAATTTTTTCTGCTATGGGTCAAGCTTTCTTCTCATTGTCGTTAGGAATGGGTGCACTTATTACTTATGGTTCTTATCTGAGTAAAAAAGAAAATATTCCACAATTAGCTGCATTTGTAACATTAGCGGATGTTGGGATAGCTTTCTTGGCGGGGCTTCTCATCATACCTGCAATGTATGTTGCAAGAAGCGCTGGAATAGAAATATTTGTGGGTGATCAACTTGCATCAAGTACTGATTTAGTATTTCAAATTCTACCAGCTCTCTTTCATACAATTGGGGGGGTTATTGGTATAACTCTTGGTGTAGTCTTTTTCTTATTGTTGAGTATCGCCGCTTTAACATCAACTATATCATTATTAGAAGTACCGGTATCCTATGTTATCGATGAGTATAAAATCGAACGCTCAAAGTCTGCTTGGTTTGTAGGACTTGGCGTTACTATTATTTCAGTAATTATAGCATTCCGAACAAATCTAATTGGCAGTTTCAGTTATATCTTTAGTGACTTAGGACTACCTATTGGAGGATTATTAATTTGTTTATTCATAGCCTTTGTCTGGAAAAAAGAACAAGCATTCAATGAGCTTGAACACGGCTTCCCAAGGATCAAAGAAAGCCTATTTGCTAAAGTATGGCCTGTGTTTTTGTATGTAATTTGCCCTGCTGCAATAGCATATAATATCATCAGTAATTTCTTATAGAGTTTAATTCTCTCAAAACTTGTTAGTCAGGCTAAGTAGCTTTATTTTTAAGTATCTATAAATTTAACTGTATTAGATGTCCAAAGTATCTACCGCCGATTTCAGAAATGGAATGGTTTTAAATTTAGATGGCATATTATACGCCATTACTGAATTTCAACATGTGAAACCAGGTAAAGGACCCGCATTTGTACGCACTAAACTAAAAGGTATTTTAAACGAGAAAAATATTGATAAAACATGGCGTTCTGGCGAAAAAACAGAAGCTGTACGAGTTGAATCTAGAGAATATCAGTACTTATATAACGATGGCGAATCATACTACTTCATGAACAACGCAACATTTGAGCAGATTCCAGTATTCCCCCATCAAGTAGAACGCAAAGAATATTTAATAGAAGGCCAAAATTGTACTATTTTATTTAATGCCGACGACGAAAAAGTTCTCTACGCAGAACCACCTGCCCACTTAGCATTAAAAGTAGAAAAAACAGATCCAGGCGTTAAAGGTGATACTGCTCAAGGTGGTTCTAAGCCAGCTACTTTAGAATCAGGGGCTGTTGTTAATGTACCTCTTTTTGTTAATGAGGGTGAATTAATCAAAGTTGATACTAGGAATGGAACCTACTTGGAACGTGCAAAATAGAATTAACTATCTAAACGAAGTTACTTTTAGTAAGTCGTTTATAAACACACACCGGTAATGGACTAAACCGACATTATATTTGGTCTTCCTTACCAAATCCTACATTAATTTATAAAGAGCTAAATATCTATTATGGACTTAAAATTAGTAAAAAAGATTATTGATCTTATTGCGGCTAGTGATGTAAATGAAATTGCTATTGAAGAGGGTGACTTTAAAATTAAAGTTAAAAAACTCTCAGAAACTTCACATATAAGCTACACTCAACCATTGGTGGCTCAAGCCCCTGAGACCTCGGCTTCTACAGCTTTAAAAAATACGGAATTTTCAGCACTAGAAACCTCAACAAGTAATCCTTCTAATAGCATTGATGCACCCATAGTTGGTACATTTTATCAAGCAGCATCCCCTGATTCGGACCCTTTTGTAAAAATTGGTGACAAGGTTCAAACTGGGCAAACTCTTTGTATCATAGAGGCCATGAAGATTATGAATGAAATTGAATCAAATTGTTCAGGTACTATAACCGAGATATTGGTATCTAATGGAACACCGGTAGAATATGGGCAGCCTCTTTTTTCAATTTCTAAAGACTAGTTTACATGTTTAACAAAATCTTAATTGCGAATAGAGGTGAAATAGCCCTTCGTATAATTCGCACATGCAAGGAAATGGGTATTCCGACTGTAGCCGTTTACTCGACTGCCGACAAAGATAGCTTGCATGTTAAATTTGCCGATGAAGCAGTGTGTATAGGTCCAGCTTCAAGCAAGGATAGTTATTTAAAAATAACCTCCATATTAGCCGCAGCAGAAATTACAAATGCAGATGCTATACACCCAGGATATGGGTTTTTAGCTGAAAATGCTGAATTCTCTAGAATCTGTGATGAGCATAATATTAAGTTCATAGGCCCCTCACCCGAAGCCATTTCTTCCATGGGTGATAAAGCCATTGCAAAAACAACGATGATTAATAACAAAGTGCCTGTTGTCCCAGGTAGCGATGGTGTTGTCTATTGTTATGAAGATGCTAAAGCAATTTGTAATGAAATTGGATTCCCCGTTATAGTAAAAGCCTCTGCGGGAGGCGGAGGACGTGGAATGAGAGCGGTAATGGACTCATCTGAACTTCAAAAAAACTTTGAAATGTGTCGAAATGAAGCTAAAACAGCCTTCAGTAATCCAGAAGTTTATATAGAAAGGTTTGTTCAAAACCCTCATCATGTTGAAATACAAGTTTTAGCCGATCAATATGGTAATGCTGTCTCACTTGGTGAAAGAGATTGCTCTTTACAACGTAGACATCAAAAAATATTAGAAGAGGCTCCATCCCCTCTTTTAACAACTGATTTACGTAAAAAAATGGGGGAAGCTGCTGTAAATGCTGCTCTTTCAGTTCAATACGAAGGTGCTGGAACTATAGAATTTTTGGTCGATGATGAACTTAATTTCTACTTTATGGAAATGAATACAAGAATACAGGTTGAACATCCAGTTACCGAACAAATTACAGGTTTTGACCTTATTGAAGAGCAAATTAAAATTGCTGCTGGAATGTCCATCGCAGATTATCATGTCAACCTAGCAGGTCATTCAATTGAATGCCGAATTAATGCTGAAGATCCTGAATTTAATTTCCGACCTTCTGCAGGTGAAATTACGGTCTTCCATCCACCTGGTGGTCAAGGTGTTCGACTAGATACCCATGTCTATTCAGGTTATCGGATTCCTCCAAATTATGATTCAATGATAGCTAAACTAATTGTTACAGCTAAAACTAGACCTGAAGCAATTATTAAAATGCGTAGAGCTCTGCAAGAGTTTATTATAGAAGGCATCAAAACAACTATTCCTTATCATATTCAATTGATGGATGACCCAAACTTTAATAAAGGCTCTGTTAGTACCAAATATCTAGAAACTTCATTTACTTACAAATCATAAGAAAAGCTGAATTTTTAAATAATTTACATATCTATGAATATACCAGAACATCTATTTTACACTAAAGATCATGAATGGATTAATATTCATGATGATGGTACTGCTACTATTGGAATTACTGATTTTGCCCAAGGAGAGTTAGGAGATATTGTTTTTGTAGAATTAAATGAAATTGGGGATTTATGCGAAAAAGAGGAAACTTTTGGTACCGTAGAAGCGGTAAAAACGGTCTCAGATCTTTATCTTCCATTAGATGGAGAAATTATTGAAATCAACGAAGCTCTTGAAGATGAACCTGAATTAGTTAATGATGATCCCTATGGGCAAGGCTGGATGATCAAAATTACGATTTCGAATCCAGGTCAACAATCAGAACTGTTAGACTCCGAAGCCTATCAAGCACTTATTTAAATAGTATGAGTCGTCATAATGAATGGATTCTAATATTAGACTATGGTTCTCAACTAACCCAGCTTATAGCAAGGCGTCTTAGAGAACTCAATATATACTGCGAAATTCACCCATATAATGTAGATTTAGCTCAGGTCATAACACCTCAGCCTTCGGGTATAATACTATCGGGTGGTCCAATGAGTGTTAATGATGATGGAGCACCCCAACTTCAACCTGAAATTTTAGAATTTAAAACACCAATTTTGGGTATTTGTTATGGACTACAGCTACTGTCACATAACTTGAACCCTGGCTCTGTTGAAAGGGCACAAAAAAGAGAATATGGAAGGGCTCATTTATTAATTGACAATGGAAGTGACCTGCTCAAAGATATTCCGCAAGAATCAGTAGTATGGATGTCACATGGTGATAAAATCAAAGACGTAGATTCGAATTTTGTTATCATTGGACATACCAAAAATGCTCACGTTGCTGCTATAAAGCATCGTTTTAAACCAATTTTTGGAGTGCAGTTTCACCCAGAAGTTGTTCACACTGAATTTGGAACACAATTACTTTCTAATTTTGCATTAGATATCTGTGGTTTAGTTGGTGACTGGACAGCCTCTTCATTCATCGACGAACAAACCAAAGCCATACAAACTATAGTGGGAGATAATAAAGTACTTTGTGCATTATCTGGTGGTGTAGATTCTACCGTTGTTGCTACGCTTCTGAACAAAGCACTAGGAGAGCAGTTATTATGTGTTTTTGTGAATAATGGATTATTGCGAAAAGATGAATTTAGTGATGTCCTGCGACTCTATAAAGAAGAGCTACATTTACCTGTTAAAGGTATAGATGCGTCTGAACTATTTTTAGACCGTTTAACAGGTATTTCTGATCCAGAAAAAAAAAGAAAAATTATTGGTAAAACGTTTATTGATGTATTTGATAAAGAAGTGAAAAACATAGATTCATTTAAGTATTTAGCTCAAGGTACTTTATATCCAGACGTTATAGAAAGCGTATCATTTAAAGGACCATCTGCAACCATAAAATCACATCATAATGTGGGTGGTCTACCGGATAAGATGAGGCTCAAACTCATTGAACCTGTACGGGAGTTATTCAAGGATGAAGTCCGAATTGTGGGTCGAGCTTTAGGTATACCAGATCTTTTTATCGATAGACATCCATTTCCCGGGCCTGGCTTAGGTATTCGTGTACTTGGCGAGGTTAGCCGTGAAAAATTACACATATTGAGAGAATCAGACGCAATCTTTATTCAATCACTTCATGAATCTGGTTTATACAATAAAATCTGGCAGGCTTTAGCAGTACTTTTGCCTGTAAAAAGTGTGGGGGTCATGGGAGATGAACGAACTTACGAATCTACAATTGCTCTACGTGCGGTGACTTCTACTGATGGTATGACAGCAGATTGGGCTCGTCTACCATATGAGTTCTTGGCAGAAGTGTCTAATCGAATTATAAATGAGGTAAATGGAGTTAATCGAGTGGTGTACGATATAAGTTCAAAACCACCTGCTACTATTGAATGGGAATAAAGGATAAGGTTAAACTATGACAAAATCGACTATTTACTTACAAATATCATTGATCATATCGTTTTTAACAACGGTTTCGTCGCAAAACATAGTCGTAGCCCAAACTCCGCCACAACAAGTGCAGTATCATGAACTTCTATCCCTGTATGAACAAGGCTTAGATAGTATTATTATACAACAATATTTAACTCCTACTTCTGAAGCCGAATATTATTATCTGGCTAGTAGTTATCTTCGTTTGGGGGATTATAGCCAAGCTTTAATTTACTTTTCAAGCTTGATCAATATTTTTAATTCAGAAGAGTCTATTTGGTGGAATATTGAAGCAAGTTTAGCAAAAGCTAAAATATTATTCTATCTGAATAATCATTCCACCGCATTAGAGCAAGTATACGCCCTATCCATTCATTCTAGCCTAACCAAGGATCAAAAAAATAGAGCTGCTACATTTGTCGAAGATATTTTAGGGTACTTAAGTCCAACTGATTTAGTACAATTACTTACTGATATTTACCCTATACAGCTTAAAGCTAGTATATTACAAGAGCTTATATATACTATCCCTTATGAGCTTGCTAAATCATTATTATCAGATGTAGAACAATTGGCTGTAAAGTCTGGTGAGAGTGATAACTTAACCTTAAGTAGAGTTAAACAACAATTATCCGTACCTGTTCAGTACCAAACTAGATATGATCCATTTAAGCAATATACTGTGCCTAATGGGTTTCATTACCGGTTGGGTATATTACTTCCCACATATTCGTTAGATGATCCTAGATACACTGTAGTTCAGGATTTATATAAAGGTATGTCATTTGCAGCAGAAGAGTTTAATGCCAACACTACAGACGCAAAATTTTTTCTTATTTATAAATCTACAAGTGATACCACATCTAGAAATAGTGAACTACGTGTCCAAAAATCAAATACAGATCATTTCGCGCATACCCAATTTTCGTCACTTGTTATTTCTGATCGAGTCAGTGCTATAATTGGACCCCTATTCTCCAACGAAGCACCATCATATGCTCCACTCGCAGAAGAATATGATACTCCACTATTTTTACCTCTTGCCAATGCCGATAGTTTAGATCTTCATAATAATTACATGTTCCAAGTTAATCCTAGTTTCAGTTCTCAAGGAGCTAAATTGGCTAGATATGCCGTAGAAAACCTCGGCTACGATACTCTCGGCATCATAGCCGAACAAGGTAGCTTGGGAGAAACAGCTGCTCACTCTTTTCTCAGAGAATCTGAGCGATTGGGAGCTTTTGTAGCCTATAACTTTGTAGAAAATCTTGAAGAGCGAGGTTATGGAATAACAGATTTCACCCAATATTTCACCACTGATACATTAGATAGTGTAACTATCATTGACGCTGTTTATGCCCCATTTACGGGAACTATTGCTCAAACATTGATAGAATCACTACTTACAGACCTTGAAGCTATGCGAAGTACAATTGACATCCTAGGATCAGAAGAATGGGGTGGAGTAAATATTAATGCCTCTAGACTTCCAGAAACCGATATTTATTTTAGTAGAGGCTTTGCAGTTGACACTACACAAAATAAGACTAAACTATTTGCCTCTTCATATAAAGAACGCTACGGTGACTACCCTACGAACTTTAGTTATATAGGGTTCGATGTAGCTTATTATATTATGCGTGAATTATACTCAGCTAAAAATCCTAAGGCCTTAAAAAATAGAATTAAAAAATCATCAGCCTATAAAGGATATGCATTTACTATTGATTTTCTTAACACTCATGTCAATTCTTCGGTATTTATTCAGCATATCCCTTCTTTCCAAACTACTAATGAACAAAATTGAGTCGCTTAAGATGATGATTGTTCACGCTGCCTTTTGATTCGGTATTGTTCTTGAATCCAATCTCTCCAAATTTTGCTAGCTTTTAGATGATCTTCATAACTAGTGCTAAATGTGTGTGTGCCTTTAGGACTAGCTACCATATATAAGTATTCATGACGCTCCGGGCTCGCAGCAGCCTCTAAACTGCTATAAGAAGGATTAGTTATAGGGCCAGGCGGTAAACCGCTAATTTGATAGGTATTGTACGGGTGCTCAAAATTATAGTCTTCATACAATAACCTTCTGCGCTCGCCTAAGGCAAAGTTTACTGTTGGATCTGCTTGCAACCTCATATTTTTATTTAAACGATTCCAATATAGTCCTCCTATCCGTTTTTTTTCCTCCTCAAATCTGTACTCCCATTCAATTATTGAAGCCATGATGATAATTTCTTCCCATCGGGATGAAGTGAACGGATCTCCGTCAATAAAATTTGATAAGGCTTTAGTACTCTCGTTTATTAATCGACCTATGATAGTCTTAGGTCTATCGGTCCAATAAACACTGTAGGTCTCTGGATATAATTGTCCAAGTACTCGAGTCGTATTTGAGTTATTTTCCGATAACCAAGTATCATCATTTAGGACTTCGAGGAAATCATTCACACCATACAAACTCTGACGATCGAGTTGCTCAATTATTGATTCAATATTCTTCCCAGGAAGTATTGTCAATGAAATTGGATCCTGTAAACCCCTTCCAAGCTTTTCCAATAATTGATCCAAAGAACTGCTATTGGTTACTAAATAATGACCTTTTGGCACTGATTTCCAACCTGATAAATGTCTTGCCCAATTAAAAATCTCTGAATTCATGGACAACCCTTTTTTTTCTAATAAGCAAAAAACACTATCCATTGGTTGTACATGATCAAAGTATAATGAGATATCGTCTTGAGAGAAAAATGACTTTTGGAGGAATCTATCGGAATGTAAAAGATAGTTTCTGGGGCAAAACACTAATAAAAAAGACGCTAAAAAAAAAGCTATTTGCAGTATAAATGGTTTCTGGATATTCATAGAATAATTAGTTAATTAGATTCTTCTGCTTTGCGTCTTGAAATACATCAATTAAAAAAAGAATATGATCGGATAATGTTTCACCAATTAACTCTAAGCCAGTATTTATGTCGTCCCGAGAAACATTTGCAGCAAAGTTAAGAGTTTTTAATTTTTTTGTAACTGACTTGACTTTCATCCCATCATACGCTGTCGGTCTCATTAAAGAGACAGCATGTATAAAACCGGATAGTTCATCACAAGCAAATAAATAACGATCCATTTCAGATTCGGCAGCTATACCTGTTCTACTAGGTGCATGAGCAAGGATTGCATGTTGTATTTCATCTGGTAATTCAATCTCTGGGAAAATATACTCTATCGCATAGTTGGGGTGTTGCTCGGGATATCTTTCCCAATCAATGTCATGTAATAATCCACACAACCACCAGTTATGAGTGCTATTATCATCCTTTTTTAGTTTTTGGGCATATGCCTGCATAGCAATGGCTACCATATGTGAATGATTTAACAGAGATTTTGTTGTTATATATTTATTCAGTAATAAACAAGCAGATTCTTTATCCATTAGATTGTATAAATATTAATTGTTGATTTATTATTTCACTTTATATCTCTTTGATGAAGCAATAATTGCGTAATGTACTAAGCAAATTATGCGCTGATATTAATAGAATTAAATGGTCACATTCATTTTCCTATATACTGAATTTATTAATTCATTCTCAGAATATATCTTAATTAAGTATTTTAAAACAAATATCCATTTAGGTTGATGCATGAGTAAGCACAAATTTCATTTACATAAATCTAATATAAAAGCCAATATGTGTAAATTCATGATAATTTTTGGCGTATTTAGCTTACAATGTATGACGAATGTGGAAGAAATTATTGGTGAACAAGCACAAAATGTATCGTTTCAGTCTGAGGTTCAACCTATATTTCAGCAATACTGTATCTCTTGCCATGGTAATATTGCAGGAATTAATTTGGAAAATTATGAGGCCGTTATGAGTAATGAGGGACGTAATTGGAAGTCGAATGTAATAGTCCCAGGAGATGCAGAGAATAGTGGACTATATGACGTATTGTTAGAATCGCCGAGATTCCAGCTCCAACAAATGCCCACTGGAGGACCTTATTTAACGGGTGATGAAATAGAAATAATAAAAACATGGATTAATGAGGGCGCAAAAAATAATTAAATCACAGGTTAAATGGTATTTAATACAATATATTGTATTTATTTACTTAGCTATACCGCTTCATGGACAAAACTACTATGCAGAAAATGGAACAGCTAGATTTACCTCAAGTGTACCATTTTATGAATTCACTGGCACTAGTAATCAGTTAACTGGTCTCATAAATATCACCGAAAACTCGGTTGATTTTTATTTAGATCTGGAGACCTTAGATAGTGGTATAAAAAAACGCGATAAAGATATGAGGTTAACATTAGAAACAAAGAAATTTCCATTTGCAGAATTCTATGGAAATCTACTGGACCAAGTAGATCTGACTGAGACGAAACCCCAAAAAATTAGAACCTCTGGAAATTTTAGTATTCACGGAATAAGTCAAGAAATGGAGGTTTCTGGGGAGATTACCATTGAGCAGAATATCTTGCACTTAACTGCAAATTGGGAAATCCGTCTAGATGATTTTGAAATTATTCCACCCTCTTTACTGATAGTTAAAGTCGATCAAATACAAAAAATATCTATTGATATACGCTTAGAAAAACAATGAATGCAATACTACATTTTTCTAATATTAAGTTACTACTTTGTGGCACACTACTTTTACTGGTTGTAGAGTCAGTACAAGCTCAAATGGAACGCAAGAGATCGTTAGATAAACTACCCGATCCTGAATTATTTTTAAGTACTTCATTAGTAAGCGCCCAAACCGTTAGTATTGTACCTAAAGGTGAAATACAAAGTGCCATTTCACATTCTTTTGGACATATTCGGAGTGGCTGGGGAGATTTATTTGGCTTGGATAATAATGCTTCTGTTCATCTCGGATTAGATGTCGGTATAGCAGAGAATCTTAGCTTAGGAATTGGAAGAACTAGTGTCGATGATGTTTTTGATATGCGACTCAAATGGATACCATTTAGGCAAAATAGTTCAAATAGCCGACCCCTAAGTGTAGGATTATACCTTAATACTGCTCTAGAAACCCTAGAAGAACGAAGGTTTGATTATAGTTTTACTGAAAGATTAAGCTATCATAGTAGTATTCTGATAGCTCGTCAATTTAGTTCAAAAATTACACTTCAAATAAGCCCTTCTGTAACTCACTTTAATACACTCATAGCACAGAACAAAATTCCACTTCAACATACTATATTTAGCGCCCTGTTTCTAGGAAGATTAAAACTCAATGAACGCAATTCTCTTTCATTCGAAACCGTACCTATACTTTCAGATTCTGAAGCTATACATCATTGGGCATTCAGTTACGAAATTGAAACCGGTGGACATGTATTCCAGTTATTTTTACAGTCAGGGTATCTATTCACCGAACAGTACATTATCAGACAGACAGTAGATTCCTTTTGGAATGGTGATATACGCCTGGGTTTTGCCATTCATCGGGTATTTCAAGTGAAAAAAAGATCATAGTAAAACCATTTATTAGTGACTTCTTTTTTTAATATTTCAGTTAATGTGATAAAGAGTTTATGGTTTATATTGCTTACTATATTTGTCGTATTTGTAGGACTTTTTCCTATAAAACTATTTGCACAGGAAACGATTTCTAAAACTACATTACATAAGAATACAGTCTTATCGACCCATGTTCTTTTTTTAGAATATTCTCATTCCCCAACCTCTTATATTTTGTTGGGTAAAACACCCTATTCATCTTCCCAGCGGGCTGGTGTTGGTTTCATTTCACCTTATTCAATAAAGATTTTTGGAACTAATTTTAACTTAAGTGCACGTTTACATCCTATTATAAGCTACACCTATTCAAAACGTGATGAGGGAGGCAGACTTGATAATGTACAGGGCTGGTCGTTAGATCCTTTGGGTTTTAGTTCAATTACTCACTTTAACAAATCAGTAAAATTACGAAATACCTTTTATGGTGGATTAAGTTATATGTCGAATATATTTCCTACTGATAAAGGACGTAAACTAAATTTTAATTTTGAATTGCAAACAACTATTGAACAAGCATTAGGCGAAAACTATGTCGTTTGTTTTGGTGCAGCATATCATCATATTTCAAACGCACAAACAGGCAAACAAAATCCTGGTATAGACTCTATATACTTGTTATTAAGATTATCTTATCTTATTGAGTAAATATCTAAACAAGACATTACATCCATCCAAACTATGTCAATACAAACAAACCTTCACACTACTAAAGGAATTATTCATCTCGAACTGTTCCCTAATCAAACACCAAAAACTGTAGCTAATTTTGTTAATTTATGTCAACGCGGTTTTTATGATGGATTGACCTTTCATAGAGTTATACCGGATTTTATGATACAAGGTGGTTGCCCACTTGGCACCGGTGTAGGTGGGCCTGGTTATCGATTTGAGGACGAATTTGTACCTAGCTTACGTCATAATGAACCCGGTAAATTATCAATGGCAAATGCTGGACCTAGTACAAATGGTAGTCAATTTTTCATCACACATGTTGCAACTCCTTGGCTAGATGACAAACATTCTATATTTGGACAGATTATTAATCAAAAAGACCAAAATATTGTAAACATTATACAACAAGGTGATATCATCGAAAAAGTAGAAATAATTGGTTCAACTGAAACAGTATTCTCACAAGTTAAAGAACTAACAATGTGGAATGAACTACTGGATGAAAATTAATCTAGTCAATATTCCTTAAAAAAAAGGGGGGCAAAGGAATCTCATTCTACTTATAATTTGGTTATGAAATTAAGTATTCTGTGGCCAAATTTTATTTTGTACCAACCTTACTAGCGCTAAAGCTAAACCCCATTGTACTAAAATAGTTGCCAAAGAGTACGGACTTAATGGATTAAACCATTCATTAGGCGCGTATTCAGTAACACTCAAATACACCCACCAACCAAGTAAAGTTATTACTTCTATTGGTACAATATAGGTAATGATTATATCCCACCATTTACCTAAAGGTTTTAACTCTCCCGCTTGATGTATTAATTCTTCTCGAAACTTTGTTGCGTTATATTGGATAACCGCATAAGAAATAAAGGCACCTGAAACCATAAGACCAACTCCCCAAACAAAATCTTGATTTCCAAAAAATGTGAGATTCAAAGCAGATGGTAGACCAAATATAAATCCAGCAGTTCCTGTCAAAATGGTTGCTTTTTTGCGTGTAAATCCAACATCTACAGCTACCTTCACAACCAATTCAATCATAGACAACAAAGAGCTAAATGCAGCAAAGCTTAACCCTAAGAAAAAAAGAATAGAGAATATGCCACCACCTGACATTGTTGCAAATAACTGAGGCATCCAAATAAACGTTAGCCCTGTTCCTGCTGGTCCAGAATTCTGCATAATTTCTAAAACTTCAGTATTAGACATACTATTTCCTAGAGTTCCAAAAACAGTGGAAAAAATAATGACTGCAGCAATTAATGAGATGACATTATTACCTATTCCAGTTTGGAATGCACTAATCGTGATCCTATCGTGTGTTCTCATGTAAGCGGCATATGTAAGAATTAATCCCCATGCAGCACCTGTATCCCATGCGTTTTGAGTCAGGGCTTCAAGCCAAATACGCGGTTCAGTCAAAGTCCGCCAGTCAGGGGTAAATAGATAGCTAATACCCTCCCAAGAACCAGGTAAACTAACCGCCTTACCCAATGAAAGCAATAAAATTGTAAATAATAGTGGTATTAATATTTTATTAACTTTTTCAATAGATGAAATACCTTTGATAACTACCCAAGAACCCAAAATCATAATTATACCATGAGTGAATACAGGTATACCTTGCGCATGAAAAGAATTCCATGTATCCATCGCCTGCTCATAGCTGTTCGGCAGTCCTGATTGGAGAGACTGAGATAAATAATACAAACACCAACCTGCGACCACGCTATAGTAAAACATAATAGCTGTGGCAACAAAACCAATAAAAGAACCCATCCATGCTTTATTTTTTCCAGCTATAGCCACATATGATTCTACAATACCTCTTCTACCTTTTTTTCCAATACCATATTCAGCAATTATAAGAGGTATTGACCATAGAAATAGAAAGCTTAACCATGCTACCAGAAAGGCCCCAGCTCCAGCTTCTCCTCCATTTTGAGCAGCTATTCTTGGAAAACGCCATATGTTCCCTGTTCCTACAGCAATTCCGAGTACGCTTAGTATGAGACCCCATTTGGTTGAAAACCGCTCCTTATGCTCAGTTTTACCTTCTATTGTATTCATCTATTTTAGTCTAAAATTGGGAATTTTTAATCAGAGTATAGTATCTTAAATGATGTTGATATGCCTTGTTCTGTTTTGATTCAAATAGTGCTATCCCTATCATTACGGTTACAACTAAATGGCTGCAACAAACTATTTTTAAGTTGTATCAATTTCAATCATCATTGCTGTAAGATTATACTAAATGTTTGACTCACATCAGAAAACAAATAAGTGGTTAGCGTTAGCTACTTTTTTTATCTCTCTTATTATATACACATTAACAATGGCTCCAACGGCTAGTTTTTGGGACGCTGGGGAATTCATCGCAGTCGCACATGGACTACAAGTTAATCATCCTCCAGGAGCACCATTTTATTCTATTTTAGGTCGTCTGTTCTCAATGTTTATGCCTACGGAATATGTCGCACTAAGTATAAATTTCATGAGTGTAGTTTCTTCGGCTCTCACAGTCATGCTTCTTTATTTAATAATAATTCGACTTATTAGAGAATTCAAACAAGATGTACAGGAATGGAACTTGGGTAATAAAGTTGCTTATTACGGTGGTGGGTTGGTTGGTAGTTTAACTTTTGCTGTAACCGATACCTTTTGGTTTAATGCGGTTGAAGCTGAAGTATATGCAATGTCTATGTTCTTTACTGCTATTGTGGTTTGGCTTGCATTAAAGTGGTCCGAACACCATGATAAACCATACAGTGAACGTTGGTTAGTTCTTATTGCATACATGTTTGGTCTAGCTATAGGCGTCCACTTACTTAACTTGTTAGCCATATTTTTTGTTGCCCTCATAGTATACTTTAAAGTCAAGGAAACGATTGAAATAAAATCTTTTGCTATAATGGGTATCATTGCTGTTTTTTCATTTTTTCTTATATATCCCATAACTATTCAAAAACTCCCAGATTGGGCATCTAAAATTAATGAAGCTTCCTACGGATTAATTGGTCCTTTTACTTTCATATTTTTATTAATTGGTTTACTAATTTACGGAATATATTACACCCAGAAACATAAATATCGACTCGCAAATATTGCCCTTATTAGTTATTTAATGATAATAATTGGGTACTCATCTTACTCGGTTATTATGATACGTTCCATTGCTAATCCGCCAGTAGATGAAAATGATCCGGAAACTGTAGAGGATTTTGTGAGCTACCTGAAGAGAGAGCAATATGGTGATACTCCGATACTGAAGGGAAATTCTTATGACGCCGCAACGGGTCAAATTAATACACAAAAAGATGTTTGGCTTCCTCGTAGACACTCACAGGCCCCTAATCACCTGTCATATTACGCACGTTATGATAGTGATTTAGAATACTTTTGGGGCTATCAAGTTCGACACATGTACATACGTTATTTTAACTGGAATTTCGTAGGAAGAGTATCAGATATTCAAGATACAGGTTGGCAATCTGGATTTGAAGAAGAAAAATACCCTGAGAATAGAGCTAGTAATGTCTATTATTTCATTCCTCTTTTACTTGGACTTATAGGGGTATTATATCATTTTAAAGCAGATAGGAATAGAGCGTTAGCCGTCCTAGTACTTTTCATAGTAACAGGCTTAGCCATTATTGTATTTTTGAACCAACCCCCCTATCAACCAAGGGAAAGGGACTATGCCTATGTAGGTTCCTATTTTGCCTTTGCCATATGGATAGGATTAGGAAGTGCTGGCTTACTTCAATTTATTCAAACAAAGTTAAAGAATTCAACAATTAATTTTGCCGCCTTACTTTTACTACTTCTAGCCTCACCTGTTTGGATGGCTTCACAGAATTGGGATGATCATGATCGTAGTAACCGCTATGTTGCTCCGGACTATGCTAAAAACTTGTTGAATTCATTAGCTCCAAACGCAATAGTATTTACCAACGGTGATAATGATACTTTTCCACTTTGGTACGCCCAAGAAGTAGAGGGAGTTAGAACGGATGTAAGAATTGTATGTCTAAGTCTTCTAAATACAGATTGGTATATAAAGCAACTAAAAAATCAATGGTCACATGAGTCTGCTCCTTTACCATTCAGTTATTCAGACCAAGAAATTGATCAAATAACATCTAGAATTGACCGCTGGGAACCAAAAACTATTACTATACCAGTGAACAAAGAGAGATTAAACATTGCTTTCTCAGAAGATCAAAAATACAAAGAAGCCATAGGTGTACAACCAGATACAAGTCTTCAGATACTAAAAACAGGTGTCGATTTTGAAATCCCTTTAGATGAGTTAGATGATCAATTAAACTGGCGCGTTGAAGGTCGTTTATATGGACGAGACCAGGAAGGTAACGGAATTTACTACATGCAAGTACAGGACCTTATGATTATTGACTTACTACAATCAAACGATTGGTTACGTCCAATTTACTTTGCGAATACGGTCTCATCATCCAGTATGTTAGATCTTCAACCCTACTTTAGAACGGAAGGAAAGGCCTATCGCATAGTGCCAAAAAGATATAATGCTAGAACTATGGGGTACATAGATCCTGCGATTCATGCAAAACGTCTACGCAACTTTTCTTTTACTGAATGGAATAATCAAAATGCATATTTCGATGAAAATATCCGTCGAATGCTTAGTAATTACCGGTATACTTTTTTACAATTATCTGAAAAATATAATGAGTTAAATGAGCCAGATTCTGCACTTTACTGGTTAGAATTTTCTGAAGAGAAGATTCCGTTTCGAACAGACGAAGAGAGCTATAACATTCAATCATTGTTCGCCATTAACTACCTCAAGCTAAATGCTCTAGATCAAGCTTCAATCATAGCACATCGGATTAAACCAATAATTAGAAGAGAATTCATTAATGATTTTGAAATATTCCAACGATATCAAAAAGAGTTTGATGAATTAAATAATAAATTTGAAACTTCCAGAAGATCAGGTGACGTTAAAAAACAACGTGAATTAAGAGCTAGTGTTCAAGCTTTATATGATGAAACACAACGATTAGGGGAACAAATTATACAAGTTCGACAGTATTTAATCATCACTCAGTATTTACTTTATGAATCTGGTAATGAATCTGAAGCAGCTGAGCTATCACAAGAGCTAAACACTTTAATGCTCGGTACTCAAATCCCTTCACTACCTCTCAGCAAAGAGGAAAGTGATCAAGAAGTACGCAGATATGGAATATTATAAACTAACTAATGATTAAAACTTAAATTCCAATAAATACAGAGCATTAAAGTTAAGACACCTTAGTATCATTTCTTTTTAAATTAGACTATACTATTATTTATAGTGGTGATAAACTATCAGAGATTGTATATGATACATACATTCACATTTAAAAACATCGAAACAATTGCTAAGATTTTAGATACAGATGCTAAGCCCTTAGGTGAAGATGTATTCCGATTAGAACTAAAGCATACTGCATCAGGCAGAAAATTAGCATTAGAATTCCATCTTGGTCTAGATGTTCAGGGCGATTCAATGAATATGGTATCGGTGTATGCAAATAATACTTTTCTCCAATTACATAATTGTACTGCATTTGTGGCAAGTGAAATTTTACATCAGGTAACTTTTTTTGGTACATCAGGAAGTAAAACTTCAGGATTAATCATTGAAAAAGAAGCAGGTTGTAGTATATATGCTAATGTTGATGAAGCTATAAAGTCAGGAGATTTTACTCAACTTCCAGAAGACTTGATGATGTGTGGTATTGCCTTATCCCTCACTGAGTCTATGGATGATGATTTCAGCTTCGAGGATTAGCTATTTAAGCCTCAAGTCCATGTCTAATTCAAAAATATTTCAGCTTTTTAACACCACTAATCTTGAATTTCCGGTAGCTGAAACAACTTTAAATGAGCTCATTAATTTATTTATTCAACGTCATTCATGTACAATTGAATTCATAGAAATTGTGCTTGTCGACGATCTAGAAATAAGGCGAATCAATAGTGAATTCCTTCAAAGAGATTATATTACTGATATTATTAGCTTTCATTATCATAAAGAAAGTGAATTCAGGGATGCAATAAGCAGGCCCTCTTTAGAAGGTACGATGTATTGTTGTTTACCAAGGATTATCGAACAATCCAGAGAGTTAAACGTAAAACTTCATACAGAGTGTCTACGGATATTGGTTCATGGATTATTACATATACTTGGTTTTGAAGATGCAACGGTGGAACAGAAAAAAATCATGACTATAGAAGAAGATGCGATCATTCAACAGATAACTATATAGTCTTCCTGATTAGCACGTGCTTTTACATTTTTTTGAATAACCTAGTTTAAGTATAAATCGTTATTTGGAAAAATATTCTAAACCAAGCATATGGCCTCTTCCTACTTCGGATGATCAAGAGACAACTCATCATGGATCATCAGACGAACAGTATAGTTTAAAAGTTTTTATTCTAGTACTAGGACTTAAGTGGTATCCATTAGTCGTATTTATGGTATCTATTGTAAGCAATTTTTGGGATTTCACCACCCAATAGATCAAATTATTCAATATATCATATTCATTAGAGTATCTACTCATAATCTTTAGTGTGAGTGGTTTAATAGGCTATGCAACCAATTGGTTAGCAATTACAATGCTTTTCAAACCTGTTCATAAAGGGCCAATATTTGGACAAGGGCTAACACCAAGACAGAAGATTAAAATCGCTGAACGTTTGGCAAAGACTATTTCTTCTGAACTATTACACCCTTATCTAATCAGTGAATATGTACATCGTTCTGCTTTCATACAACACTATAAGAACTTATGGGTTCTTAGAACTAAGAATATACTGTCTAACGAGGGGTTTAGAATAGAAATCCAACAGATAATATTAGAATTGATCATTCGTATTATTAATAAGGATGAATTTAGATTTAATATCCCCTCAAGTATTTAGGCTGAGGTAAATAGTAAATTACAAAACAGAAACTTCGATCGAATTGCATTAAAAGCCTATACTATTTTAAAAGGGGCTAATGTTCAGGAATTAGTTAACGAAGCGCTTATAGAGTTACCGGACGAATTGAAACTTAAAATTGAACAGGTGAATAACTTATTTGATAAATTACCCTCTATAAGTGACGAACACGTCGATACTATTGAACATGAGATTACAACATGGCTGTATGGACTTATCAATCGTTTAAATATATACCACTTCATTATATATAATTTAAAAAAGAATGATGAATCAAGAATAGAAACTCTAATTAGAACTTCAACTAATGAAGAATTGGCGTATATTGAGCAACTTTGAGCTGTAATTGGTACGGCTGGTGGTTTAATGATATGGAACCCGGTTATAAGTTTAATATCATTTACAATCGTATTACTAAGCTTGTATATATTGGATTTGTTTATACATAAAACCAAATATTAATTAGATTAATATCTAATCTAAATTATGAATGAAACTAACAACGGAAGAATTATTTGTTCGCCACTCAAATGCGGATAAACCATGGCTATTGCAGAAATCTGTAATTTGTCTTCATGATATTAGAAGTGCATACAATGTAGGGGCAGTATTTAGAAATGCAGATGCATTTGGAATAAATAAGGTGTTTCTTTCTGGCTATACCCCTACTCCAGAAAATAACATCGAAGTTTCTAAAACAGCTATTGGGGCGGAAGAGTATGTTTCCTGGAGTCACCATTCACAATGGAGTACTTGTCTTGAAGAGCTAAAGAAAAGTAAGGCATGTATAATTGCCGTAGAGCAGACACACCAATCTATTCCAATTACAAGCTTTAATTACGCGGATATTACTAACAAAAGACTTGCTTTTGTATTTGGAAATGAAGTCAAAGGTTTAGATGATCAGGCCCTTGGTTCAGCAGACTATCACTTAATTATTCCACAGTTTGGAAGTAAGCATTCACTCAATCTATCAGTAGCCACTGGTGTAATTTTGTACGATTTAGTAAGTAAGTCTATCTTCAAATAGTTGTTAAAATGGAGTCAAATAAAGGCTATCTGCCTCAAAAGTTCTACCCATAGCTCTGAACTGACGAACAAAGCGCAGTTTTTTTCTTACAGATGGTGCAAATTGAGAATACTCAACCATAAACAACCTTGAAGTAGATTCGTCATAATAGGTAAAATTGACGAAAGGCCCTCCCATCGCACCATTGATCATTTGCCATGTACCCAGGGTTTCATAACCTAAGTACCGGTCTTTTTGGAAGCTGTAACTTTCAACCGGTCTGCGATATTCGGTAGTGATGAACATAGAATCAGTTCTTCCCTTGATGAATTTCTGATTCAGTGAATCTCTAGTCCGGTTTATCCAATCATCATCTAGAAAACTAATAGTTTTGACATTATCCTTCCACCATACCCACATCCATCGATCATTTTCCGGTAAGAATCTGCGGTAGCTTATGAAGTTGGTTGTGTCTATTCGTTTTATGTAATCATGTTGAATCCGAACCATAAACCCATGATCATTCCACAAAGAGTCACTATACTGCGTTTGTTCTTTTTTCTCATAAACGAACCAATTCCATCGTAATAATTCTTTATCTAACGCATTACTTAGCAAAGCACTTTCGGTATTCCTTATTTTGGTCGCTAAGGCAGAATCACTACTTGAGCTTAAAATTAATGCATATTGATCCTTATACCATTGATCCACGAGAGGGAAAGCAAAACTTTCCCCATTGCGTACTCGTTGTTCAGTTGACTCATCCAAGAAAGCCCTAACTTGTGCCGCAACCGTGGTAGAATCATCAATTGGCGCAGCAAAAATAATATTCTTATACCCCATGATACGTTCTAGTTGGGAGCGGGAACGTATTTGCATAAATGTTAAGTCATAATAAGGTTCTGGATTTGGTAGGGTGAATACATATTTCCCAAATGTTTCTCGTAGTGCATTAGACGTTTTACTATCCCAGTCTACAGAGTCCATTACAACAACAAACTCACGTGTATCGCCTTTGGCACGTTCTCTAAAGTCACCATTACAAGCAAATGAACATGCTGCTAGAGTTAAAAGGGATAAATAGAATAAAAGACGCATGAAATCGAGCAATTTTTAATCAAATTTCTGTATGAATAGACTCTAGTCCTGGAATCTTAGCACGATGTTATTAACCAATAATTACTATTGATTAGGATAGCCAAATTTGAGTTGATGAACAAAGTTAAAGACCACTTCTTTCCAATTCTCGGTTGGGTAGGTATCTCTTATTATTTCTATAAGGGCACTACCAACAATAAATCCATCTACCTCTTTAGATATACTTTGCGCATCATTATAATTCTTTATTCCAAAACCCACCATCAATGGGTTTTTAGTGATGTTTACTTTTGAGCGTTGAATGAATGTATCTACTGATTGCTGAACCTCACTACCTTCTCTAGCCCCTGTAACGCCCGTTACCGACACGCAATATACAAACCCATTGGATTTGTCATCACTAAGTTTCATTCGTTCATTACTCGTATTAGGTGCAATTAAATAAATTAATTGAATTCCATGTGAATGAGCAAATTCCTCAATCATAGTTGCTTCATCGAGTGGTAGATCAGGCACAATTAGCCCATCTACACCAGCCTTAGCTGCATTAGAGAAAAATTTCTCCAATCCATACCTAAGCATAGGATTTATGTATCCCATTAAAACAATTGGGATTTCAGAGTTTTTTCTAGTTTCAGCTACCATGCCAAATATACCTTGAATGGATACCCCGTTAGAAATGGCGATATTGGATGAATATTGAATAGTCGGTCCATCAGCTAATGGGTCACTAAATGGCATACCTAGTTCAATAATGTCGGCTCCATTGCGTTCAAATCCTAGGATTAAGTCAACGGTTTCATTTATATCAGGATATCCAGCAGTTATGAAAAGACTCATTACTTTTTCGTCTTTCTTTTGCTCAAAAACCTTATTAATTCGACTCATTAAGTGTTTTTTTTATCTCAGAGATATTTGGAAATGGTTTCCATGTCTTTATCACCTCTACCAGAACAATTCAGCACAACAATCTCTTTGGATGTAGTTTTTGACATTAACTTTTCCAACCAGGCAAAGGCGTGTGCTGTTTCTAAAGCAGGAATTATTCCCTCTAGCCTGGACAGTAAAGATACTGCCTCAAGTGCTTCTGCATCGGTCACAGCATGGTAATCGACTCGTTTTGTATCGTGTAAGTAGGCATGTTCTGGACCAATTCCAGGATAATCCAACCCAGCACTAATTGAATGGGCTAATTCAATTTGTCCTTCTTGATCATGGAGTAGATAACTCATTGATCCATGCAGCACGCCAGGTTTTCCTTTAGTTAAGGTAGCAGCTGTTTGTCCAGATTCCACTCCTAATCCAGCTGCTTCAATCCCAATAATGTGTACATCATCATTAATAAATGGATAAAAAATACCCATAGCATTGGATCCGCCTCCAACACATGCGATTAGATAATCAGGCAATTGCCCTTCAATTTCCATTAATTGTCGCTTGGTTTCATCACCAATTATACGGTGGAAATTTCTAACCATCATAGGGTATGGGTGTGGCCCAACTACCGAACCTATGATATAGAATGTATCATCAACATTGGTAACCCAATCACGTATAGCTTCATTGGTAGCATCTTTTAAGGTTTTGGAACCACTACTTACTCCACGAACTTCTGCTCCCATCAGTTGCATTCGATCGACATTAAGCTTCTGTCGCACCATGTCTTCCTCTCCCATATAAACTACACATTCCACTCCGAATTTCGCACATGCAGTTGCGGTTGCTACACCATGCTGACCCGCGCCAGTTTCAGCAATTATTCGCTTCTTTCCCATTCTCAGTGCTAAGAGTATCTGTCCAATTGCATTGTTTATTTTGTGTGCACCAGTATGGCATAAGTCCTCGCGCTTTAAATAGATTTTTGCACCACCATAATAATTGGTTAAACGGTCAGCAAAACTTAATTCGGTTGGTCTTCCAACATATTCATGCAGTAAGTGTAGATATTCTTTCTCAAATTCAGGATCTTTGCTGGCCTCTTTGTAAGCACTCTCGAGGTCATTTAAGGCTGGTATCAGTGTCTCTGGGACAAATTTACCCCCGTAAGCTCCAAAATATCCTTTATGATTAGGCTTGGAATAACTTGTTGTAGTAATGACAGACATTATTGTGTGTTGAGGTTTGATCAGTTAGTTTAATACAACGATTGAAGAATTTGGAAAGCTAAACTTTAGATTTTAAATTAATTTTTTCCATTAGTAAAGATAGCTTATCAAAATCTTTAATACCTATACTTTCCTCTATCTTAGAAGATACATCAATAGCTAACGGAGGGTTCCCTGAAAGTAATTCCAAGGCTGTATTTATTGTTACATGTGATAATCCACCGGATAAGAAGTAAGGTTGTGGAATATCCAATTCGTTAATAATTGTCCAATTAAAGGAGATGCCCGTACCCCCACTTTGCCCATTGATCTTAGTATCAAACATGAAGTAACTGCATACATCTTTATAAGAATTTAGTACTTGTGAAAGTTCAGTTGTTGTCGATTTTTCTTCCACAGAAATAACTTTAATTATTTTATAAATTTGTGCTAATTGGGAACAATATTCAACTGTTTCATGGCCATGAAGTTGAATTATGTCTAAGCCTATCTGCCGAGCAGTTTCTTGTACAAAACTGAGTTCATGATTTTGAAACACCCCTACCTTTTCTGGGCCTTCCACCCACTCATTAATAGCACCTACCATAGCGGGTTCTATATATCTTGGTGTTCCATCCACAAAAATAAATCCTAAATAATCAGCTCCAGCTCCAGCTGCAAATCTAGC
Organism: uncultured Balneola sp.; assembly: GCA_902529115.1. Taxonomy (GTDB): domain Bacteria; phylum Bacteroidota; class Rhodothermia; order Balneolales; family Balneolaceae; genus UBA1275. The sequence goes on from CABZVB010000004.1 coordinate 101,457, forward strand.
ATCAGCTAAATTTGTCAGCCCACATATTTTCACTTTACATTTCTTCATCTATCACACTTATTTGAGTTAAGCAATGTTGTGTAAATTTATCAGTAGATCAATTACTTTCTACCATTTTAGCCCAAAGTTGGGGTAAGGCAACCCAATTATTGGGCTCCCGAATAATAATTTTACAGTACCTTCTAATACTATTACATTGTGCCATGCGAATGAGATTCTTCTTGGGCGGCTAAAACCAACGTTCTAAGTTCTCTACCAATATTGCTTTGTCTCATCAAGTGTTCTCCTATTAAAACAGCATTTATACCATTTTTTTGTAAGAATTTAATGTCGTCAACCGTCGAAATACCACTTTCAGAAACCGTGATAGTGGACTCAGGAGCCATATTTAACTGTGATACTCCACGGTGAACATCAACTTCAAAGGTTTCTAAATCACGATTATTTACACCGAGAATAGATATCTTTTCATAATTAATGCGATCCTGGTCAACTAAATCATAACATTCTACCAAGGCGTCTAATTCATATTCTTTAGCTGCCGATAATAGCTCATCCAACTGAGAGTCAGATAGAATTCGTGCAATTAATAATATGGCATCTGCGCCAAAGGCCTTGGCTTCCGCTATTTGATATGGATTTATAATGAAGTCTTTCCGTAATATTGGAATAGTAATTTGTTTGGCAATATCATCCAAATAGGATAAATGCCCCTTAAAGAAAGGTTCGTCAGTTAGAACTGATATAGCAGAGGCTCCTGATTTCTGATAGATTCTAGCTAAAGATACAGGGTCAAAGTCCTCTCGAATAATACCCTTAGAAGGAGAGGCTTTTTTAACTTCAGTTATAAACTTAACCACTTTGCCTTTTATAGCCTGAGAGAATGACTGTAACTCTTTTTCAAAGCCCCATTCCGATTCTAAGCTTGTATAACTGCGTTCTAAGATTCTCTTTTTGAGGTCAATCTTAGTTTGGGAGACTATCTTTTCAAGTATACTCATATTAATAAGCCTGAGTCGCCGATATGAACTCATTAAGTTTATTTAAAGCTGCACCAGATTGGATGGCTTTTTCGGCTATATTTCTTGCTTCAAGAAGATGTTGCATATCAGTTACTGCATGTATGGCAAATGCTGCATTAAGAACTATTATATTTTTTTGAGCCTCTGTTGCTTTATTGCTCAAAATATCGGTAAATATACGAGCATTCTCTGGTGGTGCACCACCTAAAAGCTTTGTCATTTCCACACGATCAAAGTCTAATTCTTCAGGTTCGAATGATCTTGGCTGAGAACTTAATTGTTTTTTTACCTCAAAGAATGTTGTGGGTTTGCATAAACTGATTTCATCAAGACCGTCTTCAGAACTAAACGTGTAAGCGAACTGGGTATCAAGTGTTGCCAATATCTGAGCCATTTTATGCGCAACATCTTTGTTATAGGCACCAATAACATAATTTCGCACACCAGCAGGATTCGTTAATGGGCCAAGTATGTTAAAAAAAGTACGAAAGCCAATAGCTTTCCTAGCGGGCATGACATATTTCATTGCTGGATGAAACATCGGAGCATACATAAAAGCAATACCCACTCGTTCAAAAACTTCAGCAACCTGCACTGGATTTAATTCTATATTTGCACCAAGAATTTCTAAGACATCAGCACTCCCGCATTTACTTGACGCACTTCTATTTCCATGTTTGATCACAGGAACACCTGCAGCGGCTGTGACAAAAGCAGTAATGGTGGAAATATTAAAGGTGCCGGATTTATCTCCTCCTGTCCCAACAATATCTACAGCACCTGTTATATCGGCTTGAACCTTTAGAGATTTTGATCGCATAACTTTAACAAAGGAAGATAGTTCTTCAATTGTTTCTCCCTTCATTTTCATAGCGGTTAAAAAGGAGGCTATTTCTTCAGAACTAACTTCACCATTCATAATAGATTCTAAGGCAAACATAGCCTCACCCGTGCTTAGGTCATTGCCTAAAGTGATGTTTTGAAGTGTTTCCTTGAAATTGTAATTCATATTGGTCCGCGCTAAAATTGTATTAATGCTCTAATAAAGGTCTTGGGAATGATTCATAGAATGTTGGGTGAAATACATTAATCCTAAGTCTTTTTTCATTGCATCACCCAATTCTGAACCATTTGAGGGCCTACAATAGTCAGAATACTTTCAGGATGAAATTGTATTCCTTCAATTGGATAGCTTTTATGGCGTATTCCCATTACAATGGTACCGGTATGATCGTCCGTCAAGGCAGTAACCTCCAAGCTGTTTGGTATGCTTTCAGGGCTAAGTACCAAAGAGTGGTATCGAGTTGCGACAAATTCTTCTGGAATATAATTAAATAAGGGACTCCCATAATGCTTAACCATTGATGTTTTGCCGTGCATTAAACTTGGAGCATGCACTACCTTTGCTCCGAATACTTCACCTATAGCTTGATGCCCCAGACAAACGCCTAATATGGGTGTTTTTTGTCCTAATTCAGCAATAACTTGCTTGGTAACACCTGCGTCTTCTGGTTTTCCTGGACCGGGTGATATTAAAATCTTAGTCGGTTGTAAATCAATTATTTGATCCAAGCTGCACTCATCGTTTCTTATGACCCGATAATCGTTTGTTTGTTCGGCAACTAAATGAACAAGATTGTAGGTGAAAGAATCGTAATTATCTATAATTAGTATCATGGCTTACCTCAAAAGCTTCTATGTAATCCAACAACTTCTCGTATAGGTTGCATTACACGCTCAGCCTGGATGCGAGCTTTCTTTGCACCCTCTTGAAGCACTTCATACACCCTTTCTGGATGTTGATTTAGTTCCCTTCGGCGTTCGGTTGCCTCTGCAAAGTAATCGGACATGAGTGTTAATAATTCTTTTTTCGCATGTCCATAACCGTATCCACCGGCTAGATATTTCTGAGCAATCTTTTGTTTCTGGTCTTGTGAGGCAAAAAGTGAAATTAAGGCAAATACGTTATCCTTTGATGGATCTTTTGGTTTTTCTAGAGGGATTGAATCCGTTTGGATGCTCATTATCTTCTTCTTTAAAGCCTTTGGCTGGTCAAATATAGCTAGGGTATTATCGTAACTCTTACTCATTTTCTGACCATCGGTGCCAGGAACGGTTGCCACCGATTTCACGATATACTCTTCTGGTTCAACCAAGAAATCTCCTTCATAGGCTCTATTGAACTTACCTGCCAAATCACGGCAAATCTCAATGTTTTGTTTCTGATCCTCCCCTACAGGTACAATATCGGAATGATAAATTAATATATCAGCTGCTTGAAGTATTGGATAGGTAAATAATCCTATGTTTGGACTTAGTCCCGTTGCAATTTTGTCTTTATAAGAAACTCCTTTTTCCATCAAGCTTACTGGTGTTAAGGTGGATAAAATCCACGCTAATTCAGTTACCTGAGGCACATCTGACTGAGCGAAGAAGGTGGCTTTATCAGGATCAAGCCCTAGTGCCAGATAGTCTAATGCCACCTCGTAAGTAAACTGCCGTAATGCTTTTCCATCTTTAAGTGAGGTTAGCGAATGGTAATTTGCAATAAAATAAAAGGCTCTACCTTTATCCTGCATTTCAATATGCTGCCTAATGGCCCCAAAGTAATTTCCTATATGTAATTTACCAGAGGGCTGTATACCTGACAGTATAATCGGATTAGTCGGTTTTTGTTGCATTATATGTTTAGTTATCTCGTATATCTAAGGCGGTACTTAAGGCTTTTACTAAGGCGCCTGCTTTATTAACTGTCTCCTGAAATTCACTTTCAGCTACACTATCGGCTACTATGCCTGCACCGGCTTGAATATACACCTTATTACCGGTTACAACCATAGTTCTAATAGCTATACAAGTATCCATATTGCCTGAATAATCAAAATATCCGACAGCTCCAGCATAAATTCCCCGTTTTGTGGGCTCCATTTCATCGATAATTTCCATGGCACGAATTTTTGGAGCCCCACTTACGGTCCCTGCTGGAAAGCATTGCATGAGGGCGTCAACAGTCGTTTTCTCTTTAGCTAATTGACCTGATACATCACTCACAATATGCATAACATGAGAATATCGTTCTATCACTTGATTTCTATCTAAACGAACCGAACCAGCTTCACAGACTCTAGACACATCATTGCGTCCTAGGTCAACCAACATAATATGTTCGGCTATTTCTTTTGGGTCTTTCTTCAAGTCTGCTTCTAATTGCAAATCTTCTTGCAGGCTTGCACCTCTTTTTCTTGTTCCTGCGATAGGTAAAACTCGAACCCTTTGATCTTGTACACTTACCAGCACCTCAGGAGAACTGCCAACTAACGTAAAGTGATCAAAATCTAAATAAAATAAATAGGGTGAAGGATTAACCATCCGCAATGCACGATAAAGCATAAAAGTATCACCTGACATATCCGTTTCAAATCGTTGGGATAATACTACTTGAAATATATCTCCTTCGTAAATATGATTTTTGGCTTTTTGAACCATCTCAGTAAAATAAGCCTGGTCCATATTACTTCGAAGGTGATCTGGATTTATATAAAAATCGGGTGATTTGTTCACTCCACGATTTACTTTTGCTTCCATTTGATCTAGGGATGACTGGGCCTCTGCATACATTTTTTGTAATTCAAGCTCATCGTCTGTACTACTTTCAATTCGTACAGTATGAATGAGGATTACCTGATGTTTGACATGATCAAATGCATAAATTTCATCGTAAAAGCCCCAAACAGCTTCTGGTAACCCAAGATCATCATTTGGAGTATTTGGAAGATATTCAACCTCTCTAAAGGTGTCATAGGATGAAAAGCCTACAGCCCCTCCGGTTAAACGAGGTAAATCAGGAATGTTAGGTTCAGTATATTTGGTTGTACAAATTTTTAAGGCATCAAAGTAGGAATCAAAAACCCTTAGCTCTCCATCTTTCGCTCTCAACTCTGTTTTTTGACCATCAAACTGCAAAACTTCATATGGATTACAACCCAAAAAAGAATATCGAGCCAACTGATCGCCCCCTTCAACAGATTCAAAAAGGAAAGGATAATTGCTCCCCTCACGAATATTTAAAAAAAGTGAAACTGGCGTTAAAGTATCAGCTAAAAGCTGTCGATATACTGGTATTGCCGAGAATGTTTTAGCTAGTTGTTTAAACGATTCAACATTCATTCTATTTACCTAGATAAAAGTGTTTGTGAATTAGATAACTCCAAAACAATCCGTTTTAAAAAAAAACCCACTTTTTGGCAAAAAAGTGGGTAAACACTAGTAACAGCCGAACAATTAAGATTGTCAATCCTTAGAGATTTGAACATGTCAAGAGTTAAGACTATTTAAAAAAATATACCTTTGTTGTAGTCTAAATGCAATGGATTAGCATAAATTTATCAAGCTCATTTATTCAACATAAATTAGATTAGCGATATTATACATTTATAGTAAAACTTGCCTTATATTTTGCTTAATTGAGTGGCAGGTCTAAAGGCCTCCCTTAACCTATAGGAAAGAATACTGGATGTTCCATAAAGCTCTTTTGTCTACACTTATTCTGGCCATTCTTGGTGGCATCCACTGCGATAACCTATCTGATACACCCACGCAATCTTATACTTATATTGATCTGAGTGACTTTCGTGTGGAGCCAACAGATATTAGTTTTGATGTGGACTTAGATGGATTTAAGGATACTACATTACACTATACATTTTTTGCCCTACTACATAATTCTGAGTTTTTAGAGCATCTTGGTTACATAGTCAGAAATCCAAGAACTAGTGAGATTTTAATACAGGAAAGTTTGGAAGAACTTGTAATTGACACCTTGCCCATTGAAATTCAAGGCAAATTTAGTTGGGAAACAACTACGACTTCATATGAGCAATTACTGCTTGAATTATATGCATTGGACAAATATGGATATAGGATACAACATCAAGCCATATTGTCAATAGAGGGTATTGCAAGCTCTCCACCCAAAATCATTTGGGTGGAGAATCCTAATTCTGTTGAAATTCCTACAGGTTCTACTACGCTGAATATTCCATTCAAAGCTAAGGTGACCGACCCAGATGGACAAGAAACACTCGACAGAGTTTTCATCGCCTTTGAAAATGAAGATGGCAGCATACTCACTCCTACACCTAATATTCTAACCGATTCAGGAACAGGTTTGGACGAGGTAGCGGGTGATTCGGTATATACCATCACATTTTCTGTTAACAGTTCAAACACACCACAAAACAGAACCGTACTTTACTATGCAAAGGATAAAGCGGGACTATTTAGTGATACCCTGAAATCTACTTTTAATATCATCAACCCATAGTATGCCTAAATACCTATATATTTCGGTATTAATAGTGATACTATCGTTTCCGAACGGAGTTCAGTCTCAATGGTTAGGACCAATTAATTCTGATTTTGAAAGATTTCGGCAGAATGGTATTTCAACTGTTGAAACAAGTAATGGATTTATTTGGGTCTCCCCTCTTTTAAATTATGCTCCCATTGATCGTCCCGACGCAACCTGGGCTATACCTGATGGTGTAGACAGTTTAACTAGTGGTAAAGGTCGCGTATTCTCCATCGCTACTCAAGGTAACACTATTGTCGCAGGATTAGGATTTAGTTCATCGACTCCGGCTGGTACGGTTCCTGCTGGATATGGGTATTATATTAGTTCAAATAATGGACAAAACTGGTCTTTTTCACCCTTTCCATTAGACCGTTACATAGATGAAGATACCACCTTTGTTTATGGGGGTATTGAGTATGATCGAGCACGAATTATTGTTACAGAACAATCCCCTCCATACAGTGTAGCAATTAAGGACACAGTGATATTTTCAGCAAATTGGGCCTCTGGATTACTTCGTAGCACAAATCTAGGAAGCCAATGGGAACGAATTGCACTCCCTCCCTTTGGAGTTACATCCATGCGGGCAGACGGGAGTCGCTATGTCTGGCGTAATTGCGCAGGTGGGTCAGCAGGTACTTGTTCCCAATATGAAGAATTATATACGGCTGTTAGTGATGACAACCTTAAGGGATTTGCAGTACATATTGATAGCAATAATCGTGTTTGGTATGGAAGCGCTGGTGGCATCAATGTATCTGATAATGCACTATACGCACCTATTGACTCAATCCGTTGGGATAATGTGGGTTTTAATTATGATCCTGATGGTCTGTTGGCACGATGGGTTATAGAAATTGCAGAGGATCCAAATAGGAATCGTATTTGGCTTACCAACTGGATTGCGGAAAATAGTACGTCTAATCTACAGGGATTAGATCAATATGGTATAGTCTTCACAGACGATGGTGGTTCGAGTTTTGAACAACGCCTACAAGGTCAAAAAATACTCTCTATTGGTTTCTTCCAGGATGATGTGTGGGCTGCAGGTGAAAATGGTTTATTCCGATCCAAAGATGAGGGAACAAGCTGGGAAATGATCTCAGTACCTATGTCGGTAAATAATCGTTTGAAACCCAAGACCTCATATCAAAGTATTAGCAGTACCTCGGACTATTTATTCATTGGAACTTCAGATGGATTATTATGGACCAGTGATCCAGATAACGGCTGGAATATCGAACGGGTAAATTTTCCCTTAGATGGAGGCAACCAATTTAACCCGGAAGCTGAAACTGTGACAACCTATGCCTATCCTAATCCGTTTTCACCCAATCTACACGGGGAAGTTAGAATACGATTTGAGAGTAGATTATCTAGTGCGGCAACCTTACGAATTGTTGATTTTGGCATGAATTTAGTCCACGAACAGCAGCAGCAAGTTGTCCCTGGAGAATATGAGATTATCTGGACAGGCTTTAATGATATGGGTTCAAAAGTAAGTAATGGGGTTTATTTCTATGAAATAACTCAAGGCGAATCAAAATTCAATGGAAAAATATTAGTCATCGATTAATGCCTATATTATCTCGTATAGTCCTTACTTTGATCACAGCCTTATTGGTTGGCAGGATGCCCTACGCTCTAATCAACGCTCAATTTGGTGGATATGCTGGATCTACGCTACAATTAGGGTTTGATGCGCAGAGTGTAGCTCTTGGTGATGCGGTAAGTGCTGGGTTTAGTCGAGAAGAACGGGTAGATAGTACCTCACTGGAAGTACAACCTTATTATAATCCTGCCCTAGCAGCAAACTATACCGCTCAAACCCATCTAAATCTTAGTGTTTTTCAATTAGGTTTAGACCGGCATTATCAGAGTGTTGGCGTACGTGTTACTCTACCACCCAAAGCCGGTTTATTTATTGGGTTAATTCGGGCTGGAGTTCAAGATATCGATACCCGAAGTTTAAGTGGTTATCCCTTAGGTATGGTATCTACCTTAGATTTTCAACTTCAATCAGCTTTCGGCATTCGGCTCAGTGAAAATATCCAAGCAGGAATTGGTTTTAAGATAAACAGAGCCGATTATCACAGCGATATGAAACCATCTACAAGCGTGGGGATGGATCTTGGCATACAGATAAAACTTAAACCTAACACCCATTGGGCATTTGTAATGCAAGATCTTTTAGCTGAGCACACATGGAACTCAGGTGAGTTATACAATCAACCACAATCAAGAAACCGAGTCGAAGCAATGCCCCTAAGGCTCAAAACAAGTTTAACTACTCTTGTGATAGGTACGCAGGTATTCGCTGAGTTTGAGATAAAGCGATTTAGCACGGAGGTTACCACAAGGGAGCTCTTCATATCAGATGGTACACCTGTTTCATACATTGAAGAGCTAGAAATGCGCTTTACACGAGCTAGTTTTCTTCGCTTAGCCGCTTCTCGATCACTACACCCATTATTTCGTTTACATATAGGCTGGAATCGATATTTAGCGGAGCAAAATGCCAATAAATGGAGTGCGGGATTTAGCCTTGCACTGCCATTTCAACCCGCTTTGAAGGTGGATTATGGTTTTTCAACCAACCGTCATACCCTTCAATCCATGCATGTTTTTACCCTTCGATATAATTTATGATATTCTAACTATGATTAAAGCCATCTATTTACAACGTATATACAGCTGCTTACATCTGCTTAGCCGAACTCATCGATTTTTGGTTTGTTTATTCATACTTAGCGTGGGCTTTACCAGTGCAGATGCCCAGCGCTCAGGTTTTGCCTTACTCGACATTGCTCCAAATCCTTTTGCCCTTTCTCTCTCTGAGGCAGGTAGCGCCTGGAGTCAAGGTGGAGGAAATTCTTTTGCCAATCCCTCACTATTGGTAAACTCGAAGCGGTCTTCGGTTGAGATTGGGTACACCAATTGGATTGCTGATACAAAAAATATCTTTGGCTCTTATCATAAAAAACTAGAGCAACGAGCCTTTTCCATAAGTTTTTACAGCTCTGGACTACAAGATTTAGAGCAAAGAGATGTGCCAGGTCCGTCTAATGGGTTATTTTCCATTCAATACCTTAGTATTTCTACCGCCTATGCACAGTCGTTTAGATGGTTTAATGTAGGCGCTAGTGTGCATTACCTAAGCGAAGAAATATATCCCTATCGCTCTAATGGCTACGCATTCAATGTAGGACTATCCCGTTCTATCGCCAAAGATCGTATTCATATTGGTACCGCTGTACGTAGTTTAGGTGAAATGCAACGTTTAGACGTGAAGAAAACTCCTCTACCAAAGGCTTGGATTAGCGGATTATCCATTGGTTTATTAGAATGGAATGGAAGTAAAAATCCGGAGCTTCCAGTATTTGTGAGAACCCATTTAGACTACGTCTATCCACTTAATAATGAATCTAATTTATCACAAAATACCTTCATAAATACCGAAGCTTATGCGAGAGTAGGTGTTGAAGTACTAGTGGCAGAAACCTTACAACTCACCACGGGGTTTCGCACAGATAATACCGCGCGACCCCATTCATTTGGGGTAGGCTATATACTCTCAGATATTCGATTCAACTATGCTATAATTCCTTTTGAGACTGGTTTTGGCACAGTACACTCGGTCGGATTACAATATTTATTTTAGTTGAGGACTTGATATCATCAACAGTCAAATTTATGAATCTTAGCACCACTAATGCGCATTACACCAATATCACCCATTGCTATGAGGAGATATTGGATCATGAATCAGTGGTACTTGTGTTTCCACCAATAAGAAAAAATTTTTCCAAGACCGACTATCTCTATCTCTTATATGAGGATCTTTTAAAAAAGGATTCTTCCCAATATGTCGTCAAAAGTATAAATGCAATACAGCATATTTTGCTGCCTTTTTATGCTATCCGTTACCGAAAAAAAATTGCCTTACATTATCATTGGCTCGAATTTCAAGATCTAAAATCATTATTAGCTTTCCCATATAAACTATTGTGGTTTAGTATCTTTACTTTGTTCAAAAACCCTATTATTTGGACGGTTCATAACCTGGAACCTCACGATCGTAAGTGGCTGAGCTTTCATCAATGGCTTCATAGAAAAATGGCTCAACTGACCCATAGACTACATATACACGATGAAGCCTTACTAAGCGAAACATCACACTATTTAAATGTCCCTTTGCATAGTAAAAAATGGTGCATAGTTCCCCATCCCAACTTTCCTGCAGAGCTTAAAGACCGCAAACTCTCTATTAGCAAACTAAATGAACGCTACTCTGCCAACATACCAGTAAATGCCACAACTATTCTGTTATTTGGCAACATAAGTGCCTATAAAGGCATATTGGAGTTTATTAAGGGGATGATAGGGTATTTAAACAGAAAGAAGTGGGGTGATGTTATTCATATTATAATAGCGGGGCCTGTAAAAAAAGGACAATCAGGGTATCATAATCGTATCAAAACCACCATCTCAGCGTCTCCAGAATATTTTAGTTATCTCCCTTATTTTTTTCCAGAGGATGAATACCCATACCTACTGTCCGCATCGGATTACTGCCTCTTTAATTATAAAAGTATACATACTTCGGGAGGTCTAATGATGGCATTATCCTACCATAGAAAGGTGATTGCACCTAATATTGGTATATTCTCAAGCCAAAAAGATAATTCGGATGTGCAACTATTTAATGATGAAGAGGAACTTCATCAGATAATAAATCAAATATGGAATCGTCACTCTAAGCCGGGATATGAGTAGCATTAGCCAGAAAGTAGCGAGTTTAGCCTTTGGTGACCTAGTAACTAGGGGCTTAGGCTTTGTAAGCAGTATGGTGCTTGCACGTGCTCTAGGACCGGAAAGTTATGGGATCTGGACAACGGCTTTAGCGATTTTTAGTTATTTATTGTGGTTTTCTGATCTTGGCATAATGCAGTTAGGTACCAGAGAAGTAGCAACAGAAGGCCAAAGGCGCTTCTATAGTACCGCAGAACTATTTTTAGGCAAGCTTATATGGGCTATATGTGCGATGATCATTTTATTTTTATTTGCACCATTTTTACCCTATTCGGAAGAAATTAATACTCTGGTATGGCTTTTACTTTTTAGTCTAATACCATACGCCTTACATACTGAGTGGATATTTTTGGGGAAGCAGGAATTTCTGACCTTACAAAGTATTAAAGCGGCTCAGGCGACTGTATTTTTTGCCCTAATAGTATATGGCATTCAACGCGCAGATGATCTTGAAAAATTACCCGTGTATTATGGACTTTCGGTCGGGCTAGCCTCCCTTCTACTATGGACTGTTAGTATGTTCAAACGGTATTTAGTGATTTCACCCTCCGCCCTGACCCTAGATTTAATTAAAAGATTATATTCTATTCTAAAAGAATCCTTACAACTAGGAATTGGTTGGGTAGGGAGTCAAATTATTCTTCTCTTCCCTCCACTTATATTTGCATTGTTCTATAGCGATGCATTTGTGGGATGGTACGGGGCTGCCCTTCGCATAATCATGTTATACATGGTATTAGATCGTATATTTGTGCAATTATTACTCCCAAATCTGGCAAATGGTTGGGATAAAGAGATTTCGGCTAATAGTATAAGCACTACGCTAGAGCAGGCTTATCGCTACCATACCTTACTAGGGTTATTAGGGAGTTTTGCGGTACTATTTTTAGCACCTATCATTATTCCCCTGATCTATGGGGATCTATACAGAGAAAGTATATCCATGCTTCAATTACTCTCCCCAGTGTTGTTCTTAACATTTCAAAATAGTGTATTTGCGACCTCCTTAATTGCCGCACAGCAAAGTACATACTATTTAAAAGCCAACCTATTTGGTGGTCTTTTTAGCGCAATACTCATTATTGCAGGAAGTTATGTATTATATAGTAATGCCCCTTATGCCCCCTTACTCATTGTACTTAGTGAAGGTATTATGATGTACCTAGCATACTATTATTTCAATAAGTATACCTTACCGATGGTCAAGTTTTGCTTTTATCCCATGTTCCTGGCCTTAGCTATCGGATTTCTATGCTATCTCTGGTTAATGGGGAACTCTGTGTTATTGAGTTTCTTTAATTATCCACCGAATGATTTCCTTAGCTCATTACCCCGTTGGTTTAAGATCTCACTTACCATGGTATTGGCATTCATTCCACTGGTGCTGACAAAAACAATAAAAAGATCGGATTGGAACACCATTCTAGAATTAATGATGCATAAACCTAAGACATAAACGCTATGGATAAGGATAGAATACATAACTTAGGTATAGGTGTTTTCGGACTAAGTTCTGCCTTAGCTTCCTTACTGGATAGTATTGGGGTCAATTATAGGGAGCTTAGGGTTGATGAAGCATCACAATATTCCTATTCCGTATTTATTGTGCATCGACCTCTAAGTCGCCATGAGCAAGATTGGCTTGAAACTCAACAGCAAAGCGGTGATAAGTTAGCTGTACTTTTTACCTTAGAATCTGGTTCACAGCCCGCTAACATATCCGTGCAAAAACGTTATTGTCGTAGTGTGCATAGCCCTGATTTATTTGAGGGACCACTCAGTCATCTATGCATGATTGATTGCTATGCAAAAGTAACTTTTTATGATGGTAAACAAGATATACGTGGAATATGCTTTGTAGATAAAAAGAATAGCCAAGCCTTTGAGCAGTCCATCTATTTGGGCATTCCTATTGAGGCCTTGTCTCAGTTTTCATATACTCGCAAAGTGTTTCCAAGCCCAACAGGTCATAGGCCCAATGAATTGGTTTCACGCTCGCATGTTGGTCATCTACAACATCTCATTAGCTATGCTATCGAACAGTTATTTTATTCCATTGATTTACCCTATCTAAGTAAGTGGCGATTCCCAACATCAAAACCAATAATCACCCTCCGCATTGACAGCGATTTTGGTACACAGGAATCCTTACGAACTCTATATGAACTGGCAGATTCATATTCTGCTATTCTGACCACCTTTCTTCATGTAAAAGCTCATGAAGATTGGCTCGATTGGTTTGCTCAATGGTCGAATCACGAACATGCCCTACATGGCTACGAGCATGCGCATATCTCCTCTTCGTATCCACTCTATCAAGATGTTGAGAATGGGTATCAGGCGATGACACAAGCTGGAATTACGCCTAAAGGCTATGCTGCTCCCTATGGCATTTGGAGCAAACAGCTATCGAAAGCATTAGATACATACCCCTTTATGTATAGCTCAGAATTTACGCATGGATATGATGGTTTACCCTATATGATACAAGCTCCAATATCCAACAGCGATGATGCAATGAATCAACGTTTGCAAATACCTGTTCATCCAATTTGCACGGGGAGTCTTCACCGGTATCAAGCTACAGAATCTGATTTTACTGCTTACTTTAAAAGCTACATGGATACCCAGTATGGATTGCAACAACCATTGATGCTATATCATCATCCATTGCAGCCTGGTTTAGCAAGTATTGAGTATATTCTTAAATATGCCCAAGAACTAGGGTTACAATGGCTATCTTATCGTGATTGGAGCGCATTTTGGACTCATAGAGCTACAGAACAATGCAATATTTACTACCATAAATCAAGCAAACAATTACGTGCAGAGGATCAGACAAATCTATTGTATGAATTGAAGCAAGATAGTCGGGGCTTCGCTATTATAGAACCCAATGATTGGGATTCTCAAAAAAAACTTCTAATAAATACACTAACATTCCGAAACATACCGTGCGAAACCATGGTAGACGAGAAATTTCTGCAAGATCGCTTTTCGAAAAAATGGCTCATTTGGAAGGAAACAATAATTCAGCATAGAAGTAGAATCCGCTTATGAGTCAGGTATATCGCATTGGTATCTTAGCGCCAACGAGTATTTCACTGGTTAATGGAGGGGTTCGGACTCAAATTAACCAAACCGCAGAAGCGCTGCAGTGTTTAGGCCATGAAATTGTCTGGGTACACAGTAGTGAAGATTTACCGGCTATAGATATTCTACATGTATTTGTGGCGAGCAGTGAACATTGGGGATTTTTGCGCCAATTTAAAACACGGTCTCTTTCAAGCAATCAAAAAAAGATTCCAATTGTTTTATCACCGATATTTTTTGCTCCCAAAAAAATTGCTTTAACCAAATTCAAATTACGCATTGAATCGATAGTTGGTACATTTTTTAGCGGCATTAGCTCCGAATACGGTATTAAAAAACAAGTATGCCAACTAGCTGATGTGATCCTGCCTAATACGCAGGCAGAAATGAATCAAATTAGGCAGTTATTTGATATCCCCCACCATCATATGCATGTGATACCTAATGGTGTAGAAACACGGTTTTTGAAGGCTGAAAGTACTGAATTTGTGCAGCTTTATGGACTAAAAGATTTTGTTTTATTTGTAGGCCAGGCGTCATCAACCCGAAAGAATGTACTTAGACTGCTTGAGATAGCACCAAGTTTAGATGCTCCCTTGGTACTTATTGGTGATGTAGGATCCGATGAATACAGCCAACAATGTGCAGAATTAATTAAGCGCAACAATGTGCTTCATCTACCGACCCTGGAACATCATTCTACCCTTTTAGCTTCTGCATATGCTGCAGCAAAGGTGTTTGTTCTACCATCCCTTTATGAAACCCCCGGGATAGCCGCTATGGAAGCGGCACTTGCAGGATGTGCTGTGGTAATAACTAAAAATGGTGGCACGAAAGAGTATTTTAAAGAGATGGCAAGCTATATAGATCCACTTGATAGTACATCCTTACTTACTTCTATTAATAAACAATTACACACTAAAAACGAAGAACTCAAAGTTCAAAACAACCTCTTGAAAAACCACATTGCTTCCCATTATAGCTGGGATAGCGTCGGTAAAATGACTTTAGCGGCCCATTACTCGCTGCTCAGGTGAAAAATACTCTCTTAGCCCATCAATTATTCCTTTCAAAATATAGATCAGTATTACGGACATGAGTCCTAACTCTCTAAATAGTAAAATGAGCACAAAATATCCTAAAAATAGAAAGGATTTGAACCCATTTTGTTGAAAAGAAGTACGGTCCATTTTTGGAATTTTATCGAAGGGTAAAGTGCTTAACATAAGTACCGACAGTAGAATAATTATAGGTCCTAAAACACTACTAACACCATTACGAAACATATCAAACAGTTCGAGTTGATGATGGAAGCTCAAATAAAAAGCCGCTAAAATAATAGCAAGTGATGGTATTGGTAAGCCAATAAAATGATGATTATTAGGGGTAAGGCGGGTATTTACGTTGAATCGAGCTAGTCGAACAGCTCCACACATGGCCGGTACAGCACTAGTTAGCATCCCCAGAAATTGAAATTCATGTAAAGCGAATGTATAAATAAGGAAAGAAGGTGCAACTCCAAAAGAAACAATATCACTCAGTGAATCTAGTTCTACCCCAAAATCACTATCTGCGTTGGCTAATCGAGCAACATATCCATCCATTACATCAAAAAAACCTGCCGCTACAATAAACCAAGCTCCTCGAAACAATTCTCCTTCGGAAACAGCCACAATTGATAGGAAGCCAGAGAATAGATTCATTAAAGTGAAAAAGCTGGGTACCGCAATCTTATGATTTATTGGAGGCTTTGACATCTTTTTTACTAGCCTCTTTTGTTTAAAACTCTGATATCTATGTTGAATAGGATACTTCATTATTTGGCTAATTTAGCAATAATAGAATGCCCTGCAACTACTTTATCCCCATTCTTAACAAGTATATTTGCTGATCGCGGAACTACGACATCCATTCTACTACCAAATTTCATAAGCCCAAAACGTTTAGCTCTTTCTAGGGTATCTCCCTCACGAATGTAATAGACAATCCGACGAGCTAAAAACCCAGTGATTTGTCTAAATAAAATCATTTGTCCAGATGTGTGTTTAACTCCAAATTTTGCTTGCTCATTATCCATTGTTGCTCGATCATCCCAGGCCATTAAGTATTCTCCTGTTTGATAGACAAGATATTCCAGAACCCCACTAACTGGGATTCTATTAATATGAACATTTAAGGGAGACAGAAAAATACTTATTTGAATGGCCTCCTGCTCCATGTATTCGACGGTTTCTACCTCTTTAACCACCACAACTTTTCCGTCAGCTGGCGATAAAATGTCTTCATCTGACAAATTAGTTGGTGGTATGCGCTCCGGATCGCGGAAGAAATAAATACTTAGGAACCAAATTGGAAGTAGTATAGTGGTTAGAATAAATGTGGGCACTAAAAGTAAAAAATACCAACTCAGACTTATAGTGACGATCGTAACTGATCCCACCAATGCAATAGTGGGAATACCTTCATGCGCTATTTTCATTAGAAGAGTCTCAAAACATCGTTAAAGATGACAAAGACCATCAAACTAACCAGCAACAGAAAACCTATATTTTGTGCCGCAATCTTTACTTTTTCCGTGGGTTCTCTCCTCGCTATTCCCTCATAAATTAGAAAGACTAAATGTCCACCATCCAAGGCAGGAATGGGAAGTATGTTCATAATAGCCAAAGTGATGCTTAGTAATGCAGTTATCTCCCAAAAACCAATCCATCCAGCTTGATCAGTTGCTTGTTTTGTCAAACTCGCTATGGCTATAGGACCACCAAGATTCTGCCGGACTGAAATGTCCCCAGAAAACATTCTAGAAAAACCCCCAATTATACCCATGGTTTGTTCAGCTACTTTATCCCACCCTTCTAGAATAGACTCTGCAAACTTTAATTGTGTAAAAGTCGCTCCCACCTGGGCTAAACTTGGGGCAGCTATTCCTATTGTTCGATTCTCATTAGGCAGGATATTCATGTTTAGTCTCTGTCCTTCTCGTTCCACCACAAATTCAATTATACCTTCTGAGTTACGTATAATCTGGGTTAATTCTAGCCAATAATCTATAGGATCGCCATTAACTTCTACAAAGCGATCCCCCACCTGCAAGCCTGCATCTTCTGCCGGTGATCCCATTGAAATACTGGATATAATTGGGGGATATATATTTATTTCATGAATGAATGACTGTTCAGTTAAGCTATCCAAAAAAGTGGCTGGAATAAATAAATCCATTATTATGCCATCGCGCACAAGTTGATAAGACAAATTACTACTGGTTAACTCAGAAATAGATACTAAATCCGCAAAAGCGTCAACATAATTTCCATTTACCCCGACAATTTTGTCATCAGTCTCAAAACCAACATTCTCAAGTAAACTACCTTCAGGTACATAAATCCCGGCAACCTTTTCAATAGGTAAACTTAATTTGCCTAGGCTCCAAAACATACCTGTATATATAAAAAAAGCAAGAATCATGTTAAATATTACACCTGCAGTTATTACAACCATACGCTGCCAAATTGGCTTTGACCGATATTCCCAAGGTTGTGGCTCTGCTGCTAAATGTTCGGTATCCATACTTTCATCTATCATTCCAGATATTTTTACATAACCTCCTAACGGCGTGGCACCTATACAATAATCAGTATCGCCCCGTTGAATACCCCAAATTCGCGGTGGAAAACCTACAGAAAAACGTTCAACTCTCATACCGAACATTTTCGCTGCTAAAAAGTGTCCTAATTCATGTATAAATACAAGGATCATTAGAGCACCAATGAAAATGAGTATGGTCTGAGTTAGTTCAATTAGTTCCATGTTGACAAATAGTTCTTGCGTAATCTCTAGTTTGCTGATCTAATTCAACAAGTGCATCATAGTTCAAAGCCGAACTAAAATGTATTTTGTTAAGACAGCGTTCAATAATTTTTGGTATATCAATATACTTAATTTTACCCTCTAAAAACTGCGTAACTGCAATTTCATTGGCAGCATTCAATATCGCGGGACCTCCTTTGTGCATTCTTACAGAATCTATTGCTAATTCAATACAAGGAAACCGTGAATTGTCCACTGGTTCAAAATGAAGTCTATATTTTTGGCTCCAATCCATTCGTGAACTATTTAAAGGTAATCTGCGAGGATAAGACAAAGCATATAAAATAGGAACTTTCATGTCCGGTGGACCAAGTTGCGCTTTGGTTGATCCATCACAATAAGTCACCATTGAGTGAATAATACTTTCGGGATGAACTATCGGAGTTATTTTTTCGATAGGTATGTCAAATAACCAATGTGCTTCTATAATTTCTAAGCCCTTGTTCATCATAGTGGCACTATCTATGGTGATCTTAGAACCCATATTCCAATTTGGATGTTGTAACGCCTGTTCAACCGACACATCTTGCATTTCCTCAAGACTTAGCGACCTAAAAGGTCCACCACTTGCAGTTATAATGATTTCTTCAATGTCTTCTTTTTCTTCACCAATAAGCGATTGTAGCATTGCACTGTGTTCGGAGTCAATTGGTATTAAGCTACCTTTGGATTGGGATAAGAGTTCGGTAATGATTGCTCCACCTACTACCAAGCTTTCCTTATTCGCTAAAGCAACTTTTTTATGGGCTTTCAGTGCATAATATGTTGGAGAGAATCCAGCAAAACCTACCAAGCTGTTTAAAACAATATCAATTTCAGGTAAGTTAACTAGTTCATTCAGTGCATGTGGGTCTACATACATTTTGGTTTTGGCAGGATTTCCTATTTTTATGTTATAATTTTCGCTTACTAATCCAGTCAATACTGCATATTTGGGATTGAAGGTTTTAGCTTGCTCATCTAAAAGCCGCCAGTTACTGTGTGCGCTTAATAAGACTACTTCAAATAATCTATCATGCTTCTGGATAATTTCTAAGGCTTGCTTTCCTATGGAACCCGTTGATCCAAGAATAGCAATTCGGATCTTATTATGTTTCATTTCACCCTATTTCATTCAATTTTATCACAGCGGCCATTCTTCCAGCTTTAGAAGTCTCTCTTCTGAAGGAGTAAAAATCACTCTCATCGTTGAAAGTACAACCTGAATCCATGACAATGTGAGATTTTACTATACCCATGCTTACGAGTTGCTGGAAAATATAACCTTTCAGATCTAAATGAGGCTTAATACCTAAGCTATTATCCACGAACTGGTCTGGAAATAAATCAGCAACCTCTTGACCTACTTCAAAGGCATCGACTGAAATACAAGGACCTATATAAGCCTTTATAGTATTTATATCTGCACCAAGGTCTAACATAAACTCAACGGTTTTTTTGATAATATCTTTTTGAGCACCTCTCCATCCAGCATGAACTGCACCAATAACCTGATTAGTTGCATCACCTAGTAAAACAGCTCCACAATCAGCTACTTGTATAAGTAATGAAATACCAAGGGTTGAGCTTACAAAAGCGTCGGTCTCAGGATAGATCCCTCCTTTAGTTACCACTTTAACCCGGTTTGAGTGAGTTTGTTGAGCGATTGCAATGTGCTTTAATGATGTATCAGTCTCTTTGGCTAAGACATGCAATTGTTCTAAAATTATATTCTGATTCTCATCGGAATTGAAACCTACATTTAGTCCAGGAATACGAGAGTTGGAAATACTATGATGTGCATTTTTTTTACTAAACCAACTTAGTATCCGAGACTCATTTAGATTGCGAGGTCGTATAAATTTAAGAGGGGAAGACATTATCTAAATATTCCTTGATTTTTGACATTGGAAATGTTTGCCCTGTCCATAATTCGAAGGAACGTGATGCCTGGTATATAAGCATTGGTAAGCCACTGATTGTAGTACAATTTTGCTTTTCTGCTTGACGCAAAAAAGTGGTTTTTTGTGGATTGTAAACAATATCATAACAAATGGAATCGGCCAAAAACTCAGTAAATTTTTCGTCAACTGGAGAATTTTCTGAATTTGGATACATACCAAGTGGTGTGGTATTAACAATCAAATCCACATCAACCGCATATTCTATCCATTCATCATAAGAAATGAAATTTATGGTTAAATCGTTCTTTAGACGTTCAGGATTTCTACTAACAACCCAACATTTATCCATCCCAAGATCTCTTAACCCGTGTATTACTGCTTTTGTTGCACCACCAAAACCAAATATTAATACTGAATTTATTTTCATTATGCCTAAATTCCTTAAAGGTTCTACAAAACCAAAACTATCGGTGTTATGACCTATTAACTCCTTATCTACTTTTTGAATACAATTGATCACTTTCATAGATTTCGCTAAATCCGAATGCCGATCAACCGAATTAAATAAAATTTCCTTATAAGGAAGTGTGATATTCGCCCCTTTAAAATTTATCGAGTTAAAATGGGAGAAGAGATTTGGCAATTCATCATTAAAAATCTCTACGGCAACATATTCCAAGTCTAAGGAATGATGATCAATAGCTAGATTGTGCATAATGGGAGAAATACTATGTGAGATTGGATTACCAATCAATAATAGATGATCCCGTGAAGAAATCGGATCGCGTAAAAATTCAGAAAACTTCATATAAAAAAAAAGCGCAACCATTGATTGCGCATTTTATAATAATAGTTTGTTAGTCTAAGCAGTAATTTCTTCTGTAGGTTCTAGGGTGCTTTCTTTGAAGGTATCACTTTCTGCTAACTTTTTAAAAGACTCTAAATCTTTAACTAGTTGTTCTGCCGATTGCTCAATAAAATTGGCTAATCCCTCAGAAGGATCTCCAAAGAAAGTACGGTAATCTAAAGAAAACTCGACTTGAGTTCGATTACCGTTATCAAGAGGTGTAAAACGAATAGTACCAGTTTGATTTAGATTACCATTAATTGTAATCCAAGCGAAGCGTGTATTTCGTAAATTATCAATTAAGTTGGTGGTCCAGTGAAATGTTTCACCATCGATACTAGTTTTATATTCAAAAGTTTGGGAGTTGATTCGTTCTACAGAATCAACACGCTCTAGAAACTTGGGGAAATCAACTGGGTTACTTAAAAGTTCGTAGACCTTAGATAAGGGTAAATCAATTTCTATACGTTCGTGCGCCATATAATATACCTTGATTCTTGGAATAATAGTTATTTAGTAAACGATGAACCATTTATGGGGAAACAGGTGAGATTCATCCAATCTATCTTAAATTACACATAATATGCGTAAGCCTCAATGACTAAGTCGAATAAAATTATAATTTACTTTATAGATGCGTCCGAATCTCTTTTGCAATGGATTCAATGGGTTGAGCGCCATCAAGTACGATGAATCGTGAATGCTCTTTAATTATTTTCTCATACCCATCTAATACTCGAGAGTAAAATTCATTGCCCGCCATTTCTATTCTGTCTTGGGCGTGTTTTAACCGCCTCTCTGATGCCAATTTTTGTGAGATCCTCAAGTAAAAAGTAATTTCGGGTACTAATCCATAAGAAGCCATTTTGTTTAACACACATATCTCATTGATGGGTAAAACTGAACGTCCATATCCTTGATATGCCGTAGTGGAATCATAAAATCGATCCAAAATTACAGTTACACCATTATTTAACGCAGGAATAATTTTTTCCTGTACTAATTGTGCACGCGCAGCTGAGAACAATAGCAATTCTGATACAACAGACATATTATTTTTTGAATCTAATAGTATCGACCTTATCTTTTCTGCAATGGAAGTACCACCTGGTTCACGATAAACCTGAACTTGCCTACCATGCTCTTCTAGGTATTGCTTCAATAGGTGAATTTGAGTTGATTTGCCACAGCCATCTATACCTTCAAAGTTTATTAGCATATCTACCGCATTACCACTTGTCTGGATAATCCAGATCTAAGGGTTCCTTATTTAAAATTAAACCAAGTGCTATGTAAATCAGCAAACTAGAACCCCAACCCATAAAAAAGGCAACAACAAAAATGGTACGTACCCAAATAGTACCGATGCAAAAAAAAATAGCTAGCCCTCCACATACACCCCAAAGTTTTTTGTCATTCCTTGATTTATAGAGTTGATTGGAGTTTTTCTGCTGATAATAACCCCAAGAATAGGTTGTTGAATCTGTCTGAAAAGTGTTCGTTCGACCTCGACCTGTATTATGTAAATTATCATCATATTGCGTTTGCCCCATAGTAAATGACTTAGATTCATCTGAACCGAAAACATCAAATTCTTTACTCGTTTTATTTTTAATTGTTATCATTCCTAGGTTAAAATGTCGAATAGATTGATTAAAACCTTTTCCAAATTCTTCATATCTGAAAGGTTCGTAAGGATAATGTTGTCCATCAAACACATCAACATTAGTTTTATTCTTTTTCTTAGGTTTTTTTTCACCAACAAAGTGGCAACTAGAGGCTAAGACTAAAAAGATACCACCAAAAAATGGTAGCGCATAGAAAGATCTAGGTCCCATATCCAACCCGAGATGAAACAAAAAGTAACCTATTGTGGACAGCATGATAAAAGCTCTAGAAAGTGTAGCTGCATTTATATAACAAGGTTTTTCATCTTGTTCTGCATCTAAAAAATCTTCGAGAGTATGATCTAAAGAACTCTTACCAAAAGACATCTGCTCATCAGTTACGCTTGAATATTGGAATGTCCTGCTTTTTGACTTAAACATATTAAATGATACGATGAAATTAAAACTAGCTTACAATAAATGAACCCCAGTTTCGCTAATATATCCATCCATTGGAATATCCCATGGATCCTTAGGCAGACAGTAAATATTAAATCCTTCCAATAATAGACCTATTTTTGGGGTTGATGATGGTACTTTAGCTAAAAATCCGTCATAAAAGCCAGCGCCATAGCCTAGCCTAGTACCCTGTTGATCAATAGCCAGCAAAGGCACTAATACTAAATCCAAATCAGATATATCCGCTTTACGTTCATTAATAGGTTCTAATACACCCCAATAATTTTTTTGCAAATCGTTTAAATCATTCAAATAGTAATGCCGTAATTGTCTATTGCCTTCCATAATAGGCACTACAATTCTTTTACCTTGAGCTATACTTTCGTTAATAATTTGTAAAGTGTCTACTTCCCTGTGCTTAGTCATTGAAATATAACTGTGTAGTATTTGAGCATTTTTAAAAACATCCCAAGCAGATAAATGCTCCCGAAT
The DNA here is from genome assembly GCA_902529115.1 of uncultured Balneola sp. Classification (GTDB taxonomy): domain Bacteria; phylum Bacteroidota; class Rhodothermia; order Balneolales; family Balneolaceae; genus UBA1275. The sequence goes on from CABZVB010000004.1 coordinate 124,892, forward strand.
AGCTATGTTGTTCTTTACCCATTGTTTTTCTAGGACACCTTTTCTTTTAGATTTGAAATAAGATCGTAACGAACGTTTAAACGAATCATTTCTTAAATTCATAATCAATAGTTGACTTGAGGGTTTATGGTAGAATTATAGGTCAATCAGATAATGATGGGAAATATCAGTTTCTTGTGCTAACAATTCACCGAGTAAATCCTGCCAAAAATCTTTACCATAGTAGAGCATAAAATAAATAGGATGTAATACGCGTTCCATGGGTCCTTCTGGGAACAAATATGATTGAAGAAAATATAACTGTTTCAACTCATACTCAAATTTAGACTCATGTGCCTTTTTGGCTTTCTTTATAAGCGATTGCATCGCCTTACTAATTTCATTTTTTGTCTTTCCAATACTTCCTTCTAAGGATTTATCAAACGAAATTATATTCATTAACTGAGATTGATATTGCGCTAAAATATACTGTTCAAGCTCATCTAATTTAGCCTCAGGGAATTGTTGAGGTAGAGTAGATAACCATTTATTTTTGAGTGATGGAAAACCTTTTTGATAATGAGCCAATGAGAATGGAAATTTTGCCATTAACCGTTGAACTTTTTTTTCCCGAATGGTAGCAGATAAACGAGGTATAAGTATGGGCATCTCCAAGCCAAAAAACTCATAGATCTTTTTCATTTGCCCATGATATGCTATTTCTGCTGGACCACCTACATAAGCAATTACTGGAAGTAGATGATCTTGAAGAATCGGACGCATAAATACATTGGGTGAGAACCGTTCCGGTTGTTCTTGCGTTAACTCTAAGAGTTCGTTGCTGTTCAACCTTTTTTTTCCTCCCTTTTGAATGAAAGAGTATTCACCAGTAGAATCATGATGTAATTTGACTCTCTTAGCATCCTTATTGTACACAAACCATTGACTATCCATGACGGAAACCTGACTCTGAATTGATAGCTTATTTAGCTTAGAAGTTTGGCTTTTTAATAATTTTGTAATTCTACGATCGTTAGTTACCGCTTTAGTGATAATTGGGCTGAGAAGCTTTTTTATAGTATCATGGTTGCTACCAGCCACAAGAAATTCATACTCTTCAAATACATGGGTTATCCAATAAGCAAAATTTTGGGCATGGGTTTTATCGTCTGAATATATTTCTTTAGTGTCTTGAAGAAAGGCTTGAATCCAAGTATTCTCTCTAAACTGAGCAGTCTTTTCAACTGCTTGTTGAGTTACTTCCTCGATAGGATGGTGTTTATTGAGCCATTTAAAGAATTTATTTTTTAGTAAAGAGCTATCCCCTTTAATTTTACCTACCGGCATTCCTATTTGTTCTTGCAATGAAGTTTGTTTCACATCGGCCTGGAATTTTTTAAGTATAGAAGTGTTTTTTAAATCCGAGGCACTAACTTGGGATTGGTACCAGTTAATTTGATTGATTTCTGAGTAATCGTGGTCCTCATCAGCTAACCAAAATACCGGAATAACAGTTTTATCCATGATTTCAGAGATACTTTGGCTCCACTGTATTGCACTCATTAACTTGAAAAACGTATAGAGCGGTCCCGCATACCATGAAAGTTGCTGACCTGTAACTACACAATAGCTGTCATCCTCTAATAATTTAGCCCGAATAGCTGCTTGAGATTGTTCAATACCTAACCATTGATGAAAATCTTTTAATGCCTTTACAATATCATCTCTCGGGTTTGTAACTGTTCTTTTTAAGGATTTAACTTTTCTATTAGATAAATCTAGTAACGTATTACTAGAAAGAGGATAAAAACTATACAAAGATTGTAAAAAAGGTTCACCCTTAGTGTAACTAGTTAAAAATGAGTCAGGCTGTACAACAGATAAAGGAATAGGGCTAAACTTCACGAATTACTTAACCTTTTAGTCGTTGTATTTTATCTCTTAGAACGGCCGCTTTTTCATAATTTTCTGTTTCAATGGCTATATATAATTGCTCATCTAACAATTCAAGGGGACTTTTCTTGTTTTGAGTTGATTGCTTTGCTGTATTACTTTTATTGTTCATTGAATCCATATCAGATGAATCATCTTCATGCAGGTCCCAAACCTTCTCTAGTACAAGCTCATCAACATAAATAGGACAAGAAAAACGAACCGCCAAGGCAATAGCATCACTAGGCCGGGCATCTATTTCATGGGAAGATATCGGGCCTTTTATTATAATATTGGCATAGTAGGTTCCTTCTTTTAAATGATGTACTAGAACATGTTCAATTTGACCACCTAATTCAGTAATAATTTGCATGGTTAAGTCGTGCGTCATAGGTCTTGGTGGCTTTATTTGCTCTATTTCTAAGGCGATTGCTTGTGCCTCATGAGCCCCAATAATAATAGGTAAACGTCGACTTCCTTCTGCTTCCATTAGTATAAGAGCGTAGGCCGAAGCTGTTCTAGAAGTTGTTGTAAGCCCAAAAATTTCCATTTCGACCATAAATTCACCGTCTATTGTATCCTTTAGTCTATAAGTTTTTTATTGGATATACCGTAAATAGAAAATGCTCATCCACTAAAATAGTATAGTAAAGATAACATTATTTGAGGTCGAACTAAAATACCTCACTAGCTACTTTATAGACTGATTCACTTTTCCCCATTGAATAGTAATGCAAGGACGGTACACCAAATGAAATTAGGTCTTTTGACTGTTTAATAGCCCATTCTATACCGATTTCTTTGGCCTGATCATTGTTTTTAGCCTTTTCTAGAGCATTAGTTAGGTCAGATGGTAAATCGATGTGAAATATCTGAGGTAAGATGGTGAGTTGCCGTAAAGAGGTAATAGGTTTTAAACCGGGCACTATCGGTATATTAATATCCATTTCTCGACATTTTGTGACAAAATCTATGTATTTTTGTGTATCAAAGAACATCTGCGTGACTATATAATCGGCTCCTTTATCCACTTTTTGCTTTAAATACTTCATATCAAGTTCTAAGTTGGGGGCTGCCATGTGCTTTTCCGGATACCCAGATACTCCAATACAAAAGTCCGAATGATGTTCCTGCTCGAGTTCTTTATCCAGAAATACACCTCTATTCAAATCAACAACTTGTTTTAAGAGTTCTGATGCATAGGTATGCCCTCCAATTTCTGGCTTAAAATCACGGTCTAATTTACGTGCATCACCCTGCAGCACCATAATATTATCAATACCCAAAAAATTTAAATCAATCAAAGCATTTTCTGTCTCTTCCTTAGTAAAACCACCACAAATTATATGGGGCACAGCATCAATTTTATATTTGCTTTGGAGGGCTGCACAAATTCCCACAGTACCCGGCCGTTTTCGCACAGTTTTTCTCTCTATTAACCCACTGGGGAGTTTTTTATACACAAATTCTTCCCGATGATACGTTACATCTATAAAAGGAGGTTTAAATTCCATCAATGGATTAATATGGTCAAATAGAGTTTGTACATGCTGTCCTTTAAGAGGTGGTAATATCTCAAAGCTAAATAGGGTCTCATCACCAGCATTTTCAAAGTATTCTGTTACTTTCATATTTAGACCTGCGCTTTATTGGACTCTTTTGTTATTGAGGTTTTTGGTTCATAAGCAAGATGTGAACGAAGCCATTTTTCTATTTCTTCCGAAGTCATATTTTTGCGGGTGGCATAATCTATTACTTGGTCTTCTTGAATATTACCAAGTGCAAAATATCGGGAATCAGGATGGGAAATATAAAAACCACTGATTGAACTAGCTGGTAACATGGCAAGTGATTCTGTTAGGCTTAAACCAACTCTTTCTGACACCTCAAGTAATGAGAATAGTTTCAATTTTTCGGTATGATCGGGACAGGCTGGGTAACCTGGCGCAGGCCTAATACCTTCATATTGCTCGGCGATAAACGCCTCATTGTTAGCCTCTTCCTGACTATAAGCCCAGTATTCAGTTCGAATTTTATAGTGTAAATATTCCGCAAAAGCCTCAGCCATACGGTCAGCTAAAGCTTTGACTAGAATGATGGAATAGTCGTCAGAATTAGCTTCAAATTGGTCAATTAATGGAGCAATATTAAGACCTGCAGTGACAGCGAATATTCCCATATAGTCCACCTTGCGTTGCTCCTTAGGACAAACAAAATCGGCTAAAGAGCAGTTAGGTTGACCACTTCGTTTTTTTGTTTGTTGACGTAAAAATTCAAATGTATGGATTGGTTCCACATTCTTCAAAAATATATTCTTTTCACTGTAAGGCGGATATAATTCGACAGATTCATTAATACTTAAAGCTGGATAAATTCCAAATATTCCTTTGGCAGTTTGTGGACAACCCCTAGACATTCGGTCTATCATCGCTTGTGCGTCATTCCACAATTCAGTGGCTTGTTTACCCACGATTTTATCTTGCAATATAGCCGGATATTTCCCATTTAACATCCATGTTTTGAAGAATGGGGTCCAATCAATAAAATCGATTAAAACGTCAATGTTGTTTAGTTCTATCTCTTGAACACCCTGAACTTTAGGCATCCTTAGTTCATAATTGGCCCAATTTGTAGACCATTTATTTGCTCTCGCACTTTTGAGGTCAATATACTCTTTCTTTTGTGTTCTACCAGTGTATTTCGACCGTAAATCATCGTACTCGGCTTGTATTTTTAACAAGTATTGTGCCCCGTATTCAGCGCTTAAAAGATCATTACTTACGGTTACAGCTCGGGATGCGTCTGAAACATGAATTACCCCATAATTATAAGCTGGTTCTATTTTTACGGCTGTATGTAGTTTTGAGGTTGTTGCTCCTCCTATTAACAATGGTATGCGTAGGCCTGCTTTATTCATTTCCTTGGCCACATCCACCATTTCATCGAGGGATGGGGTTATTAATCCACTTAATCCAATCATATCCACATTATATTTAATCGCGGCTTTAATAATCTTATGTGTTGGTACCATCACTCCCAGATCAATAACATCATAATTATTACAGGCAAGTACTACGCCTACAATATTTTTACCTATGTCATGCACATCACCTTTCACCGTTGCTAGTAATACTTTAGTGCGGGAAGTGACTTGTTGAAGTAGTTCTTTTTCTTTTTCAAGGTAAGGAGTTAAATGCGATACAGCCTGTTTCATTACTCTTGCACTTTTAACGACCTGTGGTAAGAACATTTTCCCTTCACCAAATAGGTCTCCAACCACATTCATTCCATCCATTAAAGGGCCTTCTATGACTTCCAGCGGCGATGTATATTGCTGGCGTGCTTCTTCAACATCATCAATGATAAATTCAGTAATTCCTTTTATTAGGGCATGTTCTATACGCTTGCTAACCTGTTTTTCTCTCCAAGCTAGTTGAACCCTCTCCTTTACTCGTCCATCATCTTTATAGGAATCAGCTAGATCTAGGAGTCTCTCAGTAGCGTCATCTCGTCTATTCCAAAGCACATCTTCAACACATTTGAGCAATTCTTTGGGGATTTCGTCATAAACTTCTAGCTGGTTTGGATTAACAATGCCCATATCCATGCCATGTTGAATCGCATGGTATAAAAAAGCCGCATGAATCGCCTCTCTAACTTTATTATTCCCGCGAAAAGAAAAAGATACATTACTAACTCCACCAATAATATGTGCTCTATGTAAATGCTCACGGATCCATTTTGCGGTCAGAAAAAAGTCGTACGCATTGTTTCGGTGTTCCTCCATTCCGGTTGCTACTGGAAATATGTTGGGATCCAATATGACATCTGAAGGATCATAGCCTAGATCGTTGACTAATATATGGTAGGATCTCCCACAAATTTCAATTCGCCGTTCTAAAGTATCTGCCTGCCCATCTTCGTCAAAGGCCATTGCAATCACAGCTGCTCCAAATTTTTGAATTGTTCGTGCGCGTTCTCTAAACACATCTTCCCCATCTTTCAACGAAATAGAATTGACCACTCCTTTTCCCTGAAGTGTTTTTAGCCCGGCCACAATAACCTCCCACTTTGAAGAATCGACCATAATAGGTATACGAGCAATATCCGGCTCTGACGCAATTAGATTAAGAAAGTGAGCCATTTCCTTAGCACTGTCAAGTAATCCCTCATCCATATTGACGTCTAATATTTGGGCGCCCCCCTCAACTTGGTCGCGTGCAATATCTAATGCCAGCTCATATGATCCCTCTTTGATCAACTGTAAAAATCGTTTAGAACCTGTTACATTAGTGCGTTCACCAACATTAATAAAATTGGTATTTGGACCTACAATAAAGGGTTCTAAACCGCTTAAACGCAATGTAGATAGCCTCATGATTTCACTCTCCCCCCATAATGGGCAGAGACCTTGGCTTGTATTCTTTAGCAAGGGCTGCTATGAATTTAATATGCTCTGGGGTAGTTCCACAACAAGCCCCAATAATGTTGATCAATTCTTCCTCTAGAAATGGTCGTAATTCAGAGGCCATCTCTTCAGGACTTTGGTCATATTCACCAAATTCATTAGGTAATCCAGCATTCGGATAGGCGCTTATAAAATGAGGGGCTTCATTAGCTATAACACGTATATAGTTTTTTAATTGTGAAGCTCCCAAGGCACAATTTAAGCCCACACTTAATATTGGTGCATGGGAAACTGAAATAAGAAAAGCTTCAACAGTTTGTCCCGATAAAGTTCGACCACTTGCATCAGTTATAGTACCTGATATCATAATAGGAAGTTGCTTATTACGTTCGTCAAATAACTCTAGGAGTCCATAAATAGCCGCTTTAGCATTCAAAGTATCAAAGATAGTTTCAATTAGTAATAGATCGGCTCCCCCATCCATTAACCCGCTAGCTTGATCTTTATAGGCCTGAGTAAGTTCATCGAAATGAACCGCACGGTATCCTGGTCGGGTCACGTCAGGTGAGATGGAAGCCGTACGGTTAGTAGGACCTAAGGCGCCCGCTACGTATTTTGGTTGATCAGATGCAAATTCTTCGATAGCCTTTTTGGCTAGTTGTGCACTCACTTTATTGAGTTCATAGGCATAATCACTTAAGTCATAATCAGCCTGAGCAATAGAAGTACTTGAAAAGGTATTAGTCTCTAGAATATCGGCCCCAGCATCTAGGTAAGCCAGGTGAATATCTTTTATAATATCTGGACGTGTCAAACTTAAAAGATCATTATTGCCCTTTAAATCAACATGATGATTGGCAAAGCGGTCCCCTCTGAAATCGACTTCTTCAAGTTTTTGATGTTGTATCATGGTACCCATTGCCCCGTCTAATACCAGTATCCTTCTTTCTAAGTCGTCTTTAATCATATCGCTGAAAATGATAAAATTACGCATAAAACATGCAACAACCAATCATTATCGCCCTACGTTTAGGTGTAGCTTAGAACCTTTGTAGATTGACCATAAGGGCGTAGCTAATGCCAATTTCACTCTTCCAAAGTCGGTTTCAAAAGAATAGCTAAATCCAGCAGACCACAATGTCTGCTTAGTAGCAAAGCTCTGAGAGGTTGATGTAAAATTTTTGAAATGTGCCCCAACCAAAAATAATTCCCAAATATCGCTGCCTCTAAGTGGAATTACATAGCTAGATTTTAAACGAAAAGCCCATTGAGCATCAAACTGGCGCTCGTAAAAACCAGGCAAGGTTTTAGCTCCACCAAATACAATAGCATAAGTCCATGGTAACTCTTTAGCCCATACCTTGTCATATACCTGGTTTAGATGAATAAAACCTATACCCATTTTTGGGGATTCAATGATAGTCTCAAGGTGCAGTGAATGAACCCATTGAGCATTTAGTCCAATGAATTGGGCTTTATGCTGTATACTTTTTTGATAAGTTGAACTAAAATCTAGATGATTAACTAGATTCCAGTTAAATACTTTAAAGCGTTGAAAAGTCTCTAATTTTATAAAAATTCCTTGATAACTATCTATAAATGACTGTACCCGTTTGGAAGATCTACTATTTTCAAAGGCTAAACTAATATTGTACTTATAATTTGGATTCACCAACCAGCTTCCTTTTAATCCTAAAACACTCTGTTGATATACACTGTCTCTCTGTTCAAGCTCAATAAATGCATTTATATATAACTGCTTGTGAATCGGTTGTTGAAAATTCAATGAGGTTGAAGTATAATCTATATCGGTTCGAGTAAATGTGAAATTCAATGCTTGATTAGCTTTCCATAATTCAGGTATTCGTAGCATTAGATCCCCCACTATCATCCAGCGATTATCTTCAATTGGCACCATCCCTAGTACCCCTTCGATTGAACTCTTAGGAATACTACTATTCATTTTTTTATCTTTATCACTTGATTGTATAGTGAGGTATAATTGCACTTGCCCACTGACACTGTCTTCGATTAGGTGATCGATTTGGAGCCATTCGTTAGCAGTCAAAGATCGTTCTTTTTTAACCAACATATTAGTTATAAAATCATTTATCCATTCATCACTATAAGGTTCAATCAGCAGTGTATCAATTATGACATTAGTAAGGAAAGCTTCTCTTGGATTAATAATATTCTGCTTATCTGCTTCTTTAAAATATACCTCGAATGGATTTTCAATGTTTATTGCGTCGACCAAAATAAGTCGAGTAAGTTTTAAGGAAGGCTGTATAAGCTGGGCCTGTATCGACGTGGTAACACATATAAATAACAGGCAAATCCAAAGTAGAGTTACAACAAATTTCGAAGGGTGCAATGAGATCTAGAGGTGTTGGTTATATGAGGATACATTAAACATTACGCTTACTATAATAGTACAGAAGCTAAAGAATAGATAGTAAAAAAATATTATCCTAGTTTTCTTTTTAAACACAAATGTGGTTAGTTTTACAGGTTATTTTTTATTTTTTGGTTGTAACTAAACGTTCCCGTACAACGGCTATTTTTAAAGTCAAACCTGGTCTTAGAGCTCATCACTTTCTATTTATTAATTAATTCACTAAATGAAAAACAATTACAAAGAACTTATTAAACAGACCTACAACTTTCCTCAAGAAGGTTTTGATCTTCAGAAAGGCATATTACACTTCAATGGCATAGATCTTAAAAAGATTTTAGATAATTATGGGACTCCTCTTCGAATTAGTTATTTACCTAAGATCAGGGAGCAAATCAAAAAAGCTAGGAACTTATTTAATCAATCTTTTAAGAAATATGATTATAAAGGTTCATATGAATTTTGTTACTGCACCAAATGCTGTCACTTTAGTTATGTCGTTAAAACCGCGCTTAAAGAAAGAGTTTCATTGGAAACATCTTCCTCTTATGATATTGATCTTATTTTAAAACTATATGAACATGGCGTTTTAAGTAAAGATACAACGATTTTGCATAATGGCATTAAGACTGATGAATACATAGAAAAAATTCTTCTTTTACAACACCAAGATTTCAAGCATACCATCACCATATTAGATAGTGTACAAGAACTAGAACGTATTACCACCCAAAGGTTAGACGAACCAATCAAAATCGGACTTCGTATAAGTATTGATGAAGAACCTCAAGCGGCATACTCTACCTCAAGATTAGGCATTAATAAACGAGAGTTATTGGAACTAGTGAAGGAAAAAATACAGCCAAACCCCTTACTTGAGCTTCATATGATCCATTTCTTTGTGGATTCAGGGATCAATGATAATTTATATTACTGGGATGAGTTCAAAAAAGCTTTGCAATTATACATCCACATTAAGCAATTGGCCCCACCCCTCCAAGCCTTAAATATTGGTGGTGGCTTTCCCATTAGAAACAGCTTGGGTTTCGAATATGATTATAAATATATTGTTGACGAGATCGTTCGAAATATTAAAAAAGCATGTGTCCAAGCATGTGTTTCAGAACCAGACATTTATACCGAGTTCGGTAAATATACGGTGGGTGAAAGTGGGGCAGTCATCTTTAAAGTTATCGGACAAAAACAACAAAACGATACTGAATTATGGTACATCATTGATAATAGCTTAATGAATACCATACCTGATGCTTGGTCTATCAACGAAAAATTTATTCTACTTCCCATTAATAAGTGGGAAAATAGTTATAAACGTATTCATATTGGTGGTATAAGCTGTGACCATTCCGATTACTATAACTCTGAGCAATTAAATCAACAGATACTCTTGCCTGCGTTTAATGATAAATACGGTGAGGATCCTCTGTACATTGGATTTTTTCACACGGGAGCGTATCAGGAAGCAATTTCGGGTTATGGGGGCATAAAACACTGCCTAATCCCGTCACCACGACAAATTGTAGTAGACAAAGATGAACATGGTAATCTTATAGATTATCTTTACCGAGACGAACAATCGGTCAGTAATATGCTATCCATACTTGGCTATGATGAATGATGTTATTTTCTACTGGAGCAATAATTTTTATCCTCTAATTTGGACAGTAATACTCATACTCTACCCTTTGATGAGAAAATGTCGATGACGATTGATATGGTTTGAATAATCGACATAACCCTCCTCTAACTCAATTAACTATATGTATTACAATTTAACTTTATAACTTTAAAAGGTAATGTCAAAAGGACCAATTTCTACTTTTTTACAAACGAATTTTAAGCACTTTAATGCTGCAGCATTAATTGAAGCTGCCCAAGCCTATGAACAGAAGTTATCAGAAGGAAATAAAATGTTAGTAAGCTTGGCTGGAGCGATGAGTACTGCAGAATTAGGGATAAGTTTGGCAGAAATGATCCGTGCTGATAAAATTCATGCTGTTTCATGCACAGGAGCAAACTTAGAGGAAGATGTATTTAATTTAGTTGCTCATAATCATTATAAACGAATCCCAAAATATAGAGATCTGAATCCAGAAGGAGAACAAGAGTTGCTTGAAAATCAGTATAATCGAGTCACAGATACCTGCATACCAGAGATGGAAGCAATGCGAGTAATTAAGGAACATTTAGTCCAGCGATGGGTCAATGCCGCTAGTAATGGTACTCGGAAATTTCCCCATGAATATTTTTATGACCTACTGTTGTCAGGAGATATTTTATCGTCCTATCAAATTAACCCAGAACACTCTTGGCTACTAGCTGCCGCAGAAAAGAATTTATCCATCGTTGTTCCCGGTTGGGAAGACTCTACTTGTGGGAATTTCTTTGCCTCTCATTGTATCGAGGGCAGAACCAATCCACAGGTTGTAAAATCCGGGATAGAGTATATGATTGAACTGGCAGCATGGTACCAGAAAGAATCTGTAAAGGGTATTGGATTCTTCCAAATTGGTGGTGGAATCGCTGGTGACTTCCCCATTTGTGTGGTACCAATGATTGAACAGGATTTGGGTATCTCAGTGCCTTTATGGTCATATTTTTGCCAAATTAGTGATTCAACCACTAGTTATGGGTCCTATTCAGGTGCTATTCCTAACGAAAAGATAACGTGGGGAAAATTAGGTGTGGATACCCCAAAATTTGTCATAGAATCTGATGCAACCATTGTTGCTCCACTAATTTTTGCGTATCTACTAGACAAATAAATTTATCGAAATTAATGTCTTCATACCTAATCACTTCAAAGAAAAATGATACTGATCTTCCAAAGCTAGATAGCGCCTTGGGTCTGTATGATTCTCTACTGCTTCCTCGGCTCATTGAGGAGAAGATGCTTAAGCTTTTACGGCAAAATAAAATAAGCAAGTGGTTCTCGGGTATTGGGCAAGAAGCCATTTCGGTTGGGGTGACTAAGGCCTGTTATAATGAAGATGTTCTACTCCCCATGCACAGAAATTTGGGTGTATTCACAAGTAGAAATGTACCTCTTTACCCTCTTTTTTGTCAACTTTTTGGCAAGGCTGATGGCTTTAGCTCGGGCCGTGAACGTTCATTTCATTTTGGTAGCTTAGAGCACAGAATAGTTGGTATGATATCGCATTTAGCAGCTATGATGCCTGTGGCAGACGGTTTAGCACTTGCCAACAAATTACGAGATAACCAATCTATTGCTGTATCCTTTTGCGGGGATGGAGCCACTAGTGAAGGTGATTTTCATGAAGCCTTAAATCTGGCTGCTGTTTGGAATTTACCTGTAGTCTTTATCATAGAAAACAATGGATATGGCCTATCCACTCCAACATCGCAACAATACGCATGCAAAGATTTAGTAGACCGTGCCATTGGCTATGGTGTTAAAGGTATACAAGTAGACGGGAATGATATTTTTGCTGTAATGAATGCTATGAAAGAAGCACGAGTGAGTGCTTTAAAGGGTAAACCAGTGCTCATTGAAGCACAGACATTTAGAATGCGGGGACATGAAGAGGCATCTGGGACGGCGTATGTACCCAAAGATATGTTGGCAGAATGGGCAAATAAAGATCCTATCACCCGTCTTAAGCAATACTTACGGCAAAACTATGACTATACCGATCAGCAATTTTCTAATCATACTAAACGGTTAAAAAAATTTTTTAAGGCTGATTTAGATAAGGCACTGAAATCTGAAGAACCAAGTTTTATTGAGGAAAATGAACGAAAAGCTGTTTTTGCTCCACAATATAAACCTAGCCTACTTCCGAGAGCAACGAAAAAAGAAAATCACATAGAAAAACGCTTTATAGACGCTATTTCAAATGCATTGTCACAAAGTTTACGGGAAGATGAAAGGGTGCTACTTATGGGACAAGATGTAGCCGAATATGGCGGAGTATTTAAAATTTCTGAAGGATTCTTAGCAGAGTTTGGTGAACAACGTATTCGAAATACACCTATCATAGAATCCGGTATATTAGGAGCTTCTTTGGGCTTATCGTTAGATGGGTTCAAACCCATTGTTGAGATGCAATTTGCCGATTTCGTGAGTTGTGGAATGAACCAAATAATACAGAATATCGCCAAATCACATTATCGCTGGACGCCTGGGATTAATGTTACCATTCGCCTACCTCATGGAGCAGGTGTGGGCGCGGGGCCATTTCATTCACAATCGCCTGAGTCATGGTTTATGCCCCATGCTGGATTAAAAATTTTAGTACCCTCAAATGTGGAGGATGCTCAAAATATGCTTTATAGTGCTATTCATGAACCTAATCCGGTTCTATTTTTCGAACACAAAAGACTATATCGCAGTTTTAGAAAAGAGGTCCCAATAGAGGCTGTATGGACGGATATTCATGCTGCAAACGTAGTACGTGAAGGAACTAATATAAGTATCATAACCTATGGCTGGCAGGTACATTGGGCCTTAGATCTTGCAAAAGAGATGGAAGAATTAGACATATCTATTGAGGTTATAGACTTAAGAAGCCTAGCCCCTATAGATTGGTCAACTCTAATAGGCTCGGTTAAGAAAACGAGTCGCGCTTTGTTGTTACAAGAAGCCGCTGAAATTATGGGGCCTATGAGTGAAATTGCGTCTTATCTGTCTGAACATGCATTTCAATGGTTGGATGCCCCAATCAAAAGAGTTTCATCGATCCACACACCTATTCCATTTAACAAGAATTTGGAGGCTGGCTATTTAGGGCAGCATCGCTTAAAAGAACACGTTCTAGACCTATTAAATTACTAAATTTGAAAATTTAAGAGTAATTATGCGGGTGAATAAGACGTTTGACAAGCAACATTAATATGCCATTAACGTCCATCGTTGAAAACCCTTTAATGGCTCGATCAGCATCTAACAAAGCATTAAAAATACCCACCATGTCCGTTGTGGAATAACGCTTTGCATCGGAGGATAAACGCTTAAAATAATAGGGTGAATTGATATGAAGTGCTTTCTTAATTTCGGTATCAGATTTAGAAGCCTGTCTTAGTCGAATGATCTGCCACAGTTTTAAAAAGTCAGAATACAAAAAAGCAACGATGCGAATTAATTCTCCAGTATCTGATTTGCTTTGTTGAAGGATTCGTTGAGCAATAAAGAAGGCTTGCTGAAGCTCTTTTTTGTTAATGGCCTCCTTTAGTTCAAATACATCAAAGCCCCGGTAGGACCCTACAATAGAGCGGGCTTTTTCAAGACCAATTTCTCCTTCTATATTCGCTGTATATGTACAAATTTTATCTATTTCAGAAGACAAAAGCTTTAAATCGTTGCCTACCAATTGAGCAAGTAGTTGTGCAACTTGTTCACTTAATAAGGTCTTATGTTCCTGTTTAGCCCATCCCATAATCCAATTTGCTAATTGATAATCTGGGAGTGGATCGAACAATAAAGCATGTATGCTCTGGTCATGTAAGCCCTTACCGATTTTTGTGTTTTTTGGAATTTTAGGATCTAGATGTATTAACAGTATGGTTTGAGGGTTTGGGCGTTGAAGATAGTGCAAGAAATCATCCTGAAGATTAGAAGATATACGTTTAAATAAATCATTGGCATTCTTTACCACAACCAAGCGACGCTCTGCCATCATAGGATAACTCTTGACCAACTGTAAAACATCTTCCATCTGAACCTCATTTCCGTAGAAAAAATTACTATTGAAATCTCGTTCATGAGTTGGGATAATCTCAATAATTCGCTTAATGAATCTATCTATAAAGAAATGCTCACCACCCTCTATTACATAAATTGGATGAACCTTACCCTGGTTTAATGAGGAGATTGCTTCACGAAATAAATCTAGAGACGAATTCTTTTTGGCCATTTAAAGCGTATTCATATCAGGTTGATTAAGGGGTAATCCTTCCCATCATACGTGGGAATGCAATGGTTTCTCTTACATGATTTAGTCCACATATCCATGCCACTGTTCGTTCTAATCCTAAGCCAAATCCAGCATGTGGAACACTACCAAAGCGTCGCAAATCCGTATACCAATCAAATACTTCTGGATCCAAACCCTCTTGTTCAATTCTAGCTAATATTACCTCCAAATTGTCTTCTCGTTGACTCCCACCTACTATTTCGCCATAACCTTCAGGAGCTAGAACATCCACTCCCAAAGCATAGGTTTCAGTTGCATCACGTTTCATATAGAAAGCTTTTATTTCAGCAGGCCAATGGGTTACCATAACTGGTACATCGAATTGCATGGTAAGTACGGTTTCATCACTCCCACCAAAATCAGCGCCCCAAGTAAATTCTTGTGCAGATTTTTTCCATTTTGGAATATTACGCAAATCTTCCTCTATCTGATCGATTCTTGAAATTATATCGATAACTCTCTTTTCAATCTGCTTTTTTCTCCATTTTTTTGCAGAGCCATGTTCTTTTTGTATGGTAGTCTGTTCCTGACCCAACTTTTCCTTTTCAGATACTCGTTGTTGAACTAATTCATCCAATAGCTGTGCTGTTTTCTCAGAGGTTAAAATATCCACTGAATCATCATATTTGATGCGAACAAAATCTTTTTCAACCAACCTTTGTAGAGAGCTAGTATCTCGCTCCAACAAACTAAGTTCTTGGCTATAATTTTTTAATATGTCAGCAACAATAGATTTAAGCATATCCTCTGCTAAATCCATATTCATCTCCAAATCATAGAATGCCATTTCAGGTTCGATCATCCAGAATTCAGATAAATGTCGGCGAGTTTTTGACTTTTCTGCTCTAAACGTAGGCCCAAAGGTATAGATTAATCCATGGGCCATCGCCAGCGCTTCTCCATACAGCTGACCTGTTTGTGCTAAGTAGGCTTTCTCTTCAAAAAAGTCAGTTTCAAATAATGTAGTACTCCCCTCGGCAGCATTGGGGGTAAAAATAGGGGTATCAGTTTGGATAAAACCTCGCGATTGGAAGAAGTTATGAATGGCAAATATAATTCCATTTCGCACCCGCATAACTGCCCATTGTCGTTGGCTACGCAACCATAAATGGCGTCGATTCATTAAAAATTCAATGCCATGTTCCTTTGGGGTAATTGGATATTCAGTAACTAACTGTAAAATTTCGACGCGTTTAACTTGTAGTTCTACCCCACCTATACTGCGTTCATCAGCAACCACTAGACCATGCAAACGTATCGATGATTCTTGCTTTAAATTCACCGCTGCTACCCAACTTTCTTCAGAGACCTCTACTTTGTTTACCACACACTGGCAGATACCAAATCCATCTCTACATTCGATGAATACCAAGCTTCCACTACTTCTCACATTATAAACCCACCCAGCAAGATCTACTTTCGATGAGATATGATTCTTTAGTTGATGAATATAGGTCAATTGTTTCTTCATTCTATTTCAATTAATACTATTCAGGGGTTAATTTTGCTTCTACAAATTCACTTTCATTCATAAATACTTGAGCAAATGATATTATATCTTCTACCGACACGCTATCAATATGCTCTACCAATTCGTCTAGGTCTACATGACGCTTATAATAAATCTCACTCTTTGCTAATCGCATCATTCGATTCGACGTATTTTCCTGACTCAACAAGAGTTTACCCTTTAATTGTGCTTTGGCTTCAGATAGTTCTTTATTGGCTAATTCCTGACGTGCAAGAAGATTTAGTTGTTCTACCACTAATTCATGCACATGTTCCACATATTCTTTATCCGTACCCACATATACTCCCCAAATTCCTGTTTCCAAAAAGCTCTGGTTAAAGGTTTGAACCGAATAACAGTATCCATATTTTTCGCGAATATTTTGATGCAGGCGGGAACTCATTCCACCTCCCAAAAGTGTATTTGTGAGCAGTAGTACATACTTTTGGTCATCGTCAAAATGCAACCCTCTTCGGCCCCATATATAGTGCGTCTGTTCGATACTTTTAGTCAATGACAATGGTTTTGTGTCTAGTGGACTTAACTCCTGGTCTAGGGGTTCTACTAATTTGCGATCTTCTGTTGTTAAAACCGATTGGCAGTAGGGTAAAACCGTATCGTGATCCACATTGCCAGCCACAGCTATAATTAAATTTTCAGGAGCATATCGGTCTCTCATATATTGAAATAAATCGTCGTCTGTAAATGCAGAAACTGTTTCCTCATAGCCTAATATAGGTCTGCCGAGTGGATGGTCTTTGAATAAATGACTGGTGAATTCTTCAAATAAATAATCATCTGGTGAATCACGGTACATTTTCATCTCCTCGATTACCACCTTTTTTTCTTTCTCAATTTCTTCTTTAGGAAAAATTGGATTCATCACCATATCAGATAGCACATCCAAAGCAGTACGTAACTCGGTATCTAAGCAGCGAGCATAATAACAAGTATACTCCGTAGAGGTAAATGCATTAAGATATCCGCCGACGGACTCCATGGATTGAGCTATCTCAAATGCTGTACGATTCTTAGTACCCTTAAAAAGCATATGCTCTAAAAAGTGGGTAATCCCTGCTTGTTGTTTAGTTTCATGTCGGGCACCAGATTTTACCCAAATCCCAGCTGTTACGCTTTTTACACTTGTAATATGCTCGGTAACAATGGTTAAGCCGTTCGGCATAACAGTTTTTGTTATATAATCTTCCATATAATAATCTATTAACTCTGGTGAAATTTGGATACTAATATTATTTTATAATTAGGTATTTATAAATTTCCCTAATTGTAATTTACTGTTAAGATACAGCAAACTCTTTGAATCTACCTTAATTGTATGGGTTATTCTATTAAACAAAAAAGGCACTCCTTTAGATGGAATGCCTTTTAATAAATCTATATTACTTTATAATTAATCACGAGGTATGAGTGCTTTTCTAGATAAACGTAACTTTCCGCCATGTTCTACTTTAAGTAAAACAACTTCAATCTCATCTCCTAGTGTAAGGTAATCAGAAACCTTCTCAACACGTTTATGGTCGATTTCAGAAATATGTAGTAATCCATCTTTGCCGGGGGCTACTTCTACGAAGGCGCCAAAGTCCTTGATAGATTTCACTATGCCTTTGTAGGTAGCACCTTCTTCTAAATGTCCTACAATCATTTTTATGCGTTTTTTCGCATCTTCCGCTTTTTTAAGATCATTTGCAGAAATAGTAATTACACCTTTTCCTTTATCATTCTCTTCAATAATAATTTCAGTACCAGTTTCCTTTTGAAGGGTTTGTATTACCTTACCCCCTGGACCAATAACCGCACCGATATCACTACCATCAATTTCCATTTTAAGGAATTGAGGGGCATATTGAGAGAGCTCCGGACGAGCCATTGAGATACTTTCCGCCATTCTTTCAAGTATATGCAAACGTCCAACTCTTGCTTGCTCTAATGCTTCTTCGATGATCTTAAAACTAATACCTTGTACTTTCATATCCATTTGGCAGGCTGTAATACCATCAATAGAACCAGCGGTTTTGAAGTCCATATCTCCCATAAAATCTTCTTCACCACGAATATCGGATAATACAATAGTATTTTCCTCACCTACTATCATACCCATAGCGATACCAGCAACTGGCTTTTTAAGAGGAACACCCGCATCCATTAGCGCCAATGAACCACCACAGACAGAAGCCATTGACGATGAACCGTTAGATTCTGTTATATCAGAAATGACACGTACAACATAACTGAATTCTTCAAAAGTAGGCATCATTTTACGTAGTGCCCGTTCCGCAAGATGACCGTGTCCAATCTCACGTCTACCCGGACCACGCATAAATCCAGCTTCACCTACAGAATAGGGTGGGAAATTATAGTGTAACATGAATTTCTTTGATTCTTGATCAAAAAGTGTATCAACATTTTGTTCATCTCTTTTCGTGCCCAAAGTTACTGATACTAGAGCTTGGGTCTCTCCTCGAGTAAAAATTGATGATCCATGTGTCCGAGGAATATAACCAACCTGAGTCCAAATGTCTCTTATATCAACAGGTGCACGACCATCGATGCGTCTTTTTTGGGTCAATATCATATTTCTTAGTTCATTTTTTTCAATTTGACCTAAGATTACTTTCGCCTCCGAGATAAATTCATCTTCTTTCTCTTGCTCTTCTAGTTTAGCTATCGCCTCATCCTTGATTTCTTTGATTTTTGAGTTGTACTCCTCTTTACCGAGACCTATGCCAATAATTTCCTTAATTTTATTCTCTGCTAACGCTTTTACCTCGTCTTCTACCGTTTCATCTGATTTTGCTGGAATAAATTCACGTTTCTGTTTTCCTAATTCATTCCTTAATTCATCTTGAAAATCACATAATTTTGCAATTGAAGC
This sequence comes from uncultured Balneola sp., assembly GCA_902529115.1. GTDB lineage: Bacteria > Bacteroidota > Rhodothermia > Balneolales > Balneolaceae > UBA1275. Next base: position 143,960 of record CABZVB010000004.1, read on the forward strand.
ATGAGCAGCTTTGATAGCCTCTAGCATTTCGGTTTCAGATATCTCATCCATTTCTCCTTCAATCATTAACACTGA
>CABZVB010000005.1 GCA_902529115.1 uncultured Balneola sp.
ACCCTAGGGATACGTGACTATATGGTCAAAAGTGGGCTACCAATAAAAGTATGCTTGGGCCTTAGTGGAGGTATAGACTCGGCTTTAGTGGCTGCATTAGCTGTAGAGGCATTGGGTGCTGAGGCCGTAATTGGTTTGACCATGCCATCTGAATATTCTTCGAAGGGAAGTGTGGCCGATTCAATGCAACTAGCTAGGTCCTTGAGCATAGAGTGTCATCAGATTCCCATTAAAGACATGGTAAAAGCCTTTGATCGTAGTATGGCCGAATATTTTAAAGGTACTGATTTTGGACTTGCTGAGGAAAATATTCAAAGTAGGATAAGAGGATCTATTTTAATGGCATGGGCTAATAAATTTGGAGCGGTAGTATTAAACACGGGCAACAAATCCGAATATGCCGTTGGGTACTGCACACTATATGGTGATATGAATGGTGCACTAGGGGTCATTTCGGACCTATATAAATCAGAAGTCTATGCACTCGCAGAGTGGATGAATGAGTACTATTATGAACGAGAAGTCATACCAATAGCAAGTTTAACTAAAGCACCCTCAGCAGAATTACGTCACGATCAAAAAGACTCCGATAGTTTGCCAGATTATTTTATTTTAGATTCAATTTTAAGAGCGTATTTGGAGCACGAAAAAGAAGTATTAGAGATTACTAATATGGGATTTGATGTAGGATTAGTGAAGGATATTCTAAATAGGGTGGACATGAGTGAATTTAAGCGTTATCAGTCAGCACCTGGATTAAAAATTTCAAAAATTGCCTTTGGTGTAGGCCGTAGAAGACCACTAGTTCAGAAGTGGAAGCATGATCTAAATGACCATTAAAAAAGGATTCAATTACCTGGGTAACAATTCAATAACATTCCGTTAATGACACGGTTACTATTGGGTTACAATTGAATAATATCAATATAATTATACTCTAATATAGAGTGTTTAGTTTAGGGTTTTAAATGTTAAAATTTTAAAACCACCAAAATGAAAAGCACTACTAAGTTTGTATTACTTCTAGGAGTACTCCTACTGCCATTACACAATATCAAGGCTCAACAGTTAATGAGTCATGATAACAATGGACCTGAAATAACATCCTTCAGAATAGGAATATATTCTACTGGATTGTATGATGAAGGCGCAGCTGAAATCTCAGCCTATGATCCTGGTTCAATGCATTTATTTTTCACAAATGCTGAAGAAAATACAATTGAGGTATTAGACATTTCTGATCCTTCTAATCCAACCCAATTCACAGCAATTGATATGTCAGTATACGGTGACGGGGTAAATAGTGTGGCGGTTTATGATGGTTTAGTTGCTGTTGCTGTAGAAGCTGCAGAAGTTGGGGTAAGAGGCAGTGTTGAATTTTTTAATGCGGCCGATGCAACACACTTAAAAACAGTTGAAGGAGGTTTTTTACCAGATGCAGTTACTTTTACGCCAAATGGCGACTATCTAATAGTATCAAATGAAGGCGAACCAAACGATGGTTATACAATAGATCCTGTCGGTAGTGTATCAATCATAAAAATTTCTGATTATTCAGTAGCTGAAGCCACTTTTGATTCTTTCAATGCTCAAAAGGAAGCCCTAATAGCGTCTGGAGTTTGGATTACTGGTCCGGGTGCTTCCGTTGCTCAGGATTTGGAGCCCGAATATGCCACTTCACCTGATGGTGTAACGGCATATGTTGTCTTACAAGAAAATAACGCACTTGCCGTTGTAGACATAGCCTCTGCGACTGTTACTTCGATTTTACCATTGGGAACCAAAGATCATAGTTTATTTATAAACGGTCTTGACGCTTCTAACCAAGACAAAAGAATTAACATTCGTGAATGGCCAGTAAAAGGATTATATATGCCCGATGCTATTGCAAGTGCAACAATTGGTGGTAAAAACTACTTATTTACGGCTAATGAAGGCGATGCAAGGGAATACGAAGACGGAGATTTTTTGTACATAGATGAAGCAAGAGTCAAGGATCTTAAATTAGATTCTACCATATTTACCGAGCCTGATTTGCAATCAAGTGAGAAATTAGGAAGACTAAAAGTAAAAACAGCTTTACCTGATACAAATGCCGCTGGTGAATACAAAACTTTGTATTCATTTGGCGCTAGATCATTTTCAATTTGGGATACAGATGGTAATCTTGTGTTTGATAGTGGTAATGATTTCGAAAGAATCATCGCAGTGAGATATCCAAATGATTTTAATTCTACTAATTCTGATAATGACAGTTTTGACAACCGCTCTGATGACAAAGGTCCTGAACCAGAGGCTGTTACAGTTATTCATTTAGCAGGTGAAACATATGCACTTGTTGGATTAGAGAGTATGGGAGGGGTTATGGTGTATAATGTGACTGATCCTGAAAATGCGAAATTTGTAGAATATTTTAATGATAGAAATTATACTGAACTTAACTTCCAAGAAGACTTCATTAAAGATACGCTCAGAACAGATTCAGAGATAGCATCAATACTTAAAAATACCGTTGCTTCTGGACCAGAAAGTATTACATTCATACCACAAGGTGCTAGTCCATTGGCAGAACCATTAGCCGTGGTAAGTAATGAAGTAACCGGGACAGTAACGATTAATCAAATTAATTTTAAGTCAAAGGCTGCACCATTATTCTTTTCTGAATATGCAGAGGGTTCTAGTAACAATAAATATCTAGAAATTTATAATCCAACCTCTGATACGGTTAGTTTATTAGGTTATGCACTCGCGAATACAACTAATGGTGCAAATGTACCTGGAAAATATGATTTCTGGAATGAGGTGTTTTCGGCTTCCCATAAGATTGCACCTGGTGGTGTATTTGTTGTAGCACATCCTTCTGCTGATGGATTTATAAATGATACAACTAGCATTCTTTCTATTGCAGATACAACTCATCAATATCTAAGTAATGGTGATGATGGTTATGCACTGGTCTATGGAACTGAAGATAATTTTGAGATATTGGATATGTTAGGTGACTGGTTCGCTGATCCAGGTAGTGGTTGGGATGTTGGAGACGTAACTAATGGAACAAAAGATCACACATTAGTCAGAAAATTAAATATTCAAAGAGGTAACGCAGGGCCCAGAGCATCATTTGGTGGCGCCGCTTATACCGAATGGATAGTTAAAGATAAAGACGACTGGTCAGGGCTTGGGCAACATGCACAAAATACAATTATTACAATTCTCCACAATAATGACGGTGAATCCCAACTAATTAATGCCGGTGAAGGGTTGGAAGAATTTGGTGGAGTTGCTCGTTTCGCTAGTGCAGTAGAAAAAGCTAGATTTGATGCAAGACAAAAAGGCAATCTTCCTATCCTATTGTCATCAGGAGATAATTTCTTAGCGGGACCTGAATTCAATGCGAGTTTGAGCTCAGGTACATTTTTCGACGCAAAAGCTATCGGACTTTTAGATTATGAAGCACTTGCTTTAGGTAATCATGAATTTGATGCGGGACCAGTTGTGCTCTCAGAATTTATTAATTCTACGGGTGGTAACAATCCCACATTTTTAAGCGCTAATCTAGACTTTACAAATGTACCTTCACTTTCCTCATTGGAGTCACAAGGAAGAATTGCTACGAGCGTTGTTTATGAAGAAAAAACGGGTCGAAAAAGAAAATTAGGAATAATTGGAGCAACAACCGAGAATCTGCCTTTTATATCCTCACCTGGTGAAACCATTGTTAAAAATGTACTTCCTTCTGTACAAGCTGAAGTTGATGCTCTTACAGCTGATGGTGTGAACCATATTATATTGATAAGTCATTTACAAGGAATTGAAGAAGATTCTTTACTTGCAACAAAACTATCGGGTGTGGATGTGATAATAGCCGGTGGTGGAGATGATTTATTGGCTAATTCAGGGGCACTTCTTGTTCCTGGTGACGAGATAAGATCTGCCTATCCGATGGTTGTTGCCGATGCAGATGGTATTAATATTCCATTAGTAACTGTGAAAGGACAGTATACATACCTTGGCCGCTTGGACGTAGAATTTGACACAAATGGCGATGTGGTTTCATTTAATGGTAATCCAATAAGAATTGCCAGTGTCACTCAGGAAGGTGGTTTCCCAGATCATCCAGAAATGATGAACTCCGTGGTACTCCCTGTCAAGGCGTATGTAGACGATCTAGATAAAATTGAAATTGCAAGTAGCACGGTCCCACTACAAGCTGACAGAGAGCAAATAAGATCTAGAGAAACTAATATGGGTAACCTAGTAACCGATGCTTACATTGCTCTTGCATTGGATGGAGCAGAAGACTTTGGTCTAGATATAAATGAAGATCGACTCGTGGCTTTGGCAAATGGAGGAGGTATTAGGGCAACTATCCCTCCTGGTTCTATAACAGCAAAGCAAACCTTTGATGTGTTACCATTCCCTAATAATGTAGCATATATGCCGGATGTTTCACCTGAAATGTTGCATGAGGTTATGGAAAATGCGGTATCTCGTATAGATCCATCAACAGGTATAGCTACAGGTGGTGGAACAGGTAGATTTGCGCAAATTTCTGGATTCAGAGTAGAGTTTGATCCTAATAATACCGCCATTGTCTATAATGATGACGATGCCCAAACTATATCTGTTCGAGGAACAAGAGTTCAAACTATTACCCTCAATGACGGGACACCCATTGTTGAAGATGGAGAAGTTGTAAGTGGAGCTCCAAATGTTGACTTATTAACAGCAGATTATACTGCAGGTGGTGGCGATCAGTACCCATTTAGAGGTCAACCATTTTCCACTATTGGTTTAACCTACCAGCAAGCACTACAAATATATTTAGAAGAGTATGTTGGTGAAGTAAATGCCATTAACTATCCAGTTAGAGGAGAGGGAAGAATCGTTAATCTTGCAATGGATCTTAAACAAGGTTTTACGCTTACGGTTCTCCATAATAATGATGGTGAATCGCAACTAATAAATGCTGGTGGTTCATTACAAGACTTTGGCGGTGTTGCAAGATTTGCTTCTGTTGTTCATCGCGAAAGACATGACGCGATGAAACAAGGGTTTGATCCAATATTACTCTCAGCGGGTGATAATTTTCTTCCAAGTCCGGAGTTCGATGCAAGTTTAGAGTCGGGAACTTTCTACGATGCAAAAGCAATAAATCTTTTACGTTATGATGCAGTTGCAATAGGTAATCATGATTTTGATATGGGTCCTGTAGTTCTTGCTGAATTTATTGAACAAGCCAATGAAGATAATCCATTTACTGAGCCTAGGCTTATACCATTTTTAAGTGCTAATCTTGACTACACAGGATCACCTGAGTTATCAAGATTAATAGAGAAAAATATGGTAGCATCTAGTTCCATTGTATTTACAGGTCAAAATACAATAGGTGTAATTGGAGCCACCACTGAAAATTTACCTTTCATTTCAAGCCCAGGAGCTGTAACAGTTAAGGATGTGGCAGAATCAGTCTCAGCAGAAGTTGAAAAACTTGAGGCTGCAGGTGTGGATGCAATTATATTAGTTAGCCATTTACAGGGTATACAAGAAGATTCTTTGTTGGCAACACAGTTAAAAGGTATTGATATATATATTGCCGGTGGCGGTGATGACTTATTAGCTAATACGGATGATCTATTGTTACCAGGTGATGTTGCAAAATCAGCCTACCCAATGGTAGTTACCGATATGGATGGTATTGAGGTACCTATTGTATCTACAAAAGGTGAATATGGATATCTAGGTAGGTTAGATGTAACTTTTGATGAACTTGGAAATGTCATTTCTTTTGATGGTGGTCAAAAGCGAGTTGCGTCAGAATTCTATCCAGATGGTGTAACTGAAGACCCATTATTTTTAGAAGAGATAGTTGATCCAGTTGCAGAATTTGTTCAAGACCTTGCTACTTCACAAGTTGGGGTATCAGAGGTATTTTTATTTGGCTCCAAAGATGATATACGGTCAAGAGAGACAAATTTAGGTAATCTAATAGCAGACGGTTTTAGAGCTACTGCTATAGAACGTGGAGCTGGTTTTGGCCTAGAATTAGATCCCAACAGAACTCTTGCGGTAACTAATGGAGGCGGTATCAGAGCGTCTATTGCAGCTGGTAAAATAACTGCGCAGGATGTATCAAATGTGCTGCCATTTTCCAATAATATTGCAGTATTTCAAGATCTAGGTCCAGAAGTGCTTCAAGAAATAATGGAGAATGCTGTTTCACGAATAGACCCAGAGACAGGGCAACGATCAGGTGGTGGGACAGGTAGATTTGCACAAATCTCTGGTTTTAAAGTCGAATTTGATCCATCTAAAACTGCAATTGAATATAACTCAGATGACGAACAAAGTATTTCAGTTGCTGGAAGTAGAGTGTTATCTATAACACTTAATGATGGTACCGAAATAGTGAAAAATGGTTTTGTTGTAGATGGAGCTCCATCTGTGAACATCATTACAAATGACTATATAGCAAAGGGTGGTGATCAGTACCCATATAGGGGCACTAGCTTCCAAACTATTGGTTTAACATATACACAAGCTCTTGGTTTTTATATCACTGAGAATCTTGGTGGTGTTGTATTTGCAAGTCAGTATCCAGTAGAAGGTGAAGGTAGAATAGTTGATGTACTAAACACTTTTGAGAATCAAAAACCAGTTGTAAATCTCCCTGTTGAAATGAGTATGCTTGAAGATCAACCAATGAGTTTTGATGCTAATAAAGTTATGAAAGATGATCGTGCTCTAGATGCTAATCATATGAGTATGACGTTTAAAGGTTCTTTCAGCATGGGTTATGACATTAATGGCACTATGGTAACTTTAAACCCAGATACTAATGCATATGGTCAATTAAAAATGATACTCACTGTTACCGATGATCATGGTGAAACCGCATCGGATTCAACAATAATTACTGTTATTCCGGTCAATGATGCTCCTACAGCTGCATTTGAATTTGAGCAAGGGGGTAATGATGATGGGAATAATGTTGTAACATTTACTAGCACTTCAAATGATGATGCAGATCCAAATGGATTTTTAGTGTCTTACTTTTGGAACTTTGGAGATGGAACAACAAGTACGGAAGCAAACCCAACAAAAGAGTATACTTTTAGCCAAGAATTCGAAGTTGAGTTAACAGTTACAGATAATCAAGGTGCAACTAGTACTAAGAAAAGTCCTGTAAATGTTACTGTAGTTACTTCATCTGAATTGGAAAACTTACCTACTGAATTTAGTTTAAATCAGAATTATCCAAACCCATTTAACCCAACAACGGTAATTAATTATGATATACCTGAAGCAACTAATGTTGTTCTTACAGTGTATAATATGCTTGGGCAAAAAATGACAACCTTGGTTAATGAAAATAAATCAGCAGGAAGGTATAGTATTAATTTTGATGCAACATTATTCTCAAGTGGTGTATACATTTATAGACTTGAAGCTGGTCAATTTGTAAGTACAAAAAAGATGATGTTGATTAAATAAGATTTAATTTTGTAGTAAAGGCTTGTATGATTTAATACAAGCCTTTTTTTATTTTTGAAGTAATTTTAGTTTTATGTTAGAATATGAAGCTAAAATTATTATTTCTATTTTTTATTGGTTCGTATCAATATATCATTGCACAAGATGCACCTCCAACGGTAGAGTACCAAGAGATAAAAACCAAATATCTCCCTTATCATAATCCCATGCAGGCTTGGTCTTTGTCCTCTACAGACATTGCAGCTGGTGACAACAGAATTAATTCCGATGGAGTTACAACTGGACAGTTTTGAGCGGGATATGATGCTTCACATCGCTAACATATATGGAACTCATGTACAGGCATTAAAGGAACAGGTAAACAAAGAGCCAGTAGAAGCAGAACGTCTAATTAACGAATCATTGGCGGCTTCGCAGGACTTGTTAGTTGAGTATCCAGAAATTAGAAGCAATACACGCTTTGCTCAACTCTCTAGAGCGGTTGTTGGTGAGTATCGAAATTTCTACGGGATTAGCGAAGAAGAAGATCAGGCGCAGGGTGAAATATTTGCCATCCAAGAAGATTTTCCAGAAAATGAAAACACCTTGGCAGAGGACTTTAATTTTCCAAAAGATACCGAAACCTCCAAAACAACGTTGCCGTTACTGCAAAATGCACAAGTAAATCGACATCTTGTTTATTACACGCTTAGAAGGCCAGATGTGATAGAAAAATGGAGAAGGGATATATCGAAGAGGCCAAAGAATTTTCAGAACTAGTTCAGATGGGTTTTGATGCGGAATTAGTGCAAGATATTCTCAGAAAAGTGGATTTGAGTGAATTTAAACGATATCAATCGGCACCAGGATTAAAAGTCTCAAACGTAGCTTTTGGGGTAGGGCGGAGGCGACCAATTGTTCAAAAGTGGACAGGCTCCAGGTTGGGTCGTCTTTTCTAAGAATTTTATTATATTATAGTAATACGTATACAAAACGTTACAATATCATCTAATTATTTGCACATCATGCGTCTATATTCCCCGGATATACATTCAACAGATATGCATGGAATGTTGAAACCTATTTTATTCAAGGCAACATTCAATACACTAGCTATATCAATCATTATACCGGTGTTCATACTATTATGGGGTATTACACCCATTCTTTTTGCTCAAGAAGCACCTCCAACAGTTGAATACCAAGAGATAAAAACCAAATATCTGCCATATAACAACCCTATGCAAGCTTGGGCTTCCTCCACTGGCCCTAGCGTGAATGACACTACAGATTTGATACCCATAGAGCTGCAATTGGACAGTTTCGAGCGTGATATGATGCTTCGAATTGCCAATATATATGGGACTCATGTCCAGGCCCTAAAAGCACAAGTAAATAATGAGCCAGTGGAGGCAGAACGTTTGATTAACGAATCGTTAACAGCTTCACAGGAGTTACTGGATGAGTACCCTGAAATCAGGAGTAATACTCGATTTATGCAACTTTCTAGAGCTGTAGTTGCTGAGTATAGGACCTTTTATGGGATTAGTGAAGAAGAAGATCAGGCTCAAGGAGAAATATTTGCAATTCAAGAAGACTTTTTAGAGGATGAAAATACCCTAGCGGAGGATTTTAATTTTCCTAAAGATACCGAAAGCTTTAAAACAACCGTGCCTCTTCTGCAAAATACGCAGGTCAATCGTCACCTTGTTTACTACACGCTTCGTAGGCCGGATGTAATGGAAAAATGGAGAGAGAGGGCAGAGGTGTACAAACCCATGATGCTTGAGATTTTCAGAGAGGAAAGATTGCCCGAAGAATTAGTTTATTTAGCTTTTATTGAAAGTGGTCTTAATCCTACTGCTAGAAGTTGGGCATCGGCAGTGGGAATGTGGCAGTTTATTTCAGCTACAGCCCGAATTTATGGAATTGAAATAAATTGGTGGGTAGACGAGCGAAGAGACCCTGAAAAAGCTACCAGAGCCGCTGCTCGACACCTTAAAGATTTATACAATGTATGGGGTGATTGGCATCTAGCTATGGCCAATTACAATATTAGTCCACGTGGTTTAAATAGAGCCATTACCCGTGCAGGTGGAGTGAAAGATTATTGGGCTGCCTATCCTTATCTTCCCCGTGAGACCAGAGGTTACGTGCCGGGTTTTATTGCCACAACCATGATTAATTTGAGCCCAGAGGACTTTGGCTTTCAAACTAACTATGAACAAGAACCATATTCCTATGAGACTGTGGAGGTTGATGGCCTTGTTTCTTTAGAGCTTCTCGCAGAAGCTATGGGCTTATCAACAGAAGTCCTAAAAGAATATAATCCAGAACTCTTACGGTGGGCAACCCCACCTGGTTCGAAGTATTCCCTAAAAGTACCCGTTGGTAAAGCGAATTATTTATTAGCTATCTATGACAGTTTACCTCTAGAAACTCAAAATCAAAGCATCACCATGCATACTGTACGAAGAGGGGAATCTATCGGCCTGATTGCACGTAAATATGGTACAACGGTTAGTGGTATTTATGCAAGTAATGATAATCTCTCTAATATTATTTATCCGGGGCAGGTGATTGCGGTACCATTACCATCAGGATCTATTAATCAACTATCCGTTAACCGTCCCAGTAATCAACGAAGTGGAACAGTGACTACCCGATCGAGTTCATCGAGCAGTTCTATTCCACCCAACTCGGTCAAGATATTATATAAAGTAAAAACAGGTGATACAATTGGACATATCGCCGAATGGCATGACGTTCGTGCATGGGAAATAAGAAGCTGGAATGGAATAGGGAATACTATTCGGGTAGGACAAAATTTAACCTTGTATGTAGCAAATAATCGTGAACAATATTACAAAACTATAAATAGTCTTAGCTTTAACGATAAACAAGATTTAGAACGTCGCCAAAAAAGGGGTGAAAATATTTTCGGGGGACAAGATATCTTTACTTATGTTGTCAAGCGAAATGATACCCTATCCGCGATTGCTCGTAATTTTAGAATGTCAACAACTCAATTACGTGAACTTAATGATTTATCAGGGTCCACTATATATATCGGACAAGTACTTAAGGTTCGATAATAATGGCCAAAATACCATTAAATCCGTTACGAAATGTTCGTAAAAAGTTATTTTTTGGATTTATTATTCTCCTAGCTATCTCGTCTACAGCTTACCAACAAAAAGATCTTTTTTTCCGAATAAAACAAAGTTTAGAAATTTTTTCTGAGGCATTTAGTTTAATTGTTGTTGAGTTTGTTGATAAAATAGATCCTCTTGAGCTAATGGGGGTAGGACTAAACGCGATGTTCGAAAGTTTAGATCCTTATACTAATTATTTCGATGCAAGTAGTAATGAGCAAGCGGAAATTTTAAATCGAAGTAATTTTTCTAGTATAGGAATTCAGGTTGATAATAAAGAAAACAGAGCGGTTGTGGTTCGAGTGATTGATGGGAGTCCAGCCCAAAGATCAGGTATTCGTACGGGTGACATTATCCAATCGATTGACGGTCTATCAACTGAAACTCTTGAACCAGAGGAAATAGAAAATTTGTTAATGGGTGAAATTGGTTCCAAGGTTACCCTTACCGTAGAAACGCAGAACACAACGATAGACCAGCTACAACTATCTCGCGCTAAATTTGATCCGAAGAGCTTGGGTTATGCGGCCATCCTTAATCTAAATGGACGACCCATCATTGAGTTGAATACGGATACCAAAGAATTAGAACCCCTGGATTCCAGCATAACTGAACAGAAACAGGGTGTAGCGTATCTTCAATTAAATGAATTTAGCCTAGGTGTGAATGCTGAATTTAGGCAAGCTTTAGAAGCTATAATTAAGAAATCTGAGCTACATGGACTCATCCTAGATTTAAGGGGAAACCCTGGTGGACTTTTACAGGAATCAATTAAGATGTTAGATTTTATGGTCGAACCAGGCATCACTGTGGTTGAAACGATAGGCCGTTTAGATGAATATAATACTCGATACATAACCAGAGAAGTTCCTAGGTACAATGGTCCTCTAGTCGTATTAATTGACCAAGGAAGTGCGAGTGCAAGCGAAATTTTATCGGGGGTTGTGCAGGATCTAGATAGAGGAGTTGTAGTAGGGGAGCGTAGTTTCGGAAAAGGTTTAGTTCAATTAGTTAAACCTTTACCATACAACAACTCAATGAAATATACTATATCAAGGTATTATGTTCCTTCTGGAAGGAGTATTCAAAGTCTAGAGTATACTCATGATACAAATAACACAGCCTTTCAGCAAGCAGATGATAATGTATATAAAACCAAAAATGGTAGAGTGGTACGTGGAGGGAGGGGCATTGAGCCTGATCTTCAGACTGATACAGAAATACTCAGTTCATTCCAATTGGAGCTGCTACGGTTGGGATTAGTTAGTGAATTTATTCAGCAATTAGAGTTACCCATAACAGCCATAATTGATGATGAGCTTATAAGAGTCATAACTAAACAATTTATGGATAATTTTGACCCCACTCGTTTGCAGATATGGAGTGAGATGTTGTCATTGACGGACTCTCTAGGTTTTTCTTTAAATGATAAGAATGCATTGAATGCCAATACAAAGGAGTCTATATTACAAATTAATGATTATATCAATGAAATGGCTAAGGTTAACTTAATAAAAAAAGCTGGAGAAGTAGAGGTAGTATTAGAGTTGGAACTGATACGGTTTTATAAAGGAAACAAGGCCTGGAAAAGAGCTAGTCTAGCCATTGATCCAGCAGTGATTTCTGGAATACAGCTTTTGGACGAATTGCAAGATTATTATTCAATAGTACAATAAGTTATGGCTGCGAAAGCCGATTTGCATATTCATACCACCTATTCTGATGGAAAAAAAAGCCCATTAGAGGTTCTTAATTTGGCAGTGTCTAAAGGGTTAAAGGCTATTTCAATAACAGACCATGATACCGTTAAAGGTTATTTAAATGGAGTAGAAATATTAAAATCGGAACAATTACCAATTGAACTAATAACAGGTGCAGAATTTACGGCTTCCTTTAAAGGCAAAGATATTCATTTGTTAGGTTATTATTTTGATCCTTATCATAAAGAATTATCGGAGTACTTAACAACATGTTCGGTACAACGGAGATGTCGAATGAAATCTATGATTGAATGGCTCAATAAAAAAAATATTGAGGTTGATTTTCAAGAAGTTTTAGCTATATCCAAACAAGCCACTTTAACTCGTCCTCATTTAGCTAGGTTATTAGTAGAAAAAAACTATGTAGCCAATCAGATAGAGGCCTTTCAAAGATACTTGGTTATAGCTCATGAGGAAACACACCAGCCCTATTTCTTAGATGCCAGTTCCCTTATAGCATTGGTGCGAAGAGCGGGAGGAGCCATTATATTGGCACACCCAGGGAAGTTATTTACTCAGCCAGAGCTCGAAGAAATTCGAATGCTAGGTATAGACGGGGTTGAATGTATTCATCCTAGTCATACATATCAGCAACATAATTACTTTGTAAGATGGGCTAAAAAAAATCATCTACTTCAAACAGGTGGAAGTGATTATCATGGACATCTAGATTTTGGTTATACTCCCATCGGTACGGTCACGACTTCCTATAATAACGTAATAAAGATGAAGGCAATGACCCAACAAAGAAGAGCTTTAATTCCTAATAATTAATATAAATCATGAGAAAAAAACTAGGGATTTTCAAGGATTTAACAAATACAGAAATTGAAGATGCTACCGTGGGGATTGTGGTTTCAAGGTGGAATTCTATGATTACTGAAGCAATGTTAGAAGGTGCTTTATCTACTCTAAAAGCTAATGGTGTAAATAAAGATTCTATTACGATAGTACGTTGTCCAGGGAGTTATGAGATTCCACTTACCGCACAGTGGTTATTAGAAACTAAACGCTATGACGGTGTTATTGCTCTAGGTGTAGTAATTCGAGGTGGCACTCCACATTTCAAATATGTATGTAATGCAGTAAATCGAGGAGTAATTGATTTAAATCTGCGTTTTTCAACTCCCGTTGCATTTGGCGTACTTACAACAGATAATGTACAACAGGCTTTAGATAGAGTAGGAGATAAAGGAAATAAAGGGTCAGAGGCAGCCCTAGCCCTTTTAGAGATGATAGCAATACGACAAAATCTAAAGTAGCTTATGACGTCAAAATATTTTTTTATTAAGATGGTTTAAGAAATAGCTTTCAAAAATAGTTGCCTAATATAGCTTGTTAGAAATAAGCAGTTTAGCTTAAAACAAAAGCACTTTATAATGAGTATAATTAAGGCGCTTTTTTCTTGAATAAGCACTAATAAAGCTCTAATTTAATAAATTAAAGAAAATCAACAACTATCCCTTGAAAGAGCTAAGTCTCACTAAAATTAAACAGACTCAGGAAGACAAGAATCGGCAGAAAGAGTTAACGGATTCAGGTGTCATACCAGTGCATATCGCCATCATTATGGATGGTAATGGGCGATGGGCTAAAAGTAAAGGGAATATTAGGCTTTTTGGACACAAGGTAGGTGTAGATTCTGTTAGAGATATCACTGAGGCGTGTGCTCAGGTCGGGGTTAAATTTCTCACCTTATATGCTTTTTCGACAGAAAACTGGGGTAGACCAAATGCTGAAGTTCGAGGGCTAATGCGATTGCTTGTATCCTCTCTTAGGAAGGAGGCGGATAACCTACATCGAAACAATATTCGTTTGGTCACCATTGGCCAGATGGACCGATTTCCTGACGATTGTATTAAAGAATTAGATGAGGCTGTATCATTAACACAGGATAATACAGGATTAGAGCTATGTCTTGCACTTAGTTATTCAGGTCGATGGGATATCACTGAGGCTGTGAAAAAAATTGCTAAACATGTAGAAAAAGGTAGATTAGCTCCTAATTTAATTAATGACCAAATGATTGGTGATCATCTTTCTACCGCTAGTATACCGGATCCTGATTTAATTATTAGAACTAGCGGTGAATATCGTATTAGTAACTTTTTATTATGGCAATTGGCGTATTCTGAATTGTATATATCTGAATTATATTGGCCTGATTTTAGACGTAACGAATTGTATGAAGCTATTCATTCGTTCCAAAAAAGAGATCGAAGATTTGGGAAAGTGTACAAAAATAAAAAAGACGAAATAAGCGACTAGTTCGTTACAGTAAAAGTTATCAGCTTGAAGGATTAAATATTGTTTATCAAGATATTACAGACTCAAAATAATACAACAATGCACTCGCTAAGGAATGCATTTGCACTTATTATATTTGTGCTTTTTAGCAGTTTTTTTACTGTTTATGCCCAACAAATACAAATAACAGATCCTACTCTGGAGACCCCTGAAGAATATCGTATTTCCCATGTTCGAGTTCAGGGTAATCAAAGCACGCGCACTCAATTTATTATCAATACCAGTGGATTGGTAGAAGGGAAAGTAATTACTTACCCAGGTGATGATATACCGAATGCTATAAACCGTTTATTTCAAGTTGGTTTATTTTCTGATGTAAAAGTATTTATTGAGAATCAATCTTTAACAAGCCTAGGTATTCTCATCCAAGTGGCTGAACAACCCCGGATGCTTGAATACAGGATAGAAGGAGTTAAGAAATCAGAGGCTGATGATTTAGAAGATCTAATCAGTTTAGTTCAAGGTGCAGCAATTACGGATGCAAATCTTATACAAGCCAAGCGTACCATTATTCGGTTTTTTAAAGAAAAAGGATTATGGGGAACTGAAGTGGTTACTCGGATAGAAGACTCGGAGGAAATAGAAAACCGATCCATCTTATATTTCGATGTAAAAAAAGGGAAGAAATTAGAAATAAAGGACATTCAATTTTTTGGATTAGATCGGTTCACTGAAAAAGATTTATTGAAGGTAATTAAGCCTTTAAAAGAAGATGCTTGGTGGAAATTTTTGTCAAAAAAACTCTACAAACAGGAAGACTTTGATGAGGGAGTGGTTAATCTAATTACCCATTTTCAAGAAGAAGGGCATATTGATGCTAGAATTGTTTCCGATAGTTTATGGGTAGACGATTTTGGGAATGCACAACAAGGACTACTTCTAGCCTTTACCATCTATGAGGGTCCTCAGTACAAGGTCCGAGATATAAGTTGGGATGGTAATACTGTATACACTGATGACCAACTGACACAGTCTTTAGGTTTTGAAGTGGGGGATATTTTTAATCAAACACTCTACGATGAAAATTTAAACTTCAACAAAACCTCTACAGACATAAATAGTTTGTATCAAAATATTGGCTATTTATTTTTTCAGGCCATCCCTACCATCTCTAAAGCTGGTAACGATTCGTTAGATATTCACTTCGATATTTACGAAGATGAAATTGCAACTATCCGAAAAGTAACCTTTAGTGGAAATACGCAAACCCATGACGACGTTGTTAGAAGGACCCTGCGCACAATACCTGGCGCCACCTACAGCCGTGAAGCTATCGTTCGTTCGGTTCGTGAACTCAGTACCTTAGGATTTTTTGACCCACAAAATATCACCCCTGATGTGCAACCCATTCCCCAAAACAAAGAAGTAGACGTATCTTTTGTGGTTGATGAATCTGCTAGCACTTCAAATTTTGAGTTTTCTGGGGGGTATGGTGGACGTGCAATTGGTGCATTAATATCTACACGTCTAAACTTTAACAACTTTTCGTTACAGAGGGCGTTAGCTGGTGACTTTACACCATTTCCTTCAGGCGATGGACAAAACCTTTCATTGGGTGTTCAGGTGACTGGTACTGGTTTTCAAAGCTATAGTTTTGGATTTGTAGAGCCTTGGCTAAACGGAAAGCCTACTTCATTTGGCGTAAATCTTTCTTACAATTTTATTCAGTACCGTGGCTTTTCTGAAAAAAATCGACTCTTTTCATCTTCAGTGTCTCTTGGAAAGCGATTACGATGGCCCGATGATTACTTTTCTAGCAGAACTGCGCTAGGGTATCAATTGTATGATATTCAAGGTACAGCCTCCTTTTTATCAGCTGGAACCTCTTCCATTATTTCAATTAACCAGACTTTTGAGCGTAATTCATTGGACAATTTCATATCGCCAAATAGAGGATCTAAATTAGGACTGTCCTTTGAGATAGCACCTCCGTTACCAGGCCTTTCAGAATACTATAAAATCAAGACAGACTATCAATATCACATCCCTATTGTAGAGAAATTGGTACTGACTAGTCAGGTGAATTTTGGATTTATTGGCTTTTTCACTAATGATAGGCGGTCTAATTTCCAGCGGTTCTTAGTCGGAGGAACACAACTCCAGCAACGGCAAAGTTTTTTGTATGATAATATCGATTTACGAGGATATCCCGGTGGTAGTGATGGCAGCATAGCACCAATAATAGATGGACGGCAAGTTGGCGGGCGTGTTTACAATAAATATTCCTTTGAACTACGGTATCCAGCGGTTAGTAATGAGCAGTTACAATTAATACCCTATGCTTTTTATGATGCTGCAAATGCATTTAATGAATTTGCAACTTTTGATCCATTTAATGTCAAGCGCGCAATTGGGTTCGGAACCCGTTTATATCTACCAGTATTAGGACTTGTTGATTTGAGTTATGGGTACCGATTAGATAATATAGAAGGGACCAACACACTTGCAGGAGAATGGGAATTTTTGTTTAATATTGGTGCACCATTTTAGTTTATGAAAATAAATTACCAACATAATGTACTAAGCTTCTGCAGAATTTCACTCTTAATTAGTAGTACTATAGCTATACTAGTTAGCACTGAGATAAATGCTCAGGATCAAAAAATAGGATATTTTGAATCTGATTTAGTCGTTGCACAGTTACCCGAATACGCTGGTATTGAACAGCGGTTACAATTATTGAGCAGTGGGTGGCAGCAAGAAGCACAAGAAATGTTAGATAAAGTAAATGCTTTAAAAGAAGATTATCAGGCTAAAGAAATTTTATATACTGAAGAGATTCGCAGTCAAAAAAGAGTGGAAATTGAACAGAAGAAAAAACAGCATCAAACATTTCTCCAGCAAAAGTTTGGTCCTAGCGGTGAATATTTTCAGCAACAAAGTGATTTATTAGAGCCAATACAAAGAAAAGTATTTAGTGCCGCACGGACTGTTGCTCTTGAGAAAGGATATGATTATATCTTTGATAGAAGTGGTGATATTTATCTGATATATGCTAGGGCTGAATTTGATATTACATCAGATATCCTGTTCGAGTTAGGAATAGATTTGGAAAATTAACATACAAATTAGGATAGGTAATTAAGTAAAAATTACGGTATTTTTTGAATCAAAATTAAAATAACTATGAAACAGACTTTTTTATTTTTCGCATCCATTTGGATTTTTCTGTGTACGGCAGGAATTCAGGCCCAAGTAAAAATTGGATATATGAATCCATCTGTGATATTAGCACAGTTGGACGAAGTAGCTGTCGTAGACCAACTAATCGAGCAACTTGTCCAGGAAAGAGATTCAGAATTAATGTCTAAAGCCAATCGACTTCAACAAGATTTTGTAGCATATGAAGAAGCTAGAAGCATGCTAAACGAAGAAGCTCGATTAACAAGAGAGAAAGATTTATTAGATCGAGATCAGCAACTTCAAGAAGAAAGAGAAAATTATCTCAACGAAATCACCCAGAAACGAGCACAATTACTTCAACCTATAATTGAAAAAATAGATCAAATAATGGCGGAAGTAGCACAAGAAAAAGGGCTAGACTTAATACTAAATGAAGCAACATCTTATGGTGATGCAATAGTGTTTTTTAGTTCCGATGACCTTAATATTACCCAGGAAGTACTCAATAAAATGATTGCTTCTGGAAATAATAATAATAATAATTAATATCAATTCAATAAAACTATCCATATGCGAACGTTACGTGTTGCAATTATTTTATTTCTGAGCATTATTCTAAATATCCAAGCTCAGGCTCAGTCAGCCAATTCAGAATTGAAAATTGGATATGTCAATCCGCAGTCAATCTTAGCTAACATGCCTGAAATGCGTGCAGTTCAACAAAGATTGCAAAATTTCACTGCCCGTAAGCAACAAGAGTTATCGACTTTAGAGCAGGAATTTCAGACTCAAGTTGCAGAATATCAACAAAAGGCGGCTGTGATTTCAGCAGAAGCACAGAAGCAAGAGGAAGCTCGCTTAGGGAAACTACAACAAGAGCTTTTACAAACACAAGAGATTGCTGAACAAGAGCTTGCGCAACGCAGGGACGAATTAATAGGTCCACTACTGGAACAAATAGGCTCAGCCATTGAAACAGTTGCACAAAAACAGGGTTTATCCTATGTATTAAATACCACTACTAGTTCGGGTGATATGATTGTTTTGTATGCATCAGAAGAGTTCAGAGCTAAGTTTGATATTACACAGTCGGTAATGGAAGAACTTGGGATGTTTAACTAATTTTTTACAAATCAGTATTATTGAAAACCTAGAACTGTTTATCGCCACATGAATCTTCAATAATTTTTAGGTGAGATAAGAAGGTTGCCTAGAAATGTAGTTAATGAACTCGACGTTTTCTATTTTTAATATAATCCTCGAAAATAAATCCACCTAAATTGTCTAAACTTGAAAAGTAAGCTTTTCCTTTATTTGCTTCGGTCATTTCACGGATAAATTGTTGAAGATATGGATCCGATGCAATCATAAAAGTAGTAATGGTTATTTTTTCCCTTCTGCATTTAACTGCTTCGTCTAACACCTTATTTACAATTTTCCTATCTAATCCGAAGCTGTTTTTGTAAAGTTTACCATTTTCAAACATACAAGAAGGTTTCCCGTCGGTAATCATGAAAATTTGCTTATTCGCAAACTTTTTGCGTAATAGAATATGACGTGCTACTTCTAATCCCTGCTTTGTATTAGTATGGTATGGACCTACTTTCAAGTATGGTAAATCTTTCACTGAAATGTGCCATGCTTCATTACCAAAAGCCACAATGTCTAATGTGTCTTTTGAATAGCTACGCATGATTAATTCAGACAGAGCCATTGCAACCTTTTTTGCTGGAGTGATTCGATCCTCACCGTATAGAATCATAGAATGGCTCAGATCAATTAGGAGTACTGTAGAAACTTGAGTGTGATAATCTGTTTCATATACCTGTAGATCGTCTTCTGATAAATTCAATGCATCAATACTACTATGTTTAAGCATATTGATTATGGTGCCGGTATTATCAAGATTGACAAGCTCTTCATGACCATTCCATGGGCGTGTTTCGGATTGCCGCTCTACTCCGGATCCATAAAAATTCGTTTTATGGTCTCCTTGTCCGCCTTTTCTTAAACTACTAAATATCTCATTTAATGAGCGTTCACGCAGACTTTTTTCAGTCTTGGGAGTAATGATCATAATACTAGTATCATCATCCTGATTTATATACCCCTTATCGATTAAATCTTGAATAAAATCAGCTAAGCTATAGGTTTCCTCAAAACTTTCGGTTATTTCATATTCCTTATCAATATTTGTTAACCATTTAAGTGACTGGGATACATCTCCACTAGCAATGGTTAACAGTTGCTGAAATAAATCCAACAAGGTTTCAAATGGGTTCTTACCTGAAATAGGTTTTACATGTTTCCAATGAGTATATTTGTAATTCATATTAAGATAACCATTTATGAATTCTAACTCGTTCCGTTAAGAGTTCATTTAAACAATATTTTTAGCTCAATTTCGAAACTAGTAGCCTTATGAGTAGACTGGATATTGAACAAAAACTATGGGAGGAAGGCTTTGACCGTATTATGGGACTAGATGAAGTTGGAAGAGGTTGTTTGGCAGGTCCAGTAGTGGCAGCTGGTGTTATTTTAGACCCAAATAATCTTATAGAAGGGATACAGGATAGTAAAAAGTTATGTTTGTCTGAACGCAGGCGTCTGTCTACAGAGATAAAAAAAAAGGCACTCTATTGGACTATTCAAGAGGGTAATTTAGAAATGATCGACCGACTTAATATACTTTGGGCTAGTTTAGAAACTATGGATATGTGTGCTACTTCTGAGGGTGCTAATCCTGATTATTTATTAGTAGATGGCAATCGCTATTTGTCAACACTTCTTGCTCATCAATGCGTTGTAAAGGGAGACAGTAAGAGTGCGTCAATAGGTGCTGCTTCTATTATTGCCAAAGTTTACCGAGATGAACTCATGGCTAGCTATCACCTAGAGTATCCAGAGTATGAATGGAATCAAAATGTTGGGTATCCAACCAATACTCATAAACAAGCTTTAAAAGAATTTGGTTATACACCTCACCATCGAATTAGTTTTTGTTTAGGAACCACTAAGGTCCGCTCACCTAAGTCATAAGTGTTTTAAGACTTTCAAAAAATTCATCATTAAAAACCTTGATTCGAGGGTCGGATTATAAACACATAGTTAGAGTCAAAAAATTAGTACAACTTTATTAACTGTAAATACTTAGCTCTCTTTTATACAAATCCATGTTTAAACAGATCGCAAGCATAAGTGTATTTGCTATAAATGCAGAGCCACCATAACTAATGAAAGGTAGGGGAATACCTATAACAGGTAATAGTGCTGTTGCGCTTCCAACATTGATAAAAAAGTGCACAAAATAAACCGCTGCTATGCTTAGTGTGACCAATTGAGCGAAGGGATTTTTGTGGTTAATCGATAATTGTAACAAACGGAGT
This sequence comes from uncultured Balneola sp., assembly GCA_902529115.1. Lineage (GTDB taxonomy): Bacteria > Bacteroidota > Rhodothermia > Balneolales > Balneolaceae > UBA1275. Next base: position 21,205 of record CABZVB010000005.1, read on the forward strand.
AAGAAAAGCATGAAAACTAATATTAGTATAGAAGCGCCTAAAAAACCAAACTCTTCTCCCACTACACAAAATATAAAATCTGTCCACTGCTCAGGTAAGAAGCGTAATTGAGTTTGGGTACCTTCAAGAAAACCTTTTCCAGTCCATCCACCAGAACCAATGGCTGTTTTAGCCTGTATGACATTCCACCCAGCCCCAGTTGGATCATACGAGGGATTAGTAAAAGCAATTACACGAGCAACTTGATGTGGTTGGAGTATTTTTGTTAATGCCAATTGTACAACGACCACTGTTGCAGACCCCATAATTACAGAAAGAATGGTAAGCCACTTTGATCGTTGTAATAAAAATACTCCTGCAGTAATGACAACCATTGCGATGAGACCATATATCCAGCTAAATACACTCAGATAGAGAATAATTGCAGGACTAATTATTAACAAAGCTACACCATAAGGTAGCCCCGACCAAAATAAAATGACTGGAATAAGAGCCATAAATATGATAGCAGTACCAAAATCATTTTGTGCAATTACCAAAAGTGTTGGTATAAAGATAATTAGAAAACTAACTAAAGCATAGCGTATCTGTTCTAAACCTATATTTCGTCTAGAGGTCAGAAAATTTGCGGCTGCTAATATAGTAGTGATTTTCATAAATTCACTCGATTGCAATCCAAAACCACCAAATCGTAACCAACTTTTTGCCCCATTAATCTCTTGACCAAAAAATAAGGTGCAGACCATTAAAAGTAAGGAAGCTATATAGGCTAAATATGAGAAATTTTTAAAGATAGTAGGGTTGATGAATTGAATATAAAAAAGCAAACCCAATGAAAATCCAACAAATAGAAGTTGCTTCCAGAAGTTATTTTGAATGAATCTAGGTAGAAACTCTGAAACCGGACCTTGAGTAGCGCTATAGACAGCTATAAGTCCTATGATACTTAGTCCAACCCACAGCAAGACACTCATCCAATCTAAATCTTTTTGTATTGAAGCCATAGATCATTCAGCAGTTTGGTTAGAATTGTCATCTCGAGGTTCCCAATTTTTCACATAATTATAAACATTATTATTATAGGTGCCTAGCAAATAGTATTCATGTAATAAGCGGGCAATAGGTGCGGCCGAAATAGAGGCAAAACCCGCATTTTCTAAAAAAACCGTAACAACAATTTCAGGGTAATCAAAAGGAGCGAAAGAGGTGAACCAGCCATGGGAGTATCCATGTGGATTTTGAGCAGTTCCTGTTTTTCCTGCAATGGCTAGGAAATCATTTTTCACATAGAATCTACCATTTCCTCGTTGTACTACACCTCGCATTCCGTTTTTTATTAAATCTAAATGTTCTTTTTGTACCCATTCAATTTTCGATGGGTCTTTTTTATTTGGAAAAATAGTTAAATAAGGGGTTTCTAGCTGTTCTACAAGATATGGGGTAATTCTATACCCACCATTGGATATTGCACTTGTCATAGTGGCAATTTGAAGAGGTGATACGGACATAACCCCTTGCCCAATTCCTAGATTAATTAAATCACCTAGGCCCCATTTATTTACCCCAAACCAACGATCTAAGAACGCACTATCTGGAATAATACCCGTGGTTGCACTAGGTAAATCAATTTCTAAATCCACCCCAAGGCCAAAATCTTTTACTCGTTCACTCCAAATATTTAATCTGCCTGAGCTTGCAAAATCATCCATTAACTTGTAGAAGTAAGTGTTAGATGAATAGGTTATTGCTTTTTCTAAATCATAATCTCCTTTAGGTGCTATGTCGCGATACAATCGACCACGTTGATAGCCTCCCGTATTTGGAATATTTGTTGTGGGTGTTATCAGTCCCTCCTCTAAGCCAATTAAACCCATAAGAGGTTTAAAAGTAGAGCCAGGTGGTTGCCGGCTTGAAACGGCTCTGTTGAAGAGAGGCCGAGTTGAATCACTATTTATTTGAGCCCAATAGGCTCTATCGAGTCGGCCTGCTAGTCTATCAACTTGATAATTAGGTGAACTTACCATAGCTAATATAGCCCCAGTATTGGGATTTATAACAATAATTGCTCCTGTTTTATCAATCATTAAGTCCTCTGCAAAAGCCTGTAAATCAGCATCAATACTTGTGATTATATTAGCTCCTTCAATGGGATTAGTACCTTCATTTTCGACCATAAATGAACCTAATGCTTGTCCATAGGCATTGACTCGTTTAAACTCTATGCCAGACTCACCCCTGAGTCTGTCTTCATAAATTAACTCGAGGCCACTCTTTCCAATTTTATCTCCTAAAAATAAAGATGTATTAGTTTCAAAATCTTTAGCGTCAGCTTCGCGCAAATAACCAAAAATATGTGAGGCATTAATTTTTTCAGAGTAGGTTCGTTTACTTTTGACTTGATGACCAATACCGGGTAATTGCCATAAATTTTGCTGGATAATTGAGAATTGAGTGAAGTCAATATCTGATAAAAGGGGTGAACTTCTATACCAAGAATACCGCTGTGCTATATTAATCTGATCGCTTACTTGAGATACATCTACACCTAATAGTTCAGCCAATAATTGATTATTAGTGGTATCATAGGTTGCAGGATTTACTGTTAAAGTAAAAATAGGCTCATTGGATACTAACAGTTCCCCCTTTCTATCATATATGAGCCCTCGGGCCGATGGGATAATTTCTTGGCGAATGGAATTTCGTTCACCTTGCAAAGAATATTTTTCATACTCTATAACCTGTAAGTAAAAAACTCGCCCTAAAACTATTAAACATACCGTGGCAAACATTACTTGCATTACTCGGAGTGATACTTGAGTTCTATGGTGGTTTTTAAAGTCGTTCACTGCATCAGGATTTAATTATTTTGTGAAGAATAAAAGACAAAAAGGTGGTGTAGAGAGCTCCAAGTAGCAGTACCGTATAAGGCCATAAGCCGCTTGCGTAGCCACCTGTTATCAAAGATAATAGGTAATAAATGGTGTTATGAGTAAAGGCAATAGCTAAGGTAAGAACTGCAAATTGAGAAGAAAATATTATACCTTGATTACGATTCACCAAATAAGTATGAAATAAGACTATAACTAAGGTCTTACTAAATAGCATAAGCCCCCAAGAATCGTAGAGAGCGTCTTGAAGAAATGCAAGTAATCCATAAATGTAGAGAGCTTCAGTTTTTTTAAGTAAAGGCAAGTTCCATATTAAAATGAGTAGTAATGCATCGAATTGTATTCCCCAAAGAGATAGGTGTTGCAGAAGAATTTGATCCAAAAAAATAATAAAAAGACCACCAAGCAGATATTTGGTCCAATCAAGATTCATTCAAATAGCTGGTTAAATTCATTGTTTAGTTGGACCAAATTTGTGTCTGAATTAAATAGAACTATAAATCCTTCAGTGACTTCATTCAGTTGACTAAGAGGCCTAATTTTTAATTGTTGGGTATTGGTTCCCTCCTGGGATCGAAAATCGATTACCTGTCCAATCGGTATTCCAGCTGGAAATTCATTACCGAGTCCAGAGGTCTGAACGACCATCCCAGTATCAACTAGCACTGTTTTAGGGACATAATCCATTATTAAGTGGCTAGGACTCGATATGTCCCAGGTAATAATACCATTAGCTTTACTTTCTTGTAATTGTGCACTAACGTGAAAAAGCGGGTGCGATAGTGGCATTATTTGTGAATAATTATTTGCGACCAATATTACTTTACCTATTAGTCCATCAGAATTTATCAATGGCATGCCGCGTTGAATACCATCATTACTCCCTAAATTTACACTTAAGCTGTTATTTAGTGTGTTGAGTTGTTTAGTAACAACCCGTGCAATCTGTAAAGGATAGGTATAGGACTTATCTAAGCTTAATAAAGATTTTAGTTCCTCATTCTCTTTCTCTATTGATCGGATTCTGCTTAACTCGTCTTGTAAAAGTATATTTTGTTGTTGTAGATAGGCATTTGTTTTTAAAGCATTTCTGTAGACACGAAAATTTGAAACAGGCTCTTCTAAGACACTGGCAGCGGTTACTGTAACGGCACGTAAGTTATTTAGTCCATCTTGACTACGAGTGAACGCTAAGATAAGTGCGATAAGTATAACCAATAACACATGAAAGTAATGAGAGATACCATCAGTGTCGAACTGCAAAAATCTCATTGTAGAACATTTTTAAGAGATTACGGGGCGATAGTAATCTAAATTCTCTAATATTAATCCAGTACCTCTTACCACAGCAGTCAAAGGATCTTCAGCTATATGAACAGGAAGATCAGTGGTTTCCATGATCAATTTGTCTAAATTTTTTAAAAGTCCCCCACCACCAGTCAACATTATACCTCGATCAAGTATATCAGCGGATAACTCAGGAGGAGTTTGTTCAAGTGATTTGGTTACTGAATCGACTATGGTGTTTATAGATTCCGCCATGGCTTCTCTAGCATCCCTTGATGTGATATGTCGTGTTCTGGGAACACCATTAACAAGATCACGCCCTTTTGTAATCATTTCAAGTTCATCATCGAGAGGAGCTGCTGAACCAATTTCACATTTAATTTTTTCAGCAGTTCTTTCACCTATAAGCAAATTATTTTTTCTTCGGAAATAATTGATGATGTCATCGTTCAATTTATCACCACCTAAACGTACAGATTGGGCATACACAATACCTGATAGGGAAATAACTGCTATTTCAGTGGTACCACCTCCGATATCTACAATCATATTACCGACTGGTTCATGGACGTCGAGGCCAATACCTATAGCTGCAGCCATAGGTTCATCAACTAGATATACTTCCTTAGCACCTGCATGTTCAGCACTATCTCGTACAGCTCTTCGTTCTACCTCAGTTATACCACTAGGGACACAAATAACCATTTGCCGGGTAGTTGAAAACCACTTGACCTTAACCTTCTTTATCATACCACGTATCATTTGTTCTGCAACCTCGAAATCTGCAATAACTCCATCTCTAAGCGGTCTAATAGTACGGATTTTCTTGTGCGTACGTTCGTGCATTAATCTGGCTTCATGACCAGTGGCGACGGGAACGTCCTGTTGATTTAAGGCAACGATACTTGGTTCATTCAAAACTATGCCTTCATTGCGCGAGTAAATTAGAGTATTAGCTGTACCTAAGTCAATAGCTATATCGGTATATAAAAAATCAAAAAAGCCCTTTTTACTTTGTTTTTTATTGTTTGAGGCTTGATTTTCAGTATTTGGTTCGTTCATTATTATTGCAAAAAATGTAAATGTTCACTAATTAAATAATATGAAGCATTTTGGGCAAATTTGAAACTTTTTTCTGTGTTTCAGCTCATTTATTTTAATGTCTAAAATGACGGATGGATGTGAAAACCATGGCTAAGCCTAGCTCATTTGCTTTATCGATAATTTCTTGATCTCGAACACTACCCCCAGGTTGAATTACAGCAGTGGCTCCAGCATTTGCAGCAGCTTCAATACCGTCGGAAAAAGGAAAGAATGCGTCTGAAGCGATAGTTGATCCTATAAGACTGAGCTGTTCTTTGGCTGCTTTCGAAACCGCTATTTCAGATGAGTCTACCCGTGATGTTTGCCCTGAACCTATACCAAGTGTTTGCTCATCTTTTGCAAACACAATTGCATTGGATTTTACATGTCTTACAATTTTCCATGCAAATAGCATGTCCTGCATTTCTCTTGGAGTAGGTTGTCTATTTGTTACCACTTTGAAGGAGGCTGTTTCGATGGCTATATTATCTAGTTTTTGTACTAGTACACTTCCAAAAATAGAGCGATATTGTTTTTGAGTGCCAAGTTTTTGTCCAGCTAAAATTCGAATTAAACGTCGATTTTTCTTTTGAGTCAACAACTCTAAGGTTTCATCTGAATACTTAGGTGCGATAATTATTTCAGTAAAGATGGAGTCGATAGCTTTTGCCGTATCTATATCCAATAGGGTATTGCAAAGTACAATTCCTCCAAAAGGGGAAACTTTATCGGTAGAAAAAGCTTTCCTGTATGCCTCTTTTAAAGTAGAAGCACTTGCTACTCCGCATGGTATAGTATGTTTGAAGATAGCACAAGTAGGATTGGTTTCATAGAAGTCTTCGTATAATCTTAGTGCTGAATCAATATCCAAATAATTGTTATAACTTAGGTCTTTACCGTGGAAACAATCGATAAATTTATTAGGTTCTCCATAGATAAATGCATCTTGATGCGGATTTTCTCCATATCGTAGACTATTATGAAGTGGTGAATTTACATGAAAATTAGTTTGGCTGACTATATGTTCTTTTTTTGGATGACTAGCCTCATCTTCTAGGGGTTCAATGGATTCAATATGGGTAATAGAGTCAAAATAGTTGGAAATACCTCGTTCATATTCAAATGTATGTTTGAAGGCTTGCTGTGCTAAATTTAGTCTAGTTTGAAACGATATCGTAGAATGTGAGTTGAACTCGGATAAAAAGGTATCATATTGGTTTGGATTACTCAATATAGCTACATGAGCAAAGTTTTTTGCTGCTGCACGTACCATCGTGGGGCCCCCAATGTCTATATATTCTGTAGCTTCTTCAATCGCTACATCGCTTTTTGCTGAAATGCTGGCGAAGGGGTATAAATTTACAACTACTAATTCTATGGGTTTAATCTGAAGCTGTCTTAATTCGTTGTTATCAGGCTCAAAAGATGTACGAGCAAGTATGCCTCCATGAATTATGGGATGTAGTGTTTTGACTCGTCCCTCTAGACATTCAGGGAAGCCGGTCAGGCTTGCAACTTCGGTTACGGGTATACCTGCTTCTTGTAAAGTCTTATATGTTCCACCAGTAGATAAAAGAGTAACATTAGCAGCATGTAATGACTCTGCTAATGGTAGTATGTTTGTCTTGTCAGAAACTGATAATAAGGCTCTTTTAATGGTAAGAGGGGTCTTTGGTAGTTCCTCTAATGGCTTAAGAGACATAGATAAATGAATAAGGGTGATTAGTTGGTCAAGTTATTATTGAAATGAAATTGACTGTTTTCCTATTAACTAAGACTATTCAACTGCTTCAAATAGGATGCTATAATTTTTGGATAAAGTTGATGTTCTACTTTAAGTACGCGTTTAGCAAGTTGCTCAGCAGATTCATATTTATTAACAGCTATCTTTTTTTGAGCTAGTATAGGACCTTTGTCATATTTTTCTGATACGATATGAATGGTACAACCGGTATATATTTCATTGCTTTCTAATACACTTTTGTGAACATGTATGCCATAATAACCACGTCCCCCAAATTTGGGAAGTAAAGATGGGTGAATATTGATAATTCTATTTTGAAAAGAATGGATCAGTTTTGGCGGTATTTTCCTTAGGTATCCAGCACAAATGATTAAACGTGGGTTCAATTCTAAACATTGATTCAAAATAGCTAATTCATATGCATCATAGCTATCAAATTGCTCAGCTGAAAGAACGTAGAAGGGGATTCCGTGTTCTCTAGCGATGTCAATAGCCCCGATTTCAGGTTTATTTGTAATTAAGCCGAGTACCCTAGCGTTAAGGTATCCATTCTTAATGTGATTAATAATTGACCGGAAATTGGAACCTGATCCTGATGCAAAAATTACCAGTTCATTCAATGGTATTAGTGTAGATTTTTAATTTCTACAATATACTCAAATTTGTCTCGATTGGTCTAGTCGAAATATCTGATAATTATTAAAACTCCAAATAATCTGCTTAATAGTTATACGAATGGTTGTGGCTAAAGGTATTGCAATTAGCATACCTAAAATTCCAGCAGTTTCGGCCCCAATTAAAATAATGAATAAAATAGCTACAGGGTGCATATCAGCTGATTTGGAAAATAAATAGGGCTGAAAAATCAAATTGTCAATCATTTGAACAATAAATATGGCAACCACACAATACAGTACTAAACTGAAATCACCTGTCTCAACAATTGAAATAATTATTGAAAGGAGGTAACCAATTATAGGTCCAAAGTAGGGGATTGTGTTTGCTATACCAACAGATATGCCAACAGAAAGTGAATTTTCAAGTCCTGCAATACTTAATGTTGTCCAAGACAAAAGAGTAACTAAGGAACTTTGTACCACTACACTTCTGAAATATAGACCTAATCGCTTTTCTACTAGATCGAGTATCGTTAGTATAGTTTCGAAATATTTGTTTGGAATAGCTCGTAAAACATCTCTTCTAATCCTACTACCATCTTTTAGAAAGAAAAAAGCTGCAAATGGGACTACAATTACGGCAGAAAATATGTTGGTAAAAAGTCCAACAACATCGCTAAGAACAGTAGATAGCTTACCTAGATCAAAAAGTTCTTGGCTTAACTTTGTAATATTATCTCTAAGGAAGCCTTCTGGTATAAAACTGTATTCTGAAACTAAGCGAGTTTCGATTCGAGCGGCAATAAGCTCAATAGTTTCAATGTTCAGATTATTTGTAAGTATAAGCATTTCTTCTACAAATATAGGAACCACATTCGTTGAGAAGAATACAATGGCCATAATTATGACTGAGAGTGTTAATGTGATGCCTAGAGTTCTATACACACCCATACGTTGTAATCTATTCACTGTTGGGTCAAGTACATAACTAAGAATCATAGCAAGAATTAGAAAAGCGACTAATGTAATGTAATTATACAGTATAACTATGACTACGCTGGTCGTTAGGACGCCCAATAATGTTCGGACAACACGTTCTAATGTGATGTTTTTCATGAACTCTTAATTAGGATTATTTATCATTTTCAATTAACAATAATAGATTATTCATCTCACTCCAAATTAAAGTTGGGGTATAGCCTTTACGAGCTAAATAATCATATATTTTCTTTTTTCGCTTATTTGGATCTGTTCGTTTTAACTTCGCTTTATTTCTACCGATTAGGGTAAACAATTGTTCCTTCCAAATAGAATTATCTAAGTCAGAAAGCAATTCATTAGTAATAGACTTAATGACTCCTTTTTTCTGTAGTTCAAATTTAATTTTATTTAGGCTCCATGTCCTGAATTTGATAGCATCATGTATGAAATTTGATGCAAATCGGTGATCATCGAGATACTTATTCTTTTGTAGTTCGAGCGTGATACTCTTAAGAATTTCCTTGTTATATCCTTTTTTAATTCCCTTTAAAATCAGTTCTTTAACTGAGTGATCTCTACGTGACAATAAATTTAAGCAATATTCTTTAGCTTTGTTGTATTGTTCAGTGTTGAGAATAGTTTCTAATAACTCATTCGTTAATAGTGTCCCTTTTTTTAGTGAACAAAAAACAAGAGTTTGGCTTTTTATACCCAATAAAAAACGATCCTCATGATATAATGAAAATCGATCTTTATTATTTTTCTGTATCTGAATTCTAGTGATTGTGATGGGTAGTAATGAAGTTAATTCATTGTACCCATCATGTTCTGTATTCTTCATAATGAAGAGATAGCCTTATATTTCAACTTTCTCTGAAGATTGTTCTGCTTCTGCGAATTCGGTTGTTGCTCCTTTTATTTCAACATCAAGGCCATTGAGTCGAGTGCGAACCATTTTTTCGATTTTCTCTAATAATTCAGGATCTTCCTCTAGGAATTGCATAGCAGAATCGGCTCCCTGACCAATGGGTTCTCCGTCATAGCGAAACCAACTACCTCGTTTTTGGATAATATCGTATTCAATGGCCAAATCGAGGATCTCTGCTATTCGTGAGACCCCTTTGCCATACATGATATTGAATTCCACTACCTTAAAAGGTGGGGCAACCTTATTTTTAGCTACTTTTACCTTTGTTCGGTTGCCGATTACTTCATCGGCTTTTTTGATACTACCAATTCGGCGTATATCCAAACGTACTGATGAATAAAATTTAAGAGCTCGTCCACCGGTAGTAGTTTCCGGATTACCAAACATAACTCCTATTTTCTCACGTACCTGGTTTATAAAAATGCAAGAGGTTTGAGTTTTGTTTACAATACCGGTTATTTTACGAAGTGCTTGTGACATAAGCCTAGCTTGTAGGCCCATATGTGAATCACCCATTTCTCCTTCGATTTCAGCTCTAGGTACTAAGGCAGCAACAGAATCAACCACGATCACATCCAATGCACCTGATCGAATTAAAGTCTCGGTTATTTCTAATGCCTGCTCACCGCTATCTGGTTGTGACACTAAAAGTTCTTCAGTATTAATCCCAAGAGCACGAGCATAACGTGGATCAAAAGCATGTTCTGCATCTATGAAAGCTGCATATCCACCTTTTTTTTGTGCCTGTGCAATAACCTGTAGTGCTAAGGTGGTTTTGCCACTAGCTTCTGGCCCATAAATTTCAGTGATTCTTCCCCTTGGCACCCCTTGAACACCAAGCGCATAGTCTACTAATATAGAACCTGTTGATATTACATCAACATCTTGAGTGGCACTATCACCAAGTTTCATGATAGTCCCTTTTCCGTGCTGTTTCTCGATTTGCCCAACAGCTATATCGAGCGCTTTAATTTTTTGATTGTCTGCCATATGTGTTAGATAAAATTAAAAATTTAACAAAAGGTAATTCAAAAGGGTGACACATCATGTCACTACGTTTTTTTTTTAAATATGTATATGTTCAATATATGTAAATATAGTATAAATACCATAATGATTTTTAATTAGTCTGTACATGATTATGTTTATACTATTAGATTATCTCTGATGTATTCAAATAGGTAAAAAAGCATTCTAACTAACAAAACGTACAAAAAAATTGAAAATACATAGCCATCTTAATAGCTGAAAAGTTATAAATTACGTATTACATACGTAATTAAATCTTAATTTCTTTAACAGTCTCTGAAAGTATTCCAATTACATCATTAATTTGCTCGGAGGTGGTATAGGGCGCAGGACCCAAACGAAGGATTGTATCCCGGGCATCAGTGAAAACTTCTTTTTCAAGCAATCGTTTTCGGATAGCAACCGCATATGGCGAGTGTAGAGAAAGAAATCCGCCATTCAAACAAATATTTTCATTATGGGTGAGTCGCAGAATTGATGGGTCGACATCCTTTTCAAGGAATAAATTTCTTAAAAGACCAATTTGTTCTTGATACCCAGTTCGTAATACTTTAGAGTTTAATGATTGTTTTTTGAAAAATTGTACCACTTTAGCTGCTCTAAATTGAGAACTTGGGTCATAGGTGCCGCTTGCAAAACGTTGATCCCCAGGATCAAATTCAACCGGTTTACTAAAATCTTGTTTCTTCTGGAGGGAGTCGAATGAAGCAAACCAACCCGTAATTACCGGGCGAAGAGTGCAGTCTTTAGGGAAACGAAGAAAGCAGTTTGCTTCTCCCCATTGTAGATATTTATACCCGCCAATTAAAATAAAAGTATCTTCTAGCCCCTCATCACGAATGGATAACGGCACTACATTAGTTCCATGATAGTCATCTATAACTAATGGTACTCCGTGTTCTCTGCAAATCTTTGCAATTTCACGTAGGTGTGGATTGATTAGACCACTTTGGAAGTATACTCTTGAAATCATCACAGCAGAGGTTTTATTATCTAAATTATTCTGAATATTTGCCAAAAAATCCTCGTCGATACTAGCGGGTATTTTGACTACCTCGAGACCTGCTTCGGAGAATCGTGCCAATTGTCTAGCAAGAGAATAGAACTCACCCTCACTGGTTATAATTTTTGGTTTATTTACTAGATTCCAAGCACTCATTAAACTCACAAATAGGAAATGGGTACTTTCCTCGCGGCAATATAAACCAGTTGGGTCATCGTAGTATGTTCTAAGATATTCTCTGAGTACTTCAGTTTTTTTAAACGCTAGATCCCATTTTTTATCGATTAAATTTGCAGATGCATGAAAATATTCAATCTGACCTTCTAGTGCGCAGTCAGGCCATGCTTGATGCGAGTGACCCGTGAATAGAAGTCGGTTAGCCACGTTGAAGTGCGTATAATATGGAAGTAGTTCATGTGCTTTTTTATCAAAAGATAAATGCATAGATATTGACAAAGTTAAGTTGGTATTGAAGCAAAATTAGTGACAATGTATCTTCGAGTTGTATATTCAAATTAAAATCCATAATTGTTTTAAATTCTACGATATCCGACTACTTAATTAGTAAATAAATGCTTCTACTTTCTACTATTTGTAACTTTATTCAACACAACAATCGTTCAGATGAAAGGTATTAGACAACTAGTTGCAGAAAGTGGCTCCACAAAAACAACATGGAGTTTAATAGAAGGTGACAGATTACTATGGTCAAGCCGTACTTTAGGCTTAAATCCTTATTTTGTGGATTTCAAAAAGTTGTGTGAGATATTACAAAGTTTACGTAATGACTTACCTGATCACTCATTTGAGCAGATATATTTTTATGGATCAGGATGCTCCAACCCAGCTATGAAAAATCTAATTTCAGAAGCTTTTTCGTCTGTATTTCCGAAAATTAAGATTGAAGTAGATACTGATTTGATAGCTGCTGCTCGAGCTCTATTTGGATCAAATAGTGGGATTGTTGCGATTTTAGGAACAGGGGCCTCTTGTGGTTTATTTAATGGAGAGTATTTTAGCGATTACGTCCCATCACTGGGGTTTAGTTTGGGAGATGAAGGAAGTGCAGGTTATTTTGGAAAGTATATAGTTCGTGATTATTACTATAAAATATTGCCTACTGAAATTTCAAGCTATATTGATAATCATTTTGATATGGATATTGATAATACCTTAAATCGACTATATAAAAACGAACAGGGTAATGCCTATATAGCATCTTTTGCTTCCGTTTTAGCAGAATTTAGTACACATATTTACACAAAATATTTGATAGAGAAAGGCATAAAATCGTTTGTAAAGTTGCAACTTGGCTATTTTGATAGCATTGAGCAAAAGAAAATTGGAATAGTTGGAACTGTTGCTGCAATCCATCAAAAAACAATTAGTGAAATTTTAACTAGAGAAGGATGGGAGTTAGTAAAAGTAATAAAAGAGCCCATGGATTTACTTATTACCTATCACATGCAATCCAGATAGCGAATTTATATCACTTAATAAGCGTCATTTTTTTTGTTGTAACACCTTTTGATGTTTTAAGTTGATAAACATAAGTCCCGCTAGATAAATTAGTGGCATTGATTATTATGGTATGTTTACCTGCTGTAAAATTACCCTCGACAATGTCCATAACTTTTTGTCCAGATAAATTGAATAAGCTAATATTGATATATTCTGTTTTGGGTAATGAAAATTCAATATTTGTTGTTGGGTTAAATGGATTTGGATAATTTTGATATAGTGTTATTTCATTTGGTATAACATTTTCAATATCAGAACTAACATTAATGACATCTATACTAACTTCAAATGGTATCAAAATTGTTGTATCATTTTTCTCATTATACCAAAGTCTAGTTTCTAAATTATCTTTAATAACTGTAGATGTGCTAATATTTGGTACAAAAAATTCTATTGGGATGATCAAACTATCAGATAAAGTGCCGCTGAGTTTAGTTGTGTTACTTTGATTAAATGGAATATTAATTTCCCAATTTATATCAGTTTGGCTGAGATTTTTGATAGTTAGTTTTTCTTCAATAAATAGAGTATCATTTAAATTAATCTCTTTTTGTAATACATAACTACTTGGTTCAATAAGAACATTAATTTTAGTTTCTTCAATTACATCAATATTGATTTTAAATGGTACTATTACAGTTGTATCGTTGTTTTCATTATACCAAAATCTAGTTTCTAAATTGTCTTCTATGATAAGAGATGAATTAATATTTGGCACAGAAAATTCTATTGGAATAGTCAAACTGTCAGTTATAGTTCCGCTGATTCTTGTTGAGTTGTTTTGATCAAATGGAATATTGACTTCCCAATTTATTTCAGACTCACTAAAATTACGTAAGACTAACTGCTCTTTAATGAATAGAGTATCATTTATTTTTATTTCCTTTTGCAAGTTAAAACTATTCGGCTCAACTGCTATGTTTATTTTTGGTTCTTCTGGTTGATATAAAATATCCAGTGCTAAAGGAATAGTAATTAATGTGTCATTGCTATCATCGTACCAAAATCGAGTAACAATATCTTCTCTAATTGTCTTAGACTCATTTACGTCATTGAAGATTATTTCAAAAGGTAATACCAAACTATCAGATAATATACCACTAATGGCTTTTTTCCCTTGGACTTGATCAGGTAATAAAACATTCCAATTAACCCCTGGTTCCCCATTATTTTTCAGGACTATTTCTTGTTTATATGAATAACTATCATTGGATTTAATTTCAATTATATCAGTAATACTATCTGGTTTTACTTCCACTAAAATAGTTTGTGGGGATTGATCTCCTTCTATATTTATATCAATCACAATTGGGATTTCCAGTGTAATCATCTCTTCTTTTGGATAGAAAAATTTATACGATAGCACTGTATCCATGTAAATTTTTTCTTGTACTTGAGCAAAACTTAATTTTATTCTGACGTCCTGTTTTGTGTTGAATTGACCATTAAAAGGATTCGACTGTGCAAATGAACTTAGCGATTGAACATACTGAAAATTTACTCCTGGGGTCCCAAGATTATTAAATGTGATATCGATAAATTCCTCAAAGCTTTCACCTATTGCTAATGTATCTGTTACAAATAGTTGTGAAGGAGAAATATCGATTTTAGGTAATGGGTCTGTATCTTCACCTGTTATGATTAGACGAACAGGAAGTTCAGCTTGTGTTTGTTCTTCAGAATCATCAAAAAAAGCAGCTGTTGTTATTTTTGCATTTTTAAATCCAATTTGATCATTTGGTCTTAGTCTAAAGCTTACAGTTACTTCTACTGAATCTTTAATCTTTCCACCAGCTGGTTCTAAACCTGTTATCCAGCCTTGATTTTTAAAAGCCATCCAATTTATGGAGTCACTACTTTGATTGTATAATACAAATGTAGCTGTTCCAGTGGAGTTTTCATTTGGCCTTTGAAATGTTGCTTTTAGTGTATCAACATTAAAGCTAATAACGGGTTTATTGGGTGTTATATTTATTACAATTGGTATTTCGTATGGTGTTTCTTGCCCGCCTTCATATCCAGTATAAACTGTCAATAAACCACTTTTTGGTCCTGTGGGATCAGTGCTATTAACATGGAGGATGATTTGAACTTCTTTAGTACCAGAGTTTATTGTTCCACTTTCGTTCACAGGTGCAATCCATGGCTGATTATCATGTATCCGCCACTGAAGATTTGGATCGCCAAAATTTGTAATACTAATACTAGTGGTTATTTCAATATTTGTAAAAGGTTGTCTTGTAGTTACTTCAATTGAGTCTGGACTAATTATAACATCATTTACATTTTTTGGTACCATATTTATTACAAATGGTATTTCCGTAGCAGTTTCATTCTCAGGAACTGTACCTGCGAATAAAACCAACGTAGCTCTTTTACTACCCTCTGGATCATTAGCTTTTAATACAAAGGTAATAGTTACATCGGTTGAAGTACCTGATTGGACGGTACCGGATTTAGGTGATAACCCCATGATCCAGCCTTGATTTTTTGACATTCTCCAGTTTACTGCATCACTATTGTTGTTTGTTAGTGAGAGTGTTTTAGTAATAGTGGAATCTTGATTAGGTATCTTATAAACGAGACTTACTGAATCTTCTGATAAAGTTAACCAGTCAGTCTCACCTGTATCGAACGTAATTTCAACAGGTAGACTTCTAAGAGTTGGTCTAATTTCATTACTATTAATGGTTATACTTCCAGTATGAGAGTTTATTTCATCGGATAGATCCCTAGAATCAAAATAAATTGTAAGGTTTTTAGTTTCTCCACTAGCGACAGTGAATGGAACATATTTACCGTCAGCATCTAAATTAAGATCTAGGTTAACCCACCCTAAGTCTTCCTCTAATAGTAATACTAGATCAGTAGAACCATTATTTGTTATTTGTAACGTATGCTCGCTGTACCAATTGCTGGTATGATCAGCACTCAATGATGAAAAACTATAAGAAGCACTAGGTGAAGAGGTTTCGGGAAGCAGTTGAACTAAATTTGAAAATTCAGAGGTAACCAGTCTATCATCTGTAAAAGTAGTCGAAATAAATACATTGGAAGAACCAGTATAGGGTAATGCTAAAGTTTTTGTAGAAAGATCATCCGAGGTTATAGACAGTTTTGATATTATAATATTCTCGCCTTGTGGAATAGCAGGGGAGCTTGAATTAGAAAATATATCTACTAAGAAATTTTCTGAAGATGTTTCGGAAATACTTGAGTGATTAATAATTAGGCTATCGTTAGTACTATTTACATAGGCTGAATATAGAGTAGGTGATGCTAATTTTTGTATGTTAGAATATTGTCCGATTGATCCGTTAGGATTATCAAATATTTTATTGCCAATAACAGGATTACCAGTCTCTGTATTAACTAAAAAACTCACTCCATAGCCATTACTATTGATGGTATTACCTTTATCTGAATCTCCCACAAAATTACCTTTACTAGTCCCTGAAACGTGTACTCCTATTCCAGAATTATTAGAAATTACATTTGAATAGATTTTATTATTGTCTGCACCATTAATAAAGAGCGCTGCTTCACCTTCGTCACTATTTGTGAATTTTATCGTGTTCCCTTCAATATGATTATTTGAGGCACTTGTTAGTTTTATGCCTGCACCTTGATTAGCTAAAGAAGAATTTGACCATGGTAAATAACCAATATGGTTATTTATAATTTTATTGTCATCACTAGTAACATTAATTAGTATTCCATTATCTTTCCCCACTATAACGTTAGATTCTAAGGTATTGGTGAATCCCATATTAACACCATATGTATTCATTAATGAATTTCCATTATGCCCTATAAGATTACCTCTTACGATATTACCAGTACCAGCAAATACAACATTTCCTATAATATTTGCAGAATCAGCTGAAAAGCCACCTATCTGAACACCGCTGGTATGAGCGTTGTTTAGTGTGAGCGTATTTATCTTTGATTGAGTGATAGAAACAGATGATGTTTGTGATCCATCTTCACCTCCGCCTACATCTACACTTTGGACATCAATTCCTTTTAATTCATGTTCTTCTCCGCTTTCAAAAACAAAACCTGGCTTGATATGAACCCCATATGTTCCGTTCCAACCATTTTCAATATCTAATGAGTTTGCAGAGAAATCTTGGTGTGCTGTACCATCGATTATCGTTCGTTTATTTATTCTTGCTAAATAATCTTCAGTCAACGAATCTGGAGCTGAGTCTCCGATTGTAATTGTTAATGGAACGGATGAATCAACCCACCATGGCCTACTTTCAGATTCAGTGACAGCAGTAATTAAAGAGCATCTACTAAATCCGTTATCACAATAGCCATCGCCAGGATTTGCATCTTCGGGTATTTTTAAATTAGTATGTGTAATCTCGAAACTACTAACCTCATGATTCGAAAAACTCAAAGGGAGATAGTTAATATCACGTTTTGCATTAAGTGCTGGATCATATTCACCATTATTTAGTTCTGGTTGGACATAAACTAAATAAGCATTTTGACCAATATCACCACCTATGTTATTTTGATCAAAAATCGAGACATAATAAACAGGCCAGTAAGGTTCATCGTCCCCAGGAAAATCAAAAGAACTAAAATTATCTTCAAAGGGTAGAAGCATAGCATTACCACTCCAATTGAAGCCGTCTTCAGATAAGTAATAATATACTCCTGGTTCAATTTCTGGTGCAAAACTAAAGCTTCTGGTTCTTAATTTAATATATTTATTAAAATAAGAACTATATGCGAGCCCTTCGACTGGCTCATTATTTGAATTTATTTTGAGGGGATAGTAATTGTCAATAGGGGGAGGGAGATGACTTGCTGGATCAGAGATATTTTCCAAGTAAGGGTTTACATTTGGGATTGAAAAGTCTTCTCCATCAAAATACCTCCAACTACTAGCATCTGAAATGTCATTAGTTCGTGCTATGGAACCAATCTTAAAATCTTCTCCCCAAAATTCAACTTCTATATAAAAATAATCACCAACTTTTTTTAATCCGTAGTCGGCACCGTTAGCCCAAGTGAATGCGCCATGTCTACCTGAATTATTTTGTTCTCGGTATTTGTAAGGTGAACTTGCGACTACATATTCGCTTGGATGATCACCAGCCTTGTCCCATGTTAGTCCACCATCAGTAGATTTAACAAGTATGGCAGCACTCATCCAACATTCTTGTGCAAGTGCTCCAACATTATTTGATGGACAACCGGTGGAATTATAACCATAGACTGTCCAACCAGTGAATTCTAAGTAGGCAATTGAATACAAGTTACCATCATTACCTTCAAAAGAGTCATATGTTGGCCAGATAAGATAATCATATTTTCCAGGATCTGGATCTCTTGTACCTTTATAATGTCCAGTATTTTCATCAGTATTGACTTGAAAATTAACTTTGGTAAGATCACTCATTTCTAAGAAACTGGGGGCTTTAGCAGTGACATTTATATCACTATGCCCAAATACAGCAACTACGCTGTCTCCCGTGGTATACATATGTATACTAGCATCAGGGCCAAAGGTATAATTTGGAAATACAGCTTGAAATATGTCAAAATCGATTAGTGTTGCATTATTAGAAAAATCATAAGTTGCTTTGTCAGGATAGATTATTTGACCCTTTGAATGGGTGTTTAAAAATAGAGCCAAAAAAAAGGATAAAAGGATGGGAAAAGAATATTTTGTCATAACTCAAGGGACTTAATTTTAAGTATCTGAATTATATACAAGAACAAAGAAAAAATCTAACCTTTCTTTTAAATTATAATGACCAAATTCTACCGCCTGTAGCTTCTTCTAGATCAATGCATCCAACCTGACGTCCTGGAATAGGATCATAGGCAAGATACTGTTCACCAACCAATTCACTGCCACGATAAGCTCGTATCATAAGAGATTTTAAATTTGTGAGGAGTGCAAAAATGGCTATTTCGTCAGATAATTCACCTTTTCGTCCCTGTTTAGTTGATTTTTCAAAATTGTTGATTTCATCATGCCACTGATCTCTAGTATCCCAATCAGCAGAAAATGTATTTGTTACCCAGTATTCAATGGGTTTCTCAGTATTTATTGCACCCATATACTTTTCCATGAATGACTTTAAATTTTTTTGTTCATCATCCTCAACTATATCAGCCACATAATGGTCAATATATTCTGCGACTCCAACATCAGATGCTTTGGGTAACTCGTTGGTTCCAGGAATTATCATATCAGATGTTTCTATAAGTAACTGTAGTTCGAGTTCATTAAAAAAGTGAGTAGTAGATTTTTTTGCACAGGAGGCATGAAACAACACTGGGCTAGTTATGACCACCCCAAAACTAAGTCCTAATTTTTTTAAAGCTTCTCGTCTGTTCATAGTTAAGTTCCTATAAATTCATTTTTTTAAGTTCCTCAACTGCGTGAGAAACGGCTCTAGCAGTGAAGGCCATATAGGTTAAAGAAGGATTTTGGCATCCTGATGAGGTCATGAATGAGCCATCTGTAACGAATACATTGGGTACAGAGTGAATTTGATTGTATTTGTTTAAAACGCTACTCTTAGGATCTTTTCCCATTCTCGCCGTGCCCATTTCATGAATACCTAGACCAACTCCTCCTGGGTTATCAAAGGTAGAAATATTCTTAAAACCAGCTTTATCTAACATTTCGGCGGCTTGATTCATCATATCCTTACGCATATTAAGTTCATTTTCTTTAAAATCAGCATCAAAGGTTACGGTGGGGAGTCCCCATTTATCAAGTTTTTCATAATCTAAGGTCATTTTATTGTCATGATAAGGCAAGAACTCTCCAAATCCGCCCATTCCTATAGACCATCCACCAGGTTCAGTTAGGGCCTTATTAAAGGCTCGCCCATATTGATATTCTCCAATGTTTTCAGACCAGTTGCTTCTTGAGCCCCCACCTTGATACCCATACCCGCGAATAAACTCGGAAACGTTGGTACCTTTACCCAAGTTTCTGAAACGGGGTATGTAATATCCATTAGGTCGGCGCCCCACATAATATTTATCCCTAAATGAATCAGTGGTACCAGATGCTCCTACCCCTAGGTGATGATCCATGATATTATGCCCAAGTTCCCCGGAGTCATTACCCATTCCATTAGGAAAACGGGAGGAAATGGATTGCATAAGTATACTGGTCGATGCAATGGCAGACGCGCACAGGAAAATAACCCGTGCTCGATATTCATAATGCTCCATGGTTTCGGTATCAATAACCCGGACTCCAGTAGCTCGTTTGGTAGTTTCATCATATATGACCTCATGAACAATGGAATTAGGTATCAAGGTCATATTGCCAGTTATATCAGCGGCGGGGAGGGTAGAAGAATTACTGCTAAAATAGGCACCATATGGACATCCACGCATGCACCGGTTGCGATATTGGCAACTCACTCGTCCCAAGCCTTCTTTCGTTCCTTCCGTGATATGGGCGGCACGACCTATGGTGAGTAGTCGATCCGAATACTTTTTACTTAATTGCTCTTTAAGTACTTCTTCTACACAATTAAGTTCCATAGGCTTCAAGAATATACCATCTGGTAATTGTTTTAACCCCAAATTCTCCCCACTTACTCCTATATATTCCTCTACGTAATCATACCAAGGTTTAATCTCAGCATATCTGATGGGCCAGTCGACACCGTAGCCATCTTTTGCATTAGCTTCAAAGTCAATTTCGCTGAGTCTGTAGGTCTGACGACCCCACATTAATGACCGTCCACCTACATGATATCCTCGCATCCAATCGAATCGCTTTTTTTCATTGTAAGGATGTTCAATATCATCAACAAAAAAATGACTGTGAGCTCGATCAGTCGTATATCCTGTTCTACTCTGTTTAGATTGTCTTTTTAAATCTTCTTTTGTGGGACGCCCGCCATGATCCATATCCCAAGGATCTAGATGAGCAGTATGATAATCAGTCACATGCTCTATCATCCGACCTCTTTCAAGAACTAATGTTTTTAGCCCACTTTCAGTTAGTTCTTTTGCCGCCCAACCTCCACTTATTCCAGTTCCTACAACTATAGCATCGTACTCATTTATACTCATTATGGCTAAATTAGATTATCTGTCACATTTGAATAATAGAACCCTCAGCTGAGCTATGCAAGCGCTTTTATTTAAAGAACACTATTTACCAAAATTTACCATCTAACTCGGCTGTTTTTTCCCACTCGCTCATAGGTTGGGTTAGAATAGCGGATAATTGATCAAATAGTAGCTTAGATTCAGGTAGATCATAATGATACCATTTATGAATCATTTTTTTATACTCATAATAATTAAATATAACAGGTTGCGAGGCTGCTTTTTGACGTAATTTTTCTGCATCTGCTTTAAAGATATCATATTCAGCTGTATAAACCCGTGTTGGCGGCATCTTCCTAAGATCCAAATAAACGGGAGCTAGTGAAGCGGTTGTATTTTTATCGCCACCTTTTGCAGTTTCATGTTCTTCCGCAGTGGCAATCTGTCTTTGCCATATTGCTCCAAGTCGAGTCCATTCAGCGCGATTATTAATGGGATCAATGGCTTCAATCTTATCAATCCAAGGATTGCTTAATGTAACGTCCAGCCAAGGGCACAACAGGATTAGTTCATCAACCGGGAGTTGATTCTTATTGGTAAGATTATGAAGAAAATAATAGGCAAGCCATGCACCTGAGCCTTCACCTAATACCTTAAATTGAGTAACTTTGTTTACCTTATTATTTACTATCTCGGTTGTGACTTTTAAACTCCATTTTAATATTTGAAATATTTTATAAGAGGGAAAAAGTGGCGCTTCAACCAGAATAATTCTTGGAACGCCTCGTTGCAATAACTGTTCGATAAATTTCCAATGTTGTTTTCTAGGACCTCGAATAAGTCCACTTCCATAAAAATAAAGTAATGTGGGATCATCTTTCTTGACAGATTTTGTTTCACATGTCCAAATTCCACCATCATCAAATTTTTTTAACTCAATATAGTAATTTGAATAGAGCTTCTTTGGCGGATATAGTGAAATATTTTCTCTAAAAGGATCAATAGGTTTTCTATAGGTAGCGTCGGTATGCTTAAGAAAATAGTAGAGCATACGGCTGGCTAAGCTAGATTTTGACATAAAATTGAAAGATAAAATATTGGCTGAGTGAGAACGAAAAAGAGAATCCTCGCTATTTACTTAAAAAAGCTATTTCCTCTATTCTACTATGTCAAATTGTTCTTTTGTGGAGCTTCGTTCCATTGCGTCAAAGTGCCACCATTCTGAAGATAAGCACAGAAAACCAGCTTTAGTCATAACCTGACGAAGTAATTTTCTATTTTGAACATGTTCAGGTTTCAAGGCGCCAATACTTAATAATGAATCTTCCGAAGTAATGTGCGAAAGCGCTGAAAAATCATCAAAAACGGTACCCATATCAAGTAATCCTACCCCATCGACCCAAATCCCGAGATCAACAGCCATACCATAGTTATGTATTGAGCCCTTTTGAGGATGTGCTATGTATTTATTCCTTTGATCAATTGGAAGTTCCGATTCGTCCCATAATAGCTGTTGAATACGACGCGGACGTGTGGCATCAAAAATATACAAGGAGTGAGTGGGATGATGTGCCTGTAAATTTTTTTGGGCTAAAACTAACTTCTTCGCAGCTTCTGGTCTCAAATAAGCTTGATCTAAGTCTCCATAAATATCATAGCCAATTACATTATTGGAACTTGAGTAGGCCAATCTTACCTTAATTGTAGAGTCTAGTTCTTGTACATTAACTAAGCCCGCTTCATTAAATGTTGCTGACCAGTTGGGTGTTTTTGAACAGCTAAAGCAAATTAAAAACCATGAGAAGAGAAATAATGTAGATTGAAAAAAATTCATAGTAACTCGCTTTATAACGCAACAATTTATCAACAATGTAAAAGTATAATCAAAAAAAAAGCCGCATTATTTTGCGGCTTTTATAAGTATTATAAAAGAGGACTAGCCAGCATTCTTTTTTGCTTGAATTTCTAGTCGAATATCCTGGGCTAATTTTTTAAGATCTTGAAGACCTTTTCTAGCTCTAGTGCCAGCTGCTTTATTTCCTTTTTCATAGAACTTTTCCATTTCTGATGATACTGATTCTACTAATGTATGTAAGTCACTTACTCTACTCATTATTACTCCGTTATGTTTTAGTTAATGAATTTTCATTTGAGAATATTCTAAACTATTGATTCAGAATCATTGAATCAACAGAAAAAATACATTTTTATTTATAAATATAGGCATGATATAATAATAAAAGCAGATTTTAGGTGAATTCATAAAAATTTGAACAATTAGTAAAAAATAATCTGCGATACTTAAGAAAATGAAATAAAATTTAATTTTAAAATTTGGCTAAAAAGTCGGTATAGAAGGCATTTGGGAGTAAATCATGAATGAAATATTCCGACCATGTATAATCTTTGTGGAGACAATAAAGTTTAGAAAATAACATGTGTTCACTTAAAATTTGACGGCAAGCCCCACAAGGTGTACTTAGATCGCCATAAATGGCATGTACAAATATCCCATAAAATTTATCAGCTCCATGACTTAAGGCGCTTATTAAAGCCGTTCTCTCTGCACATAATCCTAATGACCAATCGTGGAATTCAACATTTACCCCTGGAAATATCCCAAGATTTGTCCAAAGTAGGGCGCCAACAGGAAAATTGGATTCTGGACATATCGCTAGTTTACATACATCTACTAGTGCGTACTTAAATTGTTCCATTTGAATTTTAGAGAATATGGGGTGAGATTTATTTGTTTCTTCTTTTAAGTCATGCATATCCCTGGAGAGCTTTGAGAGATCAAAAACCTCAAGAGGTATGGGCTTAACTGAATTAAGTCCAGTTGCTTGGTTAGGATTTGATATTTGATTAAGATTTAGTGTAGATGAATCTAACTTTTGCTGGTTATACTCCTGAAGTTTTTTTGCTTTATCATTTAGCTCTTGTTCTGAAATTTGCTCAGCTTCAATAGAAAGAGAATTTATCCAATACTCAAGACCACTAAGTGTAGGATCTTGATAAAATACAACGGCTGGTTGCTCACCGTGCATCAAACACTGAATAACTCCTGATTGTACCGCAGATATGGTAGTAGGGAAGGAGGCTGACTCTACTCTGATACCTAGAAATAAGTTACCTTCTTTACTTTCAATCATGCAAACCCCAGGTTTACTTGAGTAAGGTTGATATCTACGAGGAGATGAGATACTCATGTTATTTACTAATGGATTCATATGCTGCATCCGCAACGGCAGCTCTTATACTGCCTATTCTTCTACCAAAAGACCGGTATGGATGTACTCTATTGGTCAAAATAATAACCCCTAAATTATGTTTTGGATCAACCCAAAAAGAGGTACCTGTGAAGCCAGTATGTCCAAAAGTATCTGGACTCATTAACGTACCTGCTGAGCTAAATCCAGATCTAGATTTTTTATCAAATCCTAAACCTCTTCCGCTCAAAGAAGTTTGTGTAGAAACAAACTCGTCGATACGCTCGCTGGATATAAAGCGCTGACCAGCATAAAATCCTTTGTTGGTTAAAAAGGTAATGTACTTTGCTATATCTATACTATTTGAGAACAAACCAGCATGGCCTGCAACTCCATCCATGTAATAAGCTCTTTCATCGTGCACATCTGCTTGAACCAATTCCATTCTAAAGAGGGTATCCATCTCGGTAGGGGGGATGGATTGTGAGTACCAGTTCCCTATTTTCTTAGGGGTAAAAAAGGTTGAAAACATACCCATAGGATAGTGTAACTGCGAGCGGACATAGGTGTCAATTCGTTGTCCACTTACTTTTTCAATAATTTCGGCCAAAATAATTAACCCTAAATCGCTATAAACATATCGTTGATTTGGATTCCTCTCCAAGGGCTCATTTTTGATTGCCTCAATAATCGATGCCCTATCTTTTAATTCATCTACGTACACTTTGAAGGCTGGTAGTCCTGATTCATGATTTAATAAATCTCTAATGGTAATACCTTCTTTATCATTGACTAGAAATTCAGGGATATATTGACTCACTGGGGTGTCAAGTTTAAGCAATCCACGATCGACCAAATGCATAATGGCTGTTGTGGTAGCGAGAATTTTTGTAACACTTGCAAGATCATAAGGTGTGTTGGTTTGCACAGGTGTTAGCTTTTTATAGTCTTTATACCCAAAGGCTTTGTTGTAGACGAGAATACCATCCTTCACTAATGCAACAACTCCACCTGGAAATACAGAATCTTTGATAGCATGATGCATAATACGATCAATTTTAGCTAGTTTTACGGATTGCATTCCCGCTTCTTCAGCCATGCCAAAATGAAGGGTGCTTTTGGGAATATGAATTCCATCTCCTAATTTAAACTTAGGGGGTATATCAATAGGTAACCGACCTTTTATATCCCTAGCACCGAATAGACTAGCGGCAGCGGCCTCACTTTGTACAGAGTTATTAGACCAGGCAATAATTTGTACCTCAGTCTGCTTTATTGAGCTAATTAAATAAGGGTTTCCAAAGATTACAGTAACAATAGGTGTACGACTAGCTATGAGCTTACGTATAAAATTAGTTTGTGCAGAACTCAGTTGAAAATCTTGACCTACCTGGAATCGGGTAAAGGCCCCTAGTATAATAAGGTCTGAAATTCTGGCCTGTCGTATTATTTCAAGCTCCTCAGAATTGGTAGTTCGGGTGTCATGTCCGAAAAAACGAACATCGGGATGATGCTCTCTAATACCCCTTATAAAAGTGCTTTCTGGATTATCTATTTCTGAATCACTTAAATTTACGACGGTTAATTTTGGGAAGTGTGAAGGATTAATAGGCAAAATATTTGATTCATTATTGAGTACAGTTATACTTTGTTGAGCAATACTTTTAGACTTTGCTAAGTGTTCTGATGAGGATATTATGTTCGCCATCTCTTCTATTGCAACCTTTCCTTTGGAATCGAATAATCCATATGTCGCTTTCCAATTAAGTAGCTTTAAAACGGACTCATTAACTCTCTGAATACTTAATTCCTCTGATTCAATTGCTGCAATCACCTCATCAATTGCCGTTGGTATGTCAGGGCTCATCAGCATGAGGTCAGCACCAGCTTTTAGTGCAGCTACGACGGCATCGCCCGGTGAAAAATAGTTGGAAATTCCTTTCATACCTAACCCATCTGTCACGATAATTCCTTCAAAGTCTAGTGAATCCTTGAGTATATCATTCAAAATACGAGGATCTAAGGTTCCCGGTAGACCAATACTGTCTGAAAATTTAGGAAAGGAGATATGAGCAGACATGATGCTTTGAACACCGCCTTCAATGGCTGCTGTAAATGGAATTAGTTCTAAAGAGTCCAATCTAGTGTAATCATGAGGAACAACTGGCAGGTCTAAATGGGAATCTGTTTCGGTATCTCCATGACCGGGAAAGTGTTTTGCGGTTGCAATTAAGCCCTCACTTTGAATTCCTTGGATAAAGGCCGTACCATATTCAGACACCAACTTTGGGTCCGATGAAAAGGACCGTATATTAATAATTGGGTTTTTGGGATTATTGTTTACATCTAGTACAGGTGCGAATATTTGGTGTACGCCGGCTGCCTTTGCCTCTCTTGCAGTAATTTTACCCTTCATAAATGCATTCCGAATATCTCCTGTGGCTGCTATACCCATTGCAGGGGTTATATGAGTTGATCCATTTATACGCATAGCCGCACCAAATTCCATGTCCTGTGTAATCCATAATGGAATATTACTCAATGTTTGTAAATCATTAATTAAGGCTGCTTGACCGTAAATATCTCCACTCATCATGATTAGACCACCAATTTGCTCTTCGGTAATTAAGCGCTCAATGGCCAGTCTAGAGTCATCACCTCGTGCCATATAATTACCCTTAACTGGGGCAAAAAAGAGTTGAGCAACACGTTGGCGATGAGATAACTGCTTGAGTAATAATTCGGGTGTTTTTTTCTGGTTAAAGACAGTTACATAAGAATTGTGGTGTGGTATTTCTTCTCGGGTTAGTTGGGCCGATTCGTCCTGCGCACTACTTAAGCTAGCTAGTATAAGAAATACAATTAAGATGATTGAAAATAAGTATAAACCTTCTTTCATACGAGGTTAAGTGGGAATTAATCAATATTTATGTAACTGTATTTAGTCTCAATAGCAGACATTAAAAAATTACTGAACTGGAATCAATTGCATATGTTGCCAATTACTTGGTTTAACGTATGAGCTATCTTGCACAAGTTCTTTATAACGGCCTTCCAGCCATAAAGGAGTTTGATCGCCAAAATGGGATGAAAATGGATTACCAGATTGACCTGTTGGTAAAACACTTTGAGAAAATCTTAGGTCAGCGAGATCGACTATTCTTCTAACCGAAGCTCCTAGCACCATTTCAAAGGGGTTATCCCAGCTATATTGGCCATTATTTATTGTCATACCTTGCCCGGGAACCTCAAATGGTCCATGACTTAGGATGTTATCTACAATCAATTTGAGCGCTTTGGGTGATGAAGAATCTTGTGTCGCTTCCTTGAATAAGGGTGGTGAAAAACGAATAGTATGCAATTGCTCCCATCTCCACTCGAAAGGTTCAGAGCCGTATAAATCACTTAGATAATAGATAGTCTCCTGCATGCTCTTAACAATAATATCCTCAATAGTTTCTACCTCTGTAGTTAGTATATTGTCAAACAGCCTACTCTTAGTTTTAATTAAGTGAGGCATCACTCGGACTGGTATGAGTTCATGTCTCACAAAATGGCGATAGCTATCCTCACCAAATTCATCTAATAAAGTATTTCGAGTGAATTGTAGGAAAAAAACATCAAATATAGATGCAGCAGTGGAATTCTTTGTATAATTGTAATCCCAATTTTTAAGGTAACTCAATGCAATGCTAAAATCATACTCCTGTTGGGATTCAATAAAGTTAACTATTATAGGTGTTATTGATGCTGCAAAATGAGAGAAGACATCATTTTGCAGCGAACCTATTTCTACCGTCGAAAAGACGCTATCAGTATCTATTAATTCTTCTATTCGTTGAATTCGTGAAGGAGGCTCCCAAAAACTTGCAATATAGTGAGAATACGCGTCTGTCGTAATTTTATTGTTGGCATTAGCAATCCATCCTTTGTTAGGATTTATAATTGAAGGCAATTCATCAAATGGTATCCAAGATTGCCAATCATAGTCTTGGTCCCAACCCGGTCGTAAAAGTAACGGGTCATGTTTACGAATAGGTAATTTTGCTACACTAAACATGGCAATATTGTCGCTTTTATCAGCATACATAATATTTTGACCTGGAACACCATAATTTTTTAAGGCGTCTTGGAAGCTTTTAATATCTTTGGACCAATTAATTTCATGTATACTCTTAATCTCATGGCTAATTTCATGTCCGGTCCATCGCATTGAAATTACCTGATTTTTCACTATCTCTTTTGTGGGGTAAATATCACTAATAACCGGACCATGTATTGTGGTTCGAATATCAAAAAATTGATCATGAGAATCTTTTATTTTGATAAGTTCTCTTCTAATATCAAAAGGCAGATAAGCCAGACCCTCAGGAGTATCTCTTCTGTACTTACCTCGGTCTTGAGGATCTACAATTTCCAAATAGAAATCGGTATCATCTGCCATAATATTCGTAAAGCTCCATGCTAGATCATCATTTTGGCCAAGTACAATTCCCGGTAAACCAGCCAAGGTTACCCCTGATATATTACGCCCATCAACGTGTACATGAATTTCATACCATTTTCCAGGCATATCTAAGCCAAGATGCGGATCCCCTGCTAAGATGGGATAGCCTGTATTAGTTTTAGATCCATCAATAGCCAAGGCATTACTTCCCACAGCAGATCCGCCAATTTCTAACAAGTCACGTCGTTGCCATTCTAAGTCTAATAATCCCAATAGTGACTGGCTTTCCTGATTGTTTAAGGTAGTAGGTAAATCTTCGGACCATCCAACCATTATCGCCTTAAAGTCGTCAATGGACAATTTTTGCATCAAATCCTGATACATAAGTTCACTCCACCAGCTCAAATTTAAATCCCAAGCCATTAGTCTAGACAATCCAATAGAGTGAGTAACGGTCCATTGTATTGGAGTAATTTCTGTTAGGGCGAATTCAACAGGTAAGCGATCGGAGTGTGTTTTAATGAAAGAATTAACACCTTGTGAATAGGCCTTTAGAATAGACTTTTCTTCAATGCTTAGTTGCTTCTCAATTTTTTTTGCTGTGTGCCAAAATCCTAGGGTGCGTTGATACTGATCCAATGGGACTAAATCTTTGCCAAAGAATTCAGC
The DNA here is from genome assembly GCA_902529115.1 of uncultured Balneola sp. Classification (GTDB taxonomy): domain Bacteria; phylum Bacteroidota; class Rhodothermia; order Balneolales; family Balneolaceae; genus UBA1275. Next base: position 50,663 of record CABZVB010000005.1, read on the forward strand.
AAACCTACCTTCCATCGCGAGTTGGGAAAGTGTCATTTGCCACAAACGATCCTGTGCATGTACATAACCCATTGCATAATACATATCAGGTTCATTCATAGCATAGATGTGTGGTACACCAAAATCATCCCAGTAAATATTAACAGCGTCGATTAGGTACATATGTTCACTGGTCTGTTCATAGTTAGGTAATGGCTTCCAAAAAGTCCAATAAAAAGCGGTAATTGCTATACCTAAAAATAGAAACACTAAAAAAAGAGCGAATTTTATAATCGTATTCATAGAAACAGATAATTAGGTTGAATTTAACTGACTAATTGGATAGGATTTATGTTTAGAAAATATTGACTCTATATAGGAATTAACATGAGCGGTTATTAACTAATTAAATCTAATAACTAAGAAATTAATCCCAAAGGCGTAATTATAAAATTAAATGCCAAGATTAGTAAAATTTTACTTATAAAAATTGGTGAAGCAAAGATGCATAATCAACATATAAACTCAATAGCTATTATAGGAGCTGGTACGATGGGAAATGGAATTGCGCATGTTTGTGCTATGTCTGGTCTTCCTGTAAAATTAATGGATAGAAGTATAGAACAGCTCAAAATAGCAAGTCAAACGATTGAAAAAAATTTAAAACGGATGGTTCAAAAACAGAGGATTAGACCAGATCAGGTAAGCTCTACTTTAGCTCGTATTCAAAGCTATACAGATATCAAGCAAGCGATAGTAGATGCAGATATAATAGTGGAAGTAGTACCAGAGCAGATTTCAGTAAAGAAAGCGGTATGGAGTGAAATAGAACAGGAAATCGACCCCAAACGACTGAAACAAACAATATTTGCTACTAATACCTCCTCGATATCGATTTCTGAATTAGCAAAAGAGTTGACATTTCCTGAAAATATGATCGGAATGCATTTCTTTAATCCAGTTCCAGTAATGAGTTTGGTTGAAATAATACTTGGGCAAAAAACTAGTGAGAAGACCTTTAAAAAAGTAGAACGCCTTACTACAGATCTTGGTAAAACTCCTATACGAGTACATGATTTTCCTGGGTTTGTGAGTAATCGTATTCTTATGCCTATGATTAATGAAGCTATTTATGCACTGTATGAGGGTGTCGCTGAAAAAGAAGCTATAGATCAAGTAATGACCTTGGGCATGGCTCATCCAATGGGACCTTTGCGACTGGCCGATTTTATAGGATTAGATGTGTGTTTAAATATCATGAAGGTACTACATAAGGGCTTTCAAGACGACAAATACAGCCCCTGTCCACTACTGATAAAAATGGTAGATGAAGGCCATTTAGGAAATAAAACTGGATATGGGTTTTATACGTATACTGTCTGAAAGTATTGCAATGAAATAAGTTAAGGGAATGATGAGGTAATTCACGCACAAAAAAACTAATTAATTTTTTTTTTTTTTTTGATATTTACTTGCAATAAAGTAGTAATGATAGATTAATTGAGTTTAATTAGTATGATTGAAAAATTATAACTCATTGTGCAACATATAGTTGCAAGAATAAATTATTAAACCAATAATGGAAGCGCTTTTATAATTAAAACCACAACTTATTTGTTTGGTTGGGAACTAATCAAGAATTAGTATTAGTTATATTTAAGTAAATCTTTAACTAAACGGAGAATTAATGGAATTAAGTACATTAAGTATGGAGCAATACTCCCTTGTCTACAATATGTTATCATTTTGTATAGCATCTATGGTCTTCTCTGGACTGTTCTTTATAATAGCCAAGGATAGAGTAGCTCCCCAGTATAGAATGTCTGTCATTCTTTCAACAATGGTTGTTGGAATTGCTGGTTATCACTATTTTCGAATTTTTGGATCGTGGGAAGCAGCTTTTGTTTTAGAAGGCGGTGCTTATGTGGCTTCTGGAACTCCTTTCAATGATGCTTACCGCTACATGGATTGGCTTCTTACAGTACCACTACTCGTTGTAGAATTATTACTACTTTGCAGTGTTGCTGCTGAGAAGAAAGAAGATTTAATCTTTAAAACAGTTGTAGCAACAGTATTAATGCTAGTATTTGGATACCTTGGTGAGACCAATGGTGGTACATCACTAACTGACTCGAGAGGTATTTTTGGCTTCTTAAGTACTGTTCCATTTGTATACATAGTTTGGGTGCTGTGGAATGAAGTTACTATTGCAATGGCAGATAAGGAAGGTCATTTAAAAATTCTTTATAGAAATATTAGATTACTCCTAATCTTCACATGGGGTTACTATCCAATAGTTTACATGGCACCATTTATAATGGATCCAAGTTCAGCTCTTGTAAATGTACAAGTTGGTTACACTATTGCTGATGTAGCTGCAAAAGCAGGATACGGATGTTTGATTTATGCAATTGCTAGAGCCAAATCAGACGAAGAAGGATTTGCAGTGGCTTAATCGTTGATACGTTTAAGTTTGCAGTAAAAGCCACATTATTGAATGTGGCTTTTTTTTTACCCTTTTTTTAAAACTTTATTCACTAATTTTAGTTTTATCAAAGGCACGATACATTTGTTCAACCACAAGCATATGGGGTAAGGTAATAACACTTATTAAAGTGAATAAAACAGCTACCAATAAAGCTTCGTCGCCAAATGCCTCGACCAAGAAATAAATAAGTATAAGCCCTATATACGATATTACCGAGAATACAGCGGTTTCTTTATAAAACCATCCAAAACCAACTTGCTCATTTTTACTGCTTAAAAAATCCAACATGGTTTTTGTGTGATTATATCCATGCCATAATCCAAAATATAAAGCAAAAGCAAAAATAGGATCAACCATTGAAAACAAAGCAGGTACCACAAATGCATCTAAGGTTAGCCAATTTTTTAAGGGTACTTTTTTTGAGATAAAGCTTCCCAATAAATAAATACAGGGATACAATAAGGCAAAAAATAATCGTAAGTCTTCTATAGTAACAAAGTTATAGACTATAGATATAAGCGATACACCAGTGACCGATTCTACAATCCGAGAAGTATAAAAAGGATCGCTTCCGAAAAGAATGAGTCCAGCTATACTTAATCCTCTCGCTAAAATAAATAACTGCTTTATCAAACCATTTAGTGGTAAACGTTCAGTATCGGATTGTCCAAAATGATATAAAGTGAACAGCATAAATAATAAAAATCCTACAAAAGGTTGGACATACCAGAGCCAAGCGTACACAGCAACTACCAAAAGGTATCCTGCATAAAATACTAACTGAGTTTTCACAGTTTCTTCTTTATGCAGTGCTTTAAAATAGATTTTGTGGTCTAATGCACCGTGAGGCATACCTATAATCAGGATTGAGGCTGCTAATGCATAGTAACGAATAGCTTCAAACCATTGGTTAAAAAAAAAATTTAGCCCAATGATTGCTAGGCCAACAAATACTTGTAATTGAATAATTTCGTTGTTGGTTTTAGCATGTATAGCCATAATAATGTGTTTGTTATAATGATGAGGGTTAATATTACTAATCGGTTGTTTAAAACCAAGTTAGCAAAAGAAATTTGAGTAATAGAATTCTTGTATAAGCTGGTCGAATCTTTCTATACTTACATATTTTATCGATTTTGATATTAGCTTACTTAAAATGCATTATGGTACAACCATTCATATTTTTCCGATTTAGCACCTTTTTTTCAATTGCATTTAGCTTAGAATTGATCGGAATAGTTTGTTTATCCAACAGCTCAGGTAAACCAGCCCATTCATGTACCAGGATAAATCCATTCTTACATCCTATGGAGATGATGTGCTCTTTTGTTAAGTTAGTCTGTAATTGTTCTCCTGTTATTTGTACACCAAGCTCAAAAAAGAAACGTTGTTTGCTGCTTAATAAGCTACGATCAAAATGAGTGCTTATCCACTCATTTTCTGGATGAAGACGCTTTATTTGTGATAGTAAAGACTGTAGATTTTTTCTGGGAATGTAATCGATAAATCCTTCCGTAATAAATAAACAAGCTTCACTAGAATTAAACGCAGAATGTAGCGTTAAGGACTGCTCTAGAGAATCGTTCATTGCATCAAAGTCAATAAAATGTACCTTTTGGTTTAGTGTTGGCAAAAGTTTCATTTTAATGCTAATCATGGGTTCGATGTCTAATTCAAAGCTGGTACACTTATCTGAAAAAAGCCACCCTAAATGATCCAGACCACTCCCCAAGATTACCAATTGTTTGATAGTAGCATGGGCATTCATTAAACGAGCATGGATGGCCCTTTGTAAAACTAATTTTCTAAAAATTATATGGTGTAAATCACCTTTCAGTAGCCAATCATCAAGTTGTAGCATGTAGGAAATCCATGCGGCATTCCATTGATTTTTGAGGTTTTTTCCATCTTGAACACCACCTGTCTTAACTTTTTCAGTGATGTTATCTGAGTTCATTAAGCGCCCAAAACGACTTAACTTCCGTTCAGTTTGATCATAGTAAGTGTGAAGCTTGGTAGGAAAGAGTGGAGCGATTTCCGGATATTTTCTTAGGGTATTAAATTTTGAATAAACATTGAAGGCTGTTTTAGATGTAATAAACATAACTGGGATAATTCCTCAATCCTCATGATGACTTAATCTAATTATCTGTGTAATCTTCATAACACATTTTGGCTAGTAGTGATTTAGTAGTCAAATAAATTCCAAGGTTGTTGTGAAGGTATCTCTGCTTTGATATGTAATAACTTTTTTTTGACTGGGTGCTCGAAGACTAAGGCATACGACCTGAGTGCAAGTGATTTATCAGGGTTAGTATCCTCCTTACCATATTTATAATCACCCCATATAGGAAAACCCATTTTGCTAAGCTGAACACGAATTTGATGTGGTTTCCCAGTAATTAAATCTACTTCAATGAGACTATAATGGGTACTTTGTTTTACGGTAGTGTAGCTTAGTACGGCAGGTTTTGCTCCTGATATTTTGGAGCTATAGGCTTTGGTTTTATTGATTCTTAAATCTTTTTTAAGAAAGTGCTCATAAGTTGCTTTTGAAGGCGTTCGACCATGTACGATTGCCCAATAGGTTTTTTTTAACTGATGTTCTCGAATGAGTTTGGAGATGCGTGAAGCAGCCTTCGATGTTTTAGCGAGAACCATAAGTCCGCTCACAGGCCGATCTAGTCGGTGTGTTAAGCCTAAATAGACATTCCCTGGTTTGTTGTACTCTTTTTTTAAATATCGCTTGCATAAATCGGTTAAATCGACATGTTTGGTTTTATCGGCTTGCGATAATAACCCTGCAGGCTTGTCAATAACCAGCAAATGATTATCCTCATAAATAATTTTAATATTCGGATTGGTGCATGTCCATTTTTTACTGGTTGATTGATACCTTTCCATTACAACTCGCTTAGATTTCATAATATAAGGTATGAATTAGGCATGCGTAAATTTTTCAACAATAGAAGCCTCAGTTTTTTGGGTAATAAGGCTTACAGTTATTAAACTAAAAAGGTTAATAACGAGACCATAAATGCCTTCATGAATATCCCAAGGTTTTAATTCCGGCCAAAAAAGAAAAACCAGCGTAGCAATTATACCACTTAATAGAGCCACAAGTGCACCAATCCGAGTGGCTGATGGCCAGTAAAACATCGCAAAGACTAAAGGAAAAAGTTGAGCTACACCACCGTAAGCACCTAATAATAAACTTACAATATCTGTGGAAGAAATAACCGCAAAATAATATGCAAGGACACTTATAAATAAAATACTCAGCTGTATCACTTTTCGCTCTACATTTCCTTGGTTCAAACTATTCTTGAGTTGTGGAAGTTTGCGAAGACCATCCCTGACAAACACAGCCCCAGCAGCATGCAGTATTGCATCACCTGAACTCATCGAGGCGGCAAGAGTACCGGCGCAGACTAGGCCTACTAATACAATAGGTAAATCCATATTTTTGAGCACATGAGGTAAAATAGTATCTGATGGCGCTATTCCGGGAAAACTCAGTATAGCCGAAAAGCCGATGAATAATATGGGTAATAAGAATAGCTGAAATGTGGGGTATAATACTACGGTTAGTTTCATAGTTCGATCGTCTTTAGCAGCAAATGTTTTCATGAAAAAATGCGGCCACATTGAAAACCCAATAGCCGATATCAAAACCGCTGAGCTAAATCCGGCCCAGGACCAAGTGCTTCCATCACTTTGTAATCCTGGTGCTTGCAGCATATTTCCCAAACCCTCTCGTTGAATGGCTTCGAACATAGGTCCAATTCCACCATAAAGTTCCTTAGGTAGGTACAAACCTAAAAACCAAGCAATACTTAACATAAAAATACCCTGAAAGGTATTGGTCCAACCAACCCCCATAATACCACTAAAAAAAACATATAATAAAACTACAATATAAGCCATTGCTGCGCCAAGCCAGTAGGGTATTTGACCGTCACTAATGGTATTGAGCACCAATCCAGCGCCTTTCATTTGGAGAGTCAAATAAGGGATGAGTACTACTACTGTAAGTATGGCAAGAAGTATAGATAAAAAAGGACTTTGGTATCGCTCTGAGAGTAATTCAGCTTGTGTAAGATAGCCATATTTAACACCCATTCTTCGTGCCTTTGGGCCAAAAAAATAGAGGGGTACCATTCCCAATGTTCCGTAGGCTATAATATAGAGAGCAGCAACACCTCTAGAGTATGCCCACCCTGGTCCTCCTAGAAATGCAAAGGAAGAAAAGATGGAGGCTCCTAATACAAAATAAAGCAGTAATAAATTCATAGAGCGGTCACCCGCAACGTAGCCTTCAGAGCTCTTACTCACCTTTAATCCGGGCAGAATCCCCATCACCAAGCTAAGAAGAAGATAGCCCATGGAAATACCAACTATAATCCAAGTATCATTCATGAGTCCTGACTCCTGGAGGTGGGCCTAAGATTTTGAGGTTCATTTGGCAGGCTTTTTCTCAGGATCTTATAATCTGTACGTTCACTTTTCTGATTCTCCCATATAAAAAAGGTCAAAAGCCCAAAAAAACTCAACAACAGACAGAGCAAAACCCAAGCAATTGAAAAAGGCATTCCAAATACTATAGGTTCAATTGACCCAACTAAAGGATAGATAGGCCATATCAAAGAGAGTTGAATTAACATTAAAAATACAACAAAACACCGTATTACCGACTTTTTTTTCGGTTCTTTTACCGAATATACTAACCCGAGTTGCTTTTTTGAATTCATAATAAGCTTTGTTGAGCCAAATTGTAGGTATTGATAATATGATTAGCTCGAAAATAGAACAAATTCCTTAAGTTCCTACTATGGAATCCAATACCATAAAAGAAAAAATAGCTAATTTGCCGCTAGAACCGGGCGTATATATATATAGAGACACCAAAGGTAGCATTTTATATGTAGGTAAAGCAAAGAAGCTTCGAAATAGAGTGCGTTCGTATTTTCAAGAGCGAAGTATTCAATCTGGTCGAATTCAGACAATGGTCCGGAAAATTGCCGATTTAGAGGTTATTGTAACGGATTCAGAAGCGGAAGCACTAATTCTTGAAAATAATTTAATCAAACAAAATCAGCCACGATATAATGTGCTTCTGAGGGATGACAAAACTTATCCCTATATCTGCATCACCAATGAGGAGCGTCCAAGAGTATTTCCTACCAGAACAGTCATTAAAGATGGGAGTCAGTATTATGGGCCGTATGATAGCGTCAACGGGATGAAGAGAATGCTAGAAGTTATTCGAAAAGCTTTTGGCTTATGTACCTGCGCTGTTTCTATTAAGACCCTCGATAAAACAAAAAATACGCCCAAGTGGCATAGCTGTTTTGATGATTACCTCGGGAGTTGTTCGGCTGAGTGGTCACTTTCAACCTATCAATCTAGTATCGATAAAGTAACTAAACTTATTAACGGTAAGACAAGTGTGCTCATTCGAGAACTAAAAGAAGAAATGGATATAGCAGCTCAAGCGATGGCTTTTGAGCAGGCAGCTTACTTGCGAGATAGTTTACAAGCTGTCATAAGGTACAGTGAGCGTATGAAAATGGTAACAGAGACCGAACAAGACCGTGATTTATTTGTAGTAGAAAAAAATAACCAAATAAACGAGGCATGTGGAGTACTTTTAAAAATTCGCGAAGGGAAACTAGTAGGTAAATTCCATCGGTTCATTAAGCCTGTTGAAGGATATACCCATTCGCAATTGCTCCAGAGTTTTATTGAAGACTATTATACCTCTGATCATCATATTACCTTGCCGGATGAAGTATATTTGAGTCATGAATTGGTAGATGAAGAAGTACTCCATAGGTATTTGCATGAGCATAAATCTAAAAAAGTACCCTTCAAAGTTCCCGAGCGTGGAGACAAAGCTAAGCTGGTAAAAATGGCAGTGACCAACGCGAACTTATATCTCAACGATCGCGCCTTAGCACTAGAGAAAAGAGAACGAAATCGAATTCCAGCCGCTGTCTCAGATTTGCATCATTTTTTAAATCTTAGTCGCCTACCCCGTACGATACACTGCTTTGATAATTCTAATTTTCAAGGTGCCTACCCGGTTGCCTCGATGGTGTGTTTTGTGGATGCCAAACCAAGAAAAACTAAATACAAACACTTTCACATTAAAACTGTGGTAGGACCGGATGATTTTGCTTCAATGGCAGAAGTCTTGACTAGACAATACAAAAGAGTACAAAAAAGTGGAGAGCACATACCCGATTTAATTGTAGTAGATGGTGGAAAAGGGCAGCTGAGTGTAGCTGTAAAAGCCTTAAAAGAGATTGAATTTTATGGTGAATGTGAGGTTATAGGTTTGGCTAAAAGATTAGAAGAAGTTTTTCTTCCAGGTCGCAAAGAGGCTATTATGATTCCAAAAACATCCCCAGCACTTAAACTGTTACAACAAGTTAGGGATGAAGCACATCGATTTGCCATTACTTTTCATCGTAATATAAGGAGTAATCAAACAATTGGGAGTGAACTTACTAATATCAGCGGAATTGGCAAGAAAACAGCAGTACAACTACTAAAAAAATTTGGTTCAATTTCTAACATACGAAAATTAGAGGTTCACGCGTTAGCTGAGGAAATTGGACATACGAAGGCAAATAAAATATTTGAATATTACACTGAAAATAATGTAAAGCAGTGAACTCACATGCACATGTGATATTATTTTGTATCGATGTGTATCATTTTTATTGAATGAAAATACATAAACCGACAAGATCCACACCTAAACGATACTCTTTAACAGATAAAGAGCTAGTGTATTTATACCGCTATGAGCATGATGTAGAGGCATTTAAAACACTCTTTAACAGATATGAGTCTAAAATTTACTCCTATATTTATAGCATGGTATATAATGCAGAAGTTGCGAGTGATCTTTTTCAGGACACCTTTACTAAGGTTATTAATAAGATGGATAAAAACTATAACGAAGAAGGAAAATGGATTGCCTGGGTCATGCGAATAGCTCATAATGCTACCATAGATTATTTGAGAAGGGCAAAAAAGTTTGTAAATATTTCTAGTAATGAAGAAGAAAACACAGATTTTTTCCATCGTGTTGTTGATGAAGGAGTATTAGATCCCTCACAAGTCTACATTCAGCATGAGGACAAAAAGAGAATGTATAAACAAATAAGTCGTTTACCTGAGGAGCAAAGAGCAGTAATTATGTTGCGTCATTATGAAGAGTTATCTTTTAAGGAAATAGCTGAAATTACTGGTGTTTCAATTAATACGGCTTTAGGGCGTATGCGATATGCACTATCAAATCTGAGGAAATATTTTGAAGAAGAAAAAGAATCAGAACAAAACCATGCAAGTTAAACATACAGATATTATTCGGTTCTTGATGGACGAGATGGACCCGTCTGAGAAAATTGTATTTGAGCAAAGAATTCAGTTGAACCAAGATTTACTTATCGAAGTCGAAAGTTTAAAACAGACGTGGCAAAAAACTAGTATATATCCCACTTTTAAGAGCCCATTGCATTTAAAAGAGGCCATATTTACTAAGGCAGAAACATCCATAAATTCATCAACTATTGACTGGAATTGGCAAAGGATACCGCAAGATACTATGAAAATAGCGGCTAGCTTTTTAGTATTAGCGATTGCTATAGTTGCTTTGAACACTTGGATGCCTGCAAGCCAATCTCTTAGTGAAAGTTCATTAAATACAGAAAATAACGAACAAAAAATTATAAAACCATTGACTAATGTTAAGGATATAAGTGCAGAAAATAATACAAGTAAAATAAATAGTGAAATTACTCCTTGGGTTGACCATAATCATATAATACGATTTGCTGGTACCGCTGAGTTTAATCCTAATCAATCCCTGGAAATAAATCCAGTAAGCCAATATAACAGCAAGTTGCGGCTAGTAAACGGTAAAACAGGATACACCGGTCAAAGCAGAAAAATTTTACTTACGGGAAAAACCCCTTAATCATCATATTTAACCCTCCTAAACCCTCAATGTGGATAACTTAGCACTTCACTGTTAATAAGTATTTTTGGTTCGCTTCAGACGTACTTTTATATTTGATTATATTTTACAGTTTTAAAGTTTTAACTCGTCAATGGGTAAAGTAATTTCTATTGCAAATCAAAAAGGAGGGGTAGGTAAAACCACCTCATCCATAAATTTAGCTGCTAGTTTGGCGGCTATCGAACATCCTACCTTGATTATTGATATTGATCCGCAAAGCAATACCACTAGTGGGTTAGGAATAGATATCTCCACGGTTACTAATTCTATCTATGAAGTCATGATAGGTAGTGCTGAAATTAACGATACCATCCGACAAACAGAATTAGACTTTCTCGACCTTGTGCCGGCTCATATTAATTTAGTAGGAGCTGAAATAGAGATGATTGATCGTGATCAGCGTGAAAGAATTTTGACGAAAGCTTTAGCTGAATTACGGGATAAGTATGATTTCATCATCATTGATTGTCCACCTTCCTTAGGCCTATTGACCATTAATGCATTAACTGCTTCTGATTCCATTTTGATACCAGTTCAATGTGAGTATTTTGCTCTAGAAGGTTTGGGGCAACTACTTAACACTATAAAAATTGTACGTCAACATTTAAATCCAAGCCTAGATATTGAAGGAGTGGCATTGACTATGTATGATACTAGAACTAGGTTGTCCAACCAAGTGGCAGAAGAGGTTAAGCGTTATTTTGATGATCGTGTATTCAAGACAGTTATTGCTAGGAATGTACGCTTGGCGGAGGCACCATCTTTTGGTAAGCCCGCATTACTTTATGATTCAACTTCAATGGGAGCAAAGAATTATTTGGCCTTAGCAAGTGAGATCATAAAGAGGAATAGGAAACTATTTAAGAATAGTCCTGTATTAACCAAGTAAAAGGACATGCCGAATAAAAAAGTACTAGGAAGAGGTTTGGGAGCTTTTTTCCCTGATATGGAAGATCAGCTCTCAAAGAAAATTTCCATTCTAACAGAAGCTGATCAGAAAGAAAGTTTAGCAGAAATTAGGCTTGGAAAACAATCAGTAAAATCTAATAATAGTAAAAAATTAACGGTAGAGAGTTCTGATTCCTATCCAGAATCAAAAGATGTTAAGGAAGATATAGTACTCTTCTTAGAACCTGAAAAGATCCGCCCGAATCCTTTCCAACCAAGGAAAAAATTTGACGAAGAACGGTTAGAAGAGTTAGCTGAATCTATTGAACAATATGGGCTTATTCAGCCAATTACTGTTCGTTATTTAGGAGAAGAACGCTACGAACTAATTAGTGGTGAACGTCGACTAAGGGCGTCTAAATTAGCAGGTATTTCTAATATACCAGCCTATGTTCGATATGCTGATGACGAACAAAGTATGGCGTGTTCGCTCATTGAAAATATTCAGCGTGAGGACTTAAATCCTTTGGAGATAGCTCTTGCATATCAAAGGTTGCTCGAAGAGTTTAGTTATACCCAATCTGAGGTAGCTAATAAGGTAGGTAAAAACCGGACAACGGTTACTAACATGCTTAGGTTGTTAAATTTACCCGATTTTATTCAATTAGCTTTATCGTCCAATAGAATTAGTGGAGGACATGCAAGAGCTTTACTTGGAGTTGATTCAGTAACCCAACAAAAGTTAATTCTCGATAAGGTAATAAGGGGACAATGGTCAGTTCGTCGCTTAGAAGATTATATTCGAGTTAAAGCTAATACCCCTAGAATTGATGATTATAGCGAAACAACTAAGACCTCGGAAAAAAAAGAAAATCTCGGAAAAAAAAATAGCGCTATTATTAAAGATATAGAATCTAAATTACGCAGTGCACTTGGTACAAAAGTGCAAATGAAGACTTTTTCTGAAGGTGGAGAGATTCGTATAAAATACTTCACAGACGACGATTTAGAGCGAATATTAGAACTTCTCTCATCCACAGAATAGTAGACATATGACCAACTCAAGACTATTTTTGTTGGTAAGAATTTGCTTGAGTAGCTTCATCAGTGTTTTTCTTTCATTTAATATGATTTTTGGACAGCCTACTAGTATTAATGATCAAAAGTCGTCATTTTTTTCATCCTCACCGTTCAATTTAACCATACCGATTCTATCTGACACCTTAGACCCGGTTCCAATAATCCGAGAAAGTACAGTAAATCAGTCTGATTCTACCCGCCTTTCCAGCATCATAAATGGTAGGGCAGACAAACAAGTTAATGCGCTTCCCTATCCTAAACAGATTTTACGAAAGTCACTGATTGTCCCAGGCTTAGGTCAATATCATAACGATCAAAGTTGGAAGATCCCGATTATTTACAGCCTCTTTGGTGGTTTAGGCTATTACAGTGTGTATTTGACTAAGCAGTATCATGACTATAAAGCAGCCTATTATAATGCTGTTACTGATCATGATGATCTTCGATTTGGCCCGACTCCTGAAAGGCTCATAGGGGCAAATACCAACCAACTAAAGAACAATCGTAACTTTTTGCGTAATCGGAGAGATTTGATATATGTGACCGTTGGATTGGCTTACGCGCTAAGTGCTATAGATGCTTATGTATATGCACATTTATCAACGTTTGATGTTTCAGATGATTTAAGTCTACATCCAACTTTTGATATTTACCAACTTGAGAGCAGCAAGTCTAGTACAGAAATTACAAGTACTAGTAAGGCGGTACCAATGCTTGGGTTTCAACTCGATTTTAAATAAGCTTAGATTTTTTCATTCATAGAATTCCATAAAAGTCTCAATATTGAGATCGCACAAAAAAACAAAACAATAAAATTTAATCATTTTAAAAGCATGGATAAACAAAAGCCGCTGCTAATTCCTAATTCATACAAAAATGGATATGATCGCGAGATATGGAGCATTTTCAAAATAATGGGTGAACTGGTTGATGGATACGATACACTTTTTAGAATTGGACCCTGTGTAAGTATTTTTGGATCGGCTAGAACTGCTATAGATGATCCGTTTTATAAAAAAGCCTCGGAGTGTGCAAAGTTATTAACTAAAATGGGTTTTGGAGTCATCACTGGTGCAGGCCCTGGGATAATGGAGGCGGCCAATAAAGGAGCTCAGGAGAGTAGTGGAAAGTCAGTTGGCCTTGGAATTGAATTGCCACATGAACAGGGAATAAACAAGTATGTAAATAAAGAGTTTGCGCTTAATTTTGATTATTTCTTTGTTAGAAAAGTCATGTTCATTAAGTATTCTCAGGCATTAATTGTTTTTCCGGGTGGCTTTGGAACCATGGATGAATTATTTGAGAGTCTAACTCTAGTTCAAACAAAAAAAATTTCAACTATACCTATTGTGTTAATTGGGGTAGACTATTGGAGTGGTTTAGTTTCTTGGATCGAAGAAATAATGATTAATTTTGGCACCATTTCGGAAAAGGATCGGGACTTATTCTTTTTGACTGATTCTATTGAAGATGGAGTTACAAAAATACGTACTGCATACGAACGTGAAGAACCAATGCCTAACTTTTACTTTTAATTGGTATGCTATCTTTAATTGAAATAGGGAACCATTAAGATCTATTTTTTCTTAATATAATAAAATGCGTAAATTCGAAATTTTCTAGAAATAGAAACGAAACACTCCACATCATAATTATGAAATCTCTTTTTTTCTTTTTTAATATTATATTCCTAGCCAGTACATTTCTAATGGCGCAGGATCAGACCGCAGCAATTACTGCGTACAATGAAGCCCGTGAATTGGCTCAAGCAAAAAACTACTTGGCAGCCATCGATAAGTATAGTGAAGCTATTGATATTGCCTCGCAACTAGGTAATGAAGGCCAAGACATTAAAACTCGTTCTGAAAAACAAATACCAAAACTTTATTTTACTGTAGCAGTTGATGCGTTTAATGAGTTTCGCAGTGGCCCTAGCTTAGCAAAATTAGACACGGCTATCGTATTATTTTTCCAATCCCAAGAAATTGGTATTAGTTCCGGTGACACCGATGTTCAACGTAAGTCGACTAGTGTGCTTGCTCAGCTAAATTATCAGAAGGGGCTTATGTTGTTTAAGCGTGAAATGTTTATAGAATCGGAAGTAGCCCTCGATGAGGCAATTAGAATAAACCCTAACTACGCAAAAGCATATTATCAAAAAGCTTTGGTTCACAAAAAAAATAGTCCTGAAGATGTTGACGGTTTTATGGGTTGGTATGATCAAGCGATAGCTACTGCTATTCGAGTGAAAGATTCAGAAGTGGAGCGTCTTGCAAATCAATCTGCTCATGGGGACTTGTTATACAGGGGTGCGAAAGCTATTGAGGTAGGTAACTCTACCCAAGCTATCGAGTTATTGGAATCTTCCTTGGACTATTATTCTGAATCAGCTGATAGCTATTATAGATTAGCAGAGGCTTCTAACAAATTAACTCGTTATAACGATGCTGTTAGGTATTCCAGACAGGCTCTAAGTTTTGAAACAGGTGGAAATACTGATAAAGCTAAAATCTTTTTTGAGTTAGGTTTAGCAAATCAAATGCTAGAAAACAAAGGGGAAGCATGCTCGGCTTTTGAGAGTGCAAGTTATGGTTCATTCAAACAACCTTCAGAGTATAAGATGGAGTTCGAACTAAAATGCGAAAGGACTCACCCCTAAAATAATCATTTTTTTGATTATAAAGCCCCGTCAAAAGCGAGGCTTTTTTTATTTAAACTCATCCTCACATTAATTAACTTAGTTTCATTAATTTGGATTTAAATGGACTTATTTGCTTTAAGTTTAACCCACTTTTTTTGATCTTCATTAATACTAACTACAAGCTACGCCTTTTATGAATAATGCTATTGATCTATTATGTGCTCACACCATCCGTACTCTTTCGATGGATGCCGTGCAAAAAGCAAATTCTGGACACCCTGGTATGCCAATGGGAATGGCGGATGTGGCTATGGTTCTTTGGACTAAATTTTTGAAATATAATCCAAAAAATCCCCAATGGTTTGATCGTGATAGATTCATACTTTCCGCTGGACACGGTTCTATGTTGCTCTATAGTCTGTTGCATCTGTCAGGTTATGATTTAAGTATGGATGAACTTAAAAATTTTCGTCAAATGGGGTCAAAAACACCAGGGCATCCAGAGTTTGGAGTGACTCCAGGAGTTGAAATGACCACAGGGCCATTAGGTCAGGGCTTTGCAACTGGTGTTGGATTTGCCATGGCAGAACGATATTTAGCCGCTCAGTTTAATACAGCTTCTCAGACCTTAATTGACCATTATACTTATGCAATTGTAAGTGATGGTGACTTGATGGAAGGAGTTTCTCACGAAGCCGCTTCATTGGCAGGACATTTATCCCTGGAAAAATTAATCTATTTATATGATTCTAACTCTATATCCATTGAAGGTGAAACTAATCTTGCATTTACTGAGGATGTTATAGAACGCTTTATAGCATATAATTGGCAAGTCATTAAAGTAGATGGTCATAATCATGAACATATTGAACAAACTATCTTAAAAGCTAAAGCAAACACTGAGCAACCTTCATTAATTGTCTGTGAAACTAAGATTGGCTACGGTTCCCCTAATAAAGAGGGAAAAGAATCTTCTCACGGCGCCCCACTAGGCGTAGATGAAATTCGCAGTACTAAGATGGGTTATGGTCTGAATCCAGACGATCACTTTCATGTGGAGCGGCAAGTGTATGATGTGTTTCAGGCAAGAGCGGAGTTAGGTGCTGCACTCGAATTGGATTGGAACAATAAATTGACGCATTTAGAAAAGAATGATCCAGCTTTATACACAAAATTTATTTCATGGACGAATCAAACATATCTTCAAAATATAACTGATGTATTACCTGAATTTGATGCTGATTCTAAGGGAATGGCTACTCGAACTAGTTCAGGGAAAGTTATTAATGCACTAAAAGATACGATACCCAACTTAATTGGTGGTTCAGCTGATTTAGGCCCTAGCACAAAAACTGATATTATAGGTGCTGGTTCATATACTCAGTATAATCATGAGGGTCGAATTATTCATTTTGGAGTGCGTGAATTTGGGATGGCAGCGGCAGTAAATGGAATGATGTTGCATGGTGGTTTACATGCATTTGGGGCTACATTCTTTGTTTTTACGGATTATCTTAGACCAGCTCTTCGTTTGGCTGCATTAATGAAAATTCCGTCTATATTTGTAATGACACATGATAGTATAGGCTTAGGTGAGGATGGACCTACCCATCAACCTGTGGAACATTTAGCTAGTCTACGTGCCATGCCTAACTTATTAGTACTTCGCCCAGCAGATGCTAATGAAGTTTCTCATGCTTGGAAAGTGGCTTTAGAGCATAAAACAGGTCCAAGTGTCTTAGTGTTAACTCGGCAAAATGTGCCTATTTACTCTAGGAATACTGATAACTCGGCTGAATTAGTTGTAAAAGGTGGATATGTGTTATCTGAGGCTGAGAATGGAGAAGCAGAGGGAATAGTCATAGCAACTGGATCTGAAGTTCAGCTAGCAATGCAAGCACAGGCAGAGTTGGCTAAAAAAGGTACTAGAGTTCGGGTAGTAAGTTTGCCAAGTTGGGAACTTTTTGACGTACAGTCTGCAGAATATAAAAATTCAGTGTTACCAATTCATTTAACCAAAAGAGTCTCTATAGAAGCAGGATCCACCTTTGGATGGCAAAAATATCTGGGTATAGAAGGAAGAGCAATTGGAATTGATAGCTTTGGTGAGTCGGCGCCTTTTGAAGAGTTATATGAACATTTCAATATTTCTTCAAATGCAATTGTAGCCTATTTCAACGATCAGTAATAATCCAATTCATGGCAGATAAAAAAATCTTATTAATTGATGGCATGGCTCTGGCTTACCGTTCACATTTTGCTTTTATACGAGCTAATCTAGTCAACAGTGAAGGAATTCCCACTGGACCTATCATGGGTTTTGCCAATACCATGGATAAACTAATCGACGAGTTTGAACCCAGTCATGTAGCTGTTGCATGGGATACACATGCCCCTACATTTCGGCACGAATGGGATGACCGTTATAAGGCACAAAGGCCACCACAACCCGAAGAATTACAAATAGGAATTCCACTCATCAAAGAAATGCTCGGCCATTGGAATATTCCTAATATTGAACAAGATGGCTTCGAAGCGGATGATATCATTGGAACTCTAGCCTATTCGGTGGAAGCGGGAGAGGCAGAGGTGTATTTAGTAACCCCTGATAAGGATTTTATGCAGTTGGTAAATCGGCATGTGTTTATGCTTAAGCCCAATAATAAAAATGGGGGCTTTGATCGTGTCGATGAAGAAGGAGTGAAGGAGTATTTTGGAGTCTATCCCAATCAAGTTATTGATGTATTAGCCCTTTTGGGTGATGCGTCCGATAATATTCCTGGTGTGCCTGGAATCGGAAAAAAAGGGGCGCCAAAGTTGATAGAGCAATTTGAATCACTGGACAAATTATTAGATCAGGCATCAACTATTTCAGCTAAAAGGCAAAGAGAAAGTTTAATTGAATTTGCTGATGAAGCTCGTCATGCTCGAAAAATGGTTACCATAAAAACTGATGTGCCTGGAGTAGAATCGTGGATAAATTTGGTTAGGACCGAACCTGATTGGTCTAATTTAGCTGTTTTTTTTTCTAGAATGGGTTTTAGAAGCTTGACCCGAAAATATGAAGAACCTGCCTCAGGTGACGTTTCATTGGTGGGTTCTGTCTATTCAATGGATAATCAATCCAATGTCCGAAATACTTCTAAAATATCAGTAAGTAATGAGAAATCTAATTCCAACAAGGATGGTAGTCACAATAAAGCGACACTGGCAAATAGAGAAAACTCACCAATCAAAACGGCCAATGATCTCTTTGCAGCGAACAAAAAAATGGCATCCTACAAAGCAAATGAGGTTGAATATCGCTTGCTTGATAATGAAGTAGAACTGTTAGCTTATTTAGAGTCCATCGACTTAAATCGACCTTTAGTTGTTGATACGGAGACTGATAGTGCAGACCCATTATTGGCTAATTTATTGGGTATAGCAATGACTCAAGAATCACATAAGGCCGTTTATATTCCGTTTAATCCGGAATGGAATATAGCCTTGAAGCAAATATTAGAGTCTTCTGAGCTTCTAGTTATCGCGCATAATTACAAATTTGACTATACGGTGTTGCAGCGACACGGCATTGAACTAGGTGGCGATATTTTCGACACCATGATAGCGGCTTATCTAATTGATTCAGATCAACGCTTAAAAATGGATGAGCTTTCTTTGCGCTATTTACGTTATGAGCCCATTCCTATAACGGATCTCATTGATAAGGGCAAAGGGCAGTTAACAATGGCGGACGTTCCTATAGAGGATATTGTACCTTATGCGTGTGAAGATGCCGACATTACGTTAAGATTATATACTATTTTTTCTGAAAAACTAGAGAATGACGGTTTACATGAAGTAGCTTTTAATTTAGATTTCCCTTTAAGTCGGGTATTAGCTCGTATGGAAACTACCGGGATTGCCCTTGACACTAAATTACTTAAGGACTTTTCGGCGGCTCTTAGCGAAGATATGCTACGCTTGAAGTCAGCCATTTTTGACCAATGTGGGGAAGAGTTTAATCTTAATTCACCCTCTCAATTAGGGGATATCCTATTCGATAAATTAGGTTTACCAGCAGGAAAAAAAACAAAAACGGGAAAATACTCAACAAATGAAGCAATATTATCTAAGCTAGCCTATGTGCACAAAGTGCCTGAGCAAGTACTTGAGTATCGATCTTTAGCTAAATTACAATCTACCTACGCCGACGCACTACCTTCTTTACTTTCGCCAATTAGCCATCGACTACACACCAATTATAATCAATGTGTGGCAGCAACTGGTCGGTTAGCATCATCAAATCCAAATTTACAGAATATACCTATTCGCACCAAACGAAGTCGTGAAATCAGAAAAGCGTTCATAGCTGAAGAAGGGTACAAAATACTTTCTGCGGATTATTCACAAGTGGAGCTTAGAATTATTGCACACATTTCTGAAGACCAAGATATGATTCAAGCTTTTAAGAACGGCGAAGACATTCATGCTCGAACAGCAAAGGAAATCTTTTCATTAGGTAGTTTAGATAATGTAACTTCAGACCATAGGAGAAAAGCAAAGGAAGTTAATTTTGGGATTCCTTATGGATTAAGTGCTTTCGGCTTAGCTCAAAATCTTGGAATATCCAATGGTGAAGCAAAAGAGATGATAGAGGCTTATTTTGGTAGATTTCCTAACATATCTGCATATATCGAATCCGCTAAGAAATTTGTTAAAGTGCATGGTTATGTCAAAACACTCATGGGCAGAAGACGGTATCTACCGGATATAGAATCTGGAAATTGGAATGCTCGAGCATATGCAGAAAGAGCAGCAATTAATATGCCGATACAAGGGACCGCTGCTGATATTATAAAGGTGGCTATGTTATCTATTGATCAATGGATGCGGGAAGAGAATAGTAAAAGTAGGATGCTCTTACAAGTACATGATGAATTGATATTTGAACTTCACGAAGATGAGAAGGAATGGGTGCCCAAAACGATTGTAGAAAAAATGGAACAAGCTATTGAGCTACTCGTTCCATTGAAAGTTGAGTGGGGAGTAGGGAACCAATGGCTAGCAGCGCATTAATACCATCCCTTAAATTCTACAAGGGATGGTTATTTCGGCCTTAATGCTAATTTAACTCTGGTAGTTCGGTTAAAGTATAGTAGGGTTAGGTGCGTCACCGTAAACTTCTTTGGGGTCAAATACCTTTTCATCCTCTTCGTAGACTAGCTGCCCATTTGCTTGCTCAAATTCAATTTTAATGGGTACGCTTCTATAAAAGCAAGTTCGATAACCTACATGGCAACTTGCACCATTTCCTTGAACTTCTACTCGCAGCCAAACACAATCTTGATCATCATCAATACGTAGTTCCTTAACTAATTGGGTTAAACCTGATGTAGCACCTTTATGCCAAAGTGTTTTTCTACTCCTGGAGTAGTATACAGCCTTGCCTAATACTATGGTCGTTTTAAGTGCTTCTTCGTTCATATACCCGTGCATGAGTAATTCTCCTGAAAGGTAATCTGTAGTAACCACTGGAATTAAGCCTTGGGGGTCAAATTTTGGAGCAAAATCGTGTGATTCTTCTACTTGTTTGATCGAAATTCTTTCTTTAAAAATAATATTGGTCATGTTAGCTATGTTCAGATGTAAAATTATCTAATTGTCAATGAGTATAATGGATATTATAAACTCTCTTCTTTTGATAGTATATTCATTTTTTCTTTGATAGAGGTACAGGGTCGTATCCACGGCCTCCCCAAGGATGGCAACGCGAAATTCTCTTTATTCCAAGCAAGCTACCCTTCCATGGTCCCCACTCTTTTAAAGCCTCAATTGTATATTGAGAACAAGTTGGAGAATACCGGCAACTACGCCCCAAATAAGGAGAGATGGCTAGTTGATAGAAGCGTACTAACCCAATGAGTAGGCCAGAGATGACTTGTTGAAACAATTTCATTTGGGCAGAGTATACCGAGTTCCTTCCTTACTATCTTTTAATTCGATGTCTAGATCTTTAAGCCTGTCTCGAATAATATCTGATAACTCAAATTCCCTATCCATTCTAGCTTTGGTTCTAATATCAATTAATAAATGGAGTAAATCCTCACTTAGTTTATTATTGAAATTACTACCAGATTTATTTGATAAATTAGTTTCTAGTCCAAGTACTTCGGTTAAAGCAATTTTGAGCCAATTTTGTAGAGCGAGTAAATCCGAAGGTGACTGACCGGCGGTAATTTTTTTCTTTATTTTTTTCGTATTGTCAAATAGGCTAGCTATAGCTTGTGCCGTATTAAAGTCATCATTCATTGCGGACTCAAAAGTTGCCTTAAAATTTGGAAGTACTTTATTATTATTTACATCATTTTTATGATCATGACGGTTCTGGGGTTTATAAATCAGTATACTTTCAATGGTTGACAGTAGTGATTGAAAACCAGCTTCAGCAGCTTCTAGCGCTTTTTCTGAAAAGTCGGTAGTACTGCGATAGTGACTTTGTAGCAGAAAAAAGCGAATAACTTGAGGGTCCCAAGAGCGCTGAAGTAAAGGATGAGAGCCGTTAAAAAACTGTTCTAGGCTTATGGCATTACCAAGGGATTTCCCCATTTTTTGTCCATCCAGTGTAACCATATTATTGTGAAGCCAGTATTTCGCAAATGATTTCCCAGTAGAACATTCAGCTTGAGCAATCTCACATTCGTGATGAGGGAACTGATTTTCAATTCCACCACCGTGAATATCAAAGTGAGCCCCTAAATATTTTATGCTCATAGCTGAGCATTCGATATGCCACCCTGGATACCCAACTCCCCAAGGTGAAGGCCATTTCATTAGGTGTTTATCATCGGCTTTTTTCCATAAAGCAAAATCTGCTGGGTTGCGTTTATCTGATGCAGACTTAATACGCGTTCCACTTGATGCATTTTCAACATTTCTGCCGCTTAATTGGCCATAATTGGGGGCTGATTGTATATCAAAGTATACATTCCCATCAATAGCGTAAGCATACCCTTTATCTATTAAATCCTGAATCATTGTAATTTGTTCAGGAATATGACCGGTGGCTCTAGGGGAAATATCAGGACGCAGAACTGACAGCGCATCCATATCCCGAAAATATGTATAGGTGTATGTTTCAGCTATCTCCATAGGATCGACCCGTTCGATAAGTGCTTTTTTGGAAATTTTGTCTTCCCCTTCGTCCCCGTCTCCTACTAAATGACCAACGTCGGTAATATTCTGCACATATCTAACTTTATAATCTAAATAACTTAAGTATCGACGAATAACATCGAAAGAAACATAACTTTTGGCGTGGCCTAAATGAGCATCTCCATACACCGTTGGACCGCATACATACATACCTATATGAGGAGCATGTATAGGCTCAAAAAGTTCTTTCTTTCTAGTTAATGAATTGTAAACATGTAATGCAGATGAGCTCATACTACTAACATAGTTAAACATTTATTCAGATGGGGTGCGAATAAAATCTATAAATTTTAGTTGTGTATCTTTCTTTTTGAATGCCCCTCTAAACTCGGAAGTAATGGTGCTACTCGTATGATCTTTAATTCCTCTCATTGAAACACATAAATGCTTGCTTTCAATATAAACAGCCACATCTTCGGTATTCATTGCATTTGAAATTGCATCAGCAATTTGCAGGGTTAATCGTTCCTGAACCTGAGGTCTTCGAGAGTAATAATCTACTAAACGATTGATTTTTGAAAGACCAATAACCTTTCCTTTAGATATGTAGGCAACATGTGCTTTGCCTATAAAGGGAAGAAAGTGATGTTCGCAAAAAGAATTCACTTGTATATTTTTTTCAATAACTACATCTGAGTAATCATAATTATTGTTAAACGTTCTTGCTTCTGGTCTGTTGGCTGGGTTTAAACCATTGAATACTTCTTTAACATACATTTTAGCAACTCTTCGTGGAGTTCCCTTAAGGCTGTCGTCAGTTAAATCTAAACCAAGGATGTCCATTATTTTTGCAAAATGATACTGTATCTGCGTAATTTTTTTGTCATCACTTAACTCAAAGGCGTCGGATCTAATAGGGGTTGATTCAGAACTTCCAGCATGAGCTTCTCCCATTTGGTCAAATTCTTCATACTGATCTAGGGTGTCGATCCGCTCTTTCATAATAATTGGAGAATTTCAGTAGTTTGTATGCAAACGCTAAGCATATATTAATTAGTAAAGATACGTTTATTTAGTGAAATTTGTTTCGAAATTAACGAGCTTCTTTAGTCTTCACTAGCTCAATAATAGGTGTCTTTAGCAAAGATCCTGTTTAATGCAATGATATATACTCACCTAATAAATACTCATGCTACAACATATTGTCCTTTGGAAAATTAAAGAGGACTTCCAAGGAGTTCCTAAAAGTCAATTAATTCAAGAATTCAAGAATAAATTAGAGCGATTGCCAGAGCTAATTTCTGATATTGATCATCTACAGGTATTTGTAAATGTTGAAGGGGAGGGTGAACAGGTTTGTGACCTGTGCCTATTTTCAGTGCATGCAGACCAAAAAGCTCTCCAACGGTATACAGAGCATCCAGAACATCAAAAAGTACTTTTGTTCGCCAAAAATATTGTTATCGAGCGAAGAGTGGTTGACGCTATTTCGTAAATATTATTGCTATGTCAGATAAGTATGAAGTTCAAGAATACCCAATAGACGGAATTTTGGATTTGCACTCCTTTAAACCCAAGGAGATAAACAGCCTAATTCCTGAATATATAACTGAGTGTATTAGCAGAAATATCGTAGAAATACGAATAATACACGGGAAGGGTAAAGGGATATTACGAAGGGGAGTTCATGCTATACTAGAACGAGATCCACGAGTGATTTCATTCGAAACAGCCAATGATCGTTCTTCATGGGGAGCTACTGTCGTACACCTGACACCAGCTTAGTAAGTCTTTGAAAATATTTGTCAATTTAGTCTAAGGCGTATACACGAACATAATCAATCTCCATGGTAGCAGGAAATATCGAGTCATCTACCCCATCCAATCCGCCTAAATTTCCACCGACAGCAACATTCATTAAGAAGTAGTGAGGTTTATCAAAAGGCCAATTTTCTTGGTTGTAATCTTCAGGCCTGTTGATAGTTAATAAAACTTGTTCTGGGCCATTTACATAGAATACTAGACGTTTTTCTTCCCAAAGAAGTCCAAAAATATTGAACTCCTCCTCAATATTTGATAGGGGTACAAATCCTGAGCTCAGTTGAGTGCCGTTCATATGATTATTGGCCTGAGAGTGAATAGTCATTAGAACAGAATCTGTGTTGGAACTTATGTATTCCATTAAATCTATTTCTCCGCAGAGAGGCCATCCAAGATCCTCGATATTCTCACCTAGCATCCATAAAGCTGTCCAAATACCAGGCCCCTTATATTCGGGCATTTTGGCGCGTATTTCTATTCTTCCATATAAAAAAGATTCCCGACTATTAATTCTTGCGGAGGTATAATCACCTACCCGTTGCCCGGGCCCAATTTTTCGTGCAGTTATTCTAAGGGTGCCATTATTTACTTCCACATTATCAGAGCCTTGCGGCTGATAATTTTGCAATTCGTTATTGCCCCATCCATGATCGCCAGTTTCAAACTTCCATTTGTTGGTATCAATAAAGTCCCCTTCAAATTCATCGGACCAAATTAAATTTTCAGTACCTTTGGGTTCGTCTTCAGTTTTTGTAGTACAATGAAGGGTACCTAATAGAAGGCTACAAAATAGGATTGGGATAAGTTTTTTCATGATTATTATACAGATTGTCTGTAGTGGTGGTTACGGGATTATTTGTAATTTAAGTATTGATATAAAAAGTATAAAATACCTTAAATTAGTAAAGAAGATTTGTCTTTATTCGTATATTTTCTAATCATTATCTAAATACAGGTAATTATTTTCTAAACTCAATTAGCACATTTTTTTGTCATGGATTTACAGTCAAGAACTTATGTAGAGAGTATACCGTCAGTTGAAGCTGATTTTATGCAAAAAGTCTATATATGGATGACTTTAGCGTTAACTTTGACGGGTTATGTAGCCTATAGTACTGCGCAATCTGAATTATTGTTAGGAATCATATTTAGCTCCTTATTTGTCTTTTTTGGGATAATTGTAGGCCAACTAGTCCTAGTAATTTGGATTTTATCAGGTATTCAAAGAATGTCATCAAATATGGCGATAGGATTATTTCTATTATATTCGGTACTAAATGGGCTCACCCTTTCCGTTCTACTTATTGCCTATACTGGAGCCTCTGTTGCATCAACATTTTTTATAACCGCTGGGATGTTTGGAGTTATGAGTATGTATGGCTACACTACAAAACAAGATCTCTCTAGCTGGGGTAATCTTTTATTTATGGCCTTAATTGGACTTATTTTGGCAAGTGTTGTTAATACCTTTTTGCAGAGTTCAGGACTTTATTGGATTATTAGTTACACAGGAGTTTTAGTTTTTGTTGGTTTAACAGCCTACGATACACAAAAAATAAAGCAATTAGCTGCACAGGTGATCGCGGAATCAGAAGAGGGAAGAAAGGTAGCTATTTTGGGTGCACTTAGATTGTATCTAGATTTTGTTAATATGTTCATTTTTATGCTCAGAATATTGGGCAATAGGCGATAAATGGTAGAAGAGAATTCGCAACCGTAGGCGGATTCAAAGCGTAAGAAATTACCTCAGGCTGAGACGTTAAACAAACAAAGATCATGGAATCGACTCGGTGTAGGTCTTTCCTTTGTTTCTGCGATTCAATGTTTATTAGTTCCTATATTTATTTCATTAAACCCTTTGTGGTCAGCCTTAGAGGATGTGCGTGAATTTACTCATTTGGTTTTCTTTTTAGCCATTGCCCCTATAGTGATTTTATCTTTAATACTATTAGATGCCAATAAGTTCGTAACTTTTTTTGGTTTATGACACCATCATTATTTTCCTGGCTCGGTTATATAACTATAGTCTTATCTAGTATGAAGAAGCTGTAGTTACTCTATTTGGGAGTTTTACTTTAATCACTAGACATTGGATACATTATCGCGCATAGGTACAGTTACAAAATGAGGATGATACTTTTGTGAAATATTTACTAATGTAAGCATTCAAAGTGGATAAAGACCTATTTTTTTAGATAGCTCAACCTATTTATAGATTAGCTAATAAACGGCTAATATTCTCTGCTTGGATAGATGATGAGGTCTTATAAGTGTTCTTATCATTGGGTGATTGTAATAATTCGTTAGCTTTTGATCTTATTTCTTTTGCTAAGCCCCATGAGAGCGTTACGCCAGCACCTCCTAAACCGTAGGCATGTATGTGCGGCACCTTATTAGAGGGGTCAATCTCAAAACAAAGGGATGAATTCGGACCTAGATATCGGTATCCATGTATTTTGGATTTGATTTGTGAGTTGTGAATTTTAGTATTGGTACTGTGCTCTATTAGAATTTTGTTAAGTTCAAATATAGCAGAATAGGGCCAATCTAGATTACTTTCTGTTTTTTTGTAGTTTAGAAGCAATTCATCGCCTTTCCATTTTTCTCCGATTAATTTTCCAGCAATTCGACTTCCACCAAGAATCATTGTGCCACTCCGAGGATAACTATAAATGTCTTGGGGTTTCCCATTCTGTGTACTATATACCTTTAATGGCGGGGTATAATTATATGAAAATACATCCCCGTCTGGATTATGCAGTTTTGGCGCATCATCAATATCAAGTAAATGGCCTTTCAGCAAACTTAAGGGTTTATTGTGCATTTTTTCTAAACCCGAGCCACAAGCCAGTATTACTAAAGAATAATGTTCGGCGGAGAATCTATAGTTAATTCGTGAGAAATCAATTATTTCATGGGTAAAAGGGATTTCAAGAGTTGTGAATATCTTTAATAGGGCTTTCCAATAAACAGGCCAGTCAACGAAGAACATGGGGAACTTCCAAGCACGTGAAAGTGGGTAATTGGGTATGTGCGGGATAAATGAATTGCCACTTATAGGTATTTCAGTATATCCTGGTAACCACTTTAAGTAGGCTGGTTTCTTTTTGGTGGGCTCAGAAAATACCTCATAATGAATTTGGCGATAGATACCTGAAAAATTAAGCTCATATAATTGTTCATAGAATATGGCCGAGCTTAGAAAAAGCTTTTTTGAAATAGGGCTTGTTACCGAATGAGGCACAATAGAAGCCGCAGGAAAGGCGCTGGCGAAAAAAGGATTACTATGATCAATTACAGGGTATTTACGAGCAAATACATGAACATCATACCCTGATAAACGAAGCAATATCGCTGTTGTTAGTCCAGTGACGCCAGCACCAACAATAGCAACTTTTTTTAAACTCATACCTAAAATTACCTTATTTTATTGCTTACTCACTAATATTGAAGTTACTATTTCAGACACTATTATGTCAGACAACAACACAAATGGCAGTTCTACGCCAAAAATAATTTTACCTGAGGTAGAGATTAATCTTTTTACCCCCAAAAAACCAACAACGGCAACCATTGCAGAGAATTATATTTGTACAGACGATTCTAGCCCGAATGTAATTCGTCATATCACCATAGACCTAAGTGGTTCAGGTATGGAAGGAATATTCCGATCAGGACAATCCATTGGTATCTTACCGCCTGGAGAAAATGAAAAAGGTAAACCTCATAAGCTTAGATTGTATTCGGTTTCTTCACCATCAAAAGGAGAGAATGGGCAGCCATATCTTGTATCCACTACCGTTAAAAGAGCAAATGAGGAAGTAGATGGAGTGTTTTATACTGGGGTCTGTTCGAATTACCTTTCCAATTTAAAGCCCGGGGATTCACTTATGATCACAGGTCCAAGTGGAAAACGCTTTTTGTTACCTGAAAATTCAGAGGAGTTTAATTATGTATTTTTTGCAACGGGGACGGGTGTAGCTCCCTTCAGAGGTATGATAATGGAATTAATTGAAGCGGGGCATCAAGGGCAAATAGTATTGGTTTTTGGATGCCCCTACCGAACCGATTTACTCTACAGAGAATACTTTGAAGACTTAGATTCTTGTCATCCCAATGTTCATTATCTGAAAATGACGTCACGAGAAGATAGACGCGAAAATGGTTCTAAAAAATATGTACAAACAGCCATCGAAGATTATTCTGAGCTATTATCACCTATTTTAGGTGCGAATAACACCCTAGTCTATTTATGCGGGATGAAGGGAATGCAAACCGGCATTTATGAACAATTAGCAAAGCAAGGTTTCTTAGATTATTTGAATCTGCGTGGTGATTTAGAGGATAAAGATCCAACGGAATGGACTTGGGAAGAGCTAAAAACTCAGGTCAAACCATCCGAAAGGACCTTTGAAGAAGTATACTAGTTTAGATCGTACCAGTTTGGCTAACTCCCCCGGAGACTACTAATCGCATTGCTTGTGAGGGATCCATATCCATAGGGTATACTCTAGTTGGATCAACCAAGAAGAGATTTCCTGAAAAGTTATAGGAATGAGGACAATATACCGCGGTTAATTCAAAGGAGTTCACTGTGAAATGTTCTTGGGTAATGAACCCAATTCGGAATGGACCATCGGCGCTTAGTTGAACGAGTACAGGCCGGTCGAATTTTTTCTTTTCGCCTACAAAAGCTTCGGTTAAATCCTTCAAGGAATGATAGATAATACTGATAATGGGTGTTTTGGTTAGTATTTTTTCGACGAATTGGATAATGGGTTTGGTCAGGGTGATTGAGAAAACCAGCCCTATGGATACAATGATGGCAAATGAGAGCAGGAGTCCTAAGCCTGGTATGGATTGAGCCCACTCCCCTGGTATCCAGATAGAGCTGAGTGTATTGAGCCATTCAATGGAGATGCCTGTAACAAAAAAGGTGGCGCCTAATGGAAAAACTACAAGTAGGCCTCGAAAGAAATAATTAAACAGAGATTTCATAGAATTTGGGCTAGGTTGATGGTGTTAAGTCAATATAGCTAAATGTAAGCGAATTAAGCAGGGATTAGGCTATGTGTGTGATAGGTATTTTTTCTATCTTCCTGCTTTACTAAGCATGGTATTTGTATGAATGAAATCATATAAATGATCTAGACCTAATACACACATAATCCGAATGGCTTTTAAGACTTCCTCTGAAATACGGCAAGATTTTTTAGATTTTTTTGGTGCTAAAAATCATGCTATAGTATCTAGCTCACCAGTTATTCCAGCGGATGATCCTACTCTGTTATTTACAAATGCAGGTATGAATCAATTTAAGCCCCTATTTCTAGGCGAGCAAAAAACCTTGGCTTTTGAGGGTAAAGATTGGGTGCGTGCTGCCAATACACAAAAATGTATTCGAGTCAGTGGTAAACATAATGATTTAGAAGAGGTAGGTCATGATACCTACCATCACACCTTGTTTGAAATGTTAGGTAACTGGTCATTTGGAGATTATTTTAAGCAGGAGGCTATTGCTTGGGCTTGGGAGCTGCTGGTAGATCGCTGGGAACTGGATCCTTCTAGGCTTTATGCCACTATTTTTGGAGGTGATAAAGAGGATGGGTTAGAAGTTGATCAGGAAGCAATCGATTTGTGGAAAAGTCAAACCAGTATTGATCACGCGCATATTCTAAAATGCGGAAAAAAAGATAATTTCTGGGAAATGGGGGAAACAGGGCCCTGTGGGCCTTGTTCGGAAATCCATATTGATTTGCGATCCGAGCAGGAACGCGCAGAAGTAGATGGGGCGAGCTTGGTGAATAAAGATGATCCAAGAGTTATGGAGATTTGGAACCTTGTCTTTATACAATTTAACAGGTTAAAATCAGGCGAGCTGCAAACCCTTCCTTCGAAACATGTGGACACGGGTATGGGCTTTGAGCGAATTTGTGCCGTGATGCAAGCCAAAACCTCGAATTATGACTCAGATGTATTTGGCCCACTAATCGAGGCTATTTCCGATCGTGCAAACATACAATATGGAGAGGATGAATACGCCGATATTGCTGTTCGTGTGATTGCTGATCATATTCGCGCGGTAGCATTTAGTGTGGCCGATGGGGCGTCACCTTCGAATGACGGAAGGGGATATGTGGTACGTAGAATATTGAGGCGAGCTATACGATATGCCTGGGATCGATTGGGGATTAAAGAGCCCTTTCTGTTTGAATTAGTTGTAGTGTTAGGTCGGCAATTCGAAGGTGTCTTCCCTGAATTGGTAGCCCAGCAAGCCTATGTTGAAAAAGTGGTGCATTCTGAAGAAAAAAGTTTCATAAGAACCTTAGGGCAGGGTATCGCGCTATTTGAACAAATGACAGAACATTGCAAAATGCTCACTGGAGAGGATGCATTTAAGCTTCATGATACTTACGGATTCCCTATTGATTTAACCCAACTGATGGCTAGAGAAAAGGGGTTACAGGTTGATGTAGCTGATTTTGATGATCGTATGAATGAGCAAAAGACTCGGGCTAGAGCGGCTGGATCTTTTTCTGTGGACCATAATGAGAAAGGGCAGTGGAACTGGCTTGCAGGAAAAGAAACATCATCGGAGTTTATTGGCTACGATCAACTAAGTAGTTCTACCAGTATTCTAGCTTATCGGGAAGTAGAAGATACCTTTCATTTATTACTTGAAAAAACCCCCTTTTATGCCGAAGGTGGTGGGCAGGTAAGTGATCAAGGGGTATTGAAACAAGCCGGTCAAGAGTATGCGGTTATTGACGTTCAAAAAAGTCCTTATGGGTCAGTATTGGTTGTGAAGCAACTCCCGGGCCTAGATCAGCGGTTAGAAGCCAAGGTGAATAGGGTGTCTCGAGCGTATACTTGTGCAAATCATTCAGCTACTCACTTGTTGCAAGCCGCACTTATTGAGGTTTTGGGCCCCCATGTAGCCCAGAAAGGTTCATTAGTCAACCAAGACTATCTGCGCTTCGATTTTACACACTTTGAAGCGATGACTAAGCAGCAAATATTAGATATTCAGGCTCTGGTAAATGAAAAAATAAGAGCGAGTATACCATTGAAAGAAGACAGAGAAATCCATATTGAGCAGGCAAAAAAGTGGGGCGCAAGAATGCTCTTTGGTGAAAAATATGGGGATAAAGTTCGTGTTATCACCTTTGATTCAGATTATTCCATGGAATTATGTGGTGGAACACATGTGCAGAATACTGGGGAAATTGGGTTCTTTAAAATTGTCCATGAAAGTTCGGTGGCAGCAGGTATTCGCCGAATCGAGGCGTTAACGGCTTTAGGGGCTGAACAGTGGGTGGCAGAGCAAGAAAGTAAGCTACAAACAGTGGCTAATCTATTGGGTACTTCCAACGAATTTGCGGAATCTATTCAGCGATTGCAAGCCGATAAAAAAGAGTTAGAGCGTAAAGTAGAGGCGTTGATTCAGGCTAAAGCTATTGTTAGTCAACAGACTCTTATGAATTCGGCAGAAAAATTGGACAACGGAATTAAATGGGTATGTGGACATATAGAATCCTTTGATATTGATACTCTTAAAAACATAGGATATAGTATATTAAACGAATCACCTAATATGACTGTTAGCACTGTATTTTCGCATGACGAAGACTCGGGTAAAGTGTTTATACTGGTGACTGTTACCGAGGACCTGATTCAAACAGGATTGAAAGCGGGAGCTATTGTAGGAAAATTAGGTCGAATAATTGGTGGGGGCGGTGGTGGTCAGCCAAGTTTAGCTACGGCTGGAGGATCATTACCTGAAGCCATACCTGAGGCAATTGCAGTCGCTAGGAGCATGCTAGCGGACTAAGTTAATCTTTTGAATCGCTTTAATTGGTTCATTGATGAGTATTATCTACCTGTTTCTATGGTTAAACATATGTGCCTGGTTGATTAATTGAACTTCACACTGAACGATTGGGAACAAAAGCCCAACATAAATCCCGCATATTTTGATGAAAATTCGGTATATTACAAGACTATAATCTTCGTGATTATTTGAGTGACCCATTGAACACATGTAATTGAATAGTCAAGCAAATAGATTCAATCGCATAATGGATGGAACATAACCAAATAGACATGAACAACCTTGCGCTTATTGGAGTCTATAAAGCGCGTCTTACAAAATTAAGCATCTACTTATTACTGTAAAACACAATAGCATGGCGAAAAAAGCAACATCTGATATTAGATTTGCTCCTACAGGAATAGAAAGTCCTGAGAAAGGTGGAGTCCAAAAAGGGGTAGATTTACCTGCAGCAACTAGAAAGAAGCATAAAAGTCTTGGACTAACGACCCAGGAGCTTAAAGATATGTATCAGCAAATGTATCTTCAGAGACGCTTCGAAGAGCGAGCAATGCAGCAGTATCAAAAAGGTAAGTTCGGTGGCTTTTTGCATCTTTACATAGGACAAGAAGCAATATCTACGGGGACAGTATTTGCTTTTAACAATAATGACGATATTATCACTGCATATAGAGACCACGGATGGGGACTTTGTCGCGGCATCAGTGCAAATGAGGGAATGGCTGAGTTGTTTGGTAAAGCCACAGGTTGTTCTGGAGGCAAGGGTGGCTCGATGCACTTTGCCAATGTAAAAGAACATTTTTGGGGTGGATATGGAATCGTTGGTGGTCACATACCCATCGCAAGTGGACTTGCCTTCGCAAATAAATATAACAGTAATGGACGAATTTCAGCTTGCTTCTTTGGTGATGGAGCAGTTGATCAGGGTGCCTTGCATGAAACTATGAATTTAGCCCAGTTATGGAAGCTTCCTACCATATTTGTAGTTGAGAATAACGGGTATTCAATGGGCACAGCTGCAAAACGACATACCGTAGCGGAAATAGTTGATCGTGCGAAAGGTTATGGGATGAAATCAGCGGTTATTAATGGGATGGACGTACTTTCTGTGTTTGAGAAAATGAAAGAGATAGCCGAAGATGTACGGAAACATTCGGAACCCTGGTTTGTCGAGATTCGCACCTATCGCTACCGGGGACATTCTATGTCGGATCCGCAAAAGTATAGAACCAAAGAAGAATTAGAAGAGTATCAAAGCATAGACCCAATTGAACGTCTAAAGGCATATATGCTTAAGGAGAAGTTGTGCAAACAGCCAGATATCGATTCCATTGAAGAGGGCGTTGAGAAGGAAGTGCTGGCTGCGGTAAGTTTTGCAGATGAGTCTCCATTCCCCGAGAAATCCGAGTTATATACCGACATGTTTGTAGAAGACAATCCTTATTTTCACGTTTAAAAATTAATTCCGATGGCAGTTTTACAATTTAGAGAAGCAATTAAGCATGCAATTGATGAGGAAATGTCTCTTGATGAACGAGTTTTCATTATGGGCGAGGAAGTTGCCGAGTATAATGGTGCATATAAAGTAACCGAAGGTTTGCTTGATAAATACGGGTATCGGCGTGTAATTGACACTCCCATATCTGAACTGGGTTTTGCTGGGCTTGGAGTTGGGGCCGCTATGAATGGTCTTAGACCAATCGTTGAATTTATGACCTTTAACTTTGCAGTACTTGCTGCAGATCAGATAATAAATCATGCAACTAAGGTAAAATACATGACGGGTGGTCAAGCCGATTGCCCTATTGTTTTTCGTGGTCCAAATGCTTCCGCTGGGCAGTTAGGAGCAACTCATTCAGTGGCCTATGATTCTATGTATGCTCAATTTCCAGGGCTTAAAGTGATTTATGTTTCAGAGCCTAACGATGCAAAAGGACTCATGAAATCAGCCATAAGAGATCATAATCCTGTTCTTTTTATGGAGTCAGAGCAAATGTATGGGTTAAAGGGAGAAGTTTCTGATGAAGAGGATTTCATCATACCCATTGGGAAAGGAAAAATTAAACGAGAAGGATCCAATGTAACCCTTGTTGCACATGGGAAGATGTATCACCTTGCTGTCCAAGCCGCAAATGAATTGGCAAAAGATGGAATTGAATGTGAAATCATTGATCCAAGAACAGTTAAGCCTCTGGATTTAGAGTTAATAGTAAAATCGGTAAAAAAAACCAATCGTTGTGTAGTCATTGATGAAGCGCACCCATTTGCTGGTTTTGCTGCTGAAATTGGTTTTTTAATTCAACGTGAAGCATTTGATTATCTTGATGCACCGGTACTAAGAGTCTGTTTACCAGACGTAAATGCACCATTTTCGAAACCCTTATTCGATGCGTGGCTGCCCAGCCCAAAAATAATTATTGACGCCGTTAAACAGGTGAGCTATTAACATAAACATTGCAAATAAATAAGCTATGGCCATTAAGATTGAAATGCCAAAACTCAGCGATACCATGGAAGAAGGGGTAATCTCCAAATGGAATGTCAACGAAGGGGATGAGGTATCAGCCGGTGACATCATCGCTGAAGTAGAAACCGATAAGGCAACTATGGATGTGGAAGTATTCGATGCTGGTACAGTTCTGAGGATTGTGCCAGGTGAAGGAGATGCGGTGCCGTTGGGTGGGCTTATTGCTATCATCGGTGAAGCAGATGAAGATATATCATCTTTGCTAGAAGACACTAATTCTCCCATTGCTGATTCTACTCCTACATCTAAACAAGATAAAGCCACAACTAATGAGGAAACAGTCGACAACCCAGTATATGTTGTTGCCTCATCATCAGATGATAGCCGAATTAAGGCTAGCCCGTTAGCCAAGAAAATCGCTGCGGATAAAGGAGTAGATTTAAACAGCATTGTTGGTTCTGGACCTGATGGAAGAATAGTTAAAAAAGATGTTGAAACTGCTCAAAGCATCACAACGAGCACCTTGACCCGTCCAGGTACGCCTGCGCCAATTCCGGAACCGATAACCAAAAGTTTCTCTTCGCTAGCTTCAGAAGAGGTTAAAGTATCTCAAATGCGCAAGGTAATTGCAAAACGTCTCTCTGAAAGTAAGTTTAGTAACCCGCACTTTTATGAGACGATAGATATTGATATGAAAGCTGCGATTGAGGCTAGAATGCAACTCAAGGATAAAATGGATATTAAAGTTAGCTTTAATGATATAATTGTAAAGGCCTCAGCAATTGCATTATCGAGACATCAGGCCATTAATAGTTCTTGGATGGGGGATACCATCATAGAGCATGGTGATGTACACATCGCAGTGGCTGTAGCCATTGAAGAAGGTTTAATGACTCCAGTACTTAGACATGTAGATCAAAAAGGTCTGATACAAATATCCTCCGAAATACATGAGTTAGCAGGTATGGCAAGAGATCGAAAGTTAGCATCTGAGCAAATGGAGGGAAGTACATTTACCATTAGTAACTTAGGTATGTTTGGGATAGAAGAATTTACTGCTATTATCAATCCTCCCAATGCTTGTATTCTAGCGGTTGGTGCTATAAGAGACGTTCCAGTGATAGAAAATGGTGCAGTCGTGCCTGGGAAGCGTATGAAAGTTACCTTATCTAGTGATCATCGCATTGTGGATGGAGCTAAAGCTGCAGATTTCTTGAATACGCTTCGCTCACTTATTGAAAATCCACTCTCGATGTTACTCTAAACTAATATGTTAAAAGGCGTTATACTTGCAGGCGGGACGGGGTCCCGTTTATACCCGCTAACTAAGGTAACTAACAAGCATTTGTTACCTGTAGGCAATAAACCAATGATTTTTCATCCCATTGAGAAGCTTACGGGACTAGGCATTCAGGATATATTAATTGTCACAGGTACAGAACACATGGGCGACGTGGTCAATTTATTGGGATCTGGTGCCGAGTATAATTGCCGATTCACCTACAAGGTTCAGGATCAAGCAGGTGGAATTGCTCAGGCATTGGGTCTAGCTGAGAACTTTGCTGGTAATGATCCCATTGTGGTTATTTTAGGTGATAACATATTTGAGGATAATTTAAAGGCAGCCGCGAGCTCATATTCAGGTGAAGGAGCGATGATATTGCTTAAAGAGGTTCCAGATCCTCAACGATATGGAGTGGCCATACTTGATGGTGATGTAGTTACCGAAATCCAGGAAAAACCGGAAGCTCCAACTACTTCGTACGCGGTTACCGGTATCTACTTTTATGATGCAAAGGTTTTTTCAGTCATCCGTGATTTAAAACCCTCTAAACGTGGTGAATTAGAAATTACTGATGTGAACAATCACTATATTCAACAAAAGTACATGAAAAGTATCTTATTAGAAGGGTGGTGGACCGATGCGGGCACCCCAGATTCGTATCGGTTAGCTAATCAATTGACCATGGAGTAATGAAGTTTCTTATAACGGGTGCTAGCGGTCAACTTGGTAGAGGATGGCAAAGGAATCTGGAAGGTCAAACTACTAATGAATTTATTGCACTAAATAGACAAGAGCTAGATATTTGCAATCCGAAGAGTATAAGAAAAGTTTTTACAGAATATAAACCTGATGTATGTATAAATACTGCGGCCTATACGCATGTAGACAAGGCTGAAAAGGAATATGATCAGGCTTATAAAGGAAACGTATTAGGGCCTCAATTACTAGCAGAAGCCTGTGCCCACAGAGGAATCCAATTAGTACATTATTCTACTGACTATGTGTTTTCGGGGAAACTTTCGGATCGGGACATATACAATGATGGTTATCCTGAAGAAGCCCCAACCGATCCGGTTAATCAATACGGGGCTAGTAAATTGGCAGGTGAAAAAGCGGTAGTGTCTGCTTTACCTTCCGCACTTATTGTTCGCGTCTCCTGGTTATCTGGAATAGAGGGAAATAACTTTGTCAAAGCTATTATTAATAGAGCCAATAGTTTAGGGAAACTTAGTGTGGTTAATGATCAATATGGGGTACCTTGTTTTGTACCAGACATTGTTGATCAAAGCCTTTTTTTGATACAAAACAAACACGTAGGTATATATCACTTGGGAAGTAAGGGATGTATTAGCTGGTATGATTTTGCCGAAAAAATTATTGAGTATTCAAACCTAAATGTGCCAATTGAGGTGGTAGAAAGTTCTAGATTTCCAACACAAGCCAAACGTCCTCATTTTTCCAAGCTTTCTACAAGTAAATTAGAGGCAACCGGAATAGCCATACATTCTTGGGAAATTGGTTGTAAAACCTTAGTATCAGAATTAATTAAAGCATAACTGTTAGGTGTATGAGAATTCATGAAACTATGTTATTGGGCGTTAAAGTAATAGAATTAAAGGCCTATGAAGATGACCGTGGTTATTTTAAAGAAACATATCGTACTACTTGGTCTGATGATTTAGGACTAGTCAGTGATTTTGTTCAAGATAACATTTCTAGGTCTTATCAAGGTACTATCAGGGGGCTGCATTATCAGAAGGAACAGCCTCAGGCTAAGCTAATTCAGTGTATTAGCGGCAGTATACTAGATGTTGCAGTTGATTTGAGAAAAAAATCCTCTACCTTTGGTCAGTATTATTCGGTAGTTTTAACCGAAAAGAATCACAAACAATTGTATATCCCTGAGGGATTTGCTCATGGTTTTTCTGTGTTAAGTGATCAAGCTATTGTCCATTATAAATGCTCCCGATTTCACGATAAGGCCTCTGAGCGTGGTATCCGCTGGGATGACCCACTAATTCACATTGACTGGGAAATAAGTAAACCCATACTATCTGAGAAAGATCGACATTTACCACTTTTTTCATCACTTAAAGAAGACGATATATTTTTATGAAATTAATAATAACAGGTGGGGCTGGTTTCATTGGTTCAAGTTTAATACTTCACTTGTATGAGAAATATCCAAAGTGGATTTTTTATAATATAGACAAACTAACCTATGCGTCGGACCGAAATTATTTAAATCCAATTAAGCATTCTGAGCGATATCACTTCAAAAAGCTTGATCTAATTGATAAATTAGCGGTTCAAGACGTGGTAAAAAGCTTTAGACCTGATGCAGTAATACATTTAGCAGCTGAATCACATGTAGATAATTCTATTCAGGGGCCTGAACCATTTATACAATCCAACGTGGTGGGTACCTTTAACATTTTAGAAATATGCAGGCAGCTTTGGATGCAAGAACCGGAAGACTTCCCCAATGCACGTTTTCTACATGTCTCAACCGATGAAGTCTATGGAGAACTAGATGAGGATGGCTATTTTACAGAGCAGACTCCCTATGCTCCAAATTCACCTTATTCAGCTTCAAAAGCCGCTAGTGATTTTATTGTTCGTTCATATTTTCAAACGTATGGGATGAATGTAGTAACAACTAATTGTTCGAATAACTACGGGCCACATCAACACGATGAGAAATTAATACCTACAGTAATTCGAAGTGCAATGCAGCTCAAAGAGATTCCTGTTTATGGAAAGGGTGAAAATGTTCGAGACTGGTTATTTGTTACAGATCATTGTAGTGCCATTGAAGAGGTTTTTAAATCGGGTAAAGCTGGTGAAACTTACAATATTGGAGGGAATAATGAATGGAAAAATATCGAATTGGTTCACAAGATTTGTGATATCCTAAACAAACATATAGCCAAAGGGCCTCAGGGCGATTACAACAATCTGATTTCATTTGTTACAGACCGTTTAGGTCATGATTTCCGGTATGCCATCGATGCATCAAAAATTAAGAATGAGTTGGGTTGGGAGCCCAATTCTGATTTCGATGGAATGTTAGAGGAAACGGTTTTGTGGTATATAGACAAATATAAATCACTATTTAAAATCACTGAAAATTAGTAAGAGTATGTCTGAACGAAAATATTGGCTATGTAAGTCAGAGCCGGAAAATTATAATATCGAGGAATTAGAAGCAGATAAGATAACTCCGTGGGATGGGGTTCGAAACTATGGGGCCCGAAATTACATGAGAGATGGAATGAGTATTGGAGATTTATGTTTCTTTTATCATTCGAATCAAAAACCACCAGCTATTGTAGGCATTATGGAAGTTTGTAGTGACGCTTATCCTGACGCCTTACAATTTGACCCAGAATCGAAGTATTTTGATGAAAAAAGTTCCGAAGCTGAACCTCGTTGGATAAATGTTGACATGCGATTTGTCGAAAAATTTACTCATCCAATAACACGTGATCAGCTTAAGGAAAAGAATGAATTAGCGTCAATGGAATTATTTCGATTGGGTAGGTATTCCATTACTATGGTAAGCAAAGAAGAGTGGGAAACAATACTGACTTTGAAGAACGGTTCTTAGTGGTTATTTTAGGCTGATTATAAATAACACATCATGCCCAAAAAAGCTAAAGAACTACATCTCAGAACCAAAGGTGTTCTTCCCATTCAAAAACTTAAATTATTAAGTGAGACGGGTGTTATTAGCAGTGATGATGCCCATCCAATCTTAGAGGATCAATACCAACCGAACTCAATTGATTTGCGTTTAGGTGATGTAGCTTACAGGGTTCGTAGCAGTTTTTTACCAGAGAATGAGACCGTTGAGCGAAAATTAGAACGGTTAGAACAGTACCATTTTTCATTGAAAGGTGGTGCGGTGCTAGAAGAGAATGCTGTTTATATTATTCCTTTATTAGAGCGGTTGAATCTCCCTAAGAGTCATTATGCGCATAGTAATGGTCCAAAGATTTCGGGAGAAGGTATAAATAATGGCGATACAATAAGATTATTTGCACAAGAGAATTTAAGTGCAAAAGCAAATCCAAAGAGTAGTACGGGGCGGTTAGATATATTTACCAGAGTTATTACCGATTATTCACATCGTTTTGAGGAAATTACTCCTGGTTATCAAGGGCCTTTATATGTTGAGGTTGTTCCGAAATCATTCCCAATTAAGGTTAAAACAGGACAGCGATTAAATCAACTTCGTATTCGACATGGTTTTGAGGTACTCTCAGATCAGGATTTATTACGTATACATGATCAGGAGCCTATATTGTTCGATGATACTAGTCAGGCCATGCCTTTAGAAACTCTAAAAGTAAATAAAGGTTTATTTATGAGTGTGCATCTGGAGGGTAAAGAAGGAGAGATTATTGGATACAAAGCCAAGAAGCACAGTAACTTCATAGATTATGAGAAAATAGGGCATTATCCAGTGAATGAATTCTGGGAACCTATTTTAGCTGGTACTGATTCGATGGTTATTTTAGAGCCGGAAAGTTTTTATATATTTGCTTCCAAAGAAAGAATACGGGTTCCAGCTAAGCTAGCTTGTGAGATGATGGCATATGATACTGGATCGGGTGAATTGAGAACACATTATGCTGGTTTTTTTGATAGTGGTTTTGGGGGATCCGTAGAGGATGGGGGTGCTCGTGCTGTCCTTGAAGTTCGCTCCCATGATGTTCCATTTTTAATTGAAGACGGTCAAACACTTTTTAGCATGCAATTCGAGCCCAATTCAGAACAACCTAATATGATGTATGGTCTTGAGATAAAGAGTAATTACCAGGGGCAGGATTTAAAGTTAGGAAAGCATTTTAAAAAATCATGAACGTACAATTCTACGTTCATCCATCTCATGTAGTATCAAATACGGTGAGACTGCAGGAGTCTGAGTGTTTGCATGCTACCCAAGTACTCCGGCTAAGAGTAGGAGACCGATGTATCGCCACAGATGGATGTGGTCATCGCTTCGAATTAGAACTAGTATCCATAACAAGAAAAGAGGCGCAGGCCGTAATATTGCATACAGATAGTTTCCAAAAGTCATCTGTATTGCGTGGGGTAGCCTTGGGTAGCTTATACAAGAAAGATCGTATTGAATGGGCTTTGGAAAAAGCAGTAGAACTTGGAGTGGACTATTTTTATATATACCAAGCAGACAATTCGGAGCGTGCTAGATGGAAAAAATCACGATTAGAACAAATTATACTCAGTGCTAGTAAGCAATCCAAGCGTACTTGGTTTCCTGAACTCATACTTGCTGATAATCTCCAGCAAGTTAAACTAGAGGCTGTAAAAAGATCTGAGGGAAAGGAATTGAATCTATGGGCCGCACATGAATCAGTTACATCCAGTGAAAGACTACCAAAAAAATTATTGGAGGGATGCAATTTGTTTTTTATTGGTCCTGAAGGCGGATTCAGCGCTAATGAGTTAAGTTGGTTTAAGCAAGAGAGAATCCCACAAATATTATTAGGTGATGAATTGGCAGACGGGAGTGTTTTACGTGCAGAAACAGCTTTGGTAACTATCTTAGCAAAATATTATTAGACATAGAGACATTTTCATTTATCTTGTATAATACTTGCTTCATACATGTCTATCATATTTGTTTAACTGATAGTTTCATATAAATCATTTTGTTCAACTGTTGCCTTGAAATCTTGAGCAGAGTTATCTGGTATTTGATCCAAGTCCTCAAAATAATTTTCTTCTGTTTGTAACTGCTTAGAGTTAGCAATATAGTTCTTGTCAAACTGGGTAAAAAATGGTGGATGCACTGTCAATGCTCGTAAAAATGGAGGATAGTAACAACTTGCTAGCACCATCAAGTCTTCGATAAAATTAGTTTCTTCAGATAAAAACTTGAAAATACGGTCTAGAGGACTGTTTTTAAATAAGCTACGAAATATTTTGCGACTATCCGGCACATTTGTCGCTAGGACACGCAGCAATAAAAGGTCATAATATCTGAATCTGTAAGATGATGCTTTTGGAATCGGAGGCTTTAAACCCTTTGCAAGTGCTTGGGCACATTTTTTAGAATATTTATGAACTCGGCTAAAGGTGTATCCTGTACTTGGTTTAGTAAAGCCACCAACAGTACCTATATTCATAATTCGCGACGAATAAATTGGTGTATGAGGTCGATCATCCATTGGAATTTCACCATACTCTTTTCTTTTGATGATATAATTTTCCTTAGTTAAGTTATATTTATCTTTGAGATATGTGCATATTTTTTTCTTGTAGTGCTTCTTTTTCAGTGGTTTAGCTGAAAAAATAGTGTATTCTACCAACGCCTTATTTTTATTGAATGGCAATGTATACATGAATGCAAAACCATCATTAAAGTCACTGTCCACATCCATTATAGTGAATGTTTTTTTATCAAATATGTTGTTGTCTGCTTCGATTTCAACACCCAAGAAATGTTGAATCAACGGGTATTTTCGAGTACTAGCATCGTAACTGCTAGGCATAATAATACTTTGAAAAATATTATTAGCTAAATAAGTATTATTATCTTTTGTAATAAGGACGGCTTTAGAAGCGTTGGATGAAAAATCTAATATATCTTCTTCAAGTAGATGAACATTTGGCGCTTTTTGAAGGGTTTTTAGGATAGTCTCTTTGAAATCACTTTCCTTTACACAGAAGTAAAGATGGTCCTTTAGAGATAATTTAGAGCTAAAATCTAGAGCAGAAAAGTAAGTATCTTTCCAAGTGCGATGGGCAATGTCTGCAAAGGGATGATCTTTTTTACCCCAAAAACACCATGTTTTGTGATTAGTTGGTGCAAAAGATTTATCAATAAGTAAAATTTGACCAGAATATTTTTCTTTAATTAAATACCAAGCAAGGCTCAAACCCGAAAGGCCTGCACCAGCGATAATAATGTCATATATTTTCGACTTATTCATAGAAAGTCAAAATACTTATTTTTAAATATGATTAAACGAGCAATGTAATCTTTTGTTTGTTTAATTGTGTCTAAAATATCCACAAACTCTAAAAATAAAACAAAACATTATTGTTTATTAATACAGTTATGAAAGTAATAGACCTGCGAAGCGATACCGTTACCAAACCAACACAGCAAATGAAAAAGACTATGTTAGAGGCAGAGGTCGGAGATGACGTGTTTGGAGAAGATGAGCTGACAAACAAATTTCAATTTAAAATGGCCACTCTTTTTGGCATGGAGGCAGGTTTATATGTACCAAGTGGAACTATGAGTAATCAGTTAGCCTTAAAAGTACTAACTCAGCCCTCTAATGAGGTATTAATTGAAAGTAAAGGCCATATGCTTCAGTATGAAACCGGTGGAGCCTCTTTCTTATCAGCAGTACAGCTTTTTCCCCTTCACGGTAATTCAGGAAAATTAAATGCTGCCCAAATAACTTCAGCCGTCAGAGGTACATACGACTGGGAACCTGAAACCAAAGTTGTATGTGTTGAACACAGCACGAATAAGGGAGGCGGAACAGTATATTCGTTAGATGAACTTAGATCTATAAAACATGAGTGTCAACGGCATAAATTATACCTGCATGTGGACGGTGCCCGTATTTGGAATGCGATGGTGGCTACAGGACAAAAACCTCATGAAATAGGGCAATTAGCCGATACTCTTTCGATTTGTTTTAGTAAAGGTCTAGGAGCTCCAGTAGGGTCTATGTTACTTTCTTCAAGTAAGAATATAGCCAAAGCTAGAAGATTCCGTAAGATGTGGGGAGGGGGTATGAGGCAAATAGGCTTATTAACTGCCGCGGCTGACTATGCAGTTCAGCATCACTGGCCCAAGCTGGCTATGGATCATAAGCATGCCAAAGCATTTGCTAAGGCAGTTAATGAAACAGGCACACTTAGCGTTGATTTAGATAGCGTACAAACCAATATTATACTTTTTGATACAGGAGCAAAAACGGCTTTGGAAGTCCTTGATATTTTTGGGCAACAGGGAATAAAAATGGTCTCTTTTGGTCCATCAACAGTTCGTGCCACCTTTCATTTTCAGATAGAAGAATCAGATGTAGACAGGCTGATAAAAATAACCAAAAGCTGTTTTAATTTTTAAAGAGTTAATTTAATAGAGACTGATGTATCCCTAAATAGAAAAAAACTAAAATTGTTCGAGCAAAATGTCTAATTTTTCTACCGACACATCGATTAATTCTTGGGAAATAGTTAAGGGAGGTACAATTCGGAGAGCATTACCTCCAGCTGCATTACTAAGAACCCCTAATTCAGCCCATTTATCTACGATAGGTCGAGTTGGTTGATCAAATTCTACCCCAATCATGAGTCCCAATCCACGCACATCAGTAATACATGAGTGTTTATCAGACAAGAATCTGAATCTAGACATAAAGTAGGATCCAAGTTTTTTTGCCCTTTTTAGGAGTTCTTCATCTTCAATAATTGCTAACACTTCCAGAGCAATTGAACAGGCAAATGGATTTCCACCAAAAGTGGTTCCATGATCACCAAAACTGAATGTGTCTGCTACCTGTTCACTGGTCATCATTGCTCCAATTGGTATACCGCCTGCTAGTGCTTTGGCGATGGCTACCATGTCTGGCTGTATGTC
Organism: uncultured Balneola sp.; assembly: GCA_902529115.1. Lineage (GTDB taxonomy): Bacteria > Bacteroidota > Rhodothermia > Balneolales > Balneolaceae > UBA1275. Next base: position 94,944 of record CABZVB010000005.1, read on the forward strand.
GAAATGTTCATAGGCCCACATTTTACCAGTTCGTCCAACTCCCGTCTGAACCTCGTCTACTATGAGTAAAATATTATTTTTTTTACAGAGTCGATTCAAATCCTGTGCGAAAGCATACTCTACGGGATGAACTCCACTATTACCTTGGATTAATTCCAAAGCGATACCTACGGTATCATCATCTATATGTTTAATTACATCTTCAATCTGATTAAACCTAGCCTGATCAAACCCGCTAGGAAGTGGTGCGTAACCGTTATGATATTTTGTTGAGCTCATCGTAAGAGTACTCAGAGTTCTACCATGAAAGCTATTACTTAATGATAAAATAGAACCTTTTTTTCCTTGGCTATGCCCCCATTTTCTTGCCAGTTTAAGACAGCTTTCCATGGCCTCTGCTCCAGAATTGCAAAAGAAAACACGTTCTAAACCAGTAATTTCGGCGAGTTTTTTTGCAAGTTGAGACTGAGGCTCTGAATAATAGAAATTTGAAAAGTGGAGAGGAGAAATAGCTGCATTCTGTATAGCTTTTATCACCCTTGGATGAGTATGGCCTACATTATTAACTGCAATCCCAGCCAATAAGTCAATATACATTTTACCTTCACTGTCCCAAACTTTAGCACCATGTCCTCGAGTAATCGTAATAGGAAAACGATTATAGACTTGTATATGGTGTTTGTGCTCAAGGACTTGGGCAATGTCTGTTTGAGTTTTTATCGAAGGATCAGGTTCTATATTGTTTGAGCGTATATTGTTTGAAATTAACAAGGCCTGTGAATTACAAATAGTAAGTGTTATGTAAAGTTAGGGCTTTATGAATAGTTTAGCTAAAATAATCAAAGAGTAAAACCTTTAGATAATTAAATTTTGACTCTCCATTAAAAATATATGTTGACTAAGTTTTCATCTGTTGAAAAAATGAACGTTCCATTCCACTTAAATTTGCAGTATTATTGTCGCAAAGCATTTAAGCATTAATTGTCATTATAAAAGGTAGTAGATTATTTAATTCTACCCCACTCATATTCAATATCTAATCATTACTTATTACTATGACAGATCTAAATACCTTGGTCCAAGCAGCCGAAGAAATTGCAAAAATTGGAGGTGCTCATACTCTCAATTATTTTAAAAAAAAAATAGAGGTTATTTCAAAAGCGGATGATTCTCCTGTCACTATTGCAGATAGGGAAACCGAAATGCTGATTAGAAAAGAAATTGAAAAAAGATTTCCCAATCATGGTATTATTGGAGAAGAGTATGGTATAACTCGTCCAGACGCAGCTATACAATGGGTATTAGATCCTATTGATGGAACAAAATCATTTATTCATGGGGTTCCTTTCTATACTACTTTAATAGGTATAATGATCGATAAAGAGCCTATAATAGGGGTTATTAACGCTCCTGCTCTAGATGAATGCTGTGTAGCCGGTAAAGGTTTAGGGGCTTATTTCAATAGGAAACCCTGTTCGGTGAGAGAAACAAGAGAAATGAGTGAGGCTACATTACTTGTGACAGAAATAAAAAGGTTCCAGGATGTTGGTAAAGAAGACGAATTTCAGGAGTTAATGGCTAAAACAAAACTTCATAGGACATGGGGTGATGCCTATGGACATATGATGGTGGCCATTGGAAGAGCGGATATTATGTTTGATCCGGTACTTAATCTATGGGATGCTGCGGCTTTATTACCCGTTGTCAAAGAAGCAGGGGGGGTATTTAGTGATGTTCACGGAGTAGAAACTATCCACTCTGGAAATGGCTATTCCACCAATCCGCACCTTCACCAAGAATTAAAAGCTTTATTTGCACGTCATCGAACTCAAAAAGGAGAATAATTTTTATAGGACAAAGGCTTGTTTTATATCATCAACATATGGGATGATCTAGGCTTGTCTAAGCCATTTGAATAGTTCTTTAAGGGTTGGTTTTTTGCCATACATAAGGATACCCGTACGGTATATACGTGCAGCTAGTGATAGCATACCAATTAAACTAAATATAAGTAGTAGTATAGAAAGTGTTACCTCCCAAAATGAAACATTAGAAACTAACATTCTGGTAACCATATTTATGGGAGAGGTTAATGGAAACAACGAGGCAATAATTGCAAAGGTAGAATCCGGAGCCTCAGCAATCCTAAAATTGAGCATATATCCTAACAAAAGAGGGAGCATTACCGGGGTCATGAATTGCTGTGAGTCTTGTTCAGAGTCCACAGCAGCCCCAATAGCTGCGAATATAGAACTATACATTAAAAAGCCTAGCACAAAAAACACGAAAAAATAGAAAATAAATAGAGGATCAATGCTGAATTGCTCTATAAAACTTAAGTCGATATCTGCTTTACTCGTTGATTCTACTGCGGTCAAGGTATTTTGAAAATCACCCATTCGTTGATTAATGAAGAATTGAGCAACAGGTGCTGCAAGAATAGTTACTCCTGCATAAGTAGCAATCCATAAACTGAATTGTGTTAATGCAACTAAACACACTCCAAGTAATTTACCTAACATTAATTCTAACGGTTTAACAGAAGAGGTTATTATTTCTACGATTCGCGATGATTTCTCTTCAAAAACGCTACGCATTAAAACGGCCCCATAACCAAATAGGCCAATAAAAATAAATACTCCGATAAGAATCCCACCAATACTACTTATTAATGCATTGCTTTGTTCGTCAAGGCCTTCCTCATTTAAACGTCTGTTTTCTAGAGCAGGTCGTTCCTCGAAAATAGCAACTACGGCTTCTGAAACTTCATTATCTTCAAGTCGTATCTGTCGGGTAACATCTCTGACATCTGAGCGAAGCGATTCGAAAAAAGTTATACCACCAGAACCGTTATGAACAAAGGTAGCTGGTGTTCCTACACTCAAAAAATTTTCATCAAAGAAAACATATCCATCAAGCTCATCCTCCATAATTAATTCACGTATTTGTTCAATAGATTGGCTAGCATTAGCGGGTAGATACCTAGTGGCGTTGAGCTGGGTTAGTGGTTTAAATATTCGGCCAGTTTCGTCAATAACAATGACTTGTTTTGGGGCTTCATTATCGGATAGAGTCAGGAAAAAAAGAAAGCCAATGATACCTAGTATCAAGAGAGGAGTAAGTAAAGTTGAGAACAAAAATGATTTGGTCTGTACCCTTGTTATATACTCTCTTTTAATAATGAGCCAGATTTTCGAAAAATTAATCATGTAAGCCTTATTTTGAATGTAAATGGGTTATGTATTCATTTTAGTTTACTAAGTAGAGACTTTAGTATCATTGACTGTACTAATGAAAATATCCTGAAGGCTAGGTTGTACAATTTCAAAACGTTGTATCTTGGTATGTTTCATGGCAATCTCTAATATAGTTTGAGGGGATGCGCCCTTTAGTAACCGTATTTCGGCAAAATTAGTTGAGCGATTGTTGATTCTAACTTCTTCTAGTTTGTTTAAAAACTCAGAATCACCTATAAAATCTAAGAGCACTGTATTGTTTCCGAAGCTCTGTTTTATGGATTGTAAGTTACCTTGTAATACAGCTTTCCCTTGATTAAAAAGACAAATATCATCACACATTTGCTCTACCTGTTCCATTCTGTGAGTGGAAAATAAAATAGTCTTCCCACGCCTTTTCTCTTCTAAAATGACTTCTTTAAGCATTTCTGAATTGATTGGATCTAACCCACTAAAAGGCTCATCAAATATATAAATTTCCGGATTATGTGCCACAGTAGCAATGAATTGTACCTTTTGTGACATGCCCTTTGAGAGTTCTGAAATCTCTTTCTTTTTCCAACTGCTAGCCTCAAATCTATCTAGCCAAAAATCAATAGCTGTCTTGGCGGCTATTTGGCTCAAACCTTTTAGTTGAGCTAAGTAAATGAGTTGGTCAAATACTTTCATTTTTTTGTATAAACCACGCTCTTCAGGTAGGTATCCAATTCGCTCTTGACTTTTAGGACTTATCGATTTTCCCAAAATTGAAATAGATCCGGTATCTGGGTTCAAAATATGATTAATCATTCTAATGGTGGTGGTTTTACCAGCGCCATTAGGTCCCAATAATCCGAATATTTGCCCTTTTTCTACTTTGAAACTAACCTGATCTACAGCTGTTTTTTTTCCAAAGTGTTTACTTACATTTTGAACATCAATAATTAGGGACATGATAAATGGCTATATTGAATTAAAAATATTTAAACTACGCAAAATCTACCACTAAAGACACAAATATATGACCATTGTTCATATAAGCGCAGAGTGTTACCCCGCTGCTAAGGCAGGTGGACTAGGTGATGTCGTTGGGTCGCTGCCTAAATATCAAAATAGAGGGAATTACCGTTCAATAGTGTGTATGCCTCATTATCATACTCCATGGCTATTGAAGGCCAATAAATCTTTAATCGATTCTGCTACTTATCATTTGGGGGCTAGGGAGTCGATATATAATGTTTACGAAATCAAGGAGCCTTTGGGTTTTAACCTATATACATTTGATATACCTGGCTACACTGATAGACCCGGTATTTACATAGATCCAAATTCAGGGCATGGATATTCCGATGAATTCGAGCGATTTTTAGGCTTTCAAATCTCTGTATTGGATACCTTGATTCGTTGGGATCTAGACCCTGATGTTCTACATTGCCATGATCATCACACAGGCTTAGTACCATTTATGGTTCAGCAATGTGTTGCATTTAAACGTCTCTCTAATACCCCTACTATGATTACAGTACATAATGCGGAGTATCATGGAAATCAGGATATTGGGAAACGTTTTTTATTACCTGATTTTGACATATTGAATACAGGTTTGTTGGAATGGGCAGGAGAATTAAATTCATTGGCATGTGCGCTGAAGTGTGCCTGGAAAATTAGTACGGTATCCCCAAGTTATCTTAAGGAATTACAAACAAATAGTAATGGCCTAGAACTTTTATTTAAACTGGAATCAGGAAAATCCGTTGGGTTGCTAAATGGAATAGATCTAGAGGTCTGGAATCCAGCAACTGACACTTATTTAGACAAGCATTATACCCTCATTCCATTTGTTAAAGAGTATCTAACATGCTCAGATATTAGTGAAGGTAAGGCCTATCATAAAAATATGTTATGTCAATCATATAATTTAGACCCAGAGAAACCATTATTTGCATTCATAGGGCGGTTAGTAGATCAAAAAGGCGCAGATTTATTAGCCTCAGTAATTCGAGGGCTTCGTAAGCAGGGTAAAGAATTTAATTTTATCTTGTTAGGGACTGGAGACCCTTTACTTGAAGCAGAATTCCGTCAGTTGGATTACGAATATGTTGGTTATTTTAAAGCTAAACTTTTCTATAATGAAGCTTTAGCAAGACAAATGTACGCTGGCGCAGATTTTATGGTTATGCCATCACGGGTAGAGCCATGTGGACTTAATCAACTCTACGCTATGCGATATGGTACTATCCCGATAGTTAGGGCGGTCGGGGGTTTAAAAGATTCTGTACCCGATATTTCTAAATCAAATGGGCTTGGTATACAATTTGATTCCTTTAGTTATGATGCACTGGAGAAAGCTATCTTCCGGGCTAGTGAATTGTATACTGATCAAGTGGCAATGCATTACTTACGTGAGCGAATTATGTTAGAAGATCATTCATGGGAGAAGGTTGCCAATGAGTATTATAACTTGTACAATGAACTGCAAAATTATAGAGACTGAATCTATTTGGAGCACGGAATAGGATATTCTTTATTTTAATTATTATGGGTTAGATTTATATTACGGTATTTTCAATGCTTCATCAAAAGACTAGTTATATATGTAAAAAAGTAATTCATGAATAATTCAGTGATGGCCATAATACTTGGTGGAGGTAGAGGGACAAGGCTATTTCCATTAACCGATCATAGATCTAAACCAGCGGTACCAGTGGGAGGGAAATATAGGTTAGTAGATATTCCTATTTCAAACTGCTTGAACTCTGGAGTTAAACGTATTTATGTTTTGACACAGTTTAATTCGGCATCACTTAATAGACATATCAAAAACACATACAATTTTGATGTATTTAGTAATGGATTTGTGGATATTCTAGCCGCAGAACAGACTGCTCAAAATACAGATTGGTTTCAAGGTACCGCAGATGCGGTTAGACAGTCCATACATCATATGGAGAACCACAGTTATGAATATGTATTAATACTGTCGGGAGATCAGCTTTATCAGATGGATTACAGTGAAATGCTCAATTTACACATCAAACAGCAAGCAGATTTAACTGTAGCTACCATCCCAGTTATAGATCGTGATGCCACGGGTTTTGGAATCATGAAAACAAATTCAGATGGCTTCATAGATTCATTTGTAGAGAAACCGGTGGCAGAAAAATTGGAGAAGTGGAAATCTGAAGTTCCTGAGCCCTACAAAAGCCAAGGAAAAAATTACTTAGCCTCGATGGGTATCTACATTTTTAATAGACATACATTGATACGTTTATTCAATGAAAATCCTGGTGCTACAGACTTTGGAAAAGAAATTATTCCCAAGACACTGAATGAAGGGATGAGAGTTTGTAGCTTTGAATTCGGTAAGTATTGGACGGACATTGGAACTATTCGATCTTTTTTTGAAGCTAATTTATCTTTAGCAGATACCTTTCCTGAATTCAATTTGTACGACAACGATGCTTACATTTACACCCGTGCTCGATCACTGCCTGCATCGAAGATTATGGGTACTACTATGGAGAACTCTTTAATAGCTGAGGGTTGTATCATTGAAGCAAATCGGATTGTTCGATCGGTCATAGGTATACGCTCGCGTATTGCCAAAGATACAACTATTGAAAATTCCATTATAATGGGAAATGATTTCTTCCAGACTCATGAGTTTATCCATGCATCAGCACCCACAGAACTACCGTTAGGAATAGGTCAACGGTGCTTTATTAGCAGTTGTATCATTGATATGAATGTGAGTATTGGAAATGATGTCAGAATTGTTGGAGGCGAGCATTTAGAAGATGGTGACCATCCATTCCATTACGTACGTGAAGGTATCATAATAGTAAAAAAAGGCACAATTATACCTGATGGGACTCATCTATGATTAGTGAGTAATCCAAGAAAGATTGTCTAGAGTAAACTTTTTAATGTAGTTCCGATTTCGGCTGGACTATCTACAACAGTAATACCAGCTTCGGATAAGACTCTTTTTTTCTCTTGAGCTGTTCCTTTCCCGCCCGAAATAATGGCGCCAGCGTGCCCCATTCGACGGCCTGGTGGTGCTGTAGAACCAGCTATAAAGGCTACAACGGGTTTATTAACATGAGCTTTGGTGTATGCGGCAGCTTCTTCTTCAGCAGATCCGCCTATCTCACCTATAAGTACAATAGATTCGGTATCAGGATCATCTTGGAATAATTTGACGGCATCTAAGTGAGTAGTTCCGATCACAGGATCTCCACCAATGCCGATGGCCGTACTTTGACCTAGTCCAATTTTGGTAAGCTGATCGACTGCCTCATATGTTAGTGTACCTGACCTGGAAACTACTCCAACTGTTCCAGGAGTGAAAATGTTGCCCGGCATAATGCCAATTTTAGCTTCTCCAGGAGTTATAACACCTGGACAATTTGGGCCAATGAGTGTGGCTCCATGACTATTTACAATTTGTTTAGCAACAATCATATCATTGATGGGAATACCTTCAGTAATACAAATAATCACTTCGATTCCAGAGAAAGCAGCTTCAGTAATCGCGTCTGCAGCGAATACTGGGGGGACAAAAATTACGGAGGTATTTACACCTTCAGACTCAACTGCTTCTTTTACAGTATTAAAAACTGGTAAGTCCAAATGCTTTTGCCCACCTTTTCCAGGTGTTACGCCACCTACTACAGGAGTTCCATAGGCAATCATTTGTTCTGTGTGAAAGGTTCCTTCACTTCCAGTAAAACCTTGTACAATTAATCTAGTTTGGTTGCCAACAAGTACGCTCATGGGTATATAATTTTGCAGTTTGAATGGGTCATTTACCGCTTTTTCCTAGCTTATGGTATACACCCTAAAATCAGATTCTAAATATAGTATGCTTTATGCTAAAATGTAGTCCTTATTTTGATAAAAATGAGTCTGAATATATCATATAATAATTGAAAGTCTACCTGTAATTAGTGGTCATCTTAATTACGTGTCAAATGTCATTAAGATTATTAATGTAATTAATACTAAACTCTAACACCCGGTCGATACCTAAGGTGGTATCTAAAGTACGTTGCATCAAAATAACATCTGGTTCTAATCCAATACCTTCATATAGCTCTTTGGTCAGCGGATCACCTACCTGCCAACGGGGTACTTTTATGATCCAACCGTTTGGTAATTCTCTAGTCATTGGATTCCCAGATCCACCGCCGGTAAACTGGCCCACCACTAATACATTTGGTAACTGACGTAATGCTAATACAAAATCTTCTGCGGCAGAAAAGACACTGCGGTCAGTGATTATTAGTACTGGGTGCTTATAGTTATGCTGCTTAGGTGTTAATTCATTAGAAATCCACCTGCTATATGAGTAATGATCTGGACCGTTCCTATATCTAATCCAGCGTAAACGGATAGAGTTATTTATAAACTCTTTAGCAATTAAATGCGCATTGACATCGCTTCCCCCACCATTGGTGCGCAAATCTAATATAATTCCATTTGTATTATTATTAGATGCTTCAATTATCTGAGCTAGCTGTTTATAAGGTTTTTTTTGTCCCTTAAAACTGGCTAAGTGAACATAAAGTATATCCTGAATACGACCATAGCTGTACACGCCAGTCTGGCCCTCTTGAAGCTGATAATTTAGATAGTTAGCATTGATCAAATTACTGTTGTAATCACTTTGGTACCAATCATCATATTGATATCTATTAAAGGGGCTTTCAAGTATAATATGACCATCTTTTAAGTGGTAAATCATCTGTTCTAGCAAATCAAATAAATCTTCTTGTGAATTAACCGAGTTTACTGATGGGCGATATAAGTCATATATGTGATTCCAATTTATGTTCTTATGTTGGAAATAGGGATAATAATCAGAGAATTCCTGCCATAGATGATCAAAAACTTCTTTATTTGTAACGGTATCTCGGGAGTCATCAAACCTACTCCCCATAAAACTTTCACAAGAAATAAGTCCCCCAAGAAAAATGGTTAGGCACAATAATTCCATGAATCTAATGCCTGAGAATCCAGTGGGTCTCAGATCCTGGTGAATCATAATTCCCTTGAACCAATTCATAAATATACTCCAATACCTAACTGAATGGTGCTACTTTTAAAGACCTGTGGAAAGGGAATTCTATGGTATTTATGGGTAACAAATAGGACATAGTTGTTTTCTTTTACTTGTGATTTAGGAGACCATTTAAGCTCCCATTGCCATTGTCCGAGACTTGCTATGGGGCTCCATTGGCCTGTTTTAAGGATATTTCCAAACGTAGGCTGTTTATTAAATAGTTCATCAGGGTCAAAAACACTGTAACCAGGTCTCAGGGTGTATTGTAGCACTGGTAGGTTCAAAGTCCATGTTATGGGGAGGGTTTGGTTAAGAAAATAATTACTTGAAATAAGCAGTGGAATTCGAATGGCTCCGAATCCACTTTTCCTTCCATTATATGCGTTTGATTCCGTAAAAAAAAAGGACTCAATTTGAAGCAATTGGGCTTCTAATCCACTATGGATGTTCAGCTTGGGAAAAAACGGAGTAGCTGGAAGTTTAGAATGCAAAAAGAAACTAAGACTGCGACTGTCCCAATAATTATTATGCCGGTTACTTAGACGCGAATGCCCGGTTTCCAAAGCGATGGTAGACGAGCGGGTTTCCTTCGTCCAATTATACCCTAGATGCCATTTGAGACCATTTCCCTCATAGCTTTGATACGAAACAAGAGGATCCACGATTTGGGAGTTCATCAACCCGAGATGAACAGACCATTGCGCGTTGGTTACCGTACTCAAAAAAGTGAATAGACCTGAGATCAATAAAGATTGAAGCGTTACTTTTTGGGATGCTAAATAGGATAACATGAATACTACTGGTTTATGCAAACGAGGCACTGGTAAGGTATTTGGAGGATTTTCAAAATACTTCGAAAAATATATTTTCGCCCTGACTTTAAACTCCTATTTTCAAGGTATGATAAGTGATGCTAAAAAAGAAGAGATTCGGGACGCAGCCGATATTGTGGAGGTGGTCTCCGATTATGTTAAGTTAAAGCGCTCGGGTAGTGGTTTTACTGGATTATGTCCATATCATAATGAAAAATCCCCATCTTTTCATGTGAGCCCTCGTCTTGGGATATTTAAATGTTTTGGTTGTGGAGAGTCTGGGGATGTGTTCAAATTCATCATGGATCAGGGAGGACTCAATTTCAATGAGGCGCTTCGTACCTTAGCTGATCGTTTTGGAGTGTACATACCCCAAGAGCAAAGTAGTTATGAGGAGCAGGTAATTGAGCAAGAAAAAGAAGGTATTTTGCATGCACTGAAGTTTGCGGGTGTATTCTTTTATCGTTCGCTAATGGAGTTGGATGAGGCACACAAGGCCAGAAGTTATTTAGAAAAGCGGGGCTATGGCGGTGACATTATTAAGCAATTTGGACTAGGTTATGCGCCTACTTCAGGTCAGGCTTTGATCGATGCAGCGCAGCAGGCTGGAATTGACCCGTTGTATTTGTTAGGAGGGGACTTGGTTAAGCAGCGCACAGATTCTGAGGGAATGTATGATACCTTCAGAGGGCGTTTGATGTTTCCCATTTTTAACCCTACAGGCAAAGTGATCGCTTTTGCGGGGCGAGTATTAGGCAATGAAAAAATAGCCAAATACATTAATTCTGCCCAAACTAAGGTGTACAATAAAAGTGAGGTCGTCTACGGGGTTAATTTTTCTAAGAATCAGATTCGTAAGCACAAAGAAATGATTCTGGTAGAAGGGTATACGGATGTAATAAGTTTGCACCAACATGGAATAGATAATGTAGTTGCTAGTTCTGGCACAGCCTTAACTCCTGGACAGTTGGGCACCCTGCATCGTTTTGGAGATACCCTAACCATGATTTACGATTCGGATGCAGCAGGGCAAAATGCGATGAAAAAAGGAATTTTATTTGCTTTGGAAGAAGGTCTAGAGGTTAAATTACTAGAATTACCAGACGGAGAAGATCCGGATTCTTTTGTCAAGAAATTTGGTAAAGACTCTTTTGATGATTTTAAATATAAGAATAGCCAAGATTTCATCGACTTTTTAATAGCAAAGGCAACAACCGAGGGGCGTTTAGAGGCGCCTATATCTTTAGCCAAAGTGATCAATGAACTAATAGCAGCAGTTGCACATATACCTGATACTATCCAGCGGCAGATATATATTCAACACTTACATCAAAAGACACAAAAATATCGAAAAGGGACAGATCATGAACTCTTCCAAGAGTTGGACCGTGTACTTCGTGACAGGGCTGCTCAAAAAGAGCGTGCCCAGCAACGAGAACGAAATCAAAAGTCTGCAAATCGATACGGTCTTAATCGGGTTAATAGTCAATTAGTAAGCACATCGCCGGAGGTATTGGGATATGAAGATTATGTTTATAACGCAGAAAATGAAATGCGTTTTTCAGCGTTGGATGACATGCATTTAGAAGGGGATAGGCTTGGGATAATGTCTAACAAGAAAGTATCAAAGCCTCATTATGAAAAGGAGTTAATTCGAATCATGATTAGTTTTGGTCGAGAAATGGTATGTTATGTTAGTGCTTTAGCCAATGAAAAATTATTTGAAGACCAGGAGCTGCGATTATTTTATCTCGACATCATTGAGCGATATAAAGCCGAAAAATCCTTCGGGGTAGAACACTACAGTAGACAGCAATCGCCTTATCCAGAACTTATAGGTGATATTTTTTTAGAAATCCATACTGCATCTACACGTCATCATGAAAAAACAGGTGTTGAGTTTAAAAAAGATAAAGATCCATATCGTAGTGTTAAAGGTTGTTTAAAAGCATTGGAAATTAATTACTTTAGGCGAAAAAGGGCAGAGCTTGCAGAGCAGTTTAAATCAGCCGATTTATCAAATAAAAAAGAAATAGTAGCACTACAAAGTGAAATTCAAAAAAAAATCACCGATCGTGAGCAGCGAGATTCTGAAGAGTTGTATCCAGATCCAGTTAGAAAAAAAGTTGAAAACCAAAGTCCAAAAAAATTTCATTATATAATGAAAAAAGACAGGAAAAAGAGCAATTAAGCATTTTTCCTGCTAAGTGTGATTTTAAAATTAGGCATAAACTTTAAGTTTAGTTGATCTAAATAGCGTACTGACTTTTACGGTGTTGCGCTTAGGGCATAGACTAATATATTAGTGCCCATTTGTAATGCTACTCTGCGCTTGTCTTCCGGAGTGTTATGAATAGCTTGGTCTGCCCAGCCATCTGCTAAGTTGGATTCATAGGTATAAACCAACACTAATCTACCATCGAGAAATAACCCATAGGTTCTTGGCGTTTGTCTATCATGTTCATGTATTTTTGGGACCCCCGTCGGAAAAGAAAAAACCTGTTTAAACAGTGGATGATTAAAAGGTAGTTCAATTAACTCTTCTTCGGGAAAGGTTTCGGAAATGAGTTTCCTAAATGAAGCATCCAGTCCATAGTCATCATCGACATATAGGAAACCACCTTGCTCTAAATATCGTCTTAAATTCCTTCTCTCGTTTGCGTTAGTTAAGATAGTACCATGCCCGGTGAGGAATGCAAAAGGATATTGAGATAAATTTGTACTTCCCAAATCGACATCCCTGTAGTGCATGGATAAGCCCAATGGTACCGTTTCTGAAGTAAAGCGCAAAAGGTTACTCAAGGAAGAAGGATCATTATACCAATCTCCGCCACCGCGATATTTTATTCGAGCTATATGTACATCATCCGTACTTATTTGAGCAAGCAAATTGCTTTGAAAAGGATTTATCAAAAAAGCTATAGTAACTAAATATATTAAAAAGATAATTGGATAGATATGTTTAGAGTTAGATTCAATTGGGTAAATAAACATATCAAGGAAAATTATATTCCATTGGAAGTATTATTGTGTTTGCGGTATCTCTTGCCATAGAGCCAAAAATACCTACACCGCCACGAATGGGTGTGAGTACATTTTGAATCTCACCAGGTGATAGGGTAGAGCCACCTAATTGAACCAATTCAGAGCGTATATAATCATATAAATTTTTATCAACAACTGAGGGAATGATAGCATTTTCACCAAAAAAAGCAACAGCTAGCCAAGGATAACGAATTTCTATATTACCAGCCTGGTTTCGCTCAAAGTTTCCTTCATTTAATATACCAGAGGAATTAATGGTTAATTCCTGCAGGTTTTGTTCTTTATCTTCCTCATTTTGACTATCCAAAAATTCACTATAAAAAGGTGTCAATAACTCTTCTATTGGGTTTTTTGAAACGGTATTGATAATGTAATAGTTCTGTCCATCCTCAGCTGCTTCGGTACTCAATTCAAGTACTAATTGCTCGGTTGATTGATATATGAGTGTATCCGGTATGCCATTGAGTATTGAGAATTCGTTTGGGACCTCTGTTTGTGCGGAAATGGTCTGAAAATCTGGATGCATGACCTCAAGAAGATATTTTGCGCCAGCTACCACAGTAATCACCTCCGTTGGCTGATAAACCCCGGGGGATTCTTCCTTATAGGTTATTTGAAACTCTTTCTGTTCTGTTTGCTCATTCAATAACCAAATTATTGCTTGCGCGCCGTGGAGTGCAAGCTGCTCAAAATTATAGAATACAGTTGCTTTCGTGGTAGTCGATAATCGAATAGGGGGCAGAATATTTCCTGCAATTAAGTAAGCCTCCACCACTACCTGTTCGGTATAATTATCCTGTGAGTATGGGTTACATGCACCTAGAGATATAATAATAAGTGCAAATGCTAGCACATACTTTCTTGTCCTATAACGCTGTATTGTTGTCATATTATTTTGGATAATTGAAGGTGATTGAAATGGCTGGTATTATTGGCAATAATGTTACATCGGTTTGTTTAACAGGATTTTCATCAAAATCAAAGTTTTGAAACCAGACATTTCTACGATTGTATACGTTTATAATTTGAAGCTGAAGTAGAGTTTGCATCCCAAACAGGGAGCCAGTTCGTTGAGCTGAAAAATCCATACGGTGGTAAGAGGGTAGACGCGAGGCATTAACCTTACCAACAGTAAAAGCGTTGTTAAATTCAGAGGCTCCAAAAGGATCGTCGAGTAAGGCGTATCGCCCAAGTACTTGAGTGTAGGCCTGACCGGTAGCATAAACCCATGCTCCAGTAAGTTTCCACTTAGGCGAAATGCTATAATTTAAAATGAGATTTACATCATGCCGCCGATCATATTTAGGGGGATAAAAGCGGGCTTTAGCTGTTTCTCCGGGAGATAATTGGATAGTAGGATCGGTGTTGAATCCAGGGAATTTACGCCAGGTATATCCCCAAGTATATCCTAGGTAACCAGTAATATAACCTTGCCTCTTTTCAAATAATATTTCAACTCCATACGCGCTTCCTTCGCCAAAACGAAAAAGATCAGGATAGGCTAATCCTGCGGCATCAAGTAAAAAGGGATCGAGTTCAAATAAATCCTTCATGGTTCGGTAATAGCCTTCAATATCTAAGCCATATCCTTTAAACGGAATTGTCTTTACACCTAAAATGAATTGGTCCCCAAAGGCCGGTTTAATTCCTTGGTCAGAGGTTAGCCATAAGTCAAAACCAGAGAAAGCTTCATTTGTAATTAGAGTAAAAAATTGATTGTATCTTCCATATGCTATTTGGAGCCTCATCCGATTCCATCGTAAGTATTCAGCAGATATGCGGGGTTCTATTCGAATATATGAACCATCAGAAAAGGTATTGACGCGCAATCCGCCAAGGAGTTTCCATTGCTCAATAGGGCGCCATTCGTCTTGTATGTACCAGGAGGCATACTGCGCATGAATTCTTTGTCCGAAGGTATTTTGCCCATCAAATTGATCTTGAATTCGAAATGTAAAAACTCCTGCCCAAATGCCTGTACTAGCGGAGTGTTTTTCATTTGGAAGGTACTCAATATCAGCTTTTAAAGATAAATCGTAAATGTTATTGTCACGTTTAAAGGGCGTTCCAGCTATTTCAAAGTTTGGGAAGTTGAAATAACGGGATCCAGTTACTACGAAATTGGAAAAAGTCGTTTCATTGAAAATATGGGTCCAATTTCCACTGATTGTCTGATTTCCGTAGTTTAGCTTAAACTCGGCATCATCTCCGAAGGGAAAATCGACTCTATCTTTTCCTGAGTAAAATGCCATGGATAGTTTATCATTTGCCCCAATATCGACACTCAATTTACCATTGGTGTCCAAGAAGTAAAATAGCGAAGGGATGTTGTCATTGCTTGCTCTAAGTGCTCCGAGCAGCGGTTCAAGAGTAGACCTTCTCATCGCAAACATATACGAGCCTTTGGGAATAGGGCCTTCAATAGCAGCTCTTGAGGCTAACATGCCAAGAGTGAAAGTGGTTTGGGTTTGATTACGGTTGCCATCTTTATTGTAGATGGATAGGACCGAACCAAGGCGCCCACCATATTCCGGTGGATACCCACCTTTATATAATCGGACATCTTTAATAGCATCTGGGTTGAAAGTGGAAAAAAAGCCAAAAAAGTGAGAAGGGTTATATACAGTGGTCCGGTCTAACAATATAAGGGTTTGATCAGGACTGCCTCCACGAATATAAAGCCCCGATGAGAAGTCAGAAGCTGCTTTTACACCCGGTAAGAATTGTATGCTACGGAACACATCTGCCTCGAATATAGCAGGTAGTTCTTTTATGGTTTGAGTAGTTATTTGAGCCCTACCTATGTTTTTAAGGGCTTCTTGCTCACGGGTTGATTCAACCACAACTTCTTCCCCGGAAATAACCTTTGGATTAAGTTCAATGTCAAACCGTTGGGTTTCACCTTTAGCTAAGGCTAGTTTTATGCTAAAGGATTGGTATCCAATGTAACTAACGGCTAGAGTATAAGAACCAGGCTGTAAATTGGTAAGGGTATAATACCCCAATGTGTTGGTTGTAGTACCTCTATTGATCTCTATGAGTGCAATATTTGCTGCAATTAAGGTTTCTCCCGTGTTTGCGTCTTTAATGTAACCTGAAAGGGCAGACATATTATTTTGGGCTTGAACAGGGTTGTCTGTAATTGCGTTTATCATTAAAAAAGAAGTCGACAAAGCAAAGATTCGAATCAGATAAAGCATGTTTTGAAAGGAAATGTAGAAATTACTTTTTTTTGACTCAGAGGCAGTCTTTTAATGTAATTTGAGGAGTGTTATTTCGATAGTAATTTTGATATATTTATAAACAAAAATTAAAGTAATTTCGTTCTTATTGTCTTTTAGAATTGCTTTATTTGTATGCGTTTGTTCTATGATTTATTGGGGGTGTACTGGATTCGACGGGAAGAGTAAATCCGTACGTGGCATGTCGAGGATGTCCAATGGTTCTCGTTAATCATCCATTATGGACTAAATGTAATTGACAACAATTACTCATACCGCTTAGCAGCTTAACGGCCTAAGCCGTTCCATGGGTGGCACGCCTGTCTGTACCCATTCGGAGCGACGATTCCGACAGGATAGCATACACTGGCCGTCTGTCTAGTATGTGTGAATTTTTTCAGACTAGCTATAGTTCACTGGGTTACTGGGTTCGTTCTGTGGCGAAACTTAATCAGTAACTAAACATGTAGATATGTGCAGGACTGCCTTTTCGGACCGGGGTTCGACTCCCCGCACCTCCACTTTTTTATTCAATCACTAAGTACATCGTCTAATATTACTTCGTTATAGATTGTAAATTTTTGTAAACACATTTTAACATTCATCTTCCATAAGCTGTAACATAAAACTCCAAAAGACTTATTTTGATTATTTGTCAATTCAGCTGAATTTAAATTTTATTTATAGCTCTTAACCCTTTATGTGCATAAAATCATGGACTTATTGAAAGCGCTTTCAATTTAAACTAACAGCGCTTCAGTTGATAGCTTATTTGATTATGTTTGTTTACATTATTTAAAGTGCTTCAAACAGCTCGTAAGCTCAATAAAATTGTAAGATACGAGAAGTGGAATTTTAAACATTATCTCTTTTTATTACTGATAGATAGCATTGTAAAAATTTAGTCATTCATAATTTAAGAGATACATTCCGCCTTGAATTGCTATTCACATATATCACAATAACAGAAGTCTAAAAAATAGTTTATGGAAACCAACAAGCTTTTTAATTCCATTGCTGTATTCATTTCCATCTTTATACTTTCTAGTTCACTATTTGCACAAGCTGGTAAAATTAATGGTACGGTAATAGATGCTGACGGTGAAGTACTGCCTGGTGTTAATATTCTAATTGATGGAACTTTACTAGGTGCTTCATCTGGTGAAGATGGATTCTTCCAAATCTTAAACGTAAAGCCAGGTATATATTCTCTAAGAGCCACCTACATAGGTTTTGCTTCAATCGTTATTGAAAATGTGAACGTTGCTGAAAACTTAACAACAGAAGTTAACTTTACTTTACAAGAACAAACTATCGAGGGAGAAGAAATTATTGTAATCGCGGAACAACCGGTTGTTAGGCCAGATGTTTCTGCTTCGGTGACATCTATTCAGGCTCAAGAAATTGCAAGTTTACCTGTTACGGATATTGCATCTGTAATCGGCTTAGGAGCTGGAATTAGGGGTACGAGTGTACGTGGGGGCGCATCGTCTGATACAGAATTTTCGGTCAATGGTATTTCCCAACGTTCTACCCGGAGTAACACAGCTTCTTCAGAAATATCGTTTACATCACTTAATTCTGTCCAAGTACAGACCGGTGGCTTTAATGCTGAATACGGAAATATACAATCCGGCCTTGTTAGTGTTACCACAAAAGAAGGGAATAGAGATAGCTACAATATGGACGTAATATTTCGAATGCTTCCGCCACAAGATAAGCATTTCGGTCCTGACATAAATGATCCAATAGCCAACCCATTTTTACGGCCTTATTTAGACCCAGATGTGGCTTTCACTGGAACAGGAGAAAATTTTGAAGAGGGTGCTTGGGATTACTGGACACGTATACAATACCCTCAATTTCGTGGCTGGAATGCAGTTTCTGAGGAATTACTGGCAGATGATGATCCCACTAATGACTTAACTCCATACGCGGCTCAGCGTTTGTTTCGATTTCAACATCGTAAAGACCTGGGTATTACTGAGCCTGATTATGAATTGGATGCGACCATATCTGGACCAATTCCAGGAATTGGTAAGTCACTTGGTAACTTACGCTTTGCCTATTCTACTAGAGCAACACAAAGAATGTATATTGTACCACTTAGCCGTGATAGATATGAGATGAATTATCATTTATTGAAACTAACTAGTGATGTGGCTTCGGGTATGAAATTATCGGTAGAAGGTTCATATCGATATAGTATTGGGACTAATGCAAGTCGTACGGGAGCCTCTGCGTCTCTGTTCGGTGGTAGTGCTTCAAGTATTGCAGGTGCTGTGACATTGAATGAACGTTCTCCTGCAATTATGTTTTCAAGCGATTACTTTAATCCCTTAGAGCAACGCCAGTTTGTTGGAGGCGTGCATTTTACTCACAGTTTATCCGATAATTCATTTTATGAAGTTCGAGCTATCGTTAATCATGAACGTTTCGATGGCTTAATTGGCCGTTCACGAAATATGGACCAGAATATAGAATTTGCTGATGGACAATTCACCAATGAAGCCCCCTTTGGATACTACGGGTTTTCGCAGCAGTTCATTGGCTCTGGATTGAACATGGGACTAGGCTTTAGTAATGCACGCGATACTACTAGAAATACTCTATACAATGTTCGTGCAGACTTTACTTCTCAGATAAACCGAATAAACCTAGTAAAGGCTGGCATAGATTTCCAGTTTATCGATAACAAAACTAACAATGCCAGAGTAGATCAATTTTTAACTGCATCTAATTTGACTAATAAATGGGATACAAGTCCTTTGCGCTTGTCAGCCTATGTCCAGGATAAATTAGAATTCGAGGGTATGATTGCCAATATCGGTCTACGTATGGACTATGTTCAAGGTCAAAAATGGTATGCATTCAATGATTATGATGCTTCTCTTGGCATTGGTAATGCAGGTATGATTGATACCCTTCAAACTATTACTCCAGACGGAGTATTACGTTTAAGTCCTCGTTTAGGTGTCTCTTTTCCAATAACAGAAATATCTAAGTTTTATTTTAATTACGGTCATTTTTATCGGTTACCTACACCAGATGATTTGTATTATATCAGGATATATCCTGAATCGCAGCAAGTTACTTCTCTGGCAAACCCTGATAAGGCCTTACCCAAGACAGTGGCTTATGAATTAGGTTACGAGCAGTCTCTCTTAGATCAATTTCTGATAAAAATAGCAGGTTTCTATCGAGATGTTACCGATCAACCATTAAGTGTACGGTATACCAACAGAGATGCTTCGGTGAATTATAGCCTTAGTCAAGCAAATCGCTACTCTGATGTTAGAGGTGTAGAGCTAACCTTCCGAAAGTCACTAGGCCGTTACCTTAGAGGTTTTGCCAATTATACATATCAAGTGAGTAGAAGTGGGAGATTCGGTTTCGCGCGAGCATATGAAAATCCAGCACAACAGCGAGAATACGAGCGTACAACAACCGCTAATGATGTGTTTCCATCGGTACCTCAACCTTATGCCAATGTTAGTATTGAATTTTTAGTACCCGAAGAATTGGGTCCAAATTTTGCTGGCTTTTATCCAATTGGTGGATGGAATGTCAACTTCGTATACCGCTGGACATCTGGTGCCTATGAAACCTGGACGGGCGGTGGATTTATACCAGGTATCATAAATAATATACAATGGAATGATTATTGGAATGTTGACTTACGTTTAAGTAAACATGTTGAGCTTGTAGATCGAGTTCGAGCTAGTTTATTTGTGGATCTGAATAATGTATTGAACCATCGTTATTTCTCTCCTTACACCCCAGGTTTTGTATTAGCAGGTGATCGATTGAATTACATGCGTTCTCTTCACCTACCTCAAGAAATACTTGATGAAATAGGTACCGGGTATCCTTCGCCACCTATTTCAGGAAACGATAAGCCAGGTGATTATCGTGATTTTAATGTTGAATTTGTCCCCATCGTAAGTGTGGTGAACTTAGAGACCGTTGCTAATCCAAATGAACGGCCACTATATTGGCACTCTGCCACCCAAGATTACTATCAATACGATAAAGCAACTGGTACGTTTAATTTAGCTGATAATGATTATGTGAAAGAGGTATTAGATACAAAAGCGTATATCGACATGCCTAACCAGCCATATTTCACTTTCTTCAATCCACGTGCTGTTCGGTACGGAATTAGAATAAGCTTTTAAAAAGAGAACTCTAAGCATGCATCAGAAAACATACATATTTAGTCTTAATCAATAAAAAGAATATGAATAATAAGATAGGTTCAAGTCTAGTATCCATTATCGTCGCTGTGCTATTGATGCCGATTGCTTTGCAGGCTCAGCAAACAAAATGGATGGAAGTTGGAGCTCTGCAAAACTTCTACGTTGATCTTGGAAATGAAATTGAAATTGCTCGAAACTTAGGCCAACAGGATGGGTTTCGTTACCCAGCTATATACCCACGTCTAGATATGCAAGCGGCCAAAGGTTTTTGGATGGGAGCAAAAAATGTAATTGATGATGCAGGTAATCAGTATCCAGTTAGAGTAATTCATGTAGGACCTAGAGTTTCTGGGCAGGGTTATTTTTTCCCAACCGAATTTAAAACAACTGCTAAGTTTCCATCACCAGAAGCTAATGTGGAAGGGGCCTTAAGTTTTTTGGAAGATCCTGGTGTAGATGAAGTTGACCCTAGCATTGATCCTGATAAAATCATCAATAATGTAGTAAACACTGTGTTGGGTATAACAATGCAGCGAAAAATCATTGCTTTTGCAAATGAGTATCATCAAAATTATCACATTTTTGAATATACCTTCACCAATACAGGGAATACTGACGCAGATCCAGACATAGAGTTACCTGACAATACCGTAGAAGATTTTATGATATATAATCAACGAAGATGGGCTGTTAACGGACATACACGCTTTACTATTGGTAATCCAACAGGTTGGGGGATTAATACTATGAATGACCGTGTTGGAGATGGTGTTGGACCAAATTATGGATTCGATGACATTACTGCTAATTATTCTTGGCATGGATATTTCCCTCAGTTTACGTTGTACGATAATGTAGCAGGTCCAATTTGGCAACCAAGTGCGTCGGCTATTTCTAGAGGAGACCTCGCAGCTTCGGATACTACAGGACGCTTAGCAGCATGGCAATTTGTAGGAACAGTAAGAATTCATGCTGATACCTCTCCAGATAATGAGGCTGATGACCCAAATCAACCAGTTACGATGAATCATATTGGGTCAGATGATCCCCTAACATCAGGTAATGATCCATTTAACTTAGCTAAAATGATACAAGAGTACGATTTAATGTCTCAAGGCCGTATTCCCAGACATGCCTACATAGTGGAGCCTACTGGACAGGCAGGTTTTGAGGAGCCCTCAGGAGATCCAAGCTTAGGTACATCTGGTGGTTGGTCCTCTGGCATGGGTTTTGGGCCATGGACCCTGGCACCTGGTGACGACATAAAAATAGTAGTTGCAGAAGCTGTAGGTGGTATAGGATATGAAAAAGGTATAGAAGTTGGACAAGCCTATAAGAATGGAGATATAGATGCTAAGGAGAAAAATCAAGAGTTCTTTAAAGGTAGAGATGTGCTTTTCGAAACTTTTCGCCGTGCCAAAGCTGCATACCAAAATGGATTAGAAATTCCTGCCCCCCCCCGGTCGCCAAGTGTATTTAATGTTAATGGGGGTGGTGATGGTATTTATATGGATTGGTTATATGATGGAGATGTGGCTAAAATTGATGGGTTTGAGATTTATCGTGCAGGGCAGAGAAGAGACAGCACCTACAGATTGGTAGGAACTGTTGGGCCCGATGCTCGTGAATATGTTGATGATGATTTAAATCCAGCGGGTGGCCCTATTCGAGGTTTAGATTATTATTATTACATACAAGCTGTTGGTAAAGCTGGTGATAATGATGGTTCAGCAATGACTCCAGTAGGTGCACTGCGAAGTAATAGGTATTATACACAGACATATGATCCAGCCAGGCTAAAACGTCCACAAGGTGAATCGGAAGAGTCTATTCGTGTTGTACCTAACCCTTACATTCGAAATGCTTCGGACGCCCTTAGCTTTGAGCAGTCTGGTCAAGATCGCATCGCTTTTTTTGACATACCAGGCAAATGTACTATAACCATTTACACAGAATTAGGGGAAAAGGTCAAGACCATAATACATAGTGATGGATCAGGTGATGATTATTGGGATTTATTCACAGACGAACGCCAAAAGATTACGAGTGGGGTATATATCGCCGTGATCGAAAATACAGGTAACGATGAACGAACTGGTGAAAAAACTATTAAAAAATTTGTTGTAATCCTCTAAGCGCATTATGAATATGAATATGAATATGATGTTATCACGATATCTTACGCAAATAAGTAGTTTAACTCTTTTGATAGTACTTTTTTGCGCTAATGGAGCAGATGCACAGCAACGTAAAAGAGCGCAGACTACTATGAAATTTCTTTCTACTTCAAACTACGCTAATGCCTCGGCAATGGCTAATGCAGTTACAGCTATGGAGGGCGGTGCATGGCATCAATTTTATAATCCATCTGCAATGGCTTGGAGTCCTCAAAAAGTAGATCTTACAGGATCGGTTAACGAGTGGATAGCAGGAATCAATTATTCTTCTTTAGCGGCTACTATCCAACCACTGGAAGGGCGTTTCGGTATTATAGGATTTAATATGGTTAATGTGGATTATGGCGAATTACAGAGGACGATTCGAGCCGATAACGAGCGAGGATATATAGATGTAGGCACATTTAGTCCAACCGCATTCTCTGCTGGTCTGTCCTATGCTAAAAGTTTATCAAATCAATTTGCAGTTGGTGCGAATGTTAAATTCGTAACCCAAGATCTAGGTGCAGGTATAGTCGGGATTGATAATGAAAACGGATTGATTGAACAGAGCTTTTCTGCTTCTACCACAATAGTAGATTTTGGTGTTTTTTACCGTACTGGATTTGAATCGTTAAATTTTGCTATGTCAGTTACAAACTTCTCTCGCGATGTTAGCTATGATTCTCGGGATCATGAATTGCCTCTCACTTTTAAAATGGGTCTATCAATGGACATAATTGATCTTACAGATTTGAGCCAAGAGCGTCACGCTCTTATAGTAAATGTTGACGCAAACAGACCTCGCGATTATAATGAGCAAATACAAGTTGGTGCGGAGTATGGATTTAATGATTTATTTTTCTTACGCGGCGGATATGTTTTTCCTAGCGATGAAGAAGGATACTCTGTTGGCTTTGGAGTGAAAGGATCCCTCAGAAATAATCAAATGCTTTTGGTGGATTACTCTTACTCAGATTTTGGGATATTTAGTAATGTTAATCGTTTGACATTTAGAATTGCTATATAACCTTATTTGTGAATGAAAGTAAAAGATATTTAATACAAAAAGCTATGATGCGACCAATATACATTCTAACTTACTTATTAGTGCTAGGTCTATTCTCTGCCTGCGATGAACAGGCTACCTCTCTTTGGGATCCTGATGAGCAAGCAATTGGATCCGCGCCCACCTTAACAAATATCACCCCAGAAGGTGGATATCTATCAGGAGTGGACGCTATCACAGTAAATGGAACTGGGTTTTCAACAAATCTTTCTGATAATAAAATTTATTTTTCAAATTCAAGTGAGAAAGGTGTTGCAGGGTTAATTCTTTCTGCAAGTTCCACACAGCTTGAAGTGAGACCACCAAATATTGTTGGTGATACTATATTAGTGAAAGCATTAGTATCAGGATCAGAAACTTTTTCCAACATTTTGACCTATAAATTATCTCCTCCAATTGCAGAGGTATATCCGGGCCTAGTTCCTGGATCTCAAACCCCTGTATCACTAGGGTTAGATAACAATGGAGATCTTTATGTGGCCGTTACAGAATCAGGTACACCTTTAGGAATAAATAAAATTGATATAAGTGCTACAGGTGAAGAGGTTAGTAATTTTATATTAGCCAATAACAGATTTAAATTTGATGCTATTGATTTTAGTAGTGAAAATAAAATGTATATATGTGTGGGAATTAGAGCTGTATTTTTAGGAACTGAGGGTGCAAAAGAGGGCGCCCACTTTATCATGCCGAATCCATTTACTTTCTTGAATTTTGATATGGATGATAGTGGATTTATGTGGCTTGTTGGAAACAACACACACTTAGTGCGTCACATACCTCAGTCTAGCCGAGTGAATATTAGTAATATTAATTCTCTTCCTGACAATACCATGATATTCTCCTTTGAAAAAGATCTAACTGGTGTTAGCTATTTCAACTCGGCTCTTTATTTATTGGGCAAAGACGAAAATGGGCCAAAAATATGGAAGGCTAGCCTCAATGATGACTCTGAAGTTATCACTGTAGATGAATTTGCTGATATAGGCTCTGCTTTAGGTGATATAGATCCAAATGATACGTTTTCTGATATTGCAATTGCAGAGGATGGTATGTTATATGTTGCTACTAATAGAGCCGAGAGTATTTTAGAAATTTCAGCTGATGGGTCAACTATTGGAGCATTATATCCAGGAGTACTTTATCCAAGCGTTACCTCACTAGATTGGGATGCGGGTGAATTTTTATATGCCAATACAATTGAAACAAATGTAGAAGGAAGTGTAAACTCTGTAATAAAGATTAATATGCAAAAGAAGAGTGCGCCTGATTTTTAATTTTTCTGATCGTCCCAATGATAAGACACTAAAAACGTGATTCTAAACCTAAATAACAATTAATAACATAAAGAATGATAAATAGATACAAAGGAGAACATATGAAAGTAACAAAACTATATACTCTTATAATTTTGATGTTGGTTCCTGTACTTGCTCATGCACAGTGGGTACATGACGAAACGTTTCAGGCTCATCAAGACTCATTAATGGATGTCCATGGTGTTGCTGTTGATGGGGAAGGAAAAATATGGATACAGCCTTACTACGGTACAGAAACTATTGTGATGAATCGTGATGTAGGTGCTGACGGTATTCCGGATACTCTCAGTACTAGAGTAATTTACATATACAATCCTGATGGAACGCAAGCCTCATATTCACCACTTAAAGTAATCACATATGCTGATGGTTCTGCTGATACGCTTGGGCGTGTCTGGTATCCTGACGAAACTGATGCTACAGATGGTGGGAAATATGAAGGTTATTCTGGCCGTGGTATAACGGCCGATTCAAATGGTGATATTATCATATCAGCATACAATCGTTTGTATAAAGTTGATCATACAGACGGTTCTGGAATAGCAAAAGTAGATCCAAGTGCAGGTTGTTCTTTAACCGAGGCTACCACAGATAGTGCTAATAATGTATACGTTGGTTGTGTAGTTGCTTCTGCAGGACCACTCGTAAAATTTGGGCCTGATTTAACTGGCGAAGAAACATTAGTTACTATACCGGGTAGTTATTCAAGAGATATGCAAGTATCAGCTGATGGAAATACAATATGGTGGGCTGGTTATACAAATGGTGCAATTCATAGATTTTCTAGAGCTGACGAATTTTCTTCATTTGGAGATGCTGATACCGTTTTAGTCGGTTTGAAATCAGAATCATTTGATATTCATCCTGTTACTGGACATATGTGGGTAGGATCTGGATCTATGTATGATGTACCTGGAGCGCCTTGGTTACCACAAAGGTGGTATTCTTTTGATATTTCAACTATAGGAACAGATAATGAAACACCTCTTGACAGTATTCATTGGGAATTAACAGAGGGTGACGGACCCTTTGATGATGCCCGTCCAAGAGGAATGGATTTTTCTGCTGATGGAATGACCGCCTATGTAGTCTCGTTTGCTACAAGTGGATGGGGTTCTTTACCAACTGGTAAATCAGGTGCACAAAAGTTTAACTCTGCTGATGGCAATTCTAATGAATTAATTAATAATCTGCCTAAAGGTTTTACTCTTGACCAGAACTATCCGAATCCATTCAATCCGACTACAAATATTAACTATAGCCTTCAAAACGCTAGTCATGTTACCTTAAAGGTATTCGATATGACAGGTCGTGAAATTACTACCTTAGTCAACGGAAGAATGAATGCAGGTGCACATACCGTTACGTTTAATGCCAGCAACCTATCATCCGGTGTATATATTTATGCATTGGAAGCTAATGGGGTACGTTTAACCAACCGTATGACACTTATCAAGTAATCATTTTTTGATTATCAAGAAAGCAGCCCTTTTTGTAGGGGCTGCTTTTTTTTTCTTTCCATTTACTTAATGTTTTAAGCTTATGTATAATTCAATACACAGTTTACTCATGAGAGTAATTATTCTTAGCTTATTTGCCTTATTTATCCTAAAAAACAGCTTATTAAAAGCACAAAACTATCAAGTACCTAAAAATGAATTTCGAGCAACATGGGTGGCTACTGTAATTAATCTAGATTGGCCTCAAACTGGTGGATTAGCCCCACGTTTTCAAAAAGCAGACCTTAAGAATAAATTAGATAAGTTAAAAGAGGTAGGTATTAATGCTGTTTATTTTCAGATACGAACAGAAGGTGATGCATTATATGATTCTCCTATAGAACCATGGTCAAAGTATCTGACTGGTGAAGAAGGAGTACCTCCAGAGCCATACTGGGATCCTTTAATGTTTGCAGTAAAAGAAGCTCATAAACGAGGGATGGAATTACATGCTTGGTTAAATCCTTATAGGGCGATGAGAAGCATACCCTCTGATTTTTCACAGAAAATCGTTTTGAATCAAGAAATTGATCCTAGTCTTGAAATTGTATTGAACCGAGATTTTGATCAAGATAGTAAAATGAAGGTATCTAGAACCTCTGAAAGAGCTGCAAACCACGTTTCAAACACTCATCCCGAGTGGCTGTTAGTTATGAACGATAAAATTGCCATTTTTGATCCTGGGTTACAAGAAGCCATAGAATATAACAGAGATATAGTAATGGATGTGGTTAATCGCTACGATGTGGATGGAATACACTTTGATGACTATTTTTATCCCTATCCACCAAACCATATGGGTAGTTCATCTGCGAACGACAAATTGGATGATGATACATTTGCTAAATATCCTCGTGGACATACTAATAAAGATGATTGGAGGAGAGCAAATGTGGACCTTTTAGTTGAAATGATCCATGATAGTATTCAAGTGGTGAAACCATGGGTTAAATTTGGAATTAGTCCATTTGGAATATGGAAAAGTGGGGTTCCTAGTGGAATCTCCGGTATGAATGCCTATGACACAATCTATGGTGATGGGCTAGCATGGTTGGAACAGCGCACAATCGATTATATAACTCCACAATTGTACTGGGGGATAGAACGATGGTATTCAGTTGGTCAGGATTATCGTGCACTAGCAGATTGGTGGGCAGATAAAGCGTATGAAAACGAAAGGCATATGTACCCTGGACATGGTCTTTACCGTACGAGTTCGCGTACATTTACAGGTACTTTGTTCAACCAAAATGAAATGCCCCGACAAATAAAGCATAATAGATCTAATCCACTTATTCAAGGGAGTGTATTCTTTCGAGCAAAAAATATAACTAGTTATTCTTCAAAAGGTTTTGCTGATACGCTTAAAACAAATTACTATCGATATGCCGCTTTAACACCAATCATGAGTTGGAAAGATAGTATACCTCATGGGACACCTCAGAATCTCCAAGTTCAGCGAGATGAAGAAAAAGAGTATGTATTTCACCTAAGGTGGGATTCTGTTGAAGTGGATTTTGATGCAAAAACTTCGACTATGGGCTATGTAGATTCATTAGTTAAGTATGCTGTTTATCGGGTCGATGCCGCCCAACAGCCCGATCCAAGCTCGGCAATGAACGAATATTATAATCTTGTTGGTGTAGCTGGTACTCCTGAATTCACTGATATAGCACCCCCTTCAGAACATAAATACTGGTACTTTATTACCTCAGCTACACGAAATTCCATAGAAAGTTTACCAACAAATGTGTTAGAAGCTGGAGTGGTAGTTTCAAACGAAGATCCATCGTCTGGTGTGGTTGGATTTAATTTATTACCCAACTATCCTAATCCGTTTAATCCAAATACCGTTATTCCGTT
>CABZVB010000006.1 GCA_902529115.1 uncultured Balneola sp.
TTAGTAATTGGAGTAATGTCTCCTCTAAACTACTTAAGCGGTCTTTTCGACTCATATATGGCTATGGAACTGATTGATATGGTGTCTGCGACAGAATAAGGTTATTCCATGCTAATTGAAGGTTCTTCTTCTTTCCGCGAAAGTAACCGAGTTACTGGCTCAAATAATTGCCCTAGAAAATTACGCCAAGAACTAAATGAGACTTCGGTTTCTAAGCCAATTCCATTTATATCTTGAGATTGCTGTGAATTTTCCGACCCCGAGTTGTTGCTAAATGTAGGATCTTGTCGGTGAAATGCGGTTAAAGCTAATGTTTGGTTTATTTTGTAAGTAGCTCCTATATCTCCAATAGTAGACTGACTACCTGTGATCTGCCCCTCTCGACTCAGTATGACTCGATCGTTATACAGACGAAGCGCTACACCCAAATCAATATTATTGTAAGTATTTAAATTGAAATCTATGTCTAAACTCCCTATATCACTACGCAGTAATGAATTCATTTGATTAGATAGTAGCGGACTAATCAACTGACTAGATAATAATGGATTTAGTACAGCAGCACTTCCACTAAAATTGTTGGTTAAGGTATTAGTTGCATCCGAAACAGCTGAGGAGGATGGGATAAAATCACCCATTAACAAGAAACTAGTTGCTTGTATAAGCTTTTCATCTTCATTGCGATTGAGTGCATTAATTTGAGTTTTTAAGGTAGAATTTTGTTGAGTTTCAAATGTATTTGGTAACCTAAAAAAGAAATCATTTTCAATATTTTCTAATGATCCACCTATACTTAGTACCAATTCGACCGGTACGCGAGAAGCTTGTTCTTGATCGATCTGGTCACGTGTTCTGGTGAGTGTATTAATGTCTGGTCTAGCTTCGTATAATGCCTGTACATTTAGTTTGGCATCAATTGGATCACCATCCCAACGAAGTGTACCACCTGGTATGAGTTCAAAGGTACGGGTAAAAATATCTCCACTCACAAAATTGTACTCTCCATCTTGAATATCAAATTGGCCAAAAACCGCAAATGTTTCATCCTGTAACTGAATACGAATGTTACCTAGGCCATTTGCGGAAATTTGATCCCCTGTTATAGGGTCAAAAATCAATTCCACAGTCATAGGTATTTGGGACTCAAATTGTAAGTCCAAGGTAAATCGTTCAGTAAAAGTACGTTCCTCTTGCACCCCCATTATCTGACTTTGCCCACCTATGATCCCAGATCTATTATTTAAATTCGCGAAGTCAACATTCGAAATATTATCCACAAATCGAATGAACTTATTGTTTTCTTCAAATTCTGTACGTTCAATCAAAGGTAAACCAATAGAAGAATATGGCCCAATTTGTATAGGTCCCTCAGAGAATAAGAGCGGATTTTCGTTTGTCCCAGTCATACGAAGTAGCGCCGTACCATAGCTTTGGCCAAAAAATGGTGCTTCCTCATCAAAGTCAGTATTTAAAAAATGAAATTCATCCATTTGAAGGTTAAGATCAATATCGTGTATAGGCCCGAATCGGTTAAGATTATAACTCCCACTTAAGCTAGCTGTACCGCCAGATGGATCCATAATAAAGAAGTCCTGAAAAACCAATCCGTTTTTGCTTGAAAACTCAAGAGGACCTGTAGCATAATAATAGGTTTCCAAAAATCTGGGCCGAATAAACACTGGATCAATTTCACCTATAGAATAATTAATGCTAAAATCGTAGTCCGAATTAGACCCCCAGACTTTACCTACCCCAGTTGCCGTTCCTGACATTTCAGAAAATATATTTGGAGACAGAAAGGGTAGAATCCACAAATCAATATTTTCAAAATTTAAGTCAAAATAATAAAGAGTATCACTAGTTTGAGATTGATTAATTCCCAGAGTGTTAATGTACCCATCAAAGGCAATATTTTGACCTGCTCGCCCAGAAGTATTAAAATAATCAGGGTAAAGTGAAGAGTCTGTATACACAGAAATTTGAGTGTCAAACCGGTTTTTACTAGAATTAAAGATAGAGCTCAACGATAAGTCACCAACCATTTGGTTGTTTAAAGAAAAATTATTTATTGTTAAAAATCCTTGAACACTTGGTGATTGTTGTAAGGTTCTTGTAGAAAATTCACCATCCATGAGCCCGTCAATATCTTGTTTTACATTCAATAATTCGGCTAGACGATCTAATTGAATTTGATCAACTGTAAATTTTATAGAATCCCCTGGAAGATTACTATAAATCCCGTGAATATCTATGAGCTCATTATTATTGTGCATACTAACCTGATTAAAGGCAATATCTAACTGTTGGTCTACATTAATAGCTATATCTCCAAGATTACTCCAAATGTAAGAACCAGCCCCTAACTCTAATTCATCAAACAGAAGATTATGCTGACTTTCAGTGACAAATATATCTCCGCTCGATTTTAAAAAAGCCCCAGACGGTAAACTACCAATACGCTGATTAAAACGTATACTGTCCGACTGCATAGAAAACTGCCACTCTACATCACCTAATTCAATATCTGAGGTTTGAATGGCATTAACATTGGTTCGCGATTCAACTACTGAAAAATCCAAACTGGTTGAATCGTATCTAAAACTAGCTGTCAGTTGTGAGTTTATACTATCTAGTTTTAGTTCATTCCACTGAAAGTCAGGATCAAAAGTATCTACATTCATTAAGATCCGCTCCCTATTAGCATCTAAACGACCACTAACAACCATGGAACTCTTTTGAATAGGATGTTTGGCCCAAATAACTTTCACCAGTTCATTGTCTTTCAAGGCAAACTTCCACTCTAACTGTGTCTGATAGGATGCACTATCCAGACGATTCGACTCACTCCTAGTAGATTCTTTCTGGGCTATTGTTTGCGCTCCTTGCAGCTCATTGAAAGTCAGTCTATTCCATTCTCTTTTCAAGTAGTTAGACCAATGATCGAATAAAAATGACATGCTCTGAGTATTGATTACTCCTTCTACTTGGAAATCTAGAGGAGATGATGTGACTCTTATTTGCTGACGCTGGGGTGATTCAGCAATATAATCGATAAAAAACTGCCTATCTAACCAAGTTGTATCATGTGTAATAATGGCTGGTATATCTGCACTAAGCACCCCTTCGGAGAGTTTATTATTTTCAAAACTGACATTTAAGGCCCCAAAAATGGCTGGTATCGTGATGTTTTTGTGAGTTATGGATCTATTTAATTCTACTTTACTGTTCTTTTCAATTATATAGTTCTGCGCAGCTTGGGTATTTTTAGTTTTCTGTGTGACATTTATCATGTCTTGTTGTTTGGAATAAAGGCGTAAGCTGTCCATTTGAAATGTACTTTCTATTTCCATCATAGACGAACCATAACGCCCCTTACCCTCCCAATTGAGTCTACCAAATTCAGAGTTGAATCTTGCATTAATTGAGTAAGGTTTGAACTGCTGTCTATTAGCATCTGATGTTAGCTCTGATAGGTGTATTTGAGCTGTATCAGGCGCTAAGTTTAGTGCTATATTTGTGTATTGTAGCGCGCCAACGTCTACTCTAGGAAATAGTACATTTAATTCATATTCATCTTCAGATCCTTTTAATTTAAATTGATTCAGGTCAACAGTACCATTTATAGTTACTTGCTTTTCTGGCAAGACTTGATCTAACCAATCATTCAGTACAAATTGATAAAAAGATGCCGAAACACTAAAACTAGAATCAAATAAACTTTGGTTGGAACCGGTACTTTTTTTCCTTCTTAGATCAAGATTAATTTCAGGGTCTGAAATAGTTTTTAAGTTGCCTTGATTTTTTGAGGCTAAACTTAGCGTAATTTGTTGATCTTCTAGGGCCTCATTAAACTGAAAATAAACCCTTTTAGAAGCTAAGGTCTCGGTTGATATATAAGAATAATGTGTAGCTATAGATGCTAATATTGCAGGATCCCATTTTAAAATATCTCCCTCAATTAACCACTCATCTTTATATTTTCTTCCTTCCACCAAAAGTTCTCCTTGTTTAGAGAGTGCATTTAACTTATTTATGGTGATGTCCTTATTCTCCAGCGTGATGTCGCCGGTGAATTCGGTAATATATACCAGATATTTTTTTATGGTTTCCAAAGCAGCTGAAGGAAATATATGTGGCGCTAAGCCTTCATAAAATAAGGGTAATAATTCTAACGATTGCAGTTCTAAGTCATATCGATTTAGAGACTTATGAATATGTACTTCAGAAGTAAACTCATTCGTTGAAAGGGTTAAATTTTCTGCTTTCCATGATGAAGTAGTCCCACTTAAATGCCCACTAAAAGTAACATTATCCTGCCAATAAGGTAGATTTAACTCGGAATGAACATCGGCAATATCTACCAAAAAAGTCCCTTCTTTCTTTTGAATCCCAAGGGTAGCTCCACCCCCATTAAACATAATCTCGTTTTCAAGAGAAAATATGGAAGTCTCACCTGCTGTACTCGCCGGAATACCCAATTTTGTCATGCTAGGCATTATTACTATAGAATCTATTTCCACACTGAGCTCTGTTATAACAAAATCAAAGCCATTGTTAAGGTCGATACTAACTGAATCAATAGCCTGGTCATAAGCAGTCCTAGAAGTCATAGCTCCACTTATTTGTGCATTAACACCTTTTAGGTTTAAAAATGGAAATTCCATATATCCATTGGCTAAGCCAGTCAGCTTCCATACATAAGATAATTCGCTAAAACTAAGCGATTGTACACGTGCTGTGCTATCCTGATTTAAAATACTTAAATGGCTGATTTTTGCATTAAATGGAAAAAAACCGGTAGCCTGTTCAAATTCTAATTTATATGATGTATTCCCCGGAAGCAGTACCGAATTAATTAACCATTTTTTGGGCGCAGCGAATTGAAATGCAGCAATCATCAATACTGATAGGGCCATTAGTACGCTAAATCCACCTATTAGAACGCGCCAGAACATAGAAGGAGTATTTTGTTGTGAACTTTGCATAATTTATGAAAAAGTATCAATCGTTTGCTCCCAAACTGCACTTAAATGATTCTCATTTTCAATAATGTAGGCTACAGGTGCTTCGATATCTTGAAGAAGAATTAATCGAATGTGGGATTGTTTAACTTTTTTATCTCGTTTCATTTGTTCAATGAGATCAGGAATTAAGTATCTAATGGAAGCTAAACTAAAATTATATCTATATGCATATTGAAGTATCAGATTTGGGTCAATCTTAGCATTAAGAAATTTGTTTGAAGTTAAAATTGCGGCATACATCCCTGCAAATATAGCTTCTCCATGACTAAAAGTGCCATAATCTGCAATATTTTCAATAGCATGTCCAAAGGTATGACCAAAATTTAGAAACTCCCTTGTACCCTTCTCTAACGCATCAACAGCCACAATTTCAGACTTAATCTGAGCACTCCTATAAATAACGTCCAGCCATTTAGGCGGTTCATAATCATAATTTTGAGCGAATAATTCTTCTAGATTGGTAAAAATACCCTTATCCTGAATAAAGGCATATTTAAGAATTTCACTTAACCCATTGGTCCATTCTTTTCTGTTAAGGGTAGAAAGAAAATGAGTATCAGCAAAAACACCTATTGGTTGATAAAAGGATCCAATTAAATTTTTTCCTGTTGAATGATTAATTCCTGTTTTACCACCGATTGCGCTATCCACCATAGCTAGTAAAGTGGTTGGAATATGATATAAAGGTAATCCTCTTAAGGTACTAGCAGCTACAAATCCACCCAAATCCCCAACAACTCCACCGCCTATTACAATACAGGGAGTATTACGCTCAATCGGTTGTTCTAATATCCAGTGTAATAAACTACTAAACTGACTAAGATTCTTACTTTTTTCTCCAGATGGTACAATGTAGCTCGAAAGGTACTTAAAGATCTTTCCCAAGGTACTTTCAATCCAATCACGATGATAGAAATGCACTTGTTCGTCCACTATAACCAAGGCTCTCTCCGAAACGCTAGACCCCGAAAAATACTCAGAAATCTTACTTAATTCTTTATGAACTAGCTTGATAGTATAGCTTGATTCATTGGATATATTTAGTGTTGTAAACCTATTGTCCATATACTATTATGACTGAAACTGAGATACTTGATTGAGAATCTTATTGGCCACCTTGTAGGGAGACCAATCGGATTCTACTGGTTGTATGATATGAGCTTGCTCGTACAATGATAAACGACTTAAATATACGTTTTTTATACGTTTTTTTACTATTTCAGGATTTCTTGACTTAGCCCATTCATGGGCAATTAATGGACGCTTCTTACTATTGATAAGGCGTCTAAATAACAGCTCAAAATCAGGTCGAATGAATATGAGAATAGATTGTGCTTTTATCATATCAAGAAGCTCTTGATTTTGTAACGCACCCCCACCTAGGGAAATAATTTTTGGAGTTTTGTTTACTGCTTCTATCATAGTTCGACGCTCTATGCGCCTAAAATAATCTTCCCCATGATCCCTGAATATTTTAGGGATCGATTTACCCTCATCAACCTCTATTTTGACATCGAGGTCAACAAAGTCAGAATGAATTATACCACCAATAGCTTTGGCTGTCGCGGTTTTACCGCTAGCCATAAAACCACATAATACTATTGGTTGTGTTAGCTTATCCATAATGCAATTTGTTCCATGTTCATTTTGAATAATATAGAGCTTTGATAACTATGTTGTGTTTCTTGGCTCCAGTGGTTCAACCATGATCACCTGCTCTTTTTGTACAATTACCGAACCAGGTGGCGAGTTTTTAGCTTTTCTGACATACTTTTTTAGAGTGTAGATGACAGGAACCCATTCAGACCCTTTTGCCTTAGATTGATGAGCTGCAAAAGAGGCTGCAATTTCAAGCACTGATTTATTAGGTTTTTTTTGGCGAGCTCGTATGATAACATGAGAGCCAGATACAGATTTTGCATGCAACCAAATATCTTCTTTATGAGCTATATTGAGCAATTTATCGTTGGAACGTGCATTTTTTCCAATCCAAACTGGAAAACCTGAAACCAAATATTCGTGATAAGGTTTGGATATAAAATAATTCGAGTTTTGTTTTTTTTTATTTGAATTAATCGCATATATACTTCGGTTTATTGCATTGTTATGATTAGATGAACTTTGGTTGGGTTGATTATTCAAAAGTCCTTTTTCAAACATTTTTCGACGCCAACTATCCAACTCCCGAATATCATTTATTGACTCTAACAAATCCTTCTCTGACAGTAGACTTTCTAGGCGTCTGCTTATTAACGGTAATTGTTTCTCTACAACCTCCATACTCAGCTTAGCATTACTAGCTTTTTTATAGTATTGCTTAGCATTTTCTACAAAGCTTTTATCCAAATCTAGCTTGATCTCTATCTCTTCATTATTTCTAAAATAATTCTGTGTAATTAATATATTAGACTTTGGTTTTGCCTTGTGAGCCATTGTCATTAAAATATGCGCATATTCCTCCCAAAGGGTTGCTTTCTCTTTATTATTAACGGCTTTATCTAATTGTTTTATGTTGACTCTAGTTTTTTTTATTGCTTTGTCTAGTTCTTTTTGACTTATGCGTAACAATTTCCTGTATCGCCCCTCACGTTGTAAATTGGATGAGTGCCGTACTATTAAGTCAGATATATTTTGGAATATCTCTTTAGTTTGTTTGGGTAAATAGGCTTCAGGAAATAACGTTCTGCTTCCATCGGCTAGAAGCCTAAACTCAGCACTAAATACTAGTTGATGATGACATATCATAGCGAATGTATGAAGATCCTTTAAATCAACAATTTCAGGTAAATGTAAAAGTATAAGTTCTTCTAAATGAGTTTTTTCAATAGAAGGGTTTAACGAATAGAGTCTTTTCTTAAGGTTATTTGTATCTAATTGCTTTTTGATTTTATCTTCTTGACCGATTAGTAAATCATCAGTAATTGCCTTTTTAATTGCTTGACCAACAGCATCAAACAATTCTGTATCGTTACTAGAGGAAATGTTTTGCTCCAATACCTTCTTCCATCTTTGTTCGGCAGTCTTCAGACTTGGATGAGAAATCTTAAAAGAATCAAAAAACTCCCCTCTTGCCTCTAGGTACAAGTTGGTCCGAGAACCAAAAACTTCTAACCAAAGTGTCGCTCCGCCTGAAAGAAGTATACCGAGATATCTTTCTTGGGTCAAAGAGATAATTTTTACTACCGTTTGGCCATATAGATCAGGAAAAAAATTAATAGTATTTTTTTTCTTAACTGAATTCCAACTACGTACATACACATACGGAGTTGGTGGGACTGCATGAAATCGGACACAGTATTCTCCAATGTAAAGCTCAACTACATTTTTGAGTGGAGAGACTATACGATATAAAGTTTGTGACTTTAATTTGATGTTCAGCTCTTTATTTAAATAAATTAATTCGTAATAATTCACTAGTGTAATTGATGTACTTTATGCTTTTTTATTGAGTATATCTTAATAAATGGTGGATCTATGCAAATAGTAAATTTATAGCAATCCAAAAGTGTTGCAACATAAACCAAACTGAATGAACTACCCTATTTTCCTATCTATCGTCAACACTATTCAATCGGACGTCGAAAATAAACATATCCAAACCGAAAGCTTTAGGACATGGCAAGATAATACAATATTTGCAACTGGATTAGAACTAAACATCAAGTTAGAAGTAAGTACTCACTACCTACAAAAATTATCGATAAATTTTGATTGGGATCAATATCGAGAATTCAAACTTGCTAATCAGCTTAATGGGCTTGATAGCCATCCGTTGCGTGGTATCAATGAGTTAAAACAAGCTAATACGAAGCCTAATATAGATGTTGAACTCATGTTGTCATTTAAGCCCAATCAGTGCCAACCTAAATTTAAAGAAGGAAAAGGTAATTACAGAATGGATTTTGCAAGCCTATGGATGGATTTAATTACTCAGCGCATTCAATCTGATTTTGGATCTCAATCTAATATTACGCGTTGGCACATAGAAATTGAGGGGGATGACAGTGGGAAATATTTATCAAATATCCAGTTAATTTCTTATTTCCAATTCGATTTAAGTAAAACATTAGATATGCAAGACTTGAAGATGTTCGTTAAAAAAAGTCTAAAATCTTTACTTGTTCGCAGCAGTAGAGTAATAAAAATTTCAGAAGCAATCATTGAGCAATCAATAAATTTAGCTATTTAATTAAATACATCAGATTAATTTTATGTTGTTAACGAACATCAGACTTACTCGTAGCTAGTTTAGCCAATTGATTAATGTTACGTTCTTCATGGAGGCTCGAAATAAATCTAAATTACGATTCCAAAGATAAGATTTAAGTACTAACTAAGAAAAAAGCCTCGTGAAAGAGGCTTTAAAAATTACTTTTTTTTCTTGTGACGATTTTTGCGTAATCGTTTTTTTCGTTTGTGCTTGGCTATTTTGGCTCGTTTTCTTTTTTTTCCGCTTGGCATACTGAATAAACTGTAAACTATTTGTGTTAAATTCTAAGAGTGAGAATATACAAATTTAATCTAGCAAAGACTATTTGAATTAAAATTAATTCAAAACTATATAGAGAGAGTTTTATTTACCGATTGTTTAAAATCTTTAGAAATTTTCAAAACGGGTGCATACTGTTCGGGAACGATTACTTCTTCATTAGTTTTTGGATTTCTAGCTACTCTTTGAGCTCGCTTAACTACTTTAAAACTGCCAAAACCACGAAGCTCGATATGCTCTCCCCGTTTCATAGCGTCAATAACCGTTTCCATAAAGCCGTTAACGACCGCTTCCGTTTCTACTTTAGTTAATCCAACCGACGAGGATATGATATCTACCATGTCTGACTTTGTCATATTAAACTTTTTTTTTTAATAACCTAAATCAAGATTTTTTAAGTAAACGATAGATCTTAATCAAATCGTTCATTCTACAATAATAATTCGTCCTAATTCATTATTTATTAATCTCAAGTATACTTTACCAATTCTTTATTACTTTGGTTATTATATTTGTGTAATAAATAACCAATAATCACCACATCTACTAGCACATGGAAACTTTTGAGATTATAGTTGACACTTTAAATGATTTGGTTTGGAGTACTCCATCCTTCTTCCCGTTCATGGTTGCTGTATTACTCAGTTTTGGAATTTTTATCACCCTTCGATTAGGCTTTGTTCAAATACGATATTTTAAGCATGGAATTTTAACCGTAATGGGAAAATTTGACCATCCTGACGCAATTGGGGATGTCAACCACTTTCAAGCATTAACTACTGCTTTATCAGCAACGGTGGGTATCGGGAACATTGCAGGAGTTGCCATTGCCATTCATTATGGAGGGCCAGGCGCACTGTTTTGGATGTGGGTTACCGCTTTTTTTGGCATGGCAGTTAAATATACTGAGTGTACTTTGGCCGTGAAATACAGAATACAAAATAGTGATGGGTCGGTCTCTGGTGGTCCTATGTATTACATCGAGAAAGGCCTAGGCGAACAGTGGAAGTGGTTAGCAGTCTTCTTTGCTGCTATGGCCGTTATATGTTCTTTCTTAACTGGAAATGCCGTACAGGCAAATACCGTGGCTGACACTATGAAAGCCACCTTTCTTATCCCAGGATGGATTACTGGGCTAGCAACAGCCTCTCTCGTTGGATTCGTCATAGTAGGTGGAATCAAACGTATTGGTCGAGTAACCGCAAGTTTAATGCCCTTAATGGCAATCATATATGTACTTGGAGCACTCATTATTTTATTATTGAATGTTGAAAAAGTAATACCAGCATTCGGAACGATCATTGAATATGCTTTTACACCTAAGGCAGGTGCTTTTGGAATTGGTTCGGGCTTGTTTTTAACTACCTTAGTGTGGGGTATCAAAAGAGGTTTATTTTCAAATGAAGCGGGTCAGGGTTCCGCACCCATTGCTCATGGCGCTGCAAAAACTAAAGAGCCCGTTCGTGAGGGAGTTGTTGCACTTTTAGAGCCTTTTATAGATACTCTTGTGGTTTGTACTATGACAGGTTTAGTAATTGTAAGTACTGGAGTATGGGAACAAAAACACCCGACTGTTTTTACCACCAATGCCTTAGAAACTAGCTTTGAAATAGACGACGAAAGTACCATTTTAACCGTATCAAACGGTCTCCCTGTCAATGGAGAGATTCTTCGGAATGATTATTCATACGGAGAGTTATACACAGACATGGACAGAGAAGAACTATTTAGTGGCCAAATTGTTGTCTTAGAAGATGGATCTGTGACTATTCAAACATTGACCGGTGAAAACTTAGGTGAACTTCAAACCAGTATTGTAGAGAATGGAGCACCATTAACCGCATTGGCTTTTGAGAAAGGTCTCTCCCCCCTATTTGCCGGTGGTAAATATATCGTTACCATTTGTGTGATTTTGTTTGGGGTCTCCACCGCCATTAGTTGGAGTTATTATGGGGACCGCTCTATTCAATACTTAGCAGGTGATTCTTCCATCATTTATTATAAAATGGTGTATTTAGTCATGCACTTCTTAGGAGCTATATTAGCCCTTGAAACGGTATGGGCCATTGGTGACATTGCATTGGGACTTATGACATTCCCTAATATAATTGCCTTATTTGCCCTTTCTGGTGTAGTTGCAAAAGCAACAAAAACCTATTTTGATTCCTACGAAGCAAACTAAGGCACTGAATGATATGCCTCAAAACAAGTATCTGCAGGTAATTGAACACCCCCTAGTCCATCTCTACATAACCAAACTCAGAGATGAACACTCAGGGGTTCAAGCGTTCAGAGAAGCAATGGATAAATTAGGGGGTATCTTAGGATATCATGCTCTCTCGCACGTAAGTACCAAGGATGTACAGGTTCAAACACCCCTGGAACATACTTCGGGGGTGGAGTTGGATAAAACCGTTCATGTTGTTCCTATACTTAGAGCAGGCTTAAGTTTGGTTCAAGGAATCCTACACTTCGTGCCCAATGCCAAAGTAGGCCATATTGGTGTTTACCGTGATCATCAAACACATGAGCCCATTAATTATTACGACAATTTACCTGAAGGACTAGATCATGGAACATGCATCGTAGTTGATCCTATGCTTGCCACAGGCGGTAGTGCATCCCATGCTATTAGCTACTTAAAAGAAAACGGAGCAAATGATATTGTTTTCACTTGTGTAATTGCAGCCCCGGAAGGTGTTGAGAAGGTGCATAACAATCATCCCGATGTCCCCATTATTACCACCTACCTCGATCGTGAATTGAATGAGCAGGCTTACATCCTTCCTGGACTCGGTGATGCAGGAGACCGGTATTTTGGCACCACTCCATCCTAGCTATTTGCCATGAAAGTCTTTCAGTTTACAAATAATACGTTTATAGTATGTGCCTTATTAAGTCTAGTACTACTATCCTGCCAGGATTTATCTGAATTTGATACCCAACAGATTGATCAGGTATTACAAGCTGATAAAATCGGTTCTTCTGAAAGCTGGGGATTCCGTCTAAATTTAATGGATGAGGGTCAAAAAGTACTCGATTTAGAAGCTAGTTATGCAAAATTTGTAGAGAATAGTGAGGAAAGCTTTACTGAAATATCTGGTCCTATTTTAATTACTACTTATGAGGAAGCAACAGGCAAATTACAGAGCATTATAATCTGTGATAGTGCTCTTTATAGGTCGTCTGTTGGAATATTTGAAATGTATCACAATGTTGAAATTAGCACAATGGAGGAAAAAGTCTTGAGATCTGACTATCTAAAATGGCAACGTTTTCAGGATCGAATAAGCACTCCCCTATTTGTAACCTTTATTGCTCCTCCAGATAGTATTTCTGCTTTAGGTTTTGAAGGAAATACAGATTTAAGCGAGTACACTTTAAACGAAGGGGGTGGTACTGTTGTCATCGATTAAGCGTGCCTATTGCCGAATAAAAAATTATTGGACGCCTTCAGCGAATAATCAAAGGAGTTTATTCTTACTACTGGGTGGCATTGGGGTGTTATTTAGCATAGTTAGCAGTCCATTGCAGGCACAAAATGTTGTTGAATTATTACGTTTCGAATCAGCCGAACGAACTATATACGAACAAGAGCCTGTTCAACGCCTAATTCAGGCACGTCTTACCGTAGATGGTTTAGCAATGGTATGTGATACAGCTTATCGGTACTTAGATCGCAGTGAATTACTAGCGATTGGTAACCTTCAAATTGAAACAGAGAATGCCATTATTTGGACCGATTCGCTTCGCTATTTTAGTAAAGACGAACGAAGCCTCTTAAGAGGCAGGGTAATTATTGAGCAGGAGAATACTGGTCTATTTGGCACATCAGTAGATTATAATTTCGAAGAAAAAATTGCTTACTTCACTAATGGCATAAGGCTTGTAGATAGCACAGGAGTACTCACAGCCAACAGGGGAACGTACTTTGAAGAGCAAGATAGTGCCCTGTTTATTGAGCATGTACAACTGCTTACCGAGGAAGATTATGCGGAAAGTGATTTCATGACCCTCGCACGTAAGTCAAAGAGGAGTTACTTGTCTGGTAATGTACTTATACATAATACTAGCGATCAGCAACGCATTCGTGCCGATTCAATCTACGCAGACTCGACAGGCTTCCGTCAACTCATTGGAAATGCAGTTATACGAACGATTGAATCTGCAGTTAATGATACTCCAGATAAACCAACGCCTAATATCAACACACCAGATATTAATACTCTAGATGATCCAACGCCAGAAATCACCCCCGATATCGAATCAGATACGACCTTCGTATTTGCTCCTCATATTAACATATATGATCAGGATAGTACCTTTATATTTCAAAGTGATTCACTGAGCAGTAGTTGGAGTCAAAACTTCTCTACCCATTCGGATAGTTTGAAATATGAATCAGAATTCGAACAATTTACCTTAACAGGCCAACCCATCGCCTGGTATGATAATACCGAACTAAATGCAAAAACTATTATTGCCCAAACCGATAGTAATAAACTAAGCCTACTATACCTATTCAATGAGGCCTTTGTTACTGTTAGAGCAGAGAAATCAGGACGTTTTAATCAACTAAAAGCCGATACGGTAATAACACGATTTATAGACGGACGCCTTCATACTATGACCTTAGAACCTAATGTGACCATTCTTTACTTTACCCA
Organism: uncultured Balneola sp.; assembly: GCA_902529115.1. GTDB lineage: Bacteria > Bacteroidota > Rhodothermia > Balneolales > Balneolaceae > UBA1275. The sequence continues at coordinate 14,181 of CABZVB010000006.1, forward strand.
AAATGAAGAGGATGAAAACGATGGGGCAATTGAATTAAAAACTCCTCTAGCGAATATACGTTTTGTGGAGGATGACGTTGATGAATTAGTTGCTACTGCTACTCAAGGCTTTGTTTTTGAAGAAGACAGTAGCCTTTCTCTTCGGAGACTGGAAGGCTTTCGTTGGAGTACGGATGATCGTCCTATTAAACCTTCTATTGACTTGGAGTATCGTTTTAAAGCCGTGCCAAATCAACCTGCATTTATATTACCCCTTCGATATCAACAGTATGTAAACGATAAAAAAAGTGTTAATTTTAACCCAAAATAATCAATCGATAAGATGATGGATATGTTAAAAAATCCCCCCTATTTATTGCTTTTAAGCATTCTTATGATGCTTGGTTTTAATGGGTGCAGTAACACCCCCGAAACATCTAAAGACAAGGTGGCTGATGAGACTAAGAACTCTTTAGACTCAAAAATAATGGTTGAATCTATCTCGGATTGGATCGTACTTTTTGATTCGCAAACCCACTCAAATATGGATGCCTGGACTGGGTTTAATCAGGAAGCTATACCGGGAAAATGGGAAATTATCGATGGATTACTCACTGTTTCAAAACAAGGAGATGCCGTAGACAAAAATACAGGTTTTGGCCAGTCAATTGTGACTAAGGAGCTATTTGATAATTTTGAGTTAGAAGTACACTACAGAATGTCACCAGGTGCGAATAGCGGTATTATGTATCATGTAATTCAGGCGAGCAACTATAAAGATGACTATGAAACAGGACCTGAATATCAATTGCTGGATAACAAGCTAGCACCCTCTGAATCACTACCCCATCGTCAAGTGGCTTCATTGTACGATATGTATCCCCCTCAGACATCTCCATATCTACCTGCAGGTCAATGGAATGTAGCGGGAATAAGGGTGCTTGATAATGAAGTTGAGCACTGGTTAAATGAAAAATTAGTTCTCCAATATAACCTTAAAAGTGACGATTTTCTTGAGCGTAAAATAGAAAGTAAGTGGTATGATGATTCCGACTGGGCTATGGCAGGAATTGGACATATTTCTCTTCAGGACCATGGGGATAAAGTCGAATTCAAGCGTATTGCGATTCGACCTATTAAATAAAGACCCCTTACTCAATCGGTCTATTAAATCACCTTTTATTTAAGCTAAAAGTTATGGTCTAGTTTGATGCTGGCTTACAGGCTGTTGTTGGCTTAGGCAGTGGAGAGCTCCTAAACCACAAACTAATTCACGGGCATGAATACCTCGAACGACTTTGTCTGCAAAACACTCTTGTAAAATTCCCAAAGCGAACTGATCATTTGAGTCATCAAAAATAGGAACCCACACCGAATCATTACTTATATAAAAGTTTGCATAAGAAGCAGGTAATCGTTGCCCCTGGTAGATGATCGGAGAAGGCATGGGTAATGCAACAAGTTCGGGTTTGGAACCATCGGTAAAGTAAAACCCACTTAGGCGTTCCCAATTTTCTTGTAATACTTTGTAGTTTTCGTCTTTACTATTATTCTCTAATGCACTTATTATGGTACGAGCTGAGACAAATCTTGTCATATTATCAATATGACCGTCTGTATCATCCCCAGCTAATCCATCACCCAGCCACAAAATTTGGTTGGCGCCATAAAAGCGCTCCAAGTATCCCTCAATCTGTGATTGATTTAAATGAGGGTTACGATTTGGGTTCAATAAACATGCTTTAGTTGTCATTAAAACACCCTGGCCGTTGGTTTCTATTGAACCCCCTTCCATTACAATAGCTGGTCGGATACTAGGTATGGCTAAAAAATTCGCTACCTGCGTTGGAATTGCATTATCCAGATCAAAAGGGGAATATTTTTGGCCCCATGCATTATATTCCCAATCCAGCAGTATTAACGAGTCAACCTTCTGATCTCGAACCAAGAAACAAGGCCCATGATCGCGACACCAAGCATCGTTGGTTGGGAATTGATGCAACTCTAGACTGCTTAAATTCCCTCCTTTCTGCTCAATTAATTCGCTAACATATTCAGCCATTTTAACGGTATTAACATTAATGTTAACTCGTTCTTCATGGGTAAGACCTGCTGCGAATTCCGCATAATTTTGAATAATCCGGTCCAACATTCTCGGCCAAGTGTTAGGATTGTGCGGCCAACTTAACCACGTTGCCTCATGAGTTTCAAATTCTGCTGGGAAACGATATCCCATATCAGTGACATTAACCCCAGAAGTATTTACATGGTCAAATGAGTACACATGTGAAGAGACATTAGACGGTATTTGATTGGCGTCTACTGAATGTCGGTCTGCTTTCAATTCAGGATTCATCGTCTAAAAACCGCTTGGTAATGGGGTGATAACTGTCAATTCTTCGGTCTCGTAGAAATGGCCAATAAATTCTGTAGGCATCCGACTGGCTATAATTAATCGGTTGAATCAAAACTTCTTCTTTGCCTTCAGATGCTTGACAAAGCACCTTGCCAAAGGCATTGCATGCAAATGATTGTCCCCAGAACTGCATGTCACCTTCTACCCCAACTCGGTTCACTGAAAGTACAGGAATTCCATTAGCCACAGCGTGAGAACGCTGTATAGTATGCCAAGCTTGATGTTGCTCATCGTTGGTTTCAGGATCTTGTGATTGAGCCCATCCAATGGCAGTTGGATACACCAATACATCAGCACCTTTTAACGCTGTTAATCGAGCCGCTTCTGGATACCATTGGTCCCAACAAATAAGTACTCCTATTCTGCCAAATCGCGTGGGGAAAACCTTGTAACCAAGATCTCCTGGAGTAAAATAAAATTTCTCATAATAGCCAGGATCATCTGGTATGTGCATTTTTCTGTACATTCCAACTATCTCTCCATCGGCATCGATAACAATCGCGGTATTGTGGTAAAGTCCTTGAGCCCGTTTTTCGAACAGAGAGGCTACTATAACCACCCCTAGTTCTTTTGCTAGTTTAGAAAAGGTTATAGTCGATGTACCAGGTATCGTCTCTGCTAAGCCAAAATGGTCATAATCTTCGGTGAAGCAGAAATATTGTGAAGCAAATAACTCTTGCAGAACCATCACTTGTGCTCCCTGTTCTGCTGCCATTCGAATCTTGGTAACCGCTTTTCCCCGGTTTTCATTTAGATCGATACCACAGCTCATTTGGATGAGTGCAAAAGTGGCTTCTCGGGTTTGCTCTGAATGGATATAGGGACTCATAGACATAGAATTAAACTCTGGATAATAGAAAATTATCAATACAATTTACGTAGAACCAAATCCTGGATAAATACCCTGTATGCGTTCGAGTAAATATTTTTTTATAGGTTTATTCCCTGCAATTATTTGCTTTCCGGTAAGCCACTGATTTCCGCCTTCCCAATCGCAAATATATCCCCCCGCTTCTTGAACAATGAACCCACCGGCTGCTACATCCCATACCTTTAAGCCTTCTTCAAAAAAACCTTCAACCCAACCAGCAGCAACCGCACATAAATCATACGAAGCCGCCCCCGCTCTTCGAACACCATGAGTTTCTTGAAACAGTACCTTAAGCAAAGTCAAAAATGAATGAACCCGTGAGAATTCCGTATAGGGAAAGCCTGTAGCTATGAGAGAGTCTTCGGGCTGAGTACAAGGACTGACAGAAAGCAAAGTGCCATCCAAATAAGCCCCTTTTCCTTTTGTGGCATAGAAACATTGTTTATGCGCCAACTCATAGACTAACCCAAGTACCAATTCCGTTCGATCCCAAAGAGCGATGGAAACACAATAAGGTGCAAAACTATGTGAAAAATTAGTCGTGCCATCGATGGGATCTATAATCCAGATTCGTTGATCTAACTCCTCTGGCTGGGCATGATTTTCCTCTGCCCAAATTACATCATCGGGAAATAATTCACTCAATCGACTAACTATGAACGCCTCTGAGGCAAGATCCGCGGAGGTTACTAAGTCATTTTTAGCTTTATGCTCGATTTTAAACTGGTTATCGGCTCTGATTTTGTGAATAATTTCATCCAATTCGGGTAGTAGTGCTTTAATGGCATTGAGTTCGGTTTCGTAGCTTTTTTCATTTAAACTTTTCATCGATATGACTGGTTAAGAGATATTTTTTAGGCTATAGAATGAGTTCAATGCCCCTTCACGCCAGTTTTTCCGCCCCTTTTCCGCCTCATTTATTAGGGGGGGTATAAGCTTACAAGCTCCTTCATAATTTATGGTTTCTTCTTTAAACTAAGCGTTTTTTTAAAGATATTTAGCTTATTTTTATTCGTTCCAGTAACACTACTTATTTTTATGAAAATCCCCATTGCAAGCGACCATGCAGGATATGCAGCAAAATGTGTAGTACTGCAAATATTGAAGGATCTTCGGGTTGATGTAGATGACCTAGGTACTCATAGTGAAGTCTCCGTAGATTACCCAGAATATGCGGTTCAAGTAGCACAAAAAATTGATCAAGGCGATGCTGAATTAGGCATTCTTATTTGTGGTAGTGGTCAAGGAGTTTGCATGACGGCCAATAAGTATAGTGGTGTGAGAGCCGCATTGGTCCAAGATGCAGAAACCGCTGCCCTGACTCGACAGCACAATAACTCCAACATATTATGTCTGCCAGGGCAAAGTTTAGAAAACGAACCTGAAATACTAAAAAATATTCTAAAAAACTGGTTAGAAACACCGTTTGAAGGAGGACGCCATGAACGTCGCGTCCAAAAAATCTCTCACCTAACCTCATCTCACTCATAAATTATTAGCTAACATCTATGAATAGTATTCACTCTCAAGACCCCTCTATCTTTGATTTATTGCAAAAAGAAACCACTCGCCAAAATGATAATCTAGAGCTTATTGCGTCTGAAAATTTTGCCTCTAAAGCCGTTATGGAGGCAAATGGATGTGTACTAACCAACAAATATGCAGAAGGGTATCCAGGAAAACGATACTATGGTGGGTGTGAGTTTGCCGATGTTATCGAAGACTTGGCAAGAGATCGAGCTAAACAATTATATAGTGCTGACTGGGTGAATGTACAACCTCATTCTGGAGCTTCGGCAAATGCAGCTGTATACTTAGCAGTGATGAAACCCAGTGATACCTTACTAGGTTTTGATTTAGCGCATGGCGGGCATTTGACTCACGGTTCGCCTGTAAATTTTTCAGGCATCTACTTTAAACCTGAATTCTATGGTGTAGACGAACATACTGGTCTTTTGGATTATGATAAGATCAGAGATAAAGCAAAAAAAGTTCAACCCAAACTAATATCTATAGGTGCTTCTGCGTACTCCAGAGATTATGATTATGAAACATTCCGAGCCATTGCGGATGAAGTAGGTGCTTTATTGTGGATGGACATGGCACATACAGCTGGGCTTATTGCGACTGGTAATCTAAACGACCCCCTACCTTATGCCCATGTTGCTACAACTACCACACATAAAACACTTCGTGGACCTCGAGGTGGGATGATCTTAGTGGGTAAAGATGGTCCAAATACCCTAGGAGTTGTTGCAGCAAAATCCAGAAGAACTAAAAATTGGTCAGAACTTTTTGATTCCGCTGTATTCCCAGGTACCCAAGGTGGACCGCTTATGCATGTAGTAGCTGCAAAAGCCGTAGCCTATCAAGAAGCGCTTAAACCCGATTTCAAAGAATATCAAACCCAGGTTCAAGCCAATGCTAAAGCGCTAGCATACCGATTTTTAGAGCTAGGATACACTATTGTAAGTGGCGGAACGGACAATCACCTCATCTTAATTGATTTACGGAACAAAAATGTAACGGGCAAGTTAGCCGAGGAAGCGCTAGGTTTAGCAGCCATCACCGTGAACAAGAATATGGTTCCCTTTGATACAGAAAGTCCTTTTATAACCTCTGGAATACGATTAGGAACCCCCGCAATGACCACCCGAGGATTCAAAGAAAGTGAGTTCATTGAGATTGCAAACCTGATCGATCAAGTAATAAAACATCCAGAGAGTGAATCGAATCACAAAACGGTTGCTGGTCGGGTTAAAGAGATGTGTGATCAATATCCACTCTACTAATCTTAAAGTAAACAGAGGCCCACTTGAAGGAACGCCAAATTATAAAAGGCACTCCACCGAAGGCTCCAAAGCCTAAGGATCGAACTGATCAGATGTCTTTTTTGGAGCATTTAGAAGAGCTTCGCTGGCGCTTGATTAAGGGTATGGTCGGAGTTGTAATTGGTGTAATCGGAGCCTTTATTTTTTCTGATTTCATCATAGATACCCTGCTTCTTGGCCCTACTAGAGCATCATTTTTCATGTATGATATCATTCGTGTAGATGCGATTGATCTCACCCTGCAATCCAGGAAATTACCCGGACAGTTCTTCACCTATTGGGGTATGTTATTTATTTCTGGATTCATCATTGGTTCGCCGTTGTTTTTCTATCAAATATGGGCTTTTATTGCGCCTGCTTTGGAGAAACAAGAACGCTGGAAAACAATACTTACCGCATTTTTTATCACTTTCTTTTTCGGCATGGGTATCGCTTTTGGGTATCTCATCCTAGTTCCTTTTGCCTTACAGTTTTTTGCCAATTTCAATATTTCTGATAGTGGATTGGTACGGAATGATTTTGATATAAATGCTTACTTCAGTTCTTTGGCCATGTGGGTAGTCAGTTGTGGAGTTATCTTCCAAGTGCCTGTGTTAAGCTATGGTCTTTCGAAGGCAGGTTTCTTAACCCCATCATTTCTGCGAAACTATAGAAAACATGCCATCATTTTATGCTTAGTAATGGCCGCTTTTTTAACTCCTCCAGATCCAATTTCACAAATCTTAATTGCAATCCCATTGACTATTTTATATGAGTTAGCCATTGGAGTTTCTGCTATAGCTGTTCGTCAACGTAATAAAGAGTTACGCAAAGCATTTGGAGAGCATTAACGCTTTTATGTACTGGAGAAATCATCCTAAAAAAATCTTATATTTTATCATCTAAAATCTCATGAGTTTTATGCAATATACTACCAATTACATTACTACTTCTATGCATTCATTCGGTATTTTTATTGCTTTTTTAACCATTGTTCTGATTGCTGGATGTGAAGAAGATCCCTATTACTTTACTTATGATTATTCTGACGCTCCTAGTTTCCCCAACGTTTCGGAGGCTATAGAAATAATAAACTATGACGATGGACTAGTTGTTTACATTATGGAACGAGGTATAGGAACCCAAGAAGTGACGATACGTGACAATATTTTCCTTTATTATACTACATTCAGAGGAGGAACTTCCCGAGACAATATCATTGACAGCTCTTATTTGAATGGATCCCAAGCATCTACTCAATTTGCTGAAATAGGTACATATCAAAGCAGTCGAGGTGTTGGTTTTGTACGCGGGGTTTTGGGAATGACCGAAGGTGAACATAGAGTTATCCAGGCTCCTGACTCGCTAAACTCATATGGGGATTTGGTCTACTGGAATATTATACTAGATTATATTGCCTATTAGAATACATAAACTCTAGGCACTATAGGGGATATTCTTGTAGTGATTTCATAGGCTATTGTATTAGTTTTTAGTGCCCAAATATTAGCCCTAAGACGTTGTGCATCTAGTAGATAAACTGGGGTATTTACTGGTAATTGATTTTTGCCGAGCCAAATAAGCGTAAAATCCATAGTAATAGAGCCTACCTGTTCGTACAATGCATCTTGGATTCTTACTTTCATTTGATTACTCAATAAACGTGACAATCCATGAACATAACCTACGGGTATAACCCCTATCCAGCCGTCACTTGGTGCTCTCCAACGAGCTCCATAACTCACCGATTCCCCTATCTTTATGGGTTGATAATGCACCAGTTGACTCTGCCACGAAAGTATAGGAAGTAGCAAGTCAATGGCTTGTTTACCTGCACTATATCCATATAAACAAATACCAGGCCGAACTGCATCATATAATAATGAAAGATGCTTTGAATAATGAAATATAGCCCCACTATTAGCGGTATGACGTAGCCATTCGGTTGGAAAATGAGACTGAAGCTGTTGAAACTGATCTAACTGCTTAGCTACTGTTGGAGAGTAAGGATCATCAGCTTGGAAAAAATGTGTATACACACCCTCTCCCCGTAGATCTGTACGCTTTTTTATGACTTCTAAAAGCCTAGGAAGCTCTTCGACGGAGGCTCCTAAACGCTTCATCCCGGTATCTATATTCACATGGTATGAGCAACCAGTCTCTAGCAGGCCTAAATGTCTGGAATGACTCACCGATGCGATCAACTGATGGGAACTAAACAAAGAAATGCTACGCTCATCGGGAGGTTCAAATACCAATATGGGCTTCCTTATACCCGCCTCCCTTAACCTTACTCCTTCTGAAGAACGTACTACACAAAAACCATGCACTAAGGAGCTTAAATGTTTAGCAAGTGGGATAGCTCCATGCCCATATGCATCATCTTTAATAACAGGCCAGAGTTGAGTATTAGCTGCTAAACAGCTTCTGATAGCTTCAATATTATGATCCAGCTTTGTAAGGTTAATCGACACATACTGGCTTAAACTAGCTAGATTAGAGTTCGCTTCTGAGTTTGAATAGTTTGGATTCAACATAAAAAAAATATCTTCTGGTACTTCTAAATGCTTTGCAGCCATGAGCGTTTCTTGTACTTTTTCAAGATAACCTGAGCCGCATTATATCCAGCTGCACCAAATACCCCCCCCCCAGGGTGACATGAAGCACTCGACAGATATAGATGCTCAATAGGGGTTTCATAAGCACTCATTTCAGGAATAGGACGAAACATAAACATTTGATCAAAACTCATTTCAACATGCATAACATTACCCTTGAGTAAGCCATGTTTCCGTTCAATGTCTAGAGGACTCTGAATGTACCAATCGATGAGTTTATCTTTCATATTTGGGGCATAATCTACCACCACATCATAGATTTTTTGGGCTTCTCGCTCACGGATATCGTCCCACTTTTCACCATTTGCAAGATTATATGGATGCCATTGGGCCCAAACAAACATAGTATGTTTTCCATCCTTCGCTACTTCTGGGTCAATTTTTGAGAAGGTCATTGCAAGTGCCGCTGGTTTACGTGGTGGTTTGGATTGAATATAATCTCCAATGGCTTCATTCATATATTGCACCGAAGGAGCCAGCAACTGAATACCATTATGGATAAATGGGTCTTCCGGGGATGCAGTATAAACAGGTAATTCCTCCACTGCGCAGCGAATTACCATTCCAAAACCATTCCCAACATTAATGTTTTTAACTTTTTCGATCATGGAACTAGCCAAATGATCTGGGCCAACCATTTTTAGCATTGTTGTTTGAACATGAGCGTTGGAGACTACAATTGGCGCGAAAAACTCTTCTCCTTCTTTGGTTTGTACCCCAACTGCACGGCCAGAACGCACCAAAATTTTTTCTACTGGGGTATCCGTCAAAATAGTACCTCCATGAACCAGAATTAGATTCTTCATTGCTTGAGTAAGCATTCCACTCCCACCCTTCGGATGCTTTGCACCAGACTCGTGCAGCATAGACTGCCATCCCACAAAATCACCTGTAGCACTTTGATCAGGTAAAGGTCCCGATTGAGCAGCAAACCAGACTAAAGCTGCTTTAAGATGTGGACTCTCAAATGCATCATCCACTACTTTCCCATAACTTGACAAAATTCGTTGTAAGCCTATCATATGTTCTCCTTTATTGAACATAGAACCATCACGGATTTGGGCTTTAACAATTTCACTTACAATTTTACCCCCTTTAGGTGGGGTCATAAATGAAGCGAGAACTCCTTGGTTAATTTTACCCCAGAATTCAATGAAATTCTTATAGTTTTTTACATCTTTGGGGGCTATGGTCGCAATAGATTCAAGGGTTCTTTCAAGATCTTTCCAAAAATGTATTACTCCTTTAGATGTAGGAACTGGATAAGACATAATTGGGTCCATATCGATATATTCCAAGCCATATTTTTCCAATTTTAATTCTTCAATTATACCTGTTTGATGAATCATTATATGAACGGATGACCCCACATCCATACGAAACCCATGAGGGTTTTCATCAGACTTAAACATAGTTTCGGTGCGTACTGCTCCTCCTATGTTGTCGTTTTTTTCGATAACTAGAACTTTGTAGCCGGCTTTAGCGAGATAACAAGCCGTGACTAAACCATTATGCCCCGAACCAACTACAATGGTATCATAAGATGATGAAAGGTTCATATGTACTATTTTATAACTTAGAGTTTTGCTAAAATCGAGGCTGACAGTAGGATTTAGTATAGCAATGACTTAAGCAATGAGTATGTTTACTGAATAGCTTTTTACTACTATTTACCTAGTATTTTTTCGTTAAGATGAAATTATCTTAATGTTTGTTCATAGAGACTAGAAAATCTAAATTATCCCTTGTTCCCTTAATTTTATCCAAGATGAATTCCATCGCTTCAAAAGGGCTCATATTTGTTAAGTGACGACGTAATAACACAACCTTTTCCCTTTCCTCATCACTAACTAACAACTCCTCACGCCGCGTTCCAGACCGAAAGATATCAATGGCTGGGTAAATTCTACGATCCGAGATACGGCGATCTAGTACAATTTCACTATTCCCTGTTCCCTTGAATTCTTCGAATATTACATCATCCATACGAGAACCCGTATCAATTAAGGCGGTTGCAACGATGGTTAGTGAACCTCCTCCTTCAATATTACGGGCAGATGAAAATAACTGCCTAGGTACTTTTAAAGCTTCCGAATCTACCCCACCACTCATGGTCCTTCCTTTATTCCCCGCACATACATTATATGCTCGAGCCAATCTCGTTATTGAATCCAATAAAAGTAGCACGTCATGTCCACTCTCAACCATTCGTTTGGCTTTTTCGAATACAATTTCCGATAAGCCAACGTGATTTTCAGGTTTCTCATCAAAAGTAGAGGCAACCACTTCTGCCCCTTCTACACCTCGTTCCATTTCAGTGACCTCTTCAGGGCGTTCATCAACCAGTAAAATTAATATTTTTGCCTCTGGATGATTTTGGCTGACCGCATTGGCAATATTACGTAATATGGTAGTCTTTCCTGTTTTCGGTTGTGCAACAATTAAACTACGCTGCCCTTTACCTAATGGGGCAAACATATCTATTAAACGGGTTGTATACTCATTAGGAACATATTCTAAAAGGTAGCGGTGCTCTGGATGGACAGGTAACAATTCGTCGAAGTAGCCTCTATTATCTACATCACGAGGAATATGCCCATTAACCCCTTCTACTCTTAGTAGAGCAAAATATCTCTCACCCACTTTGGGAGGGCGGATAATACCGATTACACTATCACCTTGACGGAGTCTAAATCGCTTAATTTGCGAAGGTGATATATAAATATCATCAGGACTCGCCTTATAATTATAATTCACGGATCTCAAAAATCCATATCCATCTGGAAGAATTTCTAAGGTTCCTTCATTAATAAGGTAGGGTCCAAGTTGAGGTTCCAATTCTGCTAATCGTTCCTTAAGAGTAGGTGCATCGGAAGTTGGAAGCTCGTCATGTTCATACTTTCTGCGATTTCTTGCTCTATTTGGCGCGTTATTGTGCTGACGATCGGAGTTTTTGCTACCACTACGCTTATTATTTTTTTGATTTTTGGCTTCTTCTTTTTCTTCTTTATAACTAACAACGTGATCGCCACCACCATATAATTTATTCGCCGCCGTATTAATTTGAGTTGCCGTGCTAGGTTCCGTGAATAAAAGTGGGCTACTTACTTCTTTTGAAGTACTATCTTTTTTAGTTTTTTGGTTTGCCGTTTGCCCGGAGCTTACCTCGAGAATAGTATCAATAAGCAACTGTTTTTTTAACCCTGTTACCCTTCTCACACCTAAAGACTTAGCAATAGCCTGTAAATTTGGTAACTTTTTGGATTTCAACTGTTCAGGGTCATTCCAAGAATGCCCATCATTCGTTCGTGAAGACATATAATTTAATTAAATAAACGTGTTAGTACCGACGTCATGAATACTTAGAGTTCATGGATGGAAAGGGAGTCAAAATTCTGGCCGTACAAGAAAAGCACATTCATATTCGGCTCATCCAATCTTTAACAATAGAGTAAAAGTAAAAACTTCCAGTAAAAATAACCAAAGATGTCTTCAATTCACTTAATATATATTCTAGATTGCCATTATTCATAGATTTCATATTAAAATGTGGTGGAATATCTACCATAGAGGCGGCCCTCTTTCCTTCTAATTCGTAAAAATAACGATCGTAAAAATCCAAAGTTTGATTTAATATTTCCTTGCTTATTTTATCTTTCATCATTCCCATCACAATAACTTTTCTGTTGTTTTTTAATGTCTTAACGGTATTAATAGTAGATTTGATTGCTTCTAAATTATGAGATCCTGAGAAATACCATGCATGAGTTGAATGTATGTGTTCAAACCTTCCTGGTACTCCTGGAAATTCTTGAATAGCAGTAATAAAATTTTGTTTACTAACCGAAAATTGATCTCTTAAACACTGAGTAGATTGATAAGTCATGGCCACATTCCAAGCATTTACTTGTTCGATGAAAGATGTTTTGAGCGCGATATTGGGTTTTTTTAGTATGATATTATTCTTTGAAAAACTTGGCTGTAACTGTTTGGCTTCAAATAAAGGAGCTTTTTGTCTATTGGCACACTCAGCTATTACCCTATAAGCATCAACGGGAATATTACCCACAATGCAAGGTACTTTTTTCTTTATTATACCAGCTTTTTCCAAAGCAATAGAGGCTAAATCTTCACCAAGAATATCGGTATGATCATAGGAAATACTGGTGATAATACATAGTTCTGGAAGCACTACGTTAGTTGCATCTAATCGCCCTCCAAGGCCAGTTTCAATAATTGCTATATCGATATGTTCATCCTCAAATAAGGTAAAAGCAATAACCGTACTTAACTCAAAATAGGTAAGTTTATATAAATTCAGCAAGGTAGAAACTTGAGCAAAGAAAGCCACCAATTTATTATCTGATACAGGTTTACCTTGTATTCGAAATCGTTCGCTAAATGAAATTAAATGGGGTGATGTGAATAAACCTGTTTTATATCCAGCGTGACGGTAGGTAGCTTCTAGTAAGTGACAGACAGTCCCCTTTCCATTAGTACCAGCAACATGAATAGAAGGGAATTTTTTATGAGGATTACCCAATTCATGTAAAAAATCTTTGACCTTTTTTAGCGAAAAACTAGCAGCTTTGGCTCCAAACGTAGAAAATTTTGGAAGGCTATTTAAATATCTCTCAACATCTTTAATATGGCGAAATTCATTAGGCATTTTTTATAAGATAATTGACTGATATATCTTATTGACCCAGTCTAATATGTCCAAATCTTTACCGAATTGAATTGCGTCTAGGGAGTGCACGAGTTGTATTCCCTTTATAGTACTTGTTAAAAAAACGAAATCCGCTTCGAGCAATGATTCTATATAAAATAGTCCCTCATGAACACTAAATAAAGATTGATTGTATAACTCGCGCAACAATGCGTCTCGCCGAGTGCCTTGTAAAATACCACACATTATAGAGGGAGTATATATTGTTTGATCTTTTACCCAAAAAATATTTGCAGAACTACATTCTCCTACATAGCCATCACCGTTACAAAGAAGTGCATCATCATAGTCTTTTCGTTGAGCCTCAGTAGCGGCCATTACATATAATAGTGCATTAGATGATTTTAAAAAGTTCGCCTGTACTGCTTTTTCGGACAACGTAAATGAACTACTCATTAAACGATAACTGGTCTTGTCAAATTCATTCGGCATTGCGCGAAAGGAAAGGAACCATGATCCCTTAGAAGTTCTACTTGTATAACCTCTTCCCCCATTCCTCCAACATTGCAAACGCACAATATGCTGCGAACCTAAATGACCATTCTTTCTTATACCAGCTTCAAACAACCGTCTCCATTCCTCCCTGGATGATTGTAAATCGATACCTAAATAATCTAAACCGTTATTCAGACGATTCAAGTGCTCATTTAGCAATATTATTTGCCCATTAGTACTAACCATTGTCTCAAATAAGCCATCTCCATACATCATCCCTCTATTTTCAACAGGAATATGTGCTTCAGACTCCAGCATCCAAATCCCATTAAGACAAACCCAAGACTCAGTTAACAAGGTATCTCGATCTTTTTTAACCTGTTCTTCACCCACAAGATCTTTAAAGGTATTTGGAACCAATTCTATATCCTTACTAGCTTCCAAACCCAGTCTTAATTAAATTAGTTAAAGGCTGTAATTGTGAAGAATTTTTATATCCAACTTGTGTCCAAAGAATTTGTCCATCCATTAGATATACTAATGTAGGAATACCTGGGATTTGAAATTCGTTAAACAAATTACTTCCATCTATTATGAGATATTGCTTAGAAAAATCATGATCGTCTACATACGATACTTTATTGTCTCCGTTTAGTTGTATACCCTCGACTTGTTTACCATAGCCTTCTCGCGTATCCAAGACTAATGCAATAACGAGTTTTGGCGCCTTTTCATAGTATTCTGTAGATGTAAAATTAAATCTATTAATTATTTGCTCTATTTGATTAACCACTTCAGATGACTTATCCGACCAACGAGCAGCAAATAGCAAAATGATCGATTGATCGGAAAGTGAAACCAATTGTAAACTATCCGTTTCTTGGTCTAAAAACCCACTTTGTAATACAGAAACATACTCAACTAAAAATAAATCGGTTTCTTCCTGGAGGATACTATTGAAGGTCTCCAATTGTCTTGAATTAAAATTAAAGGAAAAAAATACGATAGCAACCAATCCTATGAATGCAATCACCAGCACAAATGGAACAAACTGTTTAGAATCTAATTTCATAATAAAAGTTAGTACTTTCTATACTTTATCGCCTGAGTTAAAACCAGAAAACATTTGCTATTTGAAATGCATCAATTAAAGTCTCATTCATTCTTGATTAAATTTCTATGCGTTTGATAGGTTCGCTCAATCGCACAATAAATTGCAAATGAATAGGGGGGAATTCCTTGCTTATTTTTCTGAATAATTTAGTATCACGATGGAATAGCTGAATCCCCATCCACATCATTCACCCTCATAACCGCCCATGCGCCTAACAACATAAAAATTCCAGCTGTCACTAAAGCCCATATTGCCTCCCCTCCATAAAGATGTTTAACAATGGGGCCACCAATAATTCCATTAACTATCTGTGGAAAGGTGATAAAAAAGTTGAATATCCCCATGTATACACCCATTTTTTTTGCAGGAATTGATCCAGCCAAAATAGCATATGGCATAGCCAAGATGCTCGCCCAAGCTATCCCAATACCAATCATAGAAAAAAGAAGCCAGTATTTATCTTGAATGAAATAAATCGATATAAGACCTAGCCCACCTAAAATGAGTGAGATCGCGTGCGTCTTTTTACGACCAACGACTGCAGCAATTTTTGGAAGGAAAAAGGCAAATACAGCAGAGACGGCATTGTACACCCCAAAAATAACTCCAACCCAATTTCCAGCTTCTTGAAATAATGGAGAGTTCGTATCCCCTTTAGCCACCCCAAAAACATGCTCAGCAATAGCTGGTGTCGTAAATACCCACATCGAAAATAATGCAAACCATGAAAAAAACTGAACTAGGCCCAACTGCTTCATCGTTTCGGGCATAGAAGCAAAATCTTTGAATATATCTATTAAAGAGGGCTTTTCTTCCACTATTGTTTCACCTTCTTTGTCATCAAATTCAGCAAGCTCTTGCGGACTATACTCAGAGGTTGTGATCACGGTCCATACAATAGAACCCAACAGTATAGCCGCACCCACCACAAATGAGATGATTAAATTCAATGGGATTTCACCTTCCCCTGCTGTTTTACCCCACCCAAAGCCTTCAGCCAGTATATATGGTAACCATGAACCAACTACGGCGCCAATTCCAATTAGAACAGTTTGAATGGAAAAACCTAGTGTTCGTTGTGAGCTAGGTAATTTATCAGCAACTAGGGCTCTAAATGGCTCCATAGCTATATTAAAGGAGGCATCCATAATCATGAGCATACCTGCACCTACCCACAAAGCAGGAATAAAAGCAGCAAATAATCCCGCATTAGGCATTAGAATGAGTCCCAAACTAGCGAGCACAGCACCTGCTAAAAAATATGGACGCCTACGCCCTAAACGAGTCCATGTATTATCGCTGTAGTGTCCTACAATGGGCTGTACAATCATACCAGTGATAGGCGCTACTAACCAAAACCAAGAAAGGTGCTCTACATCAGCGCCAAAGGTTTGAAGTATTCTACTGGCATTGGCATTCTGCAGGGCAAAACCCATTTGAATACCTAAAAAGCCCATACTCATGTTCCAAATATCTGCTTTTCTCAAGTTAGGTTTTGTTCGATTCATTGGTTACTCCAAATAATAATTAAGTTATAAAAGCGGCTATTATATGATTTTAGTTTAATGGGTACTTAATATCACCCAAGAATTAGCTGGTATACTCATGACATCGTTTCCATTTGCTTCATAAAAAGCAGAATCTATCCCATATGTCTTATATATATTACCTACTTCTAGTGGTAGGTTAAAATCTTGAGTCATTTGGGTATTATTTAGCCCTACATAAACACCAAATTCTCCTTTATTACGCTGATAAGCATACGTACCTTCTGGAGAAGAAATACGCACCGGATTAGCACCATAAGAACCGTTCCAAAGAGCTTCGTTTCGATTATTCAATGCCAATAGATCGGAATAAAAATCTACCAGTGCATAGTCCTTCCAACCGATTTCATCTTTTTCAAAGAATAATAATTGCTTGTCCAGCACCGCTTCTTGCCCACTATAAACTAAAGGCATACCGTCAATAGTAGCTGACAGGACCGCAAAATTCTGGAAATTATCCCCATACAAATCAGTATCGGTTCCTTTCCAAGAATTCTCATCATGATTCGACGTAAAAAACATACGATACGAATTATCAGGAAACTTTTTTGCGTCTTCTACTAACAAGGAATCCAAGCGATCAAAAGTCATTGCTCCCTTTGCAATTTCTCTTATGATATGTGCATATTCCCATGCATAATTCATATCAAAAGCTTCTAAAAGCAATTCAGGCTCCCCATCTTCGGCTAGCATAAAAACATCCTTTACTTTGTCTAATTCGTTATGAGCACGTACCCAAAAATCGGCGGGAACCTTACCTGCTACATCGCATCTATACCCATCTACACCAAACTCGGCGACCCAGTACTTCATGGCATCGATCATTGAAGTTTGCATATCTTCATTGGCATAGTTGAGTTGAATTACATCGGTCCAATCTGTCCCTAACGGTGGTATGAAATCACCTTCCTCATTAAGTACATACCAATCTTTATTTTCTGTCCAGGGATTATCCCAAGCAGTATGATTTGGCACCCAATCTAGAATCACTTTCATCCCGAGGTTGTGCACCTGTTCAACTAATGCTCTGAAATCTTCCTCTGTACCATAGTCTGTGCTTACCGCTTTATAATCCTGTACAGAATAATAACTTCCCATACTATCTTCATTCTCTTTTCGATTAACTTTGCCAATTGGATGGATTGGCATAAACCAAAGAATATCTACTCCCATCTCTTTTAATCTAGGTAAATGTTCTGAAAAGGCATTAAAAGTACCTTCTGAGGTATATTGACGTACGTTTACCTCATAAATAGTAGCGTTTTTACTCCATTCTGGTTGAGTTACTTTGGACACAGGTGCTACCAAATCCATGGTAGAAGATTGTGTGCAAGCCACAGTGTGCATAAAAAGCCCTAAAACAAATAAACTGAGATTACGTGATAAATAAGATTGATGATGTAGATTCATGATTAAATGATTGATAGATTATTATTACTAATGGTTAGGGTTGAAACACCTTAACCAAAGAGCTCATTGGTGTGAGTTGAATTGAGATAACCTCCCCTTTGAAAGGGTGTTCGAAGGTTACTAGTTTAGGATTATCGGATATATTGAAGAATACCCAAATCGATTCGTTGAAATAAACCCGCTCAAATATCAGTACATCCTCTTCAATGGTTTCGAATCGAAGTGATCCATAATGAAGCGCTAGATGATTAGCCCGGAGTCTAGCCATACTGATATAGTGGGATAGGCTTTGCTGTTCAAGTGAATTCAGCCCCTCAAATTTCATGGGTCGTCGATTATCAGGATCATTAGCCCCAGGTAGTCCAAATTCATCTCCATAGTAGGTGACCGGAATTCCAGGGACAGTAAATATCCAAGTGTGCATGAGTTGTAACCTAGCATAACCTTCTTCGCTAGGATCAGAAATATCCCGAGTCCAAGCAGCTAGTTTTGCATCTTCTTCCCAACGTACTTCTCCACTGGCTAAACTAATGAAACGGGCTTTGTCATGATTACCTGATATGACACCCATCTGATTGGTCATTCCATAATATCTAATACTTTCTCTAAGTTGCTCAGCTAAAGAATGCATCGATTGGTTTTGACCAAAGCTAGATTGTGCTGCATCAAAGAGGCTAAAATCGAATTGGGCATCCAATAATCCACTCCGAACATAACTAGCAATGAGAGGCCTGCTTCCGTAAGTCTCTCCTATCTGATAAAAAGTACGTTCTTGGTTTTCCCTGAGTTGCTTGTTAATTTTATGAGTGAGCGTACGCCAAAAGACTAATGGAATATGTTTAGTTGCGTCGTGGCGAAATCCATCGATATTAAATTCATGAATCCAATATAAAGCAGAATCAGACATTGCTTCTACAACTTCTTCCTGTGAAAAGTCCAAACTAGGCATAAAGGTATCGAACCAAGTGGTCAGACGTTGTTCATCCCAAAGCTGGGTATTCATAGTTCCGTCAGGCAGATATAAATCGGTTTTCCACCCTGGATGTTGTTGCATCACCGGATGCTCTTGATGCACATGATTAGCCACATAATCAAGCAAAATATTCATATCCCTTGCATGGGCAAGCTCAATTAATTCCTTTAAATCTTCCTTTGTACCCATTCGATCATCGATTCTAGAAGAAGAAATAGGCCAATAACCATGATACCCAGAAAAGGTACTTCTTACACCTTCTTGGTCCCACAATCCATAGGCTCCCTCTGGATTTTGAACAATGGGAGAAAGCCATAAGGTATTCACCGAAAGGGAATCAAAATAACCTGACTGAATAATCTCGATAAGGCCTTGCAAATCACCCCCGTAGTAGTTTACTGAGGGATGTATTTCAGGGTCATTTACTCGGCGGTTATTCTCTTTGTTCCCATCTCTAAAACGGTCTAAAAATACAAAATACATATTCCATGATGATCGATCATGCCGAGTTAGTTGATCCGCATTCTGTACAATATTCCCATTTTGTATTGGAATCCTAAGATTATGTAATACTTCAACATCATTTGCTAACCAAAGCCGTAAGTAACTACGATCAACAAAACGGGCCCGCTCGGGAATACCCAACTCCCAATAATCACCCATTACCCGCACTTCTACCGCTTGGTTCTCCCACAGTGCCAAAAGTTTATGATCGTTGGTCGAAAACCGAATAGTACTCTTGCTTTCTTCCCCATTGCTTAATGTAGACTGACCTGACGGAAATTGTCCTATTTCTTGATCCAAAGGTAGGTATGATTCCATTCTGAAGCTTAGCCGATGTCCACTAACCTCGGTTGGTATCAAGACCGCCGGCTGACTACTTCTCTTCCCTACTTCTATAACACTGTTATAATCTCCAAAACCATTAGGTACTTGGCGTGAATTTGTTGGGTCTAATAACTCCTTACCATCCACCACAAACTTATAGGCATATACTCCCACTTCTACTTCCATTTCAACTTGCCAAAAACCATCGCTGTAATACATTGGATTGGCTGCAACGTTCCAACCATTCATTTCTCCCTTTATCTGAACCAAATTAAAGGTTCTTTTTGGATCGGGATAAGAGAATTTTACCGTAAAAAAACTGCTATTTTTTGCAAGTATATGTCCTCGTTCTCCATCAATCAAAAGTTCAATTAAATCCACAGGCTGCCGTAATTTCCCTATAAAAAGAGATCGCTCTTCGTTAAATCGTATATGGCTTATTCCCTCCGGTAGCTTACCAACTTCTAATTTTTTGGGCTCCCACACATAATCGGACCAAATGACCACCGTAGTATCGGTTAAAATCACTGGAGTATTCAGCCCTATAAATGGAGATACTCCATTTGTTTTAGAAGGGGTATCACATGCAATCACTAATAAAACCAACAACCATAATGCATTGAAATAAGGATCAAAAGCGAGACTTTTTTGCTTCGAGTGGCCTAGTTGGTATTGGATTCTATGGTTTTTCCTTATTAGCAATTACTTTAGAAGAGTGATGGTATGGGTTTGTGTATTTGAACCTTGCACTAAACGCACAAAATAGATTCCACTTGAAAGCCCTGATCCTGTAAAATTTACAGTATGTCTACCTGGGGCCAACTGCCCATTTATAAGAATAGCTACTTCACGCCCAAGAAGGTCATAAACCCGTAAGGTAGTAGCACCATACTCGGCTAAACTGAATGAAATTTGTGTATTTGGGTTGAATGGGTTTGGATAGTTAGGATAGAGTTTAAATTGATTTTTTACCTGCAAGATCTCTCGACTTTCATTCGATGTCACAAGTCCTGAGTAATCAGTACTAGTAAATATGTGAAAAGCTCCAGGCGCTAAATCTAATTCTAAGGATCCCTCACTTACTTGTTGCACAGTCTTATTAAGATAGTCGAACCATTGCCCATCTTTAGGAAAATTGATTGTACCGGTTACAGCATTCACCCCAAAATTCCCTACGATAACCACTTTTTCCTCTCCATGACTTAGTCGAATAATTTTAGTGGAGGTTTGAAGTTGATGGGTAAAACTTTCTGGAGAAGTGAAGGCGGGAGTAGCTTTGCGAAGAGCGATGATATTAGCCCATGTTTGATAGAGTGCACGGCGCTCTGCATTTTCTTGGTAATCCCATCTGATGGGCTTAGCAGCAGTTCTACTTGGTGCAATCGTTGGGCAATAACTTGCATCGTTCAAACACTGTTCACCTGCATCACCATAACCATATCCTAATTCACCGAATTGCCATAGCATTTTAGGACCTGGTAAGGTAAAAAAAAATGCTCCAGCCAATTTCATCCGATCTAATGCCGTAGACAATTCGCGGATATTGTAACCTCCAGAAGAATTCCCAAATGCTATATTTTTAAACATAAGCCATTGCTCATCATGACTTTCCATATAACCTATTAAGTTCCTTTTTGAAAAACCGCGATGACTTGCTAAAACGCCTCTGAGATCAGAGTTGTAGCCCATAGTAGCTTCATTATATTCATAGTTCATATTACCCCAAATTAGCATCCCCTCATCAACTAAGG
Source organism: uncultured Balneola sp. (assembly GCA_902529115.1). GTDB lineage: Bacteria > Bacteroidota > Rhodothermia > Balneolales > Balneolaceae > UBA1275. The sequence goes on from CABZVB010000006.1 coordinate 35,662, forward strand.
CTCTTTCTTCTGAATTATCAGCAAAATGTTCTAGTATAACGTATGCGTTGCTGTCAATAGAACGAATAAAATTATTATAGTCTTTCCATATAGCAATTCTAGAAGCATCGTAACTACCCCATGCTCCCACATCATTTAAATTATCCACTTGAGTAAATCCCTTACTCAAATCAAAGCGAAACCCATCTATTTTATATTCTTGCATCCAATATTGCATGATTCGCTTAGAAAAATATCGGGTAGCTGCACTTTCATGATTCAAATCATAACCAACATTAAATGGATGCTTAGCTATAGGGTTTGCATATGGATTTTGGTTAGTTGGAGCACCATAATCATTCTCGTTCCATAGGCGAATAATTGGACTGCGCCCAAAAGCATGATTGAGCACCACATCAAGAATGACAGCTATTCCTCTTGAGTGGGCAGCCTCTATAAAAGCTTTAAATGTATTTTTTGTTCCATAGTACTTATCGAGAGCAAGATAAAAAGCAGGGTTATACCCCCAGCTAAGATTTCCCTCAAATTCATTTACTGGCATAAGTTCAATAGCGGTCACCCCAAGCTGATCCAAATAATCTAAGGTATCTATAAGTGCTTGGTAACTATGTTCTTTTAAAAAATCCCGCAATAATAGCTCATAAATTACTAAATCTTTAATTTCAGGTCGATTGTAACTAATATTTTTCCAATTATATTCTTCGTATCCGGGCTGTAGTACTCCAACTGAAAAACTTGTTTTCCCATAAGGATAGGCAGGAATATCTGGATATACACTTGTTGGTATATATGTATCATCATCGGGATGAAGAGTAAGTTCACTGTATGGATCCGCTATTTTAAGTTCCCCATCTACCAAATACTGAAATGCATACTCTTTACCAGGAGTTAGCCCATTAATATCTAACCAGAACCAGGTACTATCAGAATTGTAAATCTCTTTATGCATTAAGTAATCAGCTGAAGGTGTCCAGTCATTAAAATCTCCCAGTACATATACATATTCTTTATATGGAGCAAACAACGATAGGCGCACCGAACTATCTGAGAGGTATTTTATCCCATCCTCAGTTTCTTCAGGCCTGGGAATAGAAGTGAATTCATCAGGACGAACGACCACCCTTGTGATAGTAGTATCGCTTAACTCTTGTCCATTTTCAGCAATTAATGAAAATACTACCTGCTCTTGACTCTCACTTGGTTTAAATATGTAGTAAATTGTATCGTTTGAAGTCTTTTCAATCAATTGCTCATCTTCGTATAAACTCAATTGTAAGGTTCCTGTTGTTGCACTACCAAGACCAAGAATCTGCAATGAGTCTGATTCTTTGAGTAAAGTTAATTCTTTTGCTGGCTTCACAAAGCGAGCTTCTACGCCACCAGAACTTAATTCAATATATATATCGCCACCATCTGCATCTCGGCCTACAGCAATAGGTGCCCCTGATAAGGTTCTAGTACCCTTGAATAACATGGCAACCTTAAGTACTTCTTCACTGGCAGATGTGATTCCAAAAAAAGATCGTATGTTTGGTGTAAATGTAAATTTCCAACGGCTTTCCCCTATCTGCTTCGCCTCTAGGTTTGATGGATACGACTCCCATCCTGCTGGTACATATTTCCAGTCAGTTCCACTACTGCTCTGCGCAGTAATAACACCAGTGTGTAGAAAAACGCGCCCACTAAAGCCTTCTAAGGCTCCATTCCCTTGTGTAGCATCAAAATATACGGTAAGGGAATCATACTGTGTGGCGAAGCTGGGTTCAAAAGTCACTACTTGACCTTCTACATTGTCTACCAGCAGTAAAAATGTAAAAAGGATAAAGCCAAATTGAGAAGAGCGAATGAGTTGCATTAATTTGATTGGTAGTTTTAGTATACTTAAAAAATACCTTATAGATTTTAGCATCTAGGATTTTTTAAGTATTCCATTAGTTGACTTTCGAAGAATTAATTCTGGTGAATATATAATCTGTGAGATAGCTTTCCTCTCATTTTTCATTCTGTCTAATAAGGTTTGTGTAGCTATCGCACCCATATCTCTCATAGGTTGACGAACCGTTGATAGACCAATGTATTCGGATATTTCTATATCATCATAGGCAATTAATGGGATAGAGATTTCTAAATCTTCCATTGCTTTAAGTACTCCGACTGCCTGAACATCTGATGAACAAAAGCAGGCATCCACCTTGGGATGCACTTCATTCATTAGTTGCATGGCTGTATATCCTCCCCGTTCCGTAAATCCATCTCTGTAATTAGTATCTCCAGAGATAATTAAATTGGGATCAAATGATAACCCAAACTCCTCAAATGCCAATTTATATCCTTTTATTCGATCCTTAATAGGCTTTGAACTTTCAAGCGCTGAAATCATACCTATCTTCTCATATCCAGCATCTAAAAGTGTCTTAGTTGCGGTATAAGCTCCCTGAACGTTATCTACTGAAACAGAGTCAAAGCCTTCGTAAAACTCATCGATTAGGGTTATAGGTACTGGATATTTTTGAAGTTTATCCCATTGATCGGCATTTAAATGAATGGAGATAAATAAATAACCTTCTGCTGCACGGCGCCGGATCACATGTTCAACTTGATCAAAAAATACATCACCAGTACCTGTGACATTAAAGATACTTAGTTCATATCCTAGCTGGGTTAATTTATCCTGAATGCCTCCCAAAATTTCTATAAAAAAATAATTCGACATTACCGGTACCACCGCCATTATAGTATTGAGTTTTTTACTAGCCAATCCTTGAGCATATGCCTGAGGATGATAACCTACTGATTCGGATATTTTCAACACTTTTTCCCGAGTCTTTTTCGAAACACTTGTACTTTGGTTAAACACTCGAGATACAGTGGCAATACTAACCCCTGCTTTTGCTGCTATATCGTAAATAGTCGAAGCCAATGATGGTTTTTTACTTGGTTAAGTACACAGAGGCTTTTCAAAGCCTCTGTGAATTAAGACTTTCAAATAATATAGAGCTGTAATTAACTCAGCTCTATTATTACAAGAATTTATTTAATTAGTGTCATGCGTTTATTGCTCACAAAGCTACCTGCTTCTAAACGGTACAAATACACTCCAGATGATAAAGATACTGCATTGAACGCAACAGTATGTGTACCAGCATTCATTACTTTACCACTAATCAATCTAGCAACCTCTTGCCCTAATAAGTTATATATAGTCAGCTTAACGGGTGAGGCATCAGCAAGACTAAAACTAATATTTGTAGTAGGATTAAATGGATTTGGATAATTTTGCTCGAGAGCAAATTTCCTAACCATTGAATCATCTAATTCTGAGGAAGTAGTAGGAGTATTATAATCTGGTGGTGTTTCCCAAGCTAAATCTTCAGCTACCCAAGTTAATGTTGGTAGGGTGAAGCTGCTTGGCCAAGTCACTGAACCATCACCAGCAACAATTGGCTGTATATATTGGTAATGTCGTCGACCTGCATCAAATCCTGAACCATGAGTAAACATAGAACCATCTTGTGATGTTGGTTCACCATATCCAACGCGGAAACCCATGTGGTTCAAGGTTGGTAATTGAAGGTCTAAATCAAGTGTATAAACCATATCACCATCATCATCTTTGAATCTCAAACTTTCTCGCATTTCATCTGGCATAGTCATGAAATTCTCACCAGCATCACCTGGAACAATTAAGCCCTGTGTAAGTACAAAGAATGGCGTGTCAACATATAGATATACAGAGTCATTCGATACATCAAAAGGTGCTGAAGCGTTCTGTACCGCTGGCGACATATCAATTGAAAAAGTTACCGTTATTGCACCACCATCTACATTATTAGGTGTAAGAAGTGCTTTTGGTTCAACACCATTGAAATACTCCGATCTCTTGGGTTGATTAGCAGCATCTTCAATTATCAATTGACGATCAGCACCACCCGTAACGCCAGGTTCTTCCCAGCCCGAACCATCATGAGTAATTCCAGCCAAAAAGTTAGTACTTGTTTGATCATCCCTAGATGCATCCCACTTCAAATAGTATTTATACTTGTGTTCAGCTCCCACAGGAACATTTAATGGAATATTTGATTCCTCATAGGTTCCAGAAAATGAATTAAAAGTCATTTCATTTTGAACACCCCAAGAATTGAATGAGCCTCTAACAAAGACTGAATCAATTGAAGAATTGAAATACCCTAAACCTTCAAGAATTCCAACATTTACCTCAAAATTAAGTGTAGTACTCAATATTGGTGTCTCAGAAGGTGGAGTATCATTGAAATACACCCACTTAAGTGTTGTATCTTCTTCTGGTATATGAGTGAATCTATCCGCCCTGGATTCCCATGTGGTCTCACCATCTGACTCAAATACAAATTTGTAGCCCACCTCATCTTCAATCAAAGCAGCACTATCTCTATGCATTTGAGCAATACCAGCATAGAATATATTATTTCCGCTTCCTCCTATAAAATCAAGATAGAAAGCAGAAGTGGACCAGTCAGCTGGATTATCAAAAAATGCTGGGTTACCTCTTACTCCAACCATATCGGTTTCACGATCGAAATCTCCAGTTTGAATTGGACCTCCCATATTGACCTTGAACAATATAGTTAAAGTATCGTCACTTGGATCATATGGTGGTTCTCTGAATTCATACCACTGCATTGGTACCACCGTATCTCCACTAGCCGTAGCAGGAAGCACAAATTGATTATTAGCTCCACTTTCCCAACCTTGCTCTGACCCATTAATTAATGGCGTTTCAGGATCTACACCAGCCCAGAATTTGTAATTCAATAAATCACCTGGTGACATATCAAATGTTGTACCCCAAACATCACCATCTAAATGTTCCATTTGGAGTGTGCCCGAATCCCAAGTGATAATTTCACCAAGGCCAGTCTCAGCTGCATCTGCTCCAGATGGAGCTCCTTTAAGTTGAATTGTATGGTAGTCTTGTAGGGTATCTGCAAGAGTAGCCATATTAACTGTAAATGTGACTGCTACTGGCTCAGTATTTACGTTTGCAGGTGGAAAACCTAATCGGTCAAAATAGTCCCAATGAAGTGTAGTATCATTAGCTGGCATATCGAATGTACGATTTGGATCTGATTCCCAACCGATTGTCCCTTCTTCATTCATAGTGATGAATTTATAAGATACCTCAGTAATAGGTTCCGCCTCACCATGACTTATTTGCTTGGTTCCCTCAAAAAAGTAATTATCTCCTTGGTTAGCGCTAGGTTCTAGGGTTATGCCACTCGCCCAACCATCAAAACTACCGCGAACACCAACAGTATCTGTAGCAGGATCAAAATTTCCAGACTTGATTGCAGGCCCCATATTTACTCTGAAAAATAATGAAATACTATCATCAGATATCGGGTATGGTGCTTCTCTAGTTTCATAAAATTGCAAATCTACAGTAGTGTCTGCACCAGCAAAATCACTTGGCAAAATGAATACATTATTATCTCCACTTTCCCAACCCTGTTCACTACCATTTGTTAAAGGGGTATCGGGATTTACTCCTGCCCAAAATTTATAATTCAAAGTATCACCTGGAGACATTAGGAAATCACTCCACCAATAGTCACCACCCATTGAATACATATGTCGTGACATAGAATCCCACGTAATCATACCATTAGAGGCAGCTCCTGTGACATCTGGCCCAACAAAACCACCTCTTATTTGCATAAAATGATGACCTCTTAAAGTATCTGGCATAGTAGATGTATTCACATTAAAATGAACCATAACTGGTTCCTTTTCTCTAAATATATGGTCTCCAATAAAATCAAGATTGTCTTTATCATAAACTTCCCACTCAGAATCAGCACTTTCAGTTCCAAATGAAGACAGTGCAATGGGATTCCCTTGTTTGATATTTGCTTTACGAACAAGAGTATGATCTTTAGTTGCCGCAGAAACACCCGCAACATCCCAACCACTACCAGGATCATTATCAGCTGTACCAAAATAGTCAACGATTGTTGAATCAGTCCCATCTATATAGACTAACGCCCTAGCATCATCTCCATTAAATACTGCTATGTAAGAAGTACCGTCATTAAATGGATTCTCGATTAATGAATCAGCAACATCAGTAATTGCAGGATCAGCATCAGCATGAGCTACTACATAAACATCCATAGATGCTAATATTGTACCAGGTGTAAATCTTAGAGTATCGTTAAATGGATTCCCATTATAATTACCAAGTACTATGTAATTACCTAAGTCAATACCATCTTTTGTTGAATTGAATATTTCAAAGGCTTTATTGTTGCCCCCCCCCTTCTATATACTCAGAAAAAAATACCCCGTGCGATTGAGTCATCATCTCCTGAGCATGAACGGTGCCAATACATACAAAAATGGCTAAAAGCGCTACCAAACCTTGCTTAAGGATTGTATTTATTGTGTTCATATTATTATGATTTATTATTAGTGTATTATTCATGTTTCTAGTTTAATTAAACTGTTATCAAAATAAAATCTGAATGCTAAGTTTATTTACATCTCCAAGATACTCATAACCGTGATAACTGTAATTAAATCCAAGTCCTAAACCACTGGATGTACGATATCGAACTCCTATCCCAGACGTAAATGTCTCAATTTTATCTTCTTGCCCAATGTAAGGCAAGCCTGCTCGCAACATAACTTGTTGGTTAGCCAAAGCTAATTCGCCACCAATACTTATACTTTGGGTGTTATTAGTAGGGTTGTTTCCATCCACTGAAAGCGTCAAACGAGCATTTTCACGCTCAAATGCTTCCCATGCCAGCCCTACCTTAAGCATTAAGGGTAAATCAAAAGCCTGGGTAGCAAGTAACGCATCTGGCTCGTAATTCCCAGATTGTGATTCATCCGGGTCTGAACTAATAATTAGATCATTTCCATTCATTTGTAACTTGGATCCAAAATTAGTCACACTGACTCCAAATAGAATATCATCGAAAGGAGTGTTGTAGACTGTCCCAATATCGAAAGCTAAGGCAGATGCTGAACTGTTTGCTATTTGCTCATGTACTACTTTGACGGTACCTCCAATACTAAATTGTGGAAGTAACTGTCGGGCATAAGTCAAGCCGAAGGATACGGAATAGGCGCTAAATGTACGACCAGTAAGTCCTTGCGCCTCAGCAGTGGTTTCTTCGAATTCACCATAATTCAATGAAAGCACATGAATTCCAAAAACACCTTTCTCAGTAGGCAAAGCTGCCCCAAAAAAACTATGAGTCATATCCATATACCATGGCGTTATCTCTACAAGCATTTCACTATTATTTAAAGTCGCTAAACCTGCCGGATTTAGTACCATAGACGAGCCATCGTTCATATTAGCTGTATAAGCTGCCATTGAAGAGGATCGTGCCCCAACAGGTATTCGCAAAAATTCCGCAGCAGAGGTACCCACCTTAGATAGTTGCGGATACGCAGCCATCGGAAGAGCTATAAAAATAAGTGTCCAAAATAGGCGTATTTTCATTCTTTCGTTTTTCATAAATGCATTATTTAATAACAGCAAATTTGCCCACCTTTTCGCCAACGCCCGGTGCCTCCACATGATAGAGATAAATGCCAAATGATATTTCTAAATTATCTTTCGTAAGCATATTCCAAACGTAGGATCCACCGTATGCGCTTGTTAAGTCCGATTCTGTAATAGATATTTCACGCAACAATACCCCAGAGACAGTAAATATTCTCAGAGTGGATGGAGCTGGCATTCCTGTAAAATGGAGCTCTCGGTTATGTTGAAAATTGGTATTGGTTACACTTGGCTCATAGATATTGGCCACCTTATATGGATTGGGTATAACCAATATATCATCAAGGGCGGATGCTGCCGAATCAGCGTCAATTCGCGGTACGTTTTCACTATCAAACCGAAAACGGAAAATATCATTGGAAGAGAATGGCTTGGTTGTAAAGATTTTGAGAGTATCTCCAGCTGCTGGATTTCTAGTTTCGAGATTACCGTTAATTAATAGTGGAGCCATTTCGATTTTATAGGTAAGCGTATCCTCTACTCCTCTAAAGTCTTCAATCAAAAATAGCACATCAGAGCAACGCCCACTAAAGCCTGCGACTGCTGAAAGATTACCTGGTTCTGGAGGAGTATAATTACCAGGTACTATAATGGTTGGATTACATCTTTGTTGGAATGAAGTGTTCACATTCAAATCAGCAAAGGCATATTTGGTTTCTACCCCAGTGTAGGTATTGATGATTTTAAAATTAGTAGGAATAGATGGTAAAATTTGAAAAATTCCCGTTGCCACCTCAATTTCCTTTTCAATTGACTGTCCAAATCCTACATTATCACCCACAATTAATTCATAATCGGATACTTTAGGTGCGGCTTGAGTAACAAATGAAAATCCATGGATGTCCATGCCCTCAGAATTTGCGGCGAACCAACCTGAGCGTAATTCGTTTAATCCGAAGGATTCGATGTTAGTGACTCTCACAGTAAAGCCTTCGGTTACAGGATTGCTACCTCCATTTAAGCTGGTATAACGGGAAAGTAAAGTATCTGGGGCGCCGCTAGTAATATTTTGTAGGGTGAAGTTTTTTGTCTTCAGTGTATCAGGATTTGAGCCTCCACTTAATAAAGTATCTTCAAAGACTACCTCATACAAGTTATCTGCCTTCAACTTTGTAGGATCGATCACTTCGACCCCAACAGTCCCGCCGGGCGCACCCTGATAAATGGCCGCATTGGGACTAGTGGGACTAATGTATCCAGCTTGTTCTCTGGATGCTCGCACTTCTAGTACATTTTGGCCAAAATCTACACTTCCGTCAGGATTAAGAGAGATCTGAACGGGAGATTCAGAAGGACTAATCCCCGCTAGCTCTAAACCACGATCAAAGGCTGTAACCGCATAGAAATATTTACGGCCATTAACGACAGTAGTATCTTCATAAATACGACGTATGCCAGAGTCGCTGCCCAGATTGAACTGCAACCCATTTTCTGAAACTGGATGAAAGCCAAATACTCCATTTTGTCGGTCATAAATTGCTACCGGTTGCAAAAAGGTTTTCCCTCCACGACCATCAGTGATACTTCTAATCTCTTCAAAAGATACATCTGTAGTGCGATATACTTTATAGCCTTCAAAATCATAACCATTGCCTGTTTGAAGGTTCATATACCGGTCAAAAGAATTCTCAGAGTTAGTATCCCAATATATAGTTACCTTACCATTTCCAGGTACTGAAGTAATAATTGGGGGATCAGGCGCAACAGCAAATTGATAATCTGCTTCGTAAGCTTTTGTAGCATCTCTAAGTCGTTCATTGACCATTTGACGATCAAATAAGGCACTTTGCTGATTTTCCTGAGCAGCAGTAATTGCAACAGCAAAACGCTCAGAAGTTCCTCTTGCTAATGGAAATAGGCCAGAAGAAACAAATATATCAGAATCGGTTCCTTGTTTTTCTATAAACTCACCGGGAATCAGGTAACGAAGCCAAATATCAGCATCTTGAGTGACTTGCATAGATCCTGCATCAAAAATTCTCACTCTAGATACTCCGATCAGGTCTGTTTCACTAACATCAGTTTTATCAATACCTGATTCTCCTGGAAATACTGTACCAGCACCGGATGTTGGGAATCCATCACCCTGCCCCAAACTTGCAGAATTTGGATTACCTTGAATACCTACATCATCAATTAGAATATTCCAGTCGTCGTCATTATCAAAATAGTCTTCACGTCCTTCATCAATCATTGGCGCACTTGTATGAAAGTTCTGAAGCCTACCAGTGTATTCATCATTGACCAGGGAGGCAAAAGCCGCATCAATAGCCATACGTGCTCGGATTGTCTGATTGGAAACAATTAAGCCTTTTTGTAGCGTGTCACCAGCGGCGTATTCTAGATAATTGATAAATCGTACTGGGCGTGTTTGAAATTGATCCAAGGAAGGAATATAAGTACTCTTGGTCAGATGATTAGGTTGGTTTTCATCAATTAACCCGTCAAAATCGTTATCCAAACCATCGATATGAATACCAAAATCTTCATCCGTTTCTGGAAGCAGATCTTCTTGAACCGTAAAAGAAGCACCGCCATAATCATAACTACGACCTTGAGATATAAATGAATTCCCATCATAGATATGAATCACTCGACTATGGTTTTCTTGAATTAATACAATCGGATCTCCTATGTTTATCACTCGCATCTCAAAATCAGTAGGGTTAAATACTCGGATTAAAGTATCCCGAACCGTAGAGATATTATCATAAAATCCTCCCTCTGCTGAAGTTAGGCGAGTAAATAAATCAACATTTTCTTGATCATAAATGTCGCTGCTTGTATTGTAGTGATCACTATCGCCGTCGTTGTCAATTCCATCGATTGAATTCCCAGGGGTTTCAATAAATTTTAAACCCATCTCTCCAATTAAGCCCCCATCAAATACATTACCTCCACTTAATCGATCAGTATCTGTCAAATAGGCAATAGCACGGATATTATCAAACAGAGGCGTATCGGTTGGACCACCACCTGCAACGAAGTCAGCAATCCAAAGCCCAAATGCCATTCTAGGATAATCATAACTAGCATCATTCTTGAGTTCAAATAAATTGAAGTGCGTAGCATTAACTAATGTTTGCGACCAAGCCAAAATTCGGGTTTCTAAAATTAGTCCTAAACCACCTCGAGTAGGATCCGTCTTATCTGGCTGGTATCTTGAACCTGTAAAGCGGGTGTAGGTATCGTCCCCCGCTTTATAATAAAATTCCACATCGGCGTTGAATTGATCGCGTCCAAAATAGCCATTCCATGAACCGGCCCAACCATCTCCACCATCCTCAAATTTATCAGGCCAGGCATTCGGCCATGTGTTTCCTAGCGGTGATTCCGGTCCACGATCGCTTCTAGCCATTTCATCGGAATTATCACGAGTATAGCCATCTATTGGATTCAGAGACCAATTACTTCGCCCATCTCTAGACGTTTTATATGACGCGGTATTTACTAGTGGAAAAACATCCTCTTCAATGGTACTTTGATCCGGCACTTCGGTACCAAACATCACACTCATAAAATACATGTACTCCCTATTCGTATTTCTAGGAAATTCAAATAATAATTCGTTTAGTGCCCCAGAATTTCTACGCCCTGCATGGCCATTATTGTGATAGGTAGCTCGTAACCTGTTCCCATCCATAATAGAAATTTTACGATTGTTGAAATCCGATCGTTCTTCACTTGGTTTATAATCAGAGACTTGCGCGAATCCTTTAGGGTCTGAAATTCCTAACAAGACAATGAATAGTGTGATATAAAATCTATATGACATATGATACATTCTCATACTTAAAATGAAAATTGAACTCCAAGTTGTACCCTCCGAGGTTCTGCATAAAAGGTTGGATTATTATAAAAATCAATATGTGCATCTGGAATAACTCTAGCGGGTAGTGGGCGTTTAGGTAATCCTGAGTCGGAATACACATTATTTACTATCTTAGTATCGAGCAAGTTGTACACATTAAAGAAGACTTGAAGCTGTGCATTTCCCTGAAGTTCAAAATTCTTATAAGTGTTGATATCTATGGTAAAACGATTGGGTAATCTGGCTGTGTTGCGTAAATCTCTTGTTGATGCAACCTCACCCACTAAAACGCCGGGGATATTGCGATCCGGGGTATAGGGTGTGCCTGAGGCGAAGCGGGTAAGTATATTGGTTCCCCAAGTATCACCCGTAAAAAACATTGACCCATTGATGATATGAGTACGGTCCCAGTTTAAAGGTTGGACAATTTTTGTCAGCGTGTTGGATTGATTTGTCGAATCTATTTGACTACCCTGAGCGAGTATTGCAAAGTATTCAGAAGCAGGATCACTATTACTCCCCTCCACTACACTAAAGGTATAATCGAGTCCAAAATTAAATCGTTGATTAACAAACTGATTAAAGGCAAAGGTAGTCCCCAATGACTTAGAGAAATCTCTGTTGTAATAAATTCCATATGTAATAGAAGGGGCACCCGTAATTTGAGGCCTTGAAGACACATAATCACGCGTATCCTTGTAGTAGCCAGTAAGCTCAATAGCCGTACCATCAAAAATTTCTTGCTTTAAACCTAATTCATACTGAATGGATTTTTCTGCTTCTAAATTAGGATTTCCAAATAAGCCTTGGTCACCACCGGTTTGAGAAAGTAAAATTTGACTGTTGGTATACAACCGGTCATAAGAAGGCATCTGAAAGAAATAACCGTAAGAAAAGTAAATTACCCCACCATCATTAATAGGATAGGCCACTCCAATTCTAGGACTAATTTGATATTTAACAGATGCAGCTTTCCACCAATACGCTTGACGATCTACTACCGTTAAACTTGGTTCTCCTTCGTCTTGTTGACCATTCCCATTCGTATCGGTATAAAGATTTTCTGATTTTGTAGGAAGATAAATGTCTGGGTCTTCTGGATCAGCGGGGACGTCGGTATTAGGGTCAAAATAGTCAAATCGCAACCCTACATTGATAATAAGATTATCATATTCGATTTTATCTTGTATATAACCACTAAAATTGCGTGGTTTTTCTGTATAACGCTGAAAACCAGGAGAATTTATTTCAGGATACCCTAATTCTATCAATCCCCTATCAATTAAATCTTGCGGAGTTCCTTCTGGAATGGAAACCCCCTGCTGACTCAAAGGTGATAAACTTATACTCTCAAAGAAAATTTCGTCAAACTGAACGTTTACGCCTGCCTTTATAAAATGGTGTTGATTGATTTGTGAGGAAATTTCGCTTTTGATTATGTAAGAATCGGTGAATCGATTGAATCGAGAATTATTGGTTCCGTAAGTATTAAACTGGCCTGCACTCGTAATCTGATTACCATACAACAGGTTTGAAGTGCCAAATAATGGATCCGATAAATTTTCATAGTTAAAATATCTAGGATCCCAAGGATCTTCATACAAATAGCTATTATACTCGTTATAACGGTTGGCTATATTCACAGTAATAAAAGTATTTGCGCTTGGACTAATAGTTGTTTTGAAATTCAGCGAATAATTATTTCTAAAGGTATTGTTCATGCCATTTGGCACAAATCGATTTCCAAAGTTAAAGCCTCCGCCTTCTTCTTGAGCATAGGTCCCAATAAGATTGAATTTTAACCAACTTAATGGCTTGAATTCCAAATTCCCCTGGAAACTTTGAGTCTCAAAGCGGTTCATATTCACCAAACTACTATCTCGAGTACCATTGTCCCGGATTTCTAAATATTCTTGCCCTTGTACAATCACTGTATCTGCTGTGTAATAGGGTAGAGATAAATCGATACGTTCCCCATAGAGTGTTTCATAAGTAGATAAATCAGTTCCAAGAGGTATACGATCAACATATTTTCCATGTGGTGAATAAAAGTTTCGTCCAGTTAGCCATCCTTCGTTTTGGAACTTTCGAGCAGTAGCAAAGAAGGTGAGTTTATCTCGAATTATGGGACCTGATACCGAAGCGGTGTAGTTATACATCCTATTAGGATTAAAGGTCGATAGTCCTGTTCCTATCCCATCATAGAGTTGAGGCTCATTGGTGGCTAAATAGCCACCACCCCACCCTCTAAAGGAGGCTTCAAAATTATTATTTCCAGATTTAGTGACAACGTTTACCACCCCAGATAAGGCTTGCCCATGTTCAGCATTAAACGAACCAGATATAACTTGAAGCTCTTGGATGGACTCATTTTCCAGGCGTAAGCCATTACTCCCATCATAGTCGTCTGTTACACGAATCCCATCCACTACATAAGAAACCTCAGTAGTACGTCCACCACGAATATGTATACCACCATCATTCCCAACATTTACACCTGCTTGTAGTTGTATTACGTCTGTGATTTCTTGTACAGGTAATTTGGCAATTTCATCGCTGCTAACTCTAGCTTCTGAACTAGTTATATCTTTAATAACAGCCTGTCGTTCGGCCACTACAACCACTTCCTCCCCTTCAAATGACTCTAAATTGAGCTTAAAATTTTGAGTCGTAGTTAAATCTGTGCGAACTATCACATCTTGAACCACCACTTTGGCATAACCAATATATCTAGCTTCAAGTACATAGGTTCCTGGAGCCACATTTAGCATGAGATAATTCCCATCTATATCGGTTATCGCACCTTTTGTGGTCCCTTGAATACCAACGGTAGCCCCTATAAGCGGTTCATTGGTTTCGGCATCTAATAACGTCCCTGTAATTTTACCAGATTGAGCTAAAGCATTGCCACTAAAAAATACAGCCATAAAAAGGATAAAGCACCCTAATTGCATATTCATGTATCTAGCTATGTTATTTGCTAAGAGTTGTCGCATACAATTAGATTTCAATGCTAATTTCTTCAAGACGTTCCAAATCTATAAACGCATTATGCTTTTTCTTTACTTGCGCAATCAATTCAGCCCTAGCTTCTCTAAATTTTTCTTGTAACAGAATTTTTTCAACCTCTTCTTTAGCTTCTTCGAATCGTAGTGAACGAGCTTCGACAAAATCTAAACACTTATATACATGGTACTCGTTAGCCTGATAGGCTATTGGGCGGGTTATGTAGTCCAGTTCTAGGCGTTGCAACTCCTTTCCTAAATGTCCTAGAGTAGCCCATTGCCGGTAATTCATGACCCCATCAACCATTAAATCCTCGTTAGATTCTGTATACTGCTGTACCATTTCGGTAAATGCTTTGCCTTGTTGGAGTGAAGTATATATTTGCTGAGCTTTTTCCAGCGAAGAAACCACAATACGTTGCAGAAGAACTTTTTTTGGCTGAATAAATCGGTCAGAATTCGCTTCAAATGCGGTATATAACTCAGCCGGACTGAACTCGATTGATTTTTCAATTTCACTCTCAACTTCACGAGCTAAGGCATTTAAATAGGTTTGTTGAATAGACGCCTGAACCTCCGGCTGGGATGGAATTCCCGCATCATGTGCTTTTTTATTCATGTAGGACCGGTACGCTATGCCACTCAAAACAGCTTCCAAATGATCCTCCGAAGAAATATCTTCAAGATATTCCAAAGGGGTTATTTGCCACTCAGCCGCCCAATCTTCTAAAGTCAAAAGACCATATTGATGTCTTAAAATAGGTTTGTCCCGCTTCCAGTCTTGTGGCGTTATGAGCTCAATACCTTGCTCTCTACCCTGTTGCCCTTTAATCTCTTTCAAAAGGTCAGCCATGAATTCCTGATTTATCGAAACCGAGTTCATAAAATCCTCAAAATGCTTTCGTTCATGCAATTCTTCCAATTTTTTACGAGCATATTGTTCTAACTCTGGCAGTTGTCGTTGGAAATCAGCCTCAGTTAGTATAGGATTTTGTACCCGGTCAGTCACTTTAATTATGCTAAAACCTTGGGCTGTTTGTATTGGTCCAACAATACTACCTGGAGGGTTTGTAAATGCCGCATCTTCAAAAGAAATGTCCATTTCATCGGTGCTAAAAAAACCAACATCTCCCCCATTTTTCTGCAAATAAGGTGTCTCAAACACCTCTTTAGCAAGTTCTTCAAAGGATTCCCCAGTCTCTAGTCGTGCTAATAGTAGTTCACTTTCTTCGCGAGTTTCTGCATACAGATGTGACGCTCTTACTTTGGTGTTAAATCGCACAAAATACTCACGCAGATCAGACTCATTTACCTTTAGCTCATTCAACAATAGCTGACGCTTGAATTCATCAGTCAAAACTCGTGCCTTAATTCTAGGCTTCAAAAATGCTAATTCTTCTTGTTCATCTAAACCTAGATCCATGGCGTGCACTGCCAATACATAGATACTGAATTCGGAATCTAATACCGCTTTTCTGGTTAATAGATTTGGTGTAATTGCTTGGCCAGTCCTATAATATAACTCCTTGAAACTAGTAAGAAAGTGAGTCTCAGACACCGCATAACCGTCAATTTCAGCCAAAACTGTTTCTGATTCTTCGTTTATCGATGAAGTACACTGGCTCAGTAAAAAACAACTAAAAATTCCCGAGAATAAAAAACGACTAAACTTCACACTATAATATTATTTGGTTACCGTGATATAATACTGAAAGCGCTTACATCATTCAAGCCAAATTTCAATTAAAAAAAATTTAAAAAGCACTTTTTTCACCACCAAATAGACAGATAGATAAATTCTAATGAAAGAGCTTACATTTTCTACGACTCCCTTTGAGAAAATAGTGGGCCATAAGAACTTCCCAAGTCAATGCTAAAATTTCTAACCCTTGCTGTAGTTACGAATAATGTACTTGTTTAAAATTGCCCGAAACTCTTCTCCAATATGATCTCCCTTAAGGGTAGTATAATGTCCCCCATCTATATAAACTGGGGCTTTGGGTTCCTCAAAAGTTCCGGGAAGTGATATCCCAATATTGGCTGCTTTTGACTCACCAGGGCCATTTACCACACAGCCCATCACGGCTACTTCCATCTCCTCCACACCAGGATAGACCTCCTTCCAAATAGGCATTGACTCTTTAATATATTCTTGAATTTCTTCGGCTAGCTCTTGAAAGTATGTGCTCTTTGTTCTGCCACAACCTGGACATGCCGTTACTTGTGGGGTAAAACTACGTATGTGAAGAGATTGTAGAATTTGTTGGGCAACATTAACCTCTAAACTTCGATTTGCTCCTGGAGCTGGTGTAAGTGATACCCGGATAGTGTCACCAATTCCTTGCTGTAAGATAACTGAAAGTGCTGCTGCACTGGCTACCATTCCTTTCATTCCCATCCCTGCCTCGGTTAATCCCACATGTAGTGGATATGCAATTTCTTTTGATAGTCTAGAATATACTTCAATAACATCTTGAACCCCTGACATTTTGCAAGAGATAATTATTTTATCAGAAGCTAGTCCTACATCTTCTGCGAGTTGAGATGATCGAACTGCACTTTCCACCATAGTCTGAAACATAACTTCTTTTGCCGACTTTGGAACAGGCAATTGATTATTTTGGTCCATTTTTTCAACAAGTAATTGCTGGTCTAGTGAACCCCAATTAACCCCAATACGAACTGGTTTATTATATTTGATCGCTTGTTTAACTATAGTAGCAAAATTTTTATCACGTGTTTTGGTACCTGTATTTCCAGGATTTATACGGTATTTTGATAAAGACTGGGCCATATCAGGATATTTACTAAGTAAAACATGTCCATTGTAATGGAAATCTCCAATCAATGGAACCATCACCCCTCTGTTTATTAAACCCTCTTTTATATATGGTACCGCTTTTGCAGCAGCATCATTATTAACGGTAAGTCGAACTAATTCAGAACCAGCTAAGTGTAGCTGATCTACTTGCTCAATGGTCGCCTCGATGTCAGCAGTATCGGTGTTGGTCATGGACTGTACTACAATGGGGGCGCCACCGCCAACGGGAATATTACCAACCATTACTTGTGTGGAATTTCTTCTTTTATTAGGCTGCATATTATGGTTCTTTTCGCTTACTCAATTCAAATAAGGTCTTTTTTTCCTGCTTGCTAAGTGCGTTATAACCGTTTTTAGATATCTTATCCAAAATAGTGTCTAATTCACTCTGTTCTACTTCTTCTAAAATTTCTGCGTCACTAACACCAGCTATGTTAGAGGCAGTACCTCGACGCGTTCCTGTGCGCCTTCTGTTAGGTTGAGTTTGATTGGACCCCCAAGAATACATAGAAGATTTGACACCGCTTCCAGTTTTTTTTGTCTTTCCACTGCCATTGAACAAAGCAAACATAGGTGAAAGTATCTTGGAAAGGTAAGTGGTATATAGATAGTAGAAATATCTAGGAATCAAACTCAAGTCTCCCCCTTTTTGGCGGAATTTCATTAACCCATAACCGCCTAAAGCACCACCTAAATGAACGAATCGTGCTACATTACCTCCCGAGTTTAATAATAAAACATCAAGTGCTATAATACCGGTCACTACATATCTGGCCTCCAAGGGTGGTAACAGTAACAACATTATTGGCGTTCGGGGATAGAGCATAGCAAAAGCCACCATTACTCCATATACTGCACCAGAGGCACCGATTACTGGATTAGGTACTCCTAAAAGGCTTACGATCACGTCTAAAAGGGCGCCAATTAACCCGGCACCAAAATAAATACTTAAAAAGCTGTGAGCTCCAATAGTTTCTTCCACCGGTCGCCCCATCCACCACAGCCAGAGCATGTTAAAGATGAAATGAAACGGATTTAACAGCGAGTGAGTAAACATATAGGTAAACAACCTCCATGGTTGAGTAACCACTGTAATAGGATCAGGAACAAAAGCAAACCACTGAATCAGTGAGATACCAAAAAAAGAGCTAAGTATTTGGGCAAAAAATATAGCGGTATTAATCCCAATAATGGCTCTTATGGCTACAGGCATAGCCAAGAATCCCCTTTTTATTGATGAACCAAACGAATCGTATGCCATGGTTAGAAAGAAGTGTTTATAAGAAGCTAATTTTACAGTGCAGGTCGCTTAATTTTCCAATATCTTATAAGTATAAATCCAACAAATAAGCCACCCAAGTGAGCAAAATGAGCGATACCACTATCGGGTCTAGTTAAACCGGATAACAGTTCTATAGCCCCATAAATTCCAACAAAATATTTAGCCTTTATAGGTATGGGAGGAAATAATAGGATGATATACTGATTGGGAAACATCATTCCGAATGCTAATAAAATTCCGAAAACGGCGCCTGAAGCTCCGATAGTGTAAGTGAAATAGCCACTCACTATCATATGAATAATAGCAGCCCCCATCCCAGTAAGTATATAATAAGTAATAAATCGCCGTGTACCCCATAGATGCTCTATAGATTGGCCAAAAATCCACAAAGCCAACAGGTTAAAGAATAAATGCCCCATATCGGCATGTAAAAACATGTAGCTGAATAACTGCCAAGGCATAAAACCATTTCCAATTGACCAAAGCGCGAAATTTTGAGCTAAGACGGCGCCCAAGGTTGTCCAGGCGCCAGTAAATATACTCTTGGTAACTAAAAATACGATTGCATTTGCAATAAGCAGATATTTAATTGCAGGTGGAAATATTGAAAAACGTGTGTTGGGTTGAAATTGGTCCAAAATTAAATTCCTTTATTTGAAGTCCTTTATTATACGATAATATACGTTAATACCACTTAAAGTTACCCCAGGAATTCCCTGTCCTGGATAGGTTGTGTCCCCAACCAAATACATCCCCTTGAAAGGAGTAACGGGTGGGGTCCAATCCCAAACAGCCCGCCTCATTGATTGAGGTATACCTCCCACTCGCCCTTTTTTTCGATATACCCACTTTTCCCATGTTCTTGGGGTAGCAGCGTCTAAATGAAGAAACTCAGCGATATTTGCACCAGGAAGGCGTTTTTGCAACTGCTCAACCAGATACTGCTGCACCTCTAACTTCTTTTTGTCGTGGGAATCTTGGTCTAATGCCAGCCACTTCTCCGGTAAACAATGTGTGCTAATATTGAGTACCCTATAACCTTTAGACGCACGCTGGATATCCCCACGCATAGATATAGACACAAAAAAAGATTGAGCAATCCATTCAGAGTAAGGATGCCTTGCAGGTAGGTGAAACTGATGGTGTAAGGATAACTCATCGTCTAAGGTATCACTTAAAACAATACCAATGGAAAAAGCTCCCCATGCATCGGTATACTTGGCAGATTCTTTGTTAAAATAGTCCTGCATTACACCAGTGGTCACATCCGGCATATTCCAAAGTGGTATATTAGAAATCACAATAGGCGCCTGTACCTCCAATCCCTTGTCGGTGGCAATTCGATATCCCTCTTTAACCTGGTCAACTTGTACAACCTTTTGTTTATTTAGCCACTGACCATTATAAGACTCTAGATGGTCTAGACATTTAAAAACCATTTCAATTAAACCACCCGGCACATAAAAATTACTAGAATTCGGATAACAAATAGCCGGTGCACCAAAGATAAATGGGGTTTGACTAGCTACCGCTTGAGCTGTTATGATTAATTGTTCATCCAAAAAGCGAAAAAATTGATCATTGCTAATTCCACAAGATTCAGCCACTTGCGATACAGATCGATTCATATAAGGTAAAATGACAAGATCTTTTAAAGAATTACTGGTAACTAAACGTAGAAGGTCTAGGGGCTTACTAGGTGGAAAAAAGGTATTTTTTAACGAAATATTCCAAACTCTATCGGCAACATACATTGCCTTATCCCAAAACCTTTGTTGCGCTTTGTCTTGACCAAAGTGACTCATACAATGATCTACCCAATCGCGCTTTTCTTTCATTCGGATGATAGGTTTTTGATTTTCTAACCAAACCGACATAGATGGGTTTAGTTCTATTCTTGGTATGCACATACCTGTGTGATCTTCCAAGAATTTCATGGGTTGGCCGTCATCAAACCCAATTAGTGTAGTCGCACCAGATTCAAAAACATAGCCTTTTCTGGTATATGAGGAACTACAACCGCCAGGATGTAATCCTGCTTCAAGGACTAGTACTTTTTTTCCATCTGTACTAAGTAGACTCGCTGCTGATAAACCACCCATGCCCGAACCTATAACCACAACATCCCATTGCTTAGAAAGGCCTTCACTACTGCGGGTTCGAGTGATTCTCATGATGATCTTGAATGTGAGTGTGAATAGCCATTGCTAAGCTCTTTACCATACTAGGTGCGGTACGAAACCAAAGTTCTGGTTCAATTAATTCTACTTCAGAAACCATCCATTGATCGGTATCGTTTCGTAAGATATCCACCCTGCCATACAATGGCTTAGGTTGGATAAGATTTATAACCATTTCGGCAAGTTCAACAAGATCTGCTGTGAGTGTAAAATGATGCACCGTACCTCCAAAGTCATCCTGAACACGAAAATCCCCTTCTTTTACCTTTTTTTGGACCGCATGAGTACACTTTCCACCCAAAACCATAAGTGATAATTCTCCAAAATTAGTCACACTCGGCACAAAAGGTTGAAGAATAAAATCCTCCTGGGCGTTCAATTTGGCAAACTCAGGATTAAATGCCTCTATTTGTTTTTTCTCTAACCGGAAGGTTAATCGAGCAGCGCCAGCAATGGTAGGTTTTACGACTATTTGTTCATGTTTTAATTCAGTTGCCCATTGACTTAAGAGATAAGGATGCTGCTTTGGAATAATGGTAGAAGGGATAATCTGGACACCTTTTTGGGCTAAATCCAACAAATAATGTTTATCAGTATTCCAGCTTATTAACTCCTTTGGATTCATACATGCCTTTGACGGGAGCCGTTGCAACCACTGATTAAATTCATTTAAATAGTCAAAATAATCCCAAGTTGTCCGAATCAAAACATACTCTGCATTCTCCCAATCAATAGAACTATCCCTCCAACTAGCTCGCTTGTACATATAGCCTAAGTCGGCAAGAGCATCCCCCAAAAGCTCATCTTCCAAAAAAATATTTTCTATATAGCTATTGCCAGGACTCGGCGTTATGTAACGATCCTCAGTAACAAAATAAATAAGCCTGCTCATTATTCAGTTACAACTACTCTTCATAAAAAAATTCAATCATATTACCATCCGGATCAGTGACAAACAAAAAGCGTCCCTTTTTACGATTAGCAGGACCACTGACAATAGCAACCTCATATTTCCTAAAGTACTCGGCTAATTCATCGACCTGTTTGGGGTCATCCACATAAAACCCAAAATGATCAATACGAAAATCACGAGAACTAGGATCATAGCTAGTTTCAGCCTCAACGATGACTAGAGTATCACCATTACCCACATCATAAACAACCATACTCTGTCCCATCGTTTTAACAAGTTCAAGACCAAGAACCTCTCCATAGAAATACTTGGAATCTTCTATTCTGTTCACTCTGATGGTAATGTGATTCAGACCTTTTGGCTTAAACATGACGAAAATGTAATTTAGTTGAATAGTAAAATACGTAATTTTAATGCAATTACAGTGTTTCTTTTTACAATTAACCACTTGAATCACCCAAAAAATTGCCTTAGAAGGGGCATTCGAGTACTACCCTGAAATATTTTGTCCACTCTATACATAGTTGCAACACCCATTGGAAATCTAAAAGATATTTCTGAAAGAGGACTTGAGGTACTAAATACCGTTTCTTTAATCGCTTGTGAGGATACTAGAACATCGTCGAAATTTCTTCAGTATTATGGAATTTCTACTCCAACTCGCTCACTTCATCAACACAATGAACACCACAAAGTTGAACAATTCATTCGACATCTAGATGCTGGAAAAGACCTTGCTCTAATTACCGATGCTGGTATGCCAGGGATTTCAGATCCAGGATTTTTAGCCGTTCGCGCTGCTCACATTTCAGGTCATACCGTTAGCGTTATTCCAGGGGCAGACGCGGTAACCACCGCATTGATATCAAGCGGTTTACCTAGCGATTCATTCTATTTCCAGGGTTTTCTTCCTCATAAAAAAGGTCGTCGGAAGCAATGGGATTTTCTTGCTAATATGCCCTGTACCTTAGTCGTATATGAGAGTCCCTATCGAATTCTAAAATTTCTTTCTGAAGCCACAACTCATCTTGGAGAAGACCGATATGTAGCTATTTGCCGAGAACTCACAAAAGCCTTCGAAGAAGTTGTACGAGGAAAACTATCTGAAGTGGTTCCTATATTTGAGAATCGCGCTAAGATAAAAGGGGAAATATGCGTGATTATAGCCCCACCAAACTATCAGGAAAATCAAACTAAAGCTTTATGAAAGCGCATCCATCACCATATTTAGCTAGTTTATTCCCTACTTTGTTTAGTCTTGGCCATTATCCATGGATTCTGTCGATTGGGATAGGAATATTGTTAAGCCTAAGTTTTCCACCCATAAATGCCTCATTTTTGAGCTTTTTTGGGTTTATTGGTCTTTATCAACTAGTGCATTTAAGTCACAGTTATCGGCACCTTGCTATGATCAGCTACCCAGCTTTCTTTGTATGGAACCTAGGCACTACTTATTGGCTTATAATGGCGAGTATTCCAGCAGGTGTTGCGGCTATTATAGCAAATAGTGCAGTGATGTTATTACCTATGATGGTAATTCGGTTTATGCATCATCGCTATCGGCTTTATGTATGGACAGCACTTTTTCAAGCCGCTACATGGGTTTTGTATGAATATCTTCACCATCATTGGGATTTGGCATGGCCATGGCTGAGTGTAGGTAATGCTTGGGCAAATCACATATCGGTAATCCAATACATCTCAGTCACAGGTCATTTGGGCATTAGTTTTTGGGTAGTATTTGGAAGTTTTTTATGCGCCCATTGGCTACAGTTGCCTGAAAAAAAAGGTGTTAAGACTACTGTGTTAATCCTTAGTATTGTCCTGCTACCGCTCACATCGATAATTTCGTTTAGATTAACATCTAAAGAACTACAAAAGTCGAAAGGTAATCAAATTGAAGTTGTAGTCGTCCAGCCTAATTATGATTCTTACCAAGATTTCGGTGGTATGAGTGGCACAGAGGAAGTATTAGATAGTTTATTCAGTTTATCTTTGGTTCAGAAAAAGAGTGAAACGGAGTTAATCGTTTGGCCGGAGAATGCCATTGATAAGCCAATTCAAATGGATTCATGGCATGCCAGACGAATTGCAGATTCTGCAAGAGTATGGCAAACAAACTTTATTATTGGGACTGGGCTCTATACTCTTTACCCTGATCAAGCTCCGGATCTTTATCGTTCTAACGTTAATGGTGTACGCTATAATGTCTTCAATTCTACTCTTTTTGCAGACACCAATGGCCATTTATCTCGTTACGATAAGGCTAAATTAGTACCATTTGTAGAACGATTTCCTTTTGTAGAGTTCTTGAATAAAGTAGATATATTTAAATGGGTTGACTGGGGCGAACATGCAGGTTTTGGCCTAGGAAATAAAACTTCGATGATAAAGAGTCCATCTGGCTTTACTAGTCCTGGTCTAGTATGCTATGATTCTGTATTCCCGTCATGGAATCAAGCTTTTGTACGTGAAGGGGCTCAAATACTGACCATAATAACCAATGATGGTTGGTGGGGTAATTCAAGCGGACATATACAACATTTTGCATACGCTCGCCTTCGGGCAATTGAGTTTCGTCGTTGGGTGGTTCGAAGTGCTAACAACGGATTATCAGGGATAATTAGTCCAGATGGAAGTGTAAATCAAAAAACCAAGTATTGGACGCGCACCTCCTTTAGCGCCGATGTACCTTTGCGAAACGACCTTAGTTTTTATTCTCGATGGGGGGATTGGCTATCTATGTTGTGCTTTTTCCTCGTTTTTTTGAGCGTGGGATATGGTTGGGTCACACGAAAGAGATCATAGTTTGCTAGTTTACTTAAAGTTCGCTCTTGGTTTATTTGAGGCTGGATTTTGATTCGCGTATGGCTTGTTTGAAGTTAGAATAACCAGAGAATGTAATGCTAACGTGAACGAATAGCTATTCTAAAATTAAACCGAATATCGTGGTTGGTGCGAGTGGGAATATTATTGGATTCGATCCTAGAATAGGTATACTCAAAATTAGACGAAACGGTTGAAGATATTTTATAGCCGAGCGTAAAACTACCATTAATTCGTCTCTGACCTGTTTCTCTCGCACTAAGTGTTTCTGCAGATCCAATTTGATCCATGGTTACACCATTTTGCAATGCATTATCCAAATCAGTATCGAGTTTATAGGATATTTCAGTATCATTTTTATAGCTACCACGAAGACTCATGTCAATATTATTTCGGAGCTTAGGTAAGAATGAAATACGCACATTTCGGAATATATAATTAACTGAAGCATCTAATCCTTGTGTCAAGGTCTCTGTTACCCGTTTAGAGCTTACCGCAAAAGTAGAAATAGTACTCCGGTCATACCCAATATCGGTCTTTAAACCCGATTCCCAATTCATATTTAATTTAACAAATGGTGAAAATCGCCGTTCTGAACGAATCGACGTAGGCTCATATCTACCACGTACATCTATAATTGAATAGTCTCCAATGTTTTGTCCAGACTGCTCCCCAACCAAAGCATTTAAACTCCAATCTACTTTGTAAGACCCACGATATGCATGATTCAATGAAGCATTGGTCATATACTTTCCTATAAAGGGTATATATTTTTCTAAACGGTTCCATGTGACTCTCCAACCTGGCTTAGGGAAAGCCATAAAACCTTTATTTCCGAATCCTTTAGACCCGGCTCCTAAATAAGCATTCATATAATCTTTTTGAAGGGTAGTACGATTCAACACCCCTCTACCATCGCTGTTACCCAATGAATCTACGATGGAGCGTTCGCCTGATCTAATATCCAAGACCGCGGTCTCTAGCTGGCTTTCAAATAAATCCTTATACCCACCACCGAAGGCCCACACCGAAGAACTAAAAGAGCCTGATTCTGTTCCAATCGATGTAATTTCATTAATGGGTGTTAGGGTAATTGTTTCAGTACTTTTCTGGGATATTGTAGCATCCCAGTCTAAGTTAACTGTTATATTTTCAAAAGGACTAATTCGGGTACTCGCAGAAAAATTATCCCCTTGAGTGTTATTTGCTGGGAGCTGAATATTATTATCTCCCCCTTCATTTCCAATTAATTGTTGCTTTGGTATTCTTTCTTTTAATCCAAGTCTGTAGGCTAAAGAAGGTGAATAATCATCTGTGGATGCATCATTAAAGGATTTAAAAAACTCTGAAGAGCCTGAATAACCAGGTTGTGACCCACTCTTTTGACGTTTATATCCAATAGATAGATCTTCTAAACTTAGCAGAGTAAGTAACACTTTTCGAGAGATAAACTGCATATCTTTGACCAAATCTGGAGGTGGTTTAGGAGTTCTTAAACTATCAGCTAAGCCGCTCTCTATTTCCTCTTTAAGTTTTTCTTTGGCATCTCTACGTATTTTAGTTTCATTTTTGTTGGCCTCTTCTAACATTTTATACCAACTAAACTTGTCCAAGAGACGACTCGTACTAACCTTAAAGGTATTATCTAGCTGAAAGGAATTAGACACATTAGCTCCCAAATCTGAACCGCTGGGACTATTGGTCCACTGATAACCCCCTCCATAAGATGCTGAATACGTTAGCCAGTTCAATGCATCAATTGCGTTAAGTTTGGGTCTCCAACTTGCCGAGTAACTTTCTTGATAGGATGATCGCCGAGGTGTTAAGCTGTCTTGAAGAGCACCTTTTATAACATCAAAGCTAGGTTTAATGCTATAAGAAAGACTGTCTACATCGTCCCTATAACTTGGGTTAATACCCAAACTCGAAAAATCAAAATTAGATGAACTCGTAAAAGTAATTGGAATCGATGGCATAAAATTGTAACTAAAAGAAAACCGATTTTGCTGGGTGAACGCATGAGATTGTTGTAGTGCCTGTAAATCTTCTGGGTCGATCAAGTTTCGACGTCTTGATTCATCATAACGCCGGGTTAACGTTGACGAAGCTGTGATGGAAGATGGTAAATAACCAAAGCGAAGTTCAGATAAGGCTCCTAGAACAGGAATACCCTCGGTAAATTTGAATAGCTGAAGTAGTTTAATGCGCCGGAGAGATAAATTATACTGAATCGAGGCTTTGTAGTCCCACTTATTCTGAAAAACTAATTGCGGATTTTTGGAATACCCCTCATTGTACACATAACTCAATTTAGTATTATCCAAGGTTAACTGTGCCAATTTAGGCTTAGAATTACGCTTAGATATATTTGAAACATTGAAAGAAAAAGTTTCATTAACCGTCTCAATATCATTTATTTTTGCATTAATTACATCGTCTTTCAAATCGGATGGCACCGAATCATCGGCATTCACCTTATCAGTAAAATCGGTCAACCGAATATCCCCCTGGGATGGTAAATACTTCGGTATTTGAGTATTTACCCTATTAGATATAGTTACAGGAAAGCTCCACCCAAACCTGTCAGGAATAAGTTTATGAAGGTTTATGGTTGAACTAATTCCATATGCAGTTTGATCTGATACACTTCGATCTCCTAATCGCGATTCAAGCCCACCAAAGCCATTGGTTCGTCGAGTAAGATTTGCGTTAACTGTAGCAAAGTCAGCAAATTTGATCGTGGATTTCGCATTTGCTGCCCAACCTTTTTCGTTATCAAACCCTGATAGACGTAACTCATTTAACCACATTTCTGCATTGAGTAATGGAGAACCACTTGAGTTTACATTCTGTGGATTATAGGGATTTCGTATCCCTAAACCTATTTCAGTGACTCGGTCTAATGAAGGATTTCCCTTAATGGCAACCACTGCTCCATTCACTGCTTTTTCTGGGTCCAAAATTCCTTTCTGCTCGAAAACTTCGGTCGGATCGGCACCAGCATCGTCGCGAAGCTGTTTTAATACATTGAATGCTGAAATGATGATGTTCATATTGTTCTCGTCATAACGCCAAATTTCTGCAGCTTCGACTTCTAGTTGCCCTGCATCGGATGGGTTATAGTTGAATGGCATTGGCTGCGATGGGCTTACCGGTTGGCGGTATTCATAATAGTTGTTATCCAAATCCGTACCCAGTCGCACTACTAACTCCGCATCTCCTCTTTCATCAAAGCCTTCACCATGAACGAACATCCGCATGTTAGAGTAATTCAGCAGGTTTAGTTTACCTGGATATACTCGCTTGACCATTTGGATCATTCCTGCTTCTAAGTTCTCCACACTTAAGACTAATGACTGCTCATTCTCCAGCGCCTGAATTTGTGCACTTCTATTTAATGCTCTAATAGCACCATCAGGTTGTCGATATGGGAATGGCTCTCGATTGGCATTTTCTTCAATATTAATTGTAGACAACTTAAAATCGTCAGGATTTACTGGGTTATCACTTAAGTTGCTTACCTTTCTCCATTGAGAACCCACAAACTCCAAAGTTGCGAACCTCATAGTAAATGGTTTTTGATATCCCGACATCCACATTCGTATGTACGATATATTCTGAAAGCTTTCTATATCCCCAAATTTACGTTTAAAATCATTCAGAGGAACTCGAACTAAATACCAGGTTTTGTACTCTGGATTACGCGGAATTTTATCTACAATGTAAGTCCCGGCTGAGCCAATATTTAATTGTGAGGCATCGGCAGGATTAAAGTCTATTTCATACTGGTAGTATGAATTGGTTTGCTGAATAGATGAAGCACTGACTAAACCTTCTGTATCAGGTTTTAAAGTTACTGCTGTTTTGTTGTCGCTGCCTCCACTTTCAGGGGTGTTCCCATCATGATGACCTAACATTCGGAAAAAGCGTTCATGTAGCTTATATTCTAAGACCTTATTTTCACTATAATAAACATAATCATCATTGGAAGGATCTTCTTCAATCATGGAGAACTCTTCAGTTCCTTCCCCATACTGCGATCGCATAGCCTCAATAAAGTCACTAAAAAGAGCCCCTTCATCTCTATTTTCAGCTCCTTGAGTTCCCGGATTGGGGGCTCCGTCCAAGCCCACATCCTCTAGTACCCTTTTATCGTTTGAAAATTGACCTAATGGAACCGGCGGGGATGGTGGGATATAGGAACGAGGTTGTGACTCTGCATCATCTTCTTGCAAGTTATTTAAAACAGTGGACAAGCCGTCTTCGGTATTAAGCCGAACATTAGGAATAACATCTTCAGAAATAATACCTAGATCCAAATAGATTTTTCCATCATAAAAAGGCTCTTGTCCAGTTGGATCTTGACCACCTGGTAATATAGCTTGCACCCAAAATTCTAAAAACTCGATATTATTCTGAACCAAATCTTCTTGGCCTGAAGGTATCACATAAGTCATCCCACCCCAAGTATTCTCTGGAGTATTTTCTAAAACATTCTTGAGATCCAAATTATAATTGTACGGCCCCCTCTTTGCTGGGTTGAAATGCATATCAAGTGAAGAAATCACATCTTCTTGACGATTGTTGGTTTCTCTGCCCTGAAATACGTCCTTTAATAAAATAGTTTCAGACTCAGGGGTAACAATAGCATTGCGAATAGAACTGATGTTTCGAGGAATGGAATACCATGAAAATTGAGATCGCAAATCGGCACGTGCTTTTCTATCAAAACTACTCTGAGGAGTTGTAAAATCTGGATTAGCAAAATAGGTCTCGTCTGGGCCATAGCCAGGTAAAGCAGCCGGTGCAGAAGCTAGATTCCAGCGGGTTGGATTGGTGAGACTTATAGTGTATTCAGCACCTTCAAAGTCGTCAATGAATACCAGTCCATTTTCTTCGTCTCGGTATAGTTCATTATTATCTATGGCTTCCTGAACTGCATTGGTCTGAGCCACTCCTGGGCGTAATTGAGCGAATTCACCACTGAATTGAATATTTGAAGGAGTCTTGGTCTGTAATAATGGTACTTTATCGATGGCTTGAGTAAGCCAAGGCGCTTCAAAATTAGCTCGCGCATCTAAGCCTAAGACCGTGTTATTGATAGGTTCATTTCCAATTCGGATTTTGTCAGATAAAGGCTGTTCCTTCAGTTTGAAAAATGTACTGCCAAATTGGATATCATCATTGATACGGTATTCCGCTCGTAGTCCCGTAAAGTTTTTCTGCCCTATTATGGAGAACTGATTACTCTCATATTCAACTTCTATTTCCTGCCCTGGGGCTAAGTAACTTTCATTCATAATGGTAAGTGATCCAAATGAATAATCGACTTCGAAGTCACTACCCTCTATCAGTTCCGCATTGTTAGCAAACACTTTAACTGATCCCTCAATTAGACCAAAGCCAAGATAAAAAGAGCCTGAAACGCCTCCTTTAGAATTACCAGATATGGTATAATTACGGTTCTTAGAAATATCCCTTGCATCACTTTGCTTTAACTCATACAGTTCTCTAAATGTTAGGGATTGGCGTACAGAGTCACTTACTGAGTTCTCAAGTATTTCATCTATTCGTTTCCCGAATGGCTCTAGGTACGGGAACATAATTCGACCTGTCCCTGCATCAAGAGTAATTCCAGTAAAATCTATCTGATTATCTGGAATAGTCGCACCTTCAGAGTTTACCCTGTCAAGCCCCAAGTCTTGTAATAGTGTGGCAGAACGACCAGGGAGATTTACTTCAGGTATATTACCTCTTGTGTCTGCTATTTCAAGCTCAAATCCTTCCGGGTTAATCCCAGAGACACCTAATGAATAAATATTTCGCATGGTCAAATCCCATGCTTTATCCGCTGTAGTCATCCCACCTGGTCGTAGTAACTTCAGATAAATTCGGTCATTCCCAGACGCATTCAACTCTCCAACGGCAACAGGTGCTCCTCCCTTTTCGGGGTCATTATATACATAGGCTACAGCAACTGCATCTCCAGTATTTATATAACTCTTCATACTAATGAAGCCCAGCGCTCTATTAAATGTGTAGTCAATCCCCTCCTGAAGCAGTTCAAATGGGGCGTCCACATATTCCTGCGCCGTTGCCCCGAAATCATTATTGGTGGCATTGGAATTGGTCGCTCTCAATTCATTTAAGGTTGACTCATCGTATCGATCCCTATCATTACCGGGCAATCCGTATAACTTATCATTCAATTGGTTCACTCCTAAATCGAGTAATGCAATAGCCTGTACTGCAGATTCACCTGGTATTTGCTCAGACCTTCGGACGTATACATACAATTCCGAAATTTGATAAGGTTGAAGTATATTTTGTGGATCAATTAGTGCTTGCTCAAATTGCTGCCGATTATAAAAGTCTAAGAAAAAATGCCGCCCATCCTCATAATCTGCTGGGGTGATATCAATAGCTTGTTCTTGAGAACCTCCAGATATTTTCTGGGAATTACTCCTTCCTTTTTGTTGCGATACAACCGAGGTCAACTTTAGTGGGCCGAGCTCTGAAATAGCCTTAATTCCAAAAAGTGATTTTCCACCTGAAACCAAGGAGTTTCCAGTTTCCATGGATACGTTCCCCATCTCTATACTTTTGATAATTTCATCTTCATACCCCTCATAAACGATACTCAGTCTATTTTGGAAATCAAATTGACGCTCAGTATCCCAATCAGTAGCAATGGTAAGTTTATCTCCAATATTCCCTTGAATATTAAGTTGGAGATTCTGGTTAAACGTAGGATCGACACGAGTACGAAGATCTTCCGGCAAGGTTCCATCATCAAGTTTTTGAATGGAAGCTCCCACATTCATATTCGCCGAACCGTTTACACGAAGGCTTACCTCATCGGTACCAAAAATGGTTGTGAAGGCAGAATTTTCGCCCCCAGGAACCGAAATCCGAAAATCTAATAACCCACGACTCTCCTCTTGTTGCGCTTTCGCCTCACGAATAAGTTGATGACGAATTGATAATTCATTTTGCTCCATTTTCAGCGATATAAAATCCTCAAAATCTACAATCGTTTTCGGAGCTAAATTAATGTTGTACCAATAGTTATGGATGGTATAGGTAGAAACGGTATCCCAACGGACCCCAATGTCCCAAATAGTTGATGGACTTGAGTATAATGCTCCTACTTTGGGAGCATATAGTTTAGCCGCACCAAACTTAGGCTCGAACCGGTACAATTTGACTCCTTCAAGTAAACTATCTGGTATAATTTGAACACTCAAGGAGTCTTGGCTAAGTTGTTCGGCTTCTTGCTGTTGCTGTTGTTTAATAATTTGTCCTTGTCCGCCTTCACGTTCCTGTGCAAAAAGGTATAGATCTCCTAAAAAAGCGAAAATAAGTGATATTATCGCCCAACAGGTAAAAATGCATTTGATCTGAAATGTTGGCACCTAAAAAGTACTAATGAATAGAATAGTAACGATAGATTATAGGCACTTGTATTTTAATGGCTGATTATTCTCAAATGGATTCCAATAATACCATATATTTGGCTATGTTAAAAGAATTTACCGAGACTTAGTAATAGATATTGAACACTTGACCTTGTTTTTTTCGCACATACTATAATCAATGAAATTAAACCCTCTACAAATAGATTTGCTAAAAAAACATTTGGGCCCATTTCTCTTCTGTTTTTTTGGGGTCATGTTTGTGCTACTGATGCAGTTCTTGGTATTGCATATCGATAAACTTATCGGTAAAGA
This sequence comes from uncultured Balneola sp., assembly GCA_902529115.1. Classification (GTDB taxonomy): domain Bacteria; phylum Bacteroidota; class Rhodothermia; order Balneolales; family Balneolaceae; genus UBA1275. The sequence goes on from CABZVB010000006.1 coordinate 67,785, forward strand.
TATTCCTCTTGGGGTTATTTTTGAACTAATTATTACCAACCTTGCTTACATGGTGGTTTTAGCAGCACCTATGGCAGTATTAGTTGCTAGTCTAATGGCATTTGGTAAGTTTTCAGAACACAATGAATTAACCGCCCTCAGAGCCTCGGGAGTCAATACCTTACAGATAATCATGCCGGTATTGATAGCATCAATCTCACTGTCTGCTGGGCTTGTATGGTTTTCAAACGCCATACTCCCCGAAGCCAATAGTAAAGCAAGAAGCATATTTATCGATATTCGATTAAAAAAACCGGGTTTTGAGTTGGAACCTAACGTATTTTATGACGGAATTGAAGGTTACACCTTTCTAGTCGATCGGATTGATCCTCTTTCCGACACTTTATATAACATCACACTTTTTCAAGAACCTACCAATTTTCAAAATAGAGCTTATATCAAAGCGGATAAAGGGTATTTAACGAGTGAGGGAACAGAAGCGCTTACTTTGCACTTATTTCATGGCGAAATACTATTATATCCTAGTAAACGAACGGGAACAAGAGATCGAAACATGGAGCAAATCAAGTTCAATAAGCACCGAAAAACCTTTGACCTTTCGGATTTAGCTTTTACTCGAAGTGGGAGTTCGGGTTCCTCTCGAAGTGATCGCACCATGAGTATTCGAGCGATGACTTTTATTGTAGACACCTTAGAACAGGAAATAAAAGAATTACGCTATCAAATAGTAGAGGATTCCATTAGTACTCTTCATCCTGCTACCTTTAAAAATCCCACTATATCAAGTAAAAGCATTAATTTAGGATCTATAGTGCAAACGGATCTATTTATTCTGAACCAAGTCGGATCAACTACACAGCAAATTCGCATGGCAAATTTAGGGTATAGCCAGGTTGAAAATGCCCAATCTCAAATTGAGCGAGCAAAGAGTAATGAGTTATGGAGGTTAAAACGAATTCAGCGGTACTGGGTTGAAATTCACAAAAAATTTTCAATTCCTTTCGCATGTATCATATTTGTTTTACTTGGAGCACCTATTGGGATACTCACTCGAAAAGGAAATGTTGGGTATGCCGCAATTATTGCCTCAATCTTATTAACGGTATATTGGGTATCGGTAATCCAAGGAGAAAAATTAGCCGATAGACTATATATTAGCCCATTTTGGGGAATGTGGACTTTCAACCTCTTGTACATTATTGTTGGTGTGCTATTGTTACTGCATTTAAGCTATGATTTGCGCTCTTTTTTCCCAAATAAAACAGATCAAATGAGCACGTGAAACACTTAGACCGGCTTATAATTCGTCGTTTAGTTTCGATCACGACCCTAGTCCTGGTAGTACTAATATGTATTTTTATTTTGATCGATTTCTCTGAAAATAGCGACGATTTCACTGATCGCGGTGCAAAAATGGGAGAAATTTGGGGCGATTACTACATTAATTATATTCCCGAAATGATTCGGCTCGTCTTACCTTTGGCCATCTTCACAGCTTGTTTATATTTAGTGGGCCAACTTTCAGAGCGCCTTGAAATTACCTCCCTTAAAGCTGCTGGTGTGAGTCTTTATAGATTGTTCATGCCATTTCTAATATTTGGACTGATAAATACGATAGGACTTAGTGCTTTAGATGCTTGGATTATTCCTACCTCTAATGCCCAGAGAATTAAGTTTGAAGAACAGTATATCAAGCAAAAAAACGAACAACTCGATCGTAGCGATATTTATAGAGAACTCTCACCTGGTAGTTACTTACAGGTAAATTATTTCGATCGCGATCAACAAACTGCCTATCGAATTCGGATAGTTCAATTCGATCAAAAAGGTGTAAAAAAACTATTAACTGCCACAAATATGTCATGGTTGGAAAGTAAAAAAGAGTGGAGACTTACTACTGTTCAAGAACGGGTATTTACAGATTCAGGTTTCGTAGAGCGTAATGTAGCAGGATTTGATACCCTTCTTAACCTACTTCCACAAGATTTAGCACGAAGTAGCTCCGATATCTATCAATTGAGCTATACTCAAGCTTTTCAATATATTGATGGAATTAAGCGTAGTGGTGCTAGTGGTATTGAAATACCACAGGTTCAACTGTATGCCCGTATGGCTTACCCATTCTCTATTGTGGTTGTTTTGATTATTGGTTTTGCGGTGGCATCCGTTCGACGTAGAGGAGGTAAAGGTGTGTACATTACCGCTGGATTGGTGATAAGCTTCCTATATTTGGTCATCATGAAAATCATGGAACCATTTGGTGCTCTTGGAATACTTCCTCCATTTTGGGCTGCAGTTATTCCGCATATTACCTTCTTAGCAGTGGGATTTATCAGTCTTAAACAAATTCGTAAATAGCTACCCTTTATAATGATAACGAAACTAACAGCATTTGCTTCTATTTGTAGACCTATGCTTCTGCCTGAGGACCTCTATACAAAGGAATGTCCTTAGTTTTATTCTGGATAACACCGTGTTCAGCCTCATACTTTGATATATTTTCCTGTAGGGCCATCATTAATCGTTTTGCATGATCTGGAGTCAGAATCATTCGCTTGACCACTTTTGCTTTAGGAACTCCGGGCATAACTGCAATAAAATCAGTAATAAACTCTGATGGTGAATGCGTAATCATGACCAAATTGGAATATGTACCCATGGATTCTGCTTCACTAAGTTCAATCTCCATGGTTCCTGCTTTAGGACCTTTTATAGCTTTATTTGGCTTCTGGGTATTGTTACTACTATTCATGATTTTTCAAATCTGATGGCGTTTTTGGCTAATTTACATAATATATTGACGCTTGAGAGCCTGTTTATTACTCATTTAAGATTATTCTAAGAAACCCTGCTCTTTCATCCAATCATCATTATACACTTTATTTAAATATCTAGTTCCACTATCTGGTAGTATCACTACCATGATATCATTATCGGACAAAGGATGTATTTTTACGTACTCTAGTGCCCCTTCAACTGCTGCTCCGCATGACCAACCTATAAACAAGCCTTCTTTCGAAGCGAGCTTTCGAGTTCTAAGTGCAGCTTCTTTATCACCTACTTGAATGACCTTATCAATATAACTGAAATCTATGGTACCAGGGATAATGTCTTCACCGATACCTTCCGTCATATAAGGCTTTATTTCGTTCTTATCGAACTCACCTGTCTCGAAATACTTCTTATACACCGAACCAATCGAATCAATGCCAATGACTTTAATATTGGAATTTTGTTCTTTTAAAAACTTACCCACTCCTGATATTGTACCACCAGTCCCCATTCCAGCCACATAATGAGTTATCGCACCCTCTGTTTGTTCCCATATTTCGGGTCCAGTGGTTTCATAGTGGGCTAATAAATTACTCTTATTATCGTACTGATTCGGATAAAAAGAGTTAGATAGTTCCATGCTTAATCTCTTAGCTACCGAATAATAACTTTCTGGATCTTCGGGCTCAACATTAGTAGGACATACAAGCACCTCAGCACCCACAGCCCGTAAAATATCAATTTTAGATTGACTTTGTTTATCGGTGGTGGTAAAAATACATTTATACCCCTTGGATATGGCCACCAAGGCGAGCCCCATACCTGTATTACCGGAGGTGCCTTCAATAATCGTACCACCCGGTTTCAATAGTCCTTTTTCCTCAGCATCTTCTAACATCTTAATTGCAATCCGATCTTTAACGCTATGTCCGGGGTTCATGTATTCAACTTTAGCCAACATCGATCCTAAACCCTTATACGTATGCTGAAGTTGAACTATGGGCGTATCACCGACCGCATCAATAATTGATTTGTAAATCATTTAGATAGAATTTTACGAATTGTATAGAAAGATAATATAATATGAAAGTTACAGAATATAATGTAAGTAGGTAGGTTTATTTACTTTTTGAAAACTTTTAATACATATTAATCTTATTAAATAAATTCATTTATAAAGTAGCTTTTTATTTATTTGTTTGAAATTTCAAACAAAACTAATGTAGATTAAATGTAATTATCTTATAAATGATAAAAGAGGAATTTTAACATTATGCTGTTATATTTTATTCTCTAGTTTACAATGCAATTAACAAAAAGAGCTTGTGCTTTTTATTCCTTAACAGTAAAATATTAAATTGCCTTATGTTTATTGAGCAGACCAAACCCAAAGACTATGACTGTGGATATAATCTAGACCTTATGATTAAAGCATTGCCAAGAATTTACAATTTGGCTGAAAAAGAAGCCTATGCAAAAAGAATCGTTGGGTTAATCAAGCAATCTCACCCTAACTGGGTCGATAGCAATGGAAAAAGTGAGCTTGCATGGGATTTTTTTTACAAACATGCTCCTTATGATCCGAATGATTATGGTATAAAACATCCCTTCCTACATGGATTAGAGGACGATGCTAGATAAAGATTTTTATTATTAGAGATTACAAAAAAAATTATGATTAGCCTTTATTAAGTTGAATTTTCAATTTATATTGAAAGTTCAATAGATTTATAGGTTAATCCTCAAACAATGCCAACACATCGGTTCAATTGGAAAGCTTTCAGGGCATTTTTAGAAACTGTAATCGGTCAAAGTTGCCTCACCACTGACAAGCAAGAGTATGTCGCAATAAGTCTTCCGACTACCAAACAGATGAATTCTGAACTAGCTAAACGTCTAACTAATTCGAAAACTTCATTTTATTTATCTCATCCTGTAGAATCATTTACAATTGTAGGAGAGGGCGCTTTGGAACGTGTCAGTATAAGTGGTAACAAAAGATTTCGTGAAACTTCCACATTGGGTAAATATCTTTTCAACAGAGTTCATCATTTTCACTCTTTTGATAAACCCTATCCCCTTCAATTACTGGGTGGGTTTTCTTTTTTTAATACTCTAAATAAAGACTCAGAATGGGCTGATTTTGAACCCTCACTATTCCATTTACCAGAATGGACTATTGTGCAAACCAAAGATGATGCCACACTTAGTTTAATAGAGCGAGTAAATGAATTTGAAACAGTGGACAATCTCATTAATAGGTTCCATGCTAGACTTTATTCATGGAATGACTCCCCACTTTATCGCTCTAATGGTAACACAGAGTTATTATCTGCACTATCAGAATTAAAGATAAATAATTCATTTACCACCAACTTTCAATCATTTTGTGAACAGCCCCGAAACTTAAAAGCTTTTACTGAATGGAAAAATATGATTGAGAAAGCAAAAAAAGCGATTGATGCCAATAATTTAAAAAAAGTTGTACTTGCTAGGAAAGTTACCCAATCACACTTACTAAAACCCAAAGCTGCCAATGTAATTTCAAATCTTGAACAACTATATCCAGATTGTTTTATTTTTTGCGTAAATCCTAAGGGTAAGTCTTATTTTGTAGGTGCTACGCCAGAACGACTCGCACGTTTCACACCTACTCATGTTCAAACCGAAAGTTTAGCTGGAAGCACTAAGAGAGGTATGACCTACGAAGAGGATGATGACTTAGCTGGTAAACTTTTAAATTCCAAAAAAGACCGTCTCGAACATCAGATAGTAGTAGAAGCCATTGAAGAAGATTTGGTACCTTATTCAGAGCACTTAGAGCATTCTAGCTCACCTAGAGTAAAAAAACTGCCAAATTTACAGCACCTATACACACCAATTTCAGCTGTGTTTAAAAAAGGTATATCCCGTACAAAAGTACTTAAAAATCTTCATCCAACCCCTGCAGTAGGTGGTTTTCCAAGAAATAAAGCTCTTGATTTTATCGAAAAGGAAGAATCATTTACCAGAGGTTGGTATGCATCCCCAATAGGTTGGATTAACTCACATGGAACAGGTGAATTTTATGTCGGTATACGAAGTGGTTTAATTGAACAAGATACTGCTCATTTTTATGCAGGATGCGGTATAGTTAAAGATTCGGACCCAGAAAAAGAATGGCTGGAAACTGAACTCAAGTTTAAACCTATGGTAGACGCAGTGCGCATGGCAACACCAGTACATGATGCTTCTAATTCGAACGAACATTATGCAAAAGACCCTATCCTTTAGTTGGGCATCTACACTAGTTAAGGAGTGCTATAAACAAGGTGTTAGAGATGCAGTTCTTTCTCCGGGTTCCCGAAATACTTCTATTGTACTTGCGCTTACTTATTTTCCAGGGATACGGTGTATTTCTGTAATTGATGAAAGATCTGCTGGCTTCGTAGCATTAGGAATGTCAAAAGTCACCAAAAGACCCACACTACTTTGCTGTACATCTGGAACAGCTGGAGCGAATTATTACCCTGCTATTATTGAGGCATATCAATCCTCGGTACCACTCGTTGCCCTCACCGCCGATCGGCCAGCACACTTGCAACAGGTTGGAGCATCACAAACCATTCAACAAAAGAATCTATTTGGTTCTCATGTTTTAGATTTTATCCAGCTACCAGAAACAAGCAGTAAAAAGCAACTTCTTTTAAATGGGCAAAAAGAATTTTCGCGTGCAATTCAGTTGGCCAATTCGGGTGGGCCTGTTCATGTGAATGCTCCTTTTAATAAGCCTTTTGAGCCTACATCAGTGCAGCTCAGCGAATATGTTGTGGACAGCAAAATATTGGTTTTGAAAACGGAAAAAGATATTTCTAGCTCATTACCTGACCTCCCAACATATCGTATACTGCGCCCTGAATTAGTTGATATGCCCACTAAAACTAAAGTGATATCCTCTAGCGTTGAGGGTAATCTTTCTTTTGCTGACGTCCCACAACACCATAACCACTTATCGAAAGAAGCAAAGCAAATAATAAATCCTGTTCAAGTACAAAATCTATATTCGGAGATGCACAGACCCTTAATTTTCATAGGCTCAGATCCTACTCCTTTTCAATGGTTTCGTCTGCTACCTAAACTTGCAAAACATCCAAATGCCCGAATTATTTTAGAGGCTGGTGCATCCATGTACGGTTGGGATTTTGAAGCGTTAAATGTAGTTCATAGCAAAGTCATCTTGGGATATGAAAAATTGCTGTATAATTCAAAAAATCTCAAATCATCTCCAATCAATTCATTCGATGGGATTATTCGCTTAGGAAAGGAAACGCTAAACCCAGCTTTAGCTTGCTTTTTTTCTGAGAATAAGCATCTCACTCAACTGCGATTTATCACACATGAACCTTATGAGGATGCATTAGCTAGTCAACCTTATTTTATCACTCCAGAAGTAGCTTTTTCTTTGGTTGACTTACAAAATAAACATAACCAAATTACTTCTAAAAAATGGCATAGTACATTAGATGAACTAAACAAAGAATATTTAGAGCAATTGGCGGAGCATTTCAATCAAAGCCAAAATAATACACTTACTGATGGAGCTGTTTTTTATCGATTAAGTAAAATTCTCCCGTCAACCACTCCTATTTTTTTATCTAACTCTTTTCCTGTTCGTGATCAAGCATTATTTGCTCCAATGTGGTCGGTTGACAATCCCTTGATATCACAACGTGGTGCAGCAGGAATCGATGGGATTAGTTCAACCGCTCTAGGGGTATCATTATCCTGCCAGCTACCCACTGCCGTTATAACAGGCGATATTGCTTTTTTGTATGATATCAATGCTCTTTTATCTGCTAGATTGATCACCAAACCATTGATTATTTTTGTTATTAATAATGGAGGCGGGAATATTTTTAGTAGCCTTCCTATTAAAGAAGCAGCTCCAGACAGTATGGATTGGTTTATAACCCCGCAACAAGTATCCATCGAACATCTTGCGCGAAGCTACGGATTGAACTATTCAAAGATTGTCAATTCCAATCAACTTTGGGATAACGATTGGGCTGAAAAAGTCAAGGAATTACTTAAAGTACATACTTTGATCCATTCGAGTACCATTCAGGCAGAAGATGATAAATTTAAAAGAGGTCCAGAAGAAATAAACCAAGCCTATCATACATCAATTAATGCTGCTTTAAATGTTAAGATTGTTGAGTTTATCACCAATAGTAAAGCATCCATTGCTGAGCGTAATGATTTTAGGAAGTAATATGGAAGGATATTACCAACAAGTGCGAGGGCTGCAATATTATTACATTACAAAAGGGCATGGAAAACAAGATGTAATTTTTTTGCATGGTTTTTTAGGATCACATGCAATTTTTCTAGAAGGTTTATTAGAGACCGATTTAATAGATACACACCGGCTTATTTTGATGGATTTACTTGGGCATGGAGCCACCGAGGGTGCCGAATTACACTACCGATTTTCAGCAAAAGAACAAGTAGCTGACTTGGCTCATTTTATACGCCATCATTGCCAAAAACCAGTCATTTTGTGTGGATACAGTATGGGAGCACGACTTGCGCTTTCTTTAGCAATTCAGCATCCTAACTTGTGTAGAGGATTAGTACTTGAGAGTGGTCATTTTGGAATTTGTACGGAGACAGAGCGTCAAAGCAGACAAAGTCTGGACGCCCAAAGAGCAGATCAAATAAAGTCAGACTATTCCTCTTTTTTGCAGTATTGGGAAGATATTTCACTATTTAATTCGCCCAATGCACGAATGCTCAATTCGGCCTACAGAGATATTCAAAAGACGCAGCAACCTATCTGGATTACTAATAGCCTCTTAGGATTTGGGGCAGGTACCATGCCTTGTCTAGAAAACCGACTCACTAGACTTCGTATGCCCGTTCTTCTTTTGGTGGGAGAAGATGATTCAAAATTTAAAGCGATTAACCAGAGAATGCATCTAATACTACCTTCTTCTTATCTTAGCATTGTAAATAGAGCAGGCCACCGCGTTCACTGGGATGCCCCTAAAGCTTGGCAAAAAGAAATTGAACTTTTTATTTCCCTGTTATAACCAACCCTGCAAATTGTAAATCAAAAAGGATTATTTATGAGTAAATGGACTTCTAAAAAAGCATATGAAGACATAACCTATACCACTAGAAATGGTGTGGCGCGCATCGCTTTTAACCGTCCAGAGGTGCGTAATGCCTTTCGCCCAAAAACTGTTTTTGAATTATATGAAGCACTACTAGATGCAAAAGAAGACAACAGTATTGGCGTTGTCTTACTTTCTGGTGAAGGTCCTTCACCAAAAGATGGGGGCTGGGCTTTTTGCTCTGGTGGTGATCAACGAGTGCGTGCAGAAACCGGATACAAGGCTGAAGATGGGATCCCCAGATTGAATATTTTGGAAGTTCAGCGACTTATCCGATTTATGCCAAAGGTGGTTATTGCTGTAGTACCTGGATGGGCGGTAGGTGGCGGCCATAGTTTGCATGTAACATGCGATCTTACACTTGCGAGCCAGGAACATGCCATCTTCAAGCAAACTGATACCGATGTTGCAAGTTTTGATGGGGGGTTTGGCTCAGCCTACCTTGCCCGTCAAGTAGGACAAAAAAGAGCTCGGGAAATTTTTTTCTTAGGCAGAAACTATTCAGCTCAAGAAGCCTTCGAAATGGGAATGATTAATGCTGTAATACCTCATAATGAGCTCGAAAAAACTGCTTATCAGTGGGCGCAAGAAATCCTACAAAAAAGCCCAACAGCAACTAAAATGGTAAAATTCGCTTTTAACCTGATCGATGATGGACTAGTTGGCCAACAAGTTTTTTCCGGTGAGGCGACTCGACTAGCTTATATGACTGAAGAGGCTGAAGAAGGTAAAAATGCTTTTTTGGAGAAAAGAGAACCGAATTGGGAAAAGTTCAAACGCTCACCTTCTTAGTCAGAAACAGAGCTGTCTTGTAGTATTATTACCCTCCAAACACATCTTTCATTTTCGAAAAGAAACCCTTTTCCTCTTCGGTTTGATTCGAGATAGCGAAGTTATCATTTCCCTGCAAACTCTCAATAGCAGTTCGCTCTTTATCAGTCAGTTTTTTTGGAATGTACACGTTCAACCTAACATACTGATCTCCCTCTCCCGAACGATTCAGTCCAATTATTCCTTTACCTCGCATTCTAAGCATCTTTCCAGGTTGCGTACCTTCTTCTATGCGTAATTTAGCCTTACCCTTCAAAGTTGGTACTTCTAATTCCGCACCCAAGACTGCCTGAGGGACAGTTAGGGTAAGATCGTAGTAAATATTGTTTCCATCTCGCTTAAAGTGCTCATGTGGAGTTTCTTGGATGAGTACAATTAGGTCACCAGCAGAACCACCACGACGACCCGCATTCCCCTGATCTCGGAGAGTCAGATAATTTCCATCAGAAACACCCGACGGTATATTTATCTTTATTGTCTCTTCGCCATTTGTACGTCCTTCGCCCGAACATGAAGTACATTTATTTCGGATAATCCGCCCTTCACCTTGACAGGTAGGACAAGCCTGAACGTTGACCATTTGACCTAACATAGTACGTGTAACTTGTCGCACTTCACCTAATCCATTACAGGTACTACAGGTTTCAAAATCTGAATTACTTGCCGCACCAGTACCAGAACAAGTGCTACATACTAGTTGCTTTTTTACTTTTAGCTTTTTTTCAGTGCCAAATGCTATTTCTTCTAAACTAAGTGGAATTCTAATCTTTAAATCTGACCCAGGAGTCCCTGGTTCTCTTCTACGGCCACGAGAACGACTCCTACCTCCACCACTAAAGATGTCTTCACCAAAAAACCCACCTCCAAAAATATCCCCAAAACGGCTAAAGATATCTTCAACATCAAAATCCATATTACCACCACCAAAGCCTCCTTGTCCACCAATTCCTGCGTGGCCAAATTGGTCATACTGCGCTCTTTTTTTAGGATCCTGCAGTATCTCATAAGCCTCTGCGGCCTCCTTGAACTTTTTTTCAGCATCGTCATCTCCTTTGTTTCTATCGGGATGATACTTCATTGCAAGTTTACGGTAAGCTTTTTTTAATTCAGCCTCACCCACCCCTTTTGAAACTCCCAATACTTCGTAATAGTCGCGTTTAGACATGTATTCTCTATTTATAGATGACTTGGTTTAGACTACTTTTATTCGCTGACAATGACTTTTGCATGTTTGATAACTCGGTTGCCTATTTTATATCCAGTTTCGAGCACTTGTAGTACAGTATTGCTAGGGATTTTTGGGTCTTCAGTAGGTTGTCGTAACATTGCATCATGGAAATCTACATCAAAGGGTACTTGAGCCTGGTTAATTAGTTCAACGCCATACCGCTCGAAGAGTTGTTTAAATTTAGAAGCAACCATTTGCACACCTTGAAGAAAATTATCGTCGATTTTTGTGCTTGCAGAGGCCTCTAATGTACGGTTCATATCTTCTGCAATGGGAATAATCTCTTGTAAAGCTTGGATACGTGCATCCTCAAACAAACTAATTCGTTCTTTTTGGACTCTCTTTCGCACATTCTCTAACTCGGCTGCTTTACGGAGCAGGGTATCTTTTGTATTTGCTAGGTCTAGTTGTAATTGGGCTACTAAATCAAGTTCTTCCTCCCCATTAGCCTCGTCAGTTTCTACTTCATCTGTGGTAAGTTCAGTATTCAGATCTATTGCAGCGCTGCCTTCTTCATCCGTTTTTGGTTCGATTGAATCTTTGTTAGCAGTTTCATTGTTAGTCGACTCATTACTTCTTAAATCTTTGTCTTGATTCATGTCTTCTTGAATGGAATCTTTTACGTTTTGTTTACTATTTTTCTGTGTACTGTCTTTCATCTTATCTAAATCGTTTCCTTTGTAAATATCCATCCGCTTATCATCCAGTGATTTTATCTATGGTTAATGAGTCTGTGGATTTATTTATTACATTGAGTTCGCAATTAGTATGCCAACCCAACTCAACTCAAACAAAGTGACAAAGTTACCCTTTTATTCATATACATTCTGACAATTTTGGAAAAAAAAAAAGCCCCTTCACATTCGAAGGGGCTTAAAAATACATAGATTTGCTTTAGCGTCTAAGCACAAACTTAAAAGGGAGCATAAATTGGCTCAAATGCTAGCGGATCAACTGTAGGTATAGTCGCCCCATACTTAGTATTTAAAACTTTGATTATTTCGTTAGCAAGCAGTGCTTGACCTCTGGGGTTTGGATGGACAAAATCAGTTGAGAAGACACTATTGTACAATTCTGCTTGTGTTAATGAGAGTGGTACAAGACTAACCCCACCTGACATAAAGCCAAGAACTCCATCAGCAGCTTGTACCCCTGCATTCCCCATACCAATGGCGGCAGCAATTTGGGGTGATAACCCAAACAGATCAGCCATTATAGGATGTATGTCTACTAAATGTACATTTTCATAAGCACCTACTGCGGCGTTTATGGTAGCATTATATGCAAATGCATGATTCAAAATGTTTACCTGTTCTGCTGCTGTCAAAGTATATTGATCAGCAAGTGGTACAGACACGCCAGGAACACTTCCATCCTCTTGGGGTACACCAATCGTAAATATTGCGGTCAATGGAAAAATATCAGCGGGTATGCCTAGTGATGCTACGCCAGGTGATGCTTGACGCATACTAGCTATTCCCATAGCTGATAAATCAGTTAATGATTCATCAGTAATAACAGGTGCATTTGCCACGTCAGCGGTGAATGTAATTTTTCTCATCGCAGCTTCTTCAGCAGTAATCGCACCAGCTAGAACTACCTGATCTAATGCAGCATTGTATGCTCCATATGCTGCCACACTATTTAAGAAAGCTGCTGTAGGAGCATCAATAGAACCTGCTGGGAGTAGGTTTACACCTCCACTTAATTGAGTTGCCGCCTGAAAATATGGAAGTAAGGTCCACGGCGCTATATTTATAATTATTCCATGAGCACCATTGGCTGTAAGAGCAGCTAATGATGCATTAATCGCCGCAGTAAATGTTGCAGGATCGGTCAATGCACCAGTATTGGTAGGATCATATCCATCTACTGAGCCTCCACCTAATGCATACCCCAAAAGATCATTTCCTCCAGGCCATATTGAGAAAAAAGTTGGACCACTTGCTGCAGCATCCCCTAATACGGTTGCTGTTGGTCCACTCATAAAAGCACCAAAAAGAGGATTTGCTTGTCCGTATCCTGCTACACCCATGTCAATTGCTCTAATGCCAGGCACTGAGAAATTATGTATTGGTGAGTTTGTGTTTAATGACACACCATCCCCAGCTTCAGGTACAAGTGCATCACCCAATGAGCCTTGACCTGTCGTTAAAAATGCCAGCGCTGCATTCAAGTCAATTGCAGTCCTACCTGTACCCTTTTCAGATACAATATTTGGATAATTATATGGGACATTTGGGTCTACTTGTTGTAATTGTCTTGCTACAATAGTAGGGTACGCATTTTCTTGACCTGACTTAAAAAAGCCACCATCTTGATATCCCGCAGTCATGGAAGCACCCAGCCAAACAAAGTTTGAAGTTTTATCTTCTAGATTTCCTAGGGTCAGGTTAGATTCCGTCGCATTTGACTTTATCCAATCACTAGTGAGTGTATCTTCCGAACTACAATTAGCTAAAACAATGATAGCTAAAGCTAAGGTAGCGATGTGTTTAAATGTCTTAATACTATTCATGATTTAACTATCTGTTTAAAAGGTTTTCAAAATTAAGCTGTATATAATAAATGGCTCCAACATTTGGATTTGCAAATGAAGTTGTGTAACGCTCATTTAGAATATTAGATCCACCCATCTTTATACTAGCATTAAGTGCGGGTAGTGCATACGATATTTGCGCATCTAAGGTTTGAAAATCTGGCATTATACCAGAACCAATAGACGACTGCCATAGATAAGCATCCTGCCATCTGTATGTCATGTTAAATCCAACTTTATCAGTCAGTTTTCTATTACTTAATGAGAAGTTATATCTCCACTCTGGCGTATTGAAAGCTACGTTATAAGTACGTTGTGTTAGGTCGTCTAAATCTTCAATTTTATTGTAAGTTGCATTACCAGATAATTTAAAGTTACCAAATAACATAAGATCAGCACTTAACCCAAATCCATAAGTATTAACATCTTCATCCATATTAGTATCATAACCATATCTCTGTAGACCAATACCTTGGCCACCACCCGCAACAAAGACTTGTTGCAATTCAGAGCTATGTGCTACACCTTCTGATGTTGTGTACCCGGCAGGAATAGCCCCAGATCCAGTTAGTCCACCGGCTATTGAATATGCCTGAGTAACATCGATTTCAGCACCAAAATCTTGATAAGTACTATTGTAATAGTAAAGGTCTAAAAATAGTTTGCCATCAAATAGAATGCTTTTATACCCAACTTCGAAGGTAGTAACCTTTTCTGTTTTGTATTCCTTATAAGCATCAGTAGCTACAACTAAGTCGCTAACATTTCCACTAGCTTGTGCAGCTTGGACACTCTCAGTGGTATAAACTGTGTTTTTATCCAAATTGTATCTGTCAGCAATTAATTCATTTCGACCAAGAAGGCGACGAGTAACAACATCTAAATCAATATATTGATCTTGTGTAGTTGGCATTCTGAATCCTTTCTGAAAAGAAGCTCGAAGATTTTGATTATTCGCAAACTCCCATACAGCAGACGCTCTGGGTGATATTTGACCCTCAAAATTTTCGTTTTTATCGTATCTCATAGAAGTCTGTAATTTTAGACTTTTTGTAAGATCTCTTGAAAGTTGCATATAACCACCATACTCATTGAAGGAAACCTCGTCACCATTATCATCTAGTGCAAAAAGTGTACCTTCAGAATTAAGCGCAAAAGTTCTAAAATTAGCTCCTACTAAAATGTTTGCAAACTTGATAGCCTCACCAAAGTTATAACTGCCTTCATAATGGTATAACGCTGATTTATCAAGGAACTTAGCTCCCCCCTCAGATATAGCTTTATTTCTAAATTCATTCATACTGGCTTTAAATACATCACTATCAGCAAGAGGTTGTGCTGCATTAGCAATTGTTCTCGCAAAATTATGAAGAGCTTCGTAGTCTGTGGCATTAAACGTAATTCCCGTAGGATTAGCACCCGTGGTATTACCACCTGTGAGACCATCAACATATGCTCCAAAATAAGCCGGTAAGTAATGTCTTTGATTGATAAGCGATGCTACAGTATTCGCAGCGTAAGAGTTTCCAGAGTTTTCTTGAGTTGTATAAGCTCGAACAGAAAAATTTGAACCACGTAATTCTAATTTACCAGTCCATATTTCAAGATCATCTAAAATAAATCGATCGTTAGCAGTATAAACTGTATTACCCAAACCAGCATTGAACTGAGCGATCGCCTCAATTTTATCGTTTAATCTGTAATGTAATGCTGTACCTATTTTGATATTTTCAGCTGTATTATCAACGAATTCATTTTCTCGGTATCCATTAGGAGTAAAAGCTCCATTTGCACCATTAGGCAGTAAACTTCTAATAGCCATTAAAGAGCCTACTAGAGAAGGATCTGAAGCTGGGTTATTTATCGTAAGATCAGCAATAGTCCCAATATCGATTGCAAAATCACCGTAAGTATTGACCCCATCATAAACTCTATTATTGATCCTGTTACTTGCTAGGTTTCCTTCAACTGTAGCACCACTTTGATCTCTATAATCTACGCCAACAAAGTCTTGAGCATTCAACCATGAGGCGCTTACTTTGAATGCGAATTTATTATTTATTGCTTGTGCATATCTAAACCCAGTATCCTGATATAAAGATGCCTCATGGTCAATACCATCCTGATGAGTTGTTCCAACCTTCGTACGAATATCTAATCCTTGATAATCGAAAGGACTTTTTGAATTAAGCAACAGAATACCATTCATTGCATTAGGACCATATAGTGCTGATGCCGCCCCCGGTATTAATTCAACACTCTCTACATCTAACTCTGAAGCTCCTAAAATATTTCCAATAGGAAAATTTAATCCCGGTGCTTGACCATCAACGCCGTCAAGTAACTGCACAAATCTAGTATTACCATTAGAACCAAACCCTCTGGCATTTACAGAATTGAAAGTGATACTTTGCGTACTAAAATCAACACCTTTTACGTTACGCAAAGCGTCATAAAAAGACGTTGCTGCAGTGTTTTTAATATCTAGTATATCCATCTTTTCAATAGAAACAGGAGACTTAAGAATTGATTCTTCAACTCGAGAAGCAGATACTACAAGATCAGCTCCAAAAAATATCTGTTCCTCCATCACCACTTGTATGTCCGATACATTGTTGTCTTCTATAGCTATTTCTTGTGTTTGAAAACCTATGATTGAAAATTCTAATACAATAGGTGGATCTATTTGAACTGTTAGGCTAAATTCACCATTCGAGTTGGTCGGAGTTCCTACAATTGTCCCTTGTACAACAACATTAACCCCTGCTAATGGGTCTCCGTCAACGTCCAGTACTTGCCCTGAGACAGTTGTATTCATTTCTGGGTTGGAATTAATGGCATGTAGATTCGCTGTATTATATGCCAAAAAGACAACCGTTAACAGCATCATTTGCCGCAGCATTTTACTCATAATGATTCCTAATTAATTATGATTGGTAGTTATTTCAACTTTTACATGTGCTTGAAAAGTAAAAGAAGCAATCTGTAAAGATACATTCTATTAATTTACACATAAATGCAAGCGCTTCCAAAAAAGCATTTTATCGAGGTTATAATAGTAAATAGTTTATAAATACACTCATTTTTTCGCAATTTATCCGTTGCATCATTCCTATTAGTTTCTCTATAATCGTACATGCTATTTCATTGTGCGAGATGTTTCAACCTACTATCACATCTATAATTACTTAGATCAATATCTTAAAACTATAATTCAACATGCGTATTTTATTCGTTCACTGTTTCATTTTTTGCATCACTATCAGTGCTTGTGATAAATCTAAACCCGATGAAGATGATTACGTGATAAATACCGGACAAGCATTGCCCAGTATTTCTTATTTAGCATTAGGGGACTCTTACACTATTGGAGAGGCAGTCGATTCTACACAAAGTTGGCCTCTACAATTGGCTGATACCCTTCGCGAAGCCTACAATTTTCAAGTTAATAAACCTACAATTATAGCTACTACTGGCTGGACGACTGATGAATTACAACGGGGAATCGAAAAAGCAAGTCTAGAAGAAAAATACGAGTTGATATCTCTATTAATAGGAGTTAATAATCAATATCGAGGGTATGAATTCAAACAATTTGAAGAAGAATATGAAGCGTTAATTAAATGGGCAATTCAACATTCTTTATATGGAGCATCAGGTATATTTGCCGTATCTATTCCCAACTACGGTGTCACTCCTTTTGGCCAAACAAGAGGAGAGGATGCGATCAGATCCGATCTGTTAGCTTATGACGCAAAAGCCAGAGAAATCTGCCAGCGTTTTGGCATCCCATTTTTTGATATAACCCCTATATCAGAACTTGCTAAAAATAATTCCGAGCTTATTGCCGAAGATCAATTGCATCCAAGCAGCCTTCAATACACAGAATGGGTGCGCTCATTTTCTAATCGTGTAGCTGAACTCATTTCAATGTGGCCTGGATATAGTAGATAATGCATAAAAAATTTGCGGCACAATCACTTGGAAACTAGCTACAACAGACGCTTATTTAGTGGAATTACTGCTGGTGAGTGCATCAACCAGATAGCCCCAAACATGTTCAGCTACTTTTATATGTCCTTCTTGGTTCGGATGAATTTGATCTGGTAAGTTGAGTTCCGGTACACCCCCTACCCCCTCTAATACAAAAGGGATAAATAACACATCGTTCTGCTCGGCTAATTCCACATACATTTGTCGAAACTTAAGCGTATAATTAGCCCCTAAATTTGGAGGTACTTCCATACCTGCCAAGACGATTAATGCTTGGGGAAATTTAGCTTGTACCTTATCTATAATGCCTTGAAGATTGGCCTTGGTTTGCTCTAAATTTAGACCCCTTAGCCCATCATTACCCCCTAATTCTAACAGAAAAATATCGACTCCTTGCTGTAGAACCCAGTCAACTCTGCGAAGTCCACCAGCCGAGGTTTCACCGCTAAGTCCAGCATTCACAACAGTATAATTTAACCCTAATGAATCGATTTTTTGCTGAATTAAAGCAGGAAAAGCTTTGTCTGGGTTTAATCCGTATCCAGCCGTAATACTATCCCCAAAGAACAAAATTTTTTCGGAGCTTTGCTGTGCCTGAACTCCCGTAAAATTTTGTAGTATGATTAATAGCCCAACTATCCAAATAAAGCATTTTTCAATTGTACGAAGGTAGATTAAAAACATAAGAACTGTGATTAACAAATTGTGGTTATAATCATATTATATTCTTGAGTACATAGACTAAGTATTGCATACAGAATGGAACTATTAAAGTACACCTGAATGACATAAAGTAAACTAACCATAAATCGTGTTATATATCAGTAACCTTTAAGTCAATAAACAACATTCCGGCGTTGGTAATAATTAAATCTTTCCGAAAATATTTAATTTTCAAATGAGCACATCAGCAGCAGTCCAAAAAGAGACTACCCTTTCACCTATATTACAGCTAGAGAATATAAATCGAAGCTTTAAAAGTGGTAGTTCCAATCTACATGTACTAAAAGACATCGGATTTAGTATATCAAAAGGAACTTCATGTGCTATTGTTGGTCCATCTGGTAGTGGAAAAACTACGTTGTTGGGAATTTGCGCGGGTTTAGACACTCCTGATTCAGGCGAAATACTGTTGAGCGGAACTGTTCTTAGCGAGATGGATGAAGACCAGCGAGCGGATATTCGTAACAAAAAAGTAGGCTTCATTTTTCAAAACTTTCAACTACTACCTACCCTTACAGCACTTGAAAACGTAATGGTTCCTTTAGAATTACGTGGTGGTGGTAGTGATGAAATTGAGCATAGAGCAATTGAACTGCTAACCAGTGTTGGCTTAAAAAATCGATTAACTCACTACCCTTCTCAACTCTCCGGTGGTGAACAGCAGAGGGTTGCTATCGCTCGAGCCTTCATCAATGAACCCAGTGTACTCTTTGCAGATGAACCCACTGGGAATTTAGATGCTGAAACCGGTGATCAAGTTGAGGAATTACTCTTCAATCTGAATAAGGAGAAACAAACTACCTTAGTCATTGTGACTCATGACCTACTACTCGCCCAGAAGTGCGAGCAAGAAATACGCTTAAGCCGAGGCGAAATAACCGAGCAGCGCATAGGGAATATCTTCACGCAAATGGACAGCAAAAACTCAATTTCGCAGCAGTGATAAGCAAGCCTTCTTCAAATACTCTTTGGCTTATCAAAATGGCCTGGCGCGAATCTAGAACTCACCGTGTTAAACTAGCTTTGTTTCTCTCGGCTATTGTCATTGGAGTCGCCGCTCAGGTATCTATAAGTTCATTACGAGATAATCTTACTCAGAGCATTGATACTCAATCTAAGGAGTTACTAGGCGCTGACTTGGAAGTGCGACATACTGCACCTTTCGACTCAGTTTTAAACGGATTTTTAGATAGTCGATTCAGTGAAAGCGCCGATATGATTCGATTCGCTTCAATGGTATCTGCCGATTCTGGGTTTACTCGGCTCTCACAAATATTTGCTTCTTCATCCACCTATCCTTTTTATGGAAGTATAAAAACCCAGCCAGCTCGAGCTTTTGAGACCTTTAAGCTTGAGAAGGGCGCATTAATTGATCAAAGTGTATTAGATCAATTTAATTTGAGTGTTGGTGATACATTAACCATTGGCCTAGGTTCGTATCCCATTCTTGGAGGCATGCTGTCTATACCTGGACAGGCGCAAGCAGGATCTTTTTTTGGTCCTAGAATATTTATTCCTATTGATGGCTTAGAAGAAACCGGATTGTTACAGCGGGGTTCAAGGGTTGAGTATCTTCGTTACTTCACATACCGTAATGACCAAAAACCAGAACAAATCCGGGCAGCATTGGATTCGCTACGAAATCTGAGCTCCTTTGGCTTCGATGATGTTGAGGAGCGTCGTTCGGAAGTGAGTTCAGCCATTGAGCAGTTGAGCAACTTCTTAAATATAATAGGATTCATAGCATTATTGCTGGGTGGGCTTGGTATAGGTAGTTCAATGTTTGTATACATTCGAGAAAAAGTACCACAGATTGCCATTCTTAAATGCGTTGGGGTTAAAGGTAAGGATGCTATACTAATTTTCTTATTTCAATCATTAGTTATGGGCATGATTGGTGCCGTTTTAGGGGCTTTTGTAGGGGTAGTAATTCAACAAATATTACCCTTTTTAATTACTGATTTTTTACCGGTCGAATTACAATTATTTCTCTCTTGGCAATCGATCTTAGTTGGTACGGCTGTAGGAGTATTAGTCACCCTTTTATTTGCGGGGTTACCACTAGTCGATTTAACACAAATCTCCCCACTTCAAACCCTTCGCCGTAGTAGCATTACCACATCAAACATTCTTAACCGAAGGCGATATTCAATAATAGGGCTAATATTATTAGGTGTCTGGGGATATGGCTTCTGGATGCTGGGAGGCGTTGAGGCCGCATCCTGGTTCAGTTTGGGAGTAGTAGTTCTTTCAGGTGTATTAGTACTCATTTCTCTGGGTTTAATGAAATTGACCCATACACTTATACGTCCACGTTGGCCTTACGCAATCCGTCAAGGTCTATCCAATTTATATCGTCCTCAAAATCAAACCACTACTCTTCTGCTCAGTTTCGGCTTGGGTATCACTCTTATAAGTTCACTCTACTTAACTCAAGATCTATTACTAAGTGCGCTTAACTTCTCTACCTCTGATGATATCCCGAACGTTGCTTTCTACGATATACAAGCCGACCAAAATAATGGGGTAAATCAGGTAATCAACGAACTAGGGTACGAAACACTTCAAAATGTACCCATTGTTACTATGCGCTTAGAAGCAATAGGAAATGCGAAAGTTACCCAAATTTTAGCCGATACCTCACGAAGCGCACGACGTTGGGCTCTTCAAAGAGAATATCGTTCAACTTATAGAGATTCACTCATTGAAACCGAAAAACTGACTGAAGGTGAGTTTATTGGCCAATATGAGCTGAATATGGATAATCTCGCGAATGACTATGTACCAATAACTGTAAGCTCAGATCTCATGGATGATCTAGCAGCAACTATTGGTGATACTCTTCGTTGGAACGTACAAGGAATTACTATTTCTAGTACGATTGTGGGTATTCGTGAAGTTAGCTGGGATGAACCTCAACCTAACTTCTTTGTGGTATTCCCAGATGGAGTTCTTAATTACGCACCTCAATTTTTTGCCACAACTGTGCGTACTTCGACCCGATCGGATGCACTGATTTTACAGCAACAAATTGTACATCGCTATCCAAACATCTCTGCCTTAGATATTGGTTTACTCATAGAGTCTTTTCGAGATTTCTTAAATCAAATTACATTTGTTATACAGTTTATTGGACTTTTTAGCATTCTAACTGGGCTTATTGTTTTAGCGGGTGCTGCTGCAAGCTCTCGATTTCAAAGGCTTAAAGAGGCACAACTCTTACGGATATTGGGCGCTCAAAAACAAATTATTAAACGAATATTGTTTATCGAATTTTTTGCAGTCGGTGGCTTGTCTTCCCTACTTGGTGTAGGCCTTTCACTTGGGGTTAGCTATTTGGTTGGATATTTCGTGTTCGATTTAGTGCTTCAACCAAGTTGGGGTATGTTAACTCTTGAAGTTCTTATTATTATAGGACTAGTAATCTTGGTAGGTGCTGCAAATTCAAGCATATCAGTTGACCGTGAAAGAGCTTAAAAATACAATTAGTAACTTCGGATAATTTGAGCTTTATCCTTTCCGATTTTGCCTAAATTCAAAAAATGAGAGTTCTGGATTGGAAAAGCTGATATGAGTTTAGGTAAATGGCAAAAAAAAGGCTTCTATCACGAAGCCTTTTTACACTAACTACGGAGATCAATTTAGGATAATGAGGTCATATTTTAATTTTTATCCCAATTAATACATTTATCAAGTTATTTCTTTCTGAAATACTTTCTTGAATAGACATGCTTGAAAGTACATCTTGGTACTCATATAGAACAGAACGGTCATTCCATTGAATATATTGTGTAGTAATATCCAGAAAAAAGTCCCTATTTAGTGGTATTCCTATACCACCTGAATAAAGCCTACGAGTTTCATCAATTTGAACTGATTTAGATGGTAACATACTAGAACCTGCCCTTATTTCGGTACCGTTTTTAAATCGATACTGAGCTCCAATTCGGGTATTCATCACAGACTGGTATCTCTGACCGATACTTTGCGTTATAATGTTTTCTTGATCTCGTAAAAAAGCCACTTCATCAAAATCTAAACTCTGGTCATAAGTTAGATCAATATTCGTCTTATTATGGGAAATAAAATCAATTGCAATACTTAAATCAAAGCCTTTTAACTGATTTACAGCCATTCCTAAAGAATACTTAGAAGGGCGTGTTACCGCATAAGTAAATTCCCCTTCGAAGCTGCCGAAAATAGGATTTAAAAAGTTGTCAAAGCTGGTTTTTATTATTGAACTATATTCCTCGGTAATCTCCATTTTAGATGGTAAAGACCAAGATGCACCTAGATTTAGAAATCGTCCTATTTGGTATATAGCTCCGATTCTAGCTTCAATGCCTAAAATATCGGAATCTAACTTGTCAGTAAGCTGAATGCTATAAATATCCGTACCATTCTCACCATTTTCATCTTGTTTTATGAAATCACCATCATAAACGTTGTCACGATCTTCTTCCAAAATATTTCGGGTCATATTATGAGAGGCCTCGTTTATACCTAACGAAAAGCCTATATGAAGATTTTTTTTAAATTCGGTGCCCATAAAGAAAGCAAATTCTCTTGATCGGCCGTTTTGGGTTAATTCACTTTGCTGATATGTACCTGGGAAACCACTATCAAAGCCTATTCTAAATATTGACTCAAGTTGGGTTTGTGCCTCGTCAATATAGTCAATTGCATAAGTTTCAAAAGCAATGTTTCTATAATCACTTGATTCGCCTTTGAATATATCGGTTATTGTGCTCTGATTATTAAATGCGTTTGATCCGAGCGCTCTATTGTATAAGCTGTTTGTGTGAATTCCTCCACCAATGACCAGGCTTCCAACTCGAGTAGGTACTTTATATATTACTCCAATATTATTGAAAATATCATCTTTGGAAGATGATAATAACTCCTTTCCTCTGAAAATTTGATTGAATTCGGAGCGATTACTCATATATCCTAGGTTCAAATAACTACCCTTTATTAACGACATCCCTGCAGGATTGTCAATAAAACTTGCATACCCATTTTCCATGGCTACGGATGGTATGATTGCTGAGTTTGCGCTACCTAAATATTGCTGGGAGCTGAATAACTGGCTCAAACTACTATAACTCATTGGATCATAACCATCCTGCGCCATTGCATTTGAAAAAATAAACGACAGCATAAGCAAACTTATTAGACCAAGTAGCTTTTTTAGGCCAAATCCATATTTTTTTTTCATTAGGCTCCACCTCTTGATGAACGACTAGATGTAGAGCGTCCAGTAGATTTTGATGCGCTTGAACTTGACCGTGTCGAACTTTTAACAGCGCCTGAGCTACGTTTAGAACCACTACTCGAAGATCGAACCGCGCTGGAGCTACGGCTAGAGTTGCCACTGGACCGACCTACACTTGAAGAAGATCCAGAAGTTCTGCCCGTTGAACGACTTCCTGAACTACGAACAGTTCCTTTAGAATTATTACCATTGCTACTTGAAGATTGAACCGTTCGACCTGTTGATCGAGAATTCCCTAAAGTATTGTATATGCTTCTAGAACGTGTAGATGAAGATGGCGTACTTTCCCAACCTGAGCGAGCATTTTTTGAAGCCGAACGAGTGTGTATGGCTTTTGAAGATGCATTGTTGCCAGTTCCCCTAGTTAATGCCGAATTGCTTGAACTACTTAGTCCATAACGTCTTGCTCCACGTAGTCTGTCTGATGATGAGCTTTTATTTGCTTGTTCAATGAAAACAGTATTCCCACCATAAGGAGAATGTCCCCAATATGCTATATGTCCATAATATCCGTATCGGTAGGAGTTAAATCCATAAAAGCCAATCCAACTATGATAAAATGGATCATAAGGACTGAACCAAGACCAACCACCATATCCACTCCATGCCCAATAAGAGCTTGGACTCCAAGCACTGTAGTATCCATAGTGTCTTCCCCACCATCCTAAATGCAGTCTCCACCAGCGCTTGGCATACCAATTGCCCCAAAAATCATCATCAAACCAACTATCTCGATACCCTCGGTTATAACCACGGTCATATCCACGATCAAAGCCTTTCTCATATCCTTGATCGTAAGTAAAGTCATGACCATTTATCTGAAAGTTGCGTTCATAATTAGCAGAGTTGATAACATCTATGTAATGCTCATCATACCATTGCTCAGCTTCATAGTCTTTATAGTAAATGTCTTGTTCGGTGAAATCCTTATAGTTTGTTTCGTCTATAGAATTTGAAGTAGAATCATTTTGACCATAAGGTTTTTTAGTATAATTCGGATTGGACGTTTGCTTAGTAGATGACCAATCATATCCCAAGGATGTTCGCTCATCATCGTCCCAAGAATAGTATCCATTTTCCTTAACCTGTTTTGGACGATCTAAATCATATGACAATTGCATCTGCGTATAGCATCCCGTGTTGTGCCATCCAAATACTAACGTAAATAGTATAACAATAAAAGAATGGGATTTCATAGGACCTCCGGTTTTAAATGAACTTCTATAATTAAAATAACATATTTTAGTTTTAAGGTACTATCACATAATGATGTTAGTACTTCCTTTTACAATTCGCCCCGCAGCGACTTTGCAATTACCTCTGCTTTGGAATTAACGTGTAATTTTTTGTAAATGTTGCGTATGTGAGCTCTAACTGTGTCAATTGAAATTTTCAAACGATCAGCGATCAACTTATAACTGAGTCCATCGACCAAACCGTTAACTATATCTTGCTCCCTATTGGTTAGATTACTTTCTTGTTTTTTTTGTCCTCTGTCATTAAAATGCGTAATCACCTTGCGAGCAATCTGAGGAGACATAGGAGCCCCACCCTGCATTAGTAACTCAATGGCATCTTTGATTTCTGGTAAAGAAGTGTGCTTTAACAAATAGCCTGATGCGCCTGCCTTTAATGATTCAAATATCTTATGCGAATCGTGATAGACGGTTAGCATAATAATTTCAATATCGGGATACTTCTGCTGAATAATTTTCATACCCTCTATCCCACTCATCCCTGGTAATTGTATGTCCATTAACAACACGTTAGGATTTGAGTATGTAGATAAATAATCCAACATATCTTCCACACATTCTGTAGCTACTGGACAGGACATGTCTTCTTGCATGTCGAGATATCTCTGCATGAGTTGCCTAATCTTTTTATTGTCTTCTATAATACCAACTTGCGCCATAGATTTGAGATTATGAGCATTACCAATACTAACTGTTAGTTACTTAAGGGTACCTGCAAAGAAACAGAAAAACCTTTGTCATTGTGTATTGTAAGCATTCCATTCATTCTTTGCGCTCGCATTTTCATGTTACGTAATCCATGGCCCGTTTTTTTAGAATTATTAACAGCACTTCCATTGTCAGAAACTACCGTACTTATTATATTGTCTTGAAATTTGAGTCCTATCGATACCCGGTCACCATTAGAATATTTTACCACGTTATTCAATGCTTCTTTTATGATGAGATAGGTATTTTCTCTTATTTCTACTGGTATTTTTTTATCCATTGGCAATGAATTAAAAGCAAATTCTATATCAAACTGCGTCATATCTAAAATTGCTAAAGCATAATCTTGAATCCGATCAGTCAGATCACCAAAAGAATCATTCCGAGCATCAATCGACCAAACAATATCATCAAGACTACCTACAATTTTTCGACACTGACGCCCTATTTGAGATAAAGATTCTTTTAATTCTTGCTGGACAGTACCTGCTAACAAAAAATCTGATTGCAAAGCAATCTCAGTTAAACTAGCGCCTACATCATCATGTAAATCACTCGCTATTCGAACGCGCATTCGCTCCATATCAACTAGCTTTGTTATTTTCATTGTTCTCCGAATTAAGTACAATACCCACCCAATTAAAATGACAATACTAATCCAAAACCACACGCTTTGATAGTACGGAGGGTTAACCTTAAACCGAATCTGAGCTAATTCTTCACTTATTAGCCCATTTGAATTTACCGCTTGCACTTGGAATATATAATCTCCAGATGAGAGGCTAGGATATCGAAGTGAGGTGTTTTTTGTTTGCTGCCACTGCTCTTCTAAGCCTAATAACCTATAACGGTAGTACAACTGATCTGGGGCTGTATAATTAAGTCCTATAAATCCTACTTCGAAAAAATTCTGATTATAATCCGTCTGTAATTTTTTGGTATCTAAAGGATCCACGTTGAAACCAGAGAGGAGTACTTCCTCAATGTGAATCCTAGGAGGTTCTTCATTGCCTCTGTATTTTTTTGGATTAAATTTTGATAATCCTTCTACCGTACCTAACCAATATTGACCTTGTAAATCTTTATAAAATGCCCCTAGATTCATTTCATCACTAATTAAACCCTCTTCCTGGGTGATGGCTTTAAAAATATTTCCTTCTAGATTATACTGAATCAGGCCACCATTTGTTCCTATCCATAATAAGTTAGGTTTCTGAGGATCCTCATAAAGAAAATAGCAAACTCGACTAGGTAATCCATCCTTTTCGGTTATTGCAACTAGTTCATTACGACTGATCCGGGCTAATCCTCCAAATGTGTGCACCCAGATGCTTCCCTGACTGTCTTCAATAACCCCCATAACCGATAAATTGGGCATACCTTCTGCTAGCCCCCAAGTGCGAAATCTTCCGTCCTGTTGCATTTCAACCACACCAGAGTAGGTAGCCACCCATATTGTACCTTTCTCATCTTCTATGCTTTTTAATACGGTATTTGATGGCCAAGACGGGATTTGGGTGCTGTATTGGGTTATTATCCAGGTCTCTGGGATATAGAGATCAGTGTAATCTACTTTTATAAGGCCGTGATCGTAAGTGCTTACCCACATAGTAGACGAATTACTCCATCTGATATGTCTTATCTTTCGATATGGAAAGTAGCGTTCAGCGATGGTTTCAACTCTATTATTTTTAACATAACTCAATACATCTCTCATTCCTATCCAAGTAGTACCGTAAGGATCTTTATTTAGATGGTACACTCGCTGATCTGCTAAACCTTCTAACTGTGGCCACTTGGAGGGGCTTAATTCTTGTGGTACTTTGCTTGATGTAATGAAATCGTCATATTCTCTGGATAATATCTGAACTCCCCCTCCATAGCTTCCTATCCAAAGGTCCCCATTTTCCTGTTCAATGAAACTAGTAACTAAATTATTACTAAGGGTATTCGAGAGATCATAATTAACCACATATTCACCTAGAAAAACATTGGCTCCTCCTCCATAAGTCCCAATCCATAGTATTCCTTCCTTGTCAAAATATAGATTGTTTATCAGGGTATTAGACAAACCATCCTGGCTCCCATATCGTATTAACCCATCCTCTCCTTGGTGTAATAAACCATCCTCGGTTCCCATCCAAAGGGTACCATCTTGGTCTAGTGCCAAAGATTGAATTCTAGAATCTAGATTTGGAGTATTAAGTTTATGAAATGTAAGTTTCCCTTCTTTATAGCTATACAAACCATCTCGCGATCCAATCCAGACAACGTTATTATTGGTATCTAATATGGCATCTCTAAAACGAGTCTCTTCGCTAATCACCGTAATATCAAACGATGTAGAATCAGAAAAAATTTTGGGTTCCAATTCGTAGATACCGGTTCGTGAAACTAGTAAATAAGATGTATCAGTCTCAATTATTTTTCGGACAGGCCCATTGAATGTTAGAATAGATGGACTGAGATGTATAGGTGGTTTAGTAGATTTTGGGGAATAAAGATAGATGCCTTGCTCTTCAGTGCCTAACCACAATCGGTTTTGGGAATCTTCAAATAAACTAATTATTGTGTTAGCGGATACTTCTGATACATAATGTATGGAATCTTTTGTTGGAGAATACCAATGAAGACCCTGTGAAGTCCCTATCCAAATCTTATCATCAACGCCCCGATATAAAATATTAATTTGGGTGCTTTTTAAGCCGTCTTCTTGTAAATAAATCGTGAAATCATGACCATCGAATCGATTTAATCCGAAACCAGTGCCCATCCATATATAGCCTTTTTCGTCTTGGATTAGTGTATTTACGACCGACTCACTTAACCCTTGAACAATGGAATAATTCCGAAATGCATACTCCTGAGCAGAAATCACATCTACATAACTTAGAAGTAACACTATGCTCAATTTACCCAAGAAAAAAATAGTTTGATTTATTCTCAAAATTAGAGTTCGAGGTTGTTTTTTGGCCTCATTAGAAAGGATTTCTTTTTTATAGTTCATATTATAATATACTAAGCTTAGTATTATTTAGATGCTATATGGCTATCTTCTATTGGAATTAATACAAAAAATATGAGTACTTCAGCACTTTCTATTGATCTTCGTGACTACGACAAGGAGATCAAAGAATTTTTGGGCGCCGTACTTATAGGTAGCCCTGGTGGTATTCAATATCGAGTACATAGGCAAAAAAATACGAACCATAGAGATGAAAATGTACATTATCTATGTTTGTCTAAAAATTTAAAACTTATAGGTGTGGTAGGACTTGTAGAGAGAATCGATATAACTGGCAAGAAGTGGCTCTATATAAGGTATCTACATATTAAAGGAACCCAATATTATAACAGGCATAACAAAAATACCGAGCTTGGATGGGATACATTTGCCAGTTATGTTCAACATAACCCTCGCGGTAGTGATGGAAGTCGTGACCAGCGCAGGTCCTTACTTCAACAGTTACTTCTTGAGCATTTAGAAGAATATGCACAAAGCATAAATGCCTCGCGGCACCTTACAGCTTATGCATTTGTAGAAGATAAAAATCATCAATCTGTGAGTCTTTGTAAACGATTTGGTTTTGAGAAGGTTCAAGAGATTCAAACATTATTATTCCACCGTTTTAACCCATCATTTCACACCCAAATATGCGTAATCACACCCAAAAAAATAAATGAAATGAGGGATACATTAGAACGATTCTACAAGGTTTATGACGCCTATCACACCGAGGGGCTTAGCGAACAGGGATATTTTTTGGGATACAGGGTGAATGGAAAATGGGTAGCTATAGCACGAATAATGAGGCACTGGTGGGATATTGAAAGCCTTCCAGAATATTATTCGTTTTTACGAAAATGGCGGATTGATCGCTTACCTTATCTTCGCCGGTTGATTCCTGGACGCGTATTCCACTTTATATCAACTGACTATTTTTGGTTTAACCAGGGATATGAAAAATGTCTTGAACAAATTATGGAACATGCCATAGCCAATGAGAAGGTTCATACAGCAATGATTTGGATATCTAAGGAAAGTCCACATAGTAAGTTGCTGCGAAAGTCTATTTCATGGGGATTATTGAGTAGGCTAGGGAATTCGGGTAGCGTTTCTTTAGTGAAAAGGGTATTTATGGATAATAGTCAAGAATCGGTAAAAAAAAGAATTGATCACAAAAAAATGCGTCCCATTTTCATAAATGCTCGAGATATGACATAGATTACCTGGGCAACAAAAGTCGTATGTTTTGAACCTAATTCAACAGAGCTTGCCTCTCGAATAAATACATAATGTGGAAGAGATATCCTGTGGAGAGTTAATTACTAGAGAACAGACAAATACTGAACTTAGATTATTACTTTGCAAATCGTTAGCCTAAGTATACACGCAAAGCTGCGCTTCGGTTATGATGTCGTAATTTACGAAGAGCTTTCTCTTTTATTTGACGTACTCTTTCTCTAGTAAGATCAAAACGCTCTCCAATCTCCTCTAGTGTTAAGGAGTGTTCACGTCCAATACCAAAGTAAAGCCGAATAACCTCTGCTTCTCGTTTGGTTAACTTTGAAAGAGCTCGCTCGATTTCAACTTTAAGGGACTCCCCCATAAGTTCAAAATCTGGATTTGGAATTTCTTCATTTTCAAGAACATCGAGTAATCGATTGTCTTCTCCTTGGGCAAATGGTGCGTCCATTGAGAGATGGCGTCCAGATATTTTTAAAGTATCAGCTACTTCACCTACGGTCATTTCCAAACTTTCCGCCAATTCATGAGCCGATGGTAAACGCTCGTACTCTTGCTCTAGTTTAGAAAGTTCCTTGCCTATTTTGTTGAGTGCGCCTACTCGATTAAGTGGTAAACGTACGATACGACTCTGCTCTGCCAAGGCTTGCAAAATTGACTGACGAATCCACCAAACAGCGTATGAAATAAACTTGAATCCACGAGTTTCATCAAATCTTTTAGCTGCTTTAATCAGACCTAAATTCCCTTCATTGATCAAATCGCCTAATGACAAACCTTGATTCTGATACTGTTTAGCTACAGAAACTACAAATCGTAAGTTTGCTTTTGTTAAATCTTCAAGTGCTCTTTGGCTCCCTTTTTGAATTTCTTTTGCAAGACGAACTTCATCATCCGGGGTTATTAATTTTTCCTTACCAATTTCATGTAAATAGCGGTCGAGTGATTCAGATTCACGGGTAGAAATACCAGAACTTTTTGCCACAATAAAATAATTTAATTCGAATTGTCCAGAAGAATTGCAGAAATCTAAAGGATTGATGAAACTCACATTCAAGATGCGATAACTTCAATAAGATCAATTCATTAATGATTTTACAAATTTTGTTAGTCTAAAATATACGGAAAAAATTCACTTTTATGTAGCCTATTATACAGTATGGTGTTCTTTTTTTACAGTAAACTTTCCGATCCAAATGTTTTTGGATAGCCTAGAAAATCCATTATGCTGACCGAAACTTGGTTAAATCCATCTCGTACCCCTAGATCTTTAATGGGTGCTTGTTCCCTATATACCAATACCGGTACGAACTCCCTTGTATGATCAGCATTTTGGATACAAGGATCATTTCCATGATCTCCGGTTATAATCAAAACATCCTCGCTGGTCAGCTCATCCATTATTGCGGGCAGAGCCGAATCAATTTCTATAAGTGCCTCTGAATACCCTACTGGATCTAGCCTATGGCCAAATAATTGATCTGTATCTATAAGGTTAATGAAAAGTAGGTCCTCTTCCTTTGCTTTCAATCTTTCTATGAGTCTTTCGATGCCTTCGGTATTCCCTTTTGTTGGATATGAATAATCGAATCCTTCACCATTGAATAAATCTGCAACTTTACCAATAGAGGCTGTCTTATGCCCTCTTTTTTGCAGTTCTTTAAAAAGATGATTTTTAGGTGGAGCAGCAGACCAATCGTGACGTTTATGCGAAATTCGCTGAAAATTTGAAGCTTCTCCTTTGAATGGCCTTGCTATGACTCGCCCTACCTCATATTCGCCTTTCAGCAGTCTATGTCTTGACCATTCACACCACTTAAAAAGTGTTTCGATTGGGACAATATCTACGTGTGTAGCAATCTGAAATACACTATCAGCAGATGTATAAACTATGGGTAAACCCGTAAGTATATGCTCGTTACCATAATCTGCGATGACATTAGTTCCTGAATATGGAGCATTACACAATACGTTAGCTTTACCAATTTCTTGACAAAAAGACTGGATTAACTCCGTTGGAAAGCCATTCGGATAGGTTGGAAAAGCTTTTTCCAGCACAATTCCAGATAGTTCCCAGTGACCCGTTGTAGAGTCTTTACCGCATGATAATTCGCGCAGCTTACCATGACTGGCGATGGGAGCCGATTCGGGAGGGATACTGGCAAGTTTTACAATATTACCCAAGCCCATTTTTTGAAAATTTGGGAGCTTAAGCATAGTGATTTCACTAACATGTCCCATTGTATGAGCCGATTGGTCTCCATACTTCTCTGCGTCTTCCTGGGCCCCTACACCCCAACCATCAATCACCAATAAAACAACCCGTTTCATTATAAGACCTTGAGGTGAGTTTGCTGGTTTTTAAGCACCTCCGCAAGCTGTTGTTTAGCTATACTCAATACTTCGTATGCATTTGAGTATCTGGTATTTAATTTTACCGCACCGAACTTATAGGAAATCATAATATTCATTCCTGAACTCAATTTTAATCCATGAGCAACCTTGGATCGAACCTGTTCTACCCATTCTTCCAATACTGTTTCTTTATTACTTTGAAGCATAAAACTGTAAACATAGTCCGACTGAAATCCGATATAACCTTTCTGCTGAAATCGGTAGGGATTCAAAAAGCGCACGATATCACGTTGCATTTTATGAAGTTCTTCCATTCTGAAGCGGGTCCGGAATGAAGATAGATCTTCAAAAGTTACAAGCCCCATCCAAGTATGACGTTCTGGCTCGATGCGCAGGCGGTACAACTCATGCTCTACCGACTTTTCCCAAAGCTCTGTAACTAGAGCTTGATATTTTTCTGTGAAAATATCTTCATCCATGATAGATTTACGTGTATTACTTTGTAACTGCAAGGATGCAACTCGAGCTAAGTTTGCCAATTTATGCTTGGTGGATTCTTTAAAACTGAGCGGATCTTTATCGTAAGCTATAAAAGCTCCTTGCCGACGTTCATGCACTATTAATGGTAGCACATAGCTTGCACCCTCTGTCCTAGTTTCATGCGCAGAAACTAACTTTGGATTTGAGTTAAAGTGCATGTAGAATATAGGATGTCCTTTCTCTAGTGCTTCTCCTACACTGCTATTATCATCTACCCCAAGCCCAACATAAGGCGCATTTTTTGCAAATTTAGCATTAAGGGCTAGGGTCCAATTGCCCATAGCGGAACACAAGAAACTTACACCTCCATTTGGTATTAAGATTTGCATTTCATCCAAACATGTGGTGATCACTTCCACTTTATTCAAGCGTGAGTGTATGTTAGCCAATGATTCCTCATACTCATCCCATTCGTTCTGTTGTTCATGCAAATCTACAACTTCAAGGTAGGTATCCAGAACATTCACCATCGCATTATTATAGGAATAGATAGCATCAATTAAAGCCTTTTCATCCAAGTCCCGGTTTGATTCAAGGACCGTAAGCCCAACCGTTTCTCCCTTATTTATAAAGGGAATAATGAGCATAGTCTTGGCATGTACCTCACTAAAATAATGTCCCAATTTGGCTTTGGAAATATCTTCACCTATTCTCAACTTTATTAACTCATCTAGCTTCTTATAGTCATTTAGGAAATGATGGTTAAAGTTTACCCGATCTTTGAACATCACATTACTCAATCGAGTACTATGGGATTCCCATACAAATTGCTGTCTTGATTGATTGACCCAGCACATATAGGCTAATTGAGAATCAGTTGAAGCGCGCACTAAGTGCAGCAAATCTGCAATTATTTGCTTGAATTCACGTAGTGCTTTTTCTTGACGATCTAAACTCATATTAGGTAATTTTGCTAAAGATAGTGTCTAGAAGACTCATATTCACCTCTTTATTTGACTATTGATGCTTCACCTGCGTATACAATTCTTCTGCTCTGAGTATCATACGTTCAAAGGAAGCCAATCCTTTTTGCCAGAACTCAGAATCTTGTATATCCAGACCCATACGAGCTATAAGCTGATTCGGCCATTCAGAACCTCCTGCTTCCAATAAGGTCAAATAACGAGCCGCAAAACCCGCCGGTTTACGTTGGTACTCCTCATACAATGCTAGGACCAATAGCTCACCAAAAGCATAAGCATATACATAGCCAGGCGTATGCAAAAAATGCGGTATATAACACCACCATTGACTGTATTCAGGGGTCAACTCTACAGATGTCCCATACAGTTTTTCTTGTTCTATTTTCCAAAGTTCTGAAAAACGTTGGGTGGTAAGTTCACCCTCATTTCTGCGCGCGATATGCATGGATTCTTCGAATCGGTTCATCGATATTTGCCGGAAAACCGTTGCTATAGTATCATCAATTTTACTCATTAATAAGGCCAGTTCTTCCATTGGATCATCCAACTGTTTTAAGAGTCGTTGG
>CABZVB010000007.1 GCA_902529115.1 uncultured Balneola sp.
CATATTGCAATTACTTGCATACTTCTACTCACATGTCGACCTGTAATGACTTCATCAGAGGACTTTTATTGGATAACTAATGTAACCATTGTGGATCCAATCGAAGGTGTTCAACCATCGAAGAATGTATTAATAAAGCAAGGTAGAATAACCGACATTACCAATTATGAAGAAATGGATAAAGTTTTCAGTATACACAGTATTGATGGCCAAGGTCTTTATCTAATACCTGGTTTATGGGATGCTCACGTTCATTATGCTTTTGACGATAATATGCGACCCGCTATGAACGCCTTATTTTTGGCTCATGGAGTAACAAGTGTTCGCGATACAGGCGGTCCCTTAGAGTTGGTAACAGAAGTTAGGAATCGGGCCCTAGAACAAACTACGAAGGCACCAAATGTGTATATAGCAGGGCCATTAATTGATGGTACACCTAATGTGTACAATGACTCTTCGCCGAGCTATCCTTTATTGTCCATCGAAAATAATTCGCCAACATCCATACAATCTAACACTCAGCTACTAATAGATAATCAGGTGGATTTCTTGAAAGCATATGAAATGTTGAGTGAGACACAATTTCTGGAGCTCATGCGTATGGCTAGTGAAGAAGGACTTATGGTGACAGGGCATATTCCACTGAGCATGGATTTATTTTCTGCAGTCGAGGCAGGATTGAATGGGATGGAACATCTTCGAAATTTTGAAATGTCGATTGCTACCAATTCACAAGAATTATTAAGAGAACGTTTGTCTATTCTCGAAAATCCAGACAGTCTAAGTGGTGCTGAATTGCGTTCATCATTACATGCTAAACAACGCATGGATGCCATTAAAATGATCGATAGTACGCTATTGAGTCAGGCAACAAAGTTATTGGCTCAAAATTCAGTGTGGCAAACACCTACTTTAGCTTTGTACAATAATTTCGCAACTCGTGAATTTCTGGCAGAGAATCAGATGGCTGAACTCGAAAAACTTCCATCGAAACTTGCAGAACAGTGGCGCGCAGCAATGTATCCAATGCGTAACTTAGCTATTGACCCTAATGCAGATATCGCTGTTTATATCAGATGGATGAAAAAAATGGTGCTATACTTACACTCCAATAATGTACCGTTTATGGCGGGTACCGACACTCCAATTGGCTATTTGATACCGGGGCAAAGCTTGCATAGAGAGCTTGAGTTACTTGTGGAAAGTGGGTTTTCAAATGAAGATGCATTACAAGCTGCAACCATAAACCCAGCAACATTTTTAGGAGTAGAAGCAGAAGCTGGTCAGATAAAAGTTGGTTACAATGCCGACCTAGTACTACTAAAAGGAAACCCCTTACAGAATATTTCTTTCACTCAACAAATACATGCAGTCATAAAAAATGGGACCTTTTGGAGCATTTCTGAGCTAGACTCTATGCTGATTCCATAAAGTATGGGTATCCAGATTCCTTTTTAAGAAAGTCAGCCAAATTCAAGCCATCCAAATTTCAAAAAAAGGAATTAATACCCTTGTAGCTTAGTTTGATATAATTCAACGGATTGCCATTCTAGTGCGTCCGGTAACTAAGATTCCAAATCCCTAAATATGAGCAGTAAACCCATTATCCAATTGAAACAGCTTTCAAAAAGTTATCAAGAGGGTAATAAAAGACGATTGGTACTTAACGAACTAGAGCTTTCTGTGGCAGAAGGTCAAATGTATGTGCTTTTGGGGCGTTCTGGTTCTGGGAAAAGTACGATGTTGAATTTGTTAAGTGGGATTGATCAGCCCGACACTGGGCAGGTAATTATTGATGGTACCGATATTTCAAAGATGAATGAGAAGGACCGCACCAAATATCGGCGAGATAACATTGGGTTTGTGTTTCAGTCGTTTAATCTTATCTCAACGCTCACCGTTTTCGAGAATGTGGTACTACCTTTGTCTTTGAAAGGGGATAATCCAGCTGAGAGTAAGCAGAAAGCGCAGTTTTTTTTGGATCAAGTAGGACTCGGTGATAGGGGAGGGAGCTATCCTGATCGGCTTTCGGGAGGTGAGCAGCAACGAGTGGCCATCGCAAGAGCCTTGGCTCATGAACCGAAGTTTATTTTGGCAGATGAGCCCACAGGTAACCTAGATTATAAAACCGGAAGCTTGGTATTGAATATGCTAAGTGATTTGATTCGGGATAATAGTCGAACGATGATTATTGCAACACATGATCGGGAAATGGCCCAAATTGCAGATCAGGTATTAGAGCTTCGTGAAGGAAGTCTGCACACCATGAACGCATCATTGAATGTTGCCAAATTATCGGAACAGGCACAAGCGATCAACGAAACTGAATCGACCAAAGCATTCCGCGCATGAGCAGGAAGCACCAAGATTTACTCTGGCAGTCTAGCCTTCGGTTTCTATTGAAACATCCATGGCACTTTTTGTTATCCATCTTAGGCGTGGCACTTGGCGTGGCCATGGTCATCTCAATTGACCTTTCTAACAGCTCAGCCCAACGAGCTTTTTCGCTGTCGGCCGAAGCCCTAACGGGCAAGGCTACCCATCAAATTCAAGGGTCTGGTGGTTTTTTGAGCGAACAGGTGTATCGGGATGTAAAACTGGCTACTGGATACCGAAATGCTGCACCAGTTATCGATGGCTATGGCAGGGTCCAAGGATTGAATCGCACTTTCCAGATACTGGGTGTGGACCCGATTGCAGAAGGGCCATTTCGAGATTTTTCAAGCCAGGATGGCGGCATTGACTTAGCTAAGTTTATAACAGGGCAACCTACAGCTGTTTTAAGTGAGCTAGTACTAGCAAATTTGGGTAAAAATATCGGGGATAGTCTTCAAATCTCCGTTGGTGGGCGACCATTTGTCCTGTTTATTGCTGGAGCTATTGCAACATCCAACAAGCCCAGTGAACAAGCCTTAGAAAGTGTTCTGCTAGTAGATATTAATACCGCCCAGCATCTTTTTGATATGGCTGGTCAGCTATCCAGAATTGACTTAATAATTCCAGATGAGAATGAAGAGTTAATTATAGGGTCACTATCGTCTAGCTTACCACAGGGTACACGTCTGGTTTCTTCTGGCTCACGTACGGACACCCTCAGTCAAATGACGCGGGCATTTGAACTCAATTTACAAGCATTAAGTCTATTGGCTTTACTGGTGGGAATGTTCCTTATTTATAACACCATGACTTTTTCGGTGGTTCAACGTTTACCCCTCATTGGTCGTCTCCGCGCCCTAGGAGTGACGAAATCGGAAATACTCTTCATGATTATAAGGGAAGCCGTGCTTATCGGCCTCATCGGCACTATGCTTGGGATAACGGCAGGTATCGGCTTGGCGCAATTTCTCCTTGGGCTAGTCACTCAGTCCATCAACGATCTCTATTTTGTGCTATCCGTTCAAGAATTGACCATCGATTTAGTTCCAGTGCTCAAAGCGGTCACGTTGGGCTTGGGCGCGACCTTAATGGCGGCTTTTTGGCCAGCTCGCGAGGCTGCAGAAACAGAGGTTTCCACTGTTCTACGTCGCTCTTTAAGTGAATCTAGACTGGCTCAGCGCTTACCATCACTTTCTTTGATTGGGCTGGCTATTGGCCTAGCGGGTGGGGGTATTCTATTAATTCCCAATGGCGAAATTATCGCTGGATACAATTCATTACTCTTTGTCATTATAGGATTTTCATTAGTTATTCCCGCCCTAATGGTGGGTTTGGTCGCCCTTATGCGTCCCATTTTTGGAGCTCTAAACGGGTTGATTGGTAAGATGTCGGTTCGTGGTGTGGTGACCGAGCTTAGCCGAACCTCAGTAGCAGTTGCTGCACTAGTTGTTGCCGTGGCTGCCTCGGTTGGGGTGGGTGTGATGGTCGATAGCTTCCGAGTCACTGTTGTATCTTGGTTGGAATCTCAACTTCAAGCCGATATTTATGTGCAGCCCCCCAGTGCGGTAGCCCGCAAAGCCGATGCTCAACTGCAAGCCGAATTAGTTCAGATATTCAAAGAAACCGAGGGGGTTGCTAGCGTGCACTCGGTTTTTAGCGAAGATGTGATGACTACGTATGGCAGTAGTAACCTAGTGACTACTTCATTGGGTGCCAAGGCGAGCCATTCCTACCAAACAAAAGAGATACAGGATGGCTTTTGGGAGCAGTTTGCCCTAGAAGAGGTGATCATGATTTCTGAGGTGTATGCCTACCGTTTTGGAGTTGGAATGGGGGATAGTTTGGGCATCATCACCGATAAGGGTATGCAGTATTTTCCAATTCAGGCTATCTACTTTGATTATGCCTCAGATATGGGGACTATTACC
The DNA here is from genome assembly GCA_902529115.1 of uncultured Balneola sp. Classification (GTDB taxonomy): domain Bacteria; phylum Bacteroidota; class Rhodothermia; order Balneolales; family Balneolaceae; genus UBA1275. The sequence continues at coordinate 4,305 of CABZVB010000007.1, forward strand.
ATGAATCGTAGCTTATACGACCGTTATTTCGATAACCGCGCCATTTCCGGTTTGGCTTTATATGCCGATGATCAGACTGAGGTAGATGTACTGGTCAACCGTTTACGGGATAGTGTTGTAGGGGTACAAGAGGTCTTTATTCGTTCGAATAAAGGATTACGCGAAGCTTCGATCGAAATTTTTGACAGGACATTTACAGTAACCGTGGTGCTCAGATTATTAGCTGTAGTGGTGGCCTTTGTTGGCATTTTAAGTTCGTTAATGGCGCTGCAACTCGAGCGGGCTAGAGAACATGCTGTGCTAAGAGCCAATGGTATGACTCCGGGGCAGTTATGGAACTATGTAATCACCCAAACCGGGGTTATGGGTGTGATTGCAGGGGTCTTGTCCATCCCTCTTGGGCTACTTATATCCTATGTCTTGGTCTACGTGATTAATCTTCGCTCTTTCGGATGGACTTTGGAATTTATTGTTAGTCCTCCACTGTTAATACAAGCGATAGGCCTTGCTGTTGGTGCAGCTTTGTTGGCAGGAATCTATCCCTCATGGAAAATGGCTAGAGCGAATCCAGCCGATGCATTGCGTAATGAATAACCTATTTGAGATTGTAATAATTGTACTATGAAACTATCCTTCTGGCAAGTTATAACGATTCCACTACTAGTAGGCCTTGTGCTGTCTTGGGTTCTATTCTCCGAGTCAGAAGCTGAAATTAAAGCTACTATTTCTGCGGCTCAGGCCTTGAGTGGAGGCGACACAGAGGGCTACATCCAAGCACTTGGTCCTAGAGAATTTGTCTTTCCAGGCGATCATGGGGCTCACCCAGGTTTTAAAACTGAGTGGTGGTATTACACTGGGAATCTGTTTACCGAGGAGGGTAAGCAGATTGGTTATCAGTTCACCATTTTTAGAAATCAACTAAGCCCTTCAGTTGCGGGGAATGCATCAAGTCTAGCGCAAGATAATGATCGGCAGACCTCACAAGCCGGTTCGACGGATCCCGCACAAATCAAACCGGATGATTTTGTACGCATCAACCCAGAGTCAAAGGGAGCTCAAAATTCGGTATGGAATACTAATCAACTATATTTAGCGCACTTTGCTATATCCGATGTATCGAAGAAAGAACATGTGTTTGACGAGCGCTACAGCCGAGGTGCCGCAGGTTTAGCGGGGGCGAGCGTGGACCCTTATCAAATCTGGCTTGAAGATTGGGAGATTACTCGGGTTAAAGATTTAGAGGCCAGTGATGAGCGTTTTCCAGTGAGAATTAAGGCCGAAATGAGTAATGGAACAGCTCTAGATGTGGTGTTGAATCCACTAAAACCGCTGGTTCTTCAGGGGGAAGAGGGCTATGATAAGAAAGGGGGTGAGGATGGAAATGCCTCCTTCTATATTTCGTTTACGCGCATGCAAACCGAGGGAATACTACAAAAAGACGGCGAATCATTGGTGGTTTCAGGGCTGAGTTGGATGGATCATGAGTGGAGTACCTCAGCCTTGGATTCAGGGCAGACAGGTTGGGATTGGTTTTCGATTCAGCTGTCTAACGGATATGAGCTCATGTACTATCAAATTCGAAATACCGATCCTGAGTTACTCCCTCAAACCACCGGTAGTTTGGTTGCCCCTAATGGTCAGAAGAGAGATTTAGACCAAGGCGAAGTGCGTTTGGATGTGCTAAAGTATTGGACTAGCCCTTATACCGGGGCGCGTTATCCCGTGCAGTGGATACTAGCTATTCCTTCTGAAGAGCTAGAAATAGATGTAGCTACTGTGTTTGATGATCAGGAGATGACGGTATCGGTGCAGTATTATGAGGGAGCCTTGCAAGTTTCTGGAAAATTCAGGGATAAGGCCATCAAAGGGAATGGGTATATCGAGATGACGGGTTATGAGCAGGATTAGATAGCTCCATATATTGGCTTGCTAACGATCCCAGTACCTACTCAACTCACTCCCAAGAACCATAGACCGCGTTAGGCAGAAGCAACACATCGGATGAAATCCGTTCTATGAAGTCTTTGGTATCCACATTTTCTTGGGTGGTTTGTCTAAAATCCTTAATATTATCTCCTACTTCAAATATAATGGATAAAGGCTTGTTCCAAATTTCTTTGACCTCTGGATACTCCTCCCAGCAATAGTTGGCTGTACCATTAGCGATTTGACTGCGTCGAAGATCTTTGTCATTCATCATTCCTTGTGTTCCCACGGAGTTTCGGTCGGCTTGAGACCGCCCCATTATACAGGTGTTGTTACGGTTTAGTGGGAACTCTAGCGAGACTAAATTATTCCATGTATTTGAGTCTAGTTGGCGTTCACGATTGGTGATGAGTACGATGAGCCCCCCTTTTTCAAATACTTGGGTGACAAATTCAATCGAACCAGGGACGGGGGTTGCGGATTCTTCTTTTACCCATTCCGCCCAACTTTCCGATGAATATCCCAAGCCCAAAAGGTCACGTCGCCGGTTGTATTCCACATTATTTAGTAATGTTTCATCTACATCCATAGCAACGACCCAAGGCTTTTTAGGTACTTCAATAGCGGCTATATTTCGGGTAGCCGTACGGTACAGATGTTCAGTTATAATCTGGTATTCTGCGCTCTTCATAGTCCATTTTACTGCAGAACTTACTCCAAATTCTTGGTTGAACTGTTTATTAGGTTGGGTGCAGAATAGTAAGCTAGAAAAACAAAGTAGAATGAGCGCAAAGGATTTAGTCATAGGAGTACATTTAGCCAAGTTGGTAACTTTTTGTTGTGTCATGGTTGCTGATTGTATTGAGGTGAAGCTAAAAAAAAATCACCTTACAACCCACTAAACATACTAGATGTATATCATTCATCATATCAACGAGATTGATGCAGATACTAAAAATACTTTAACATTAAACTATTTTTAGTATCTTATATTTAAATGAAGACTATTCATCAAGAAAGACAACATAACTTAATATCATGAAACTAGGAATAGATAGCTTTGCTGCCGTGCAAGGACAACACGGAGAGCCCAGTACCCCAGATCAACGTGCCGAAACCATTGAAAATTTACTTACTCGAATCGAACTTATGGAAGAGGTAGGCTTGGATGTGTTCGGTCTAGGAGAGCATCACCGTCAAGAATATCTAGACTCCTCCCCTTTAACTATACTAGCTGCCGCTGCCGCTCGTACGTTTAAGATTGAACTGTTAAGTGCGGTTACAGTACTCAGCGCACAAGACCCTGTGCGGGTATTTCAGCAGCTAGCGACGCTTGATATCATTTCCAAAGGGCGTGCAGGACTGGTAGCAGGTCGAGGGTCATTTTCCGAAGCCTTTCCTTTATTTGGACTAAACTTTCAAGATTATGATGATCTTTTTGAGGAGAAACTCGAGTTGCTGCTTCAGCTTAGAGCTGAGGAGAATGTGAATTGGGAAGGACGGTTTCGACCAGCACTCACCGGGCAAGGAGTCTATCCGCGGCCATATCAACCAGAAGTCCCTATTTATGTGGGTGTAGGTGGGACACCAGCATCCTTTGCGCGAGCAGGGCGGCTTGGTCTACCTTTGATGATAGCTATAATAGGGGGACAAACACATCGTTTTAAACCTTTAGTCGATATGTATTATCGAGCTGGAATCGAAGCAGGGCAAGCTCGAGAAAAATTAAAAGTAGCTGTGCATTCGCTGGGCTTTATTGCAAAGGACTCGCAGTCGGCTCACGAGCAATTTTTCCCAGGTTATGCAAAAACTTTTACTCAGATTGGGCAAGAGCGAGGGTGGGGTGGAGCTGTCACCCGGCAAAGTTATGAATCGCAGGCTGATGAAATGGGTGCATTGGTAGTTGGTAATCCGGAGGAAGTTGCGGACAAAATTGTACGCCATTCCAGAGCATTGGGGGGATTGACAGAGTTTCGTTTACATATGAATGTGGCTCATTTATCCCATGAGCAATTATCGAGTGCCATTTGTTTACTTGGTGAAGAAGTAGCGCCAATAGTTCGAGAAAAATTGGGTACGCCTAGAAAGAAAGTAGCTGGTAGAATGTCTGAATAACTCCATTAAGTGAGATTTATGTGTTTTTGGTTGGTACATGTCATGAGTAAAATGGCTAGTAATATATAAGCAAAAATTTATATATTATAACTGATTAATAAACATAAGTATATGTCTTTTACCCTGCATCAATTGCATATTTTTGCCGCCGTTGCTCAACAAAAAAGTATGACTAAGGCAGCTGAGCTGCTTAAAATGTCCCAGCCAGCTGTTTCTATTCAAGTGAAGAAACTGCAGGAACATTTCGGGATAGACCTCTTTGAAGTCATTGGGAAGCAGTTATATTTGACGGAAGCGGGCAGAGAGTTGTACCATGCCCAGATTTTAGTACAACAAAGTCTCGAAAATGCTGAAATGAGTTTATCGCAATTACGAGGGGCGATGATGGGCTCTTTGAATATTGCAGCTGTATCTACGGCAAAGTATGTGATACCTTATATATTAGGAGCTTTTCAGAAGCAACACGCCAATATTTCTATTTCTCTTAAGGTTTCTAACCGTGCGGAAGTAATCTCTGCGCTCAGAGAGAATGGTTGCGATTTTGCTGTCTTCTCACAGCTTCCTAGCGATTTAGCGTTGGATTATACGGATTTAATAGATAATCCATTGGTATTTGCTGCAGCTAAAGATCATCCAAAACTCCGAAAACGACTCAAGGTGGCCGAATTGAAAGACGAGGCTTTGGTGCTTCGAGAGAAAGGTTCAGGCACGCGCATGGTTATGGAAGAGCTTTTTGAGAAAGAGGAGATACGCATAAATCCGGTAATGGAGCTTAGCACAAATGAAGGTGTTAAGCATGCAATTATGGCAGGAATTGGAATTTCACTGGTTTCGGAGTTTAGTTTGCGCTTAGAAAAGGTTCATGGTCAAATAGGTATTCTTAATGTGGTAGGTTTTCCTATAAATAGTACTTGGAAATTGGTTCACTTACGCGGTAAGAGTCTAAGCCCTCTCGCTCAAACCTTCAAAACATACATCCAACAAACAGAGTTAACTACATCAACCTATGGAATCCCTACTATCTAATTTTGCCTCGCCGGTAGTACTAGCCTTTACCCTTGGTATAGCAGCTAAACTATTGAAGAGTGATCTTGAAATTCCAAAACCACTGTATCAAGGTTTGTCGATTTATTTATTGTTGGCCATTGGTCTAAAAGGGGGTGTTGAGCTCAGTAAAACCTCTCTTAATGCTTTTATAGGTCCGGCTTCTATTACACTTTTGCTTGGTATATTAACCCCACTTATCGCCTACGCTGTTCTTCGATATTTGGGCCGTATGGATATGATAAACTCTTCGGCTATTGCTGCGCATTATGGCTCTGTTTCCGCGGTGACCTTTATTGCTGCTATCAGTTATGTTGAGAGTTTGGGTTACAGCCCAGAAGGCTTTTTGCCCACACTGGTTGCTTTGTTAGAGGTTCCTGGTATAATTGTCGCCTTGATTATCCCTCAACTCTCTAATAGTGGAAATGGATCCTTTAAAAAAGCCTTACATGAAGTGGTAACGGGCAGTTCCATTATATTGTTACTCGGAGGGCTACTTATTGGATTTGTAGCGGGGCCGGTTAAGTTTGAGTCGGTTCAGCCCTTTTTTGTGAGTGGTTTTCAGGGGGCATTAGTGCTCTTTTTATTGGAATTGGGTATGGTTACGGCTCGCCGACTCAGTGATTTGAAAAAAGTGGGGGTATTTTTACTTGGTTTTGGAATCTTAGTACCGATATTACATGGTATATTGGCCATTTGGCTGGGTCTTATGGTTGGCTTAAGCGTAGCTGGGGCAACGGTTTTGGCAGCTATGGTCTCAAGTGGATCTTATATAGCCGCTCCTGCTGCGGTAAGAATAGCTCTTCCGAAAGCCAATCCAAGCTATTATCTTACAGCATCCTTAGGAATTACTTTTCCCTTTAATATTACCATTGGAATTCCTATTTATTATTTAATTGCAACATGGATGGGAGCATAAAATGGAGTTAAAAGAACTTACGTTGGTTACCATAATCACCGAGCGATTATTGCGTGACGAAATCATAGATCGTCTGAAAGAAACAGGTGTATCAGGTTATACTCTCTCTGACACTACTGGAGAGGGATCAAGAGGAATTCGGGCTAGCGACTGGGAAGGTAAGAATGTAAAAATTGAGGTGATTGTGAATCACTCTACTGCTGAAAAAATTATCCAGCAAGTTAGTGATGAGTATTTTGAAAATTATGCAGTTGTAGCTTATACTCAAACCGTACGTGTTGTTCGAGGTGAAAAGTACATGAGCTAGTAGTTATAGACTCAAAACAAATAGTAGTTTATTGGCAAAAATAATGTGTATTTTCATCTGTGCTATTAAATTAGCCTTTAAAGCCCGAGTTGAGATGATGCCGCAACCACATTCCTCTCTTTGCTGGCAACATCTTATTTTCAAATCAATAGTTTATACATGTCTTTATTTTCAGAGTTGGGCCTCAGGCAAGAATTGCTTGAGGGAGTAGAACGTTTAGGTTTTACAGAACCAACCAAAGTTCAAGAACTTGCGATTCCTACTATTTTGGAATCTGCTCGGGATTTAGTGGCATTAGCCCAAACAGGTACGGGAAAAACAGGGGCTTTTGGCCTTCCCTTATTACACAAAATAGATCCAGAAAATAAAAATGTGCAAGCGGTTGTACTTTCACCTACTAGAGAATTAGCTATTCAGATTGCAAAGGATTTAAAAGCTTTTGCAAAAAAACTTAAAGGAGTTAAAACCGTAGCGGTTTATGGCGGTTCAGAAATTCGCACGCAAATTAAGGCCCTAGAAAGTGGATGTCAGGTTGTTGTAGGAACACCTGGACGTATGCTAGATTTAATTCGACGCCGTAAATTAAGAGTAGAGAATATACAGACCTTAGTACTTGATGAAGCCGACGAAATGCTTAATATGGGCTTTCAAGAAGACCTAGATGCGATATTGGTGGATACCCCGTCAGAAAAACAAACACTCTTATTTTCAGCAACCATGCCTAAACAAATGTCGAGCATGGCTAAAAAATATATGCATGAACCTGCTGAAATAGAGGTGGGCGAGCGTAATTCTGGCTCAAAAGACGTTGAGCATGAATATTTTGTGGTAAAAGCCAGTAATCGGTTCGAAACACTTAAGAGATTGGTAGATATACATCCTAGTATGTATGGTATCATTTTTTGTCGTACTCGTAACGAAACAATGAATATTTCTAAGTGGCTAAGCAGAGATGGATACGAAGTTGACGTATTAAATGGTGATCTCTCGCAAAATCAGAGAGATCAGGTGATGAACCGTTTTAGAAAGTCAGAGCTTAAAATTTTAGTTGCTACCGATGTAGCTGCCCGTGGGCTCGACGTCAACAATCTCTCCCATATTGTTAATTATAATTTACCAGACGATTTAGAAGTGTATATTCATAGAAGTGGACGTACAGGACGTGCAGGAAACAAGGGTATTTGTATGAGTATTGTTAGCCCACGTGAGCAAAGTCGTATACGACGTTTGGAAAAAATGGCTTCACAGCCTTTCATCAAATCTGAAGTTCCAACTGGTGAGGAAATATGCTCCAAGAGGTTATTACATGGTTTAGAGAGAGTTAAAAAGGAAGCAGTAAATCCAGAAAGGATTCAACCATTTTTACCTTCAGCTCTTGAAGCATTGAAGGATTTGACCAAAGAGCAGGTTATAGAACGCTTTCTAAGCCTAGAATTTCATAATATGCTAGAGTATTATGCTGGAGCAACCGATGTTAATGCTAAAGGTAATAGGGGTCATGGTGATAGTGGTCGTCGTCGTGGACGGCGCGATGGTAGAGTTAGAGGACGTGGGCGTTCAAGTGGTAGTCGAGGAGGCCGACGTTCAGATCGAAACTCCGATGATAGTCAAAGGAAAGGGAGATTTAGAGGTGGTAGGAGAAGGAAAGCTTAGGATAGTATCCTGTTAAGGTGCAAGATTAACCAAACAGTCTATAGAGTTATTTCAAATGCGGTGCAAAGCGAGCTTGTGTCATTTGCTCAAAGGCATATGCATAGCCTATGAGCTTTGCCTCGTCCCATGCGCGACCAAAAAAAGACATCCCCACTGGTAGATTTTCGATCTGCCCCATTGGTACTGTAATATTTGGGTAGCCTGAGCGAGCAGCTGGTGAACTTGATGATAGTCCAAAATTGTCCCCATTGATTAGATCGATTTTCCAAGCGGGGCCTCCTGTTATAGAGATGATTACATCTAAATCATGCATATTCATCACTCGATCTATCCCTTCTGTCTGGGTTTTACGGTTTAACTCGCTGAGTGCTTGCTCGTAGGCAGGCTCGGTTATTGGGCCTTTTGCTTGGGCTCTTAATAATCGATCATGATCGAAATAACGCATTTCAACTGGGTCACCCAGCGTTTGCAGGATTAAATCATCTAAGTCATTAACTAGGGCATTCTCTCCCAAAGAGCGGAAATATTTGTTAAGACCATCTTTAAATTCATAGAGCATAATCTGATAGGAATTCCCACCAGGATTTTCTTGAGAAATTTGATCAAGTTCTATAAGGGTAGCTCCAGCTTGTTCTAAATCTCGAAGTCTGCTATTAAATAAGGTGTCTACCCGAAAGTGTCGTCCTCTAGGGTCATTATAAACTCCAATCCTAGCACCTTGTAAAAGGTTTTGGTTTAAATATGCCAGATAATCTGTTTTTAGATATGCTTCACTAGCCAATGTTTTTTTATCCGTTGAATCGATACCTATCATGGCAGATAATGCAATGGCAGCATCTCTGACAGTTCTTGTCATAGGTCCAGGAGTATCTTGAGTATACGATATAGGTATAATTCCACTTCGACTCAGTAATCCAACCGTAGGTTTGATTCCAACCAAACCGTTGGCGTTGGCTGGACATGTTATTGATCCGTTGGTTTCTGTGCCTATGGTAAACATGGCAAGGTTTGCTGATGCAGCCACTCCTGAGCCAGCACTCGACCCGCAAGGACTTCTACTCTGATCATATGGATTCTTAGTCTGCCCTCCAAGACCACTCCAACCACTTGAAGAAAAACTAGAATGAAAATTGGCCCATTCACTTAGATTTGTTTTACCTAATATGATTGCTCCAGCTTCTCGTAGTTGTTGTACGATGAACGCATCACGATAAGGCCTTGATTCTGCCATTGCTCGTGCGCCAGCCGTATTGGGCATTCCTTCTTTTGTATCAATATTATCTTTAAGTAAAACTGGAATACCAAAAAGTAGCGGTAGCACACCTTCAGCAGATTGCAAAAGTTGTGTATCCATCGACGTAGCAATATCTATCGCTTCGGAGTTAATTGTAATGACCGAGTTTAACTCTGGTCCATTAGGATCTAGGTCAATCGCCTCAATGCGCCCAAGATAGGCTTGTACAACCTCAAGTACTGAGAATTCTCCACTCAGATAACCTTGTTGTAATTCTTCAATAGTAATCTCTTCAAGACCTAGTGCTACAAATGCAGCATTAGAAGGATGTTCTATCCCTGTCTTGATTTGGCATTGCAGGTTAAAAAGCAACAAACAAAAGAAAACAAGGAGGCGGAAATTCATTATCGAGAAAAGATTATTTAGAGATTAGTAACGGTATTCGTCTGACTTGTAGGGGCCAGTGATAGGCACACCAATATAGGCTGCTTGCACTTCGGTTAATTCCTCTAAATCGGCACCAATCTTGGATAGATGCAGTCGGGCTACTTTTTCATCTAAAGTTTTAGGAAGCGTATGAACTTTTCCTGTTTCGAATTCTTTTGGGCGATTCCATAAAGCAATTTGTGCTAGTGTTTGGTTGGCAAAAGAATTGCTCATCACAAAAGATGGGTGACCTGTAGCATTACCAAGATTCATTAAACGGCCTTGAGACAACAGAATGACTTGTTTTCCACTTTCGAGGGTATATAAATCGACCTGAGGCTTAATATTATCTTCGGTTGCGTGAGTTTTTAGCCAGGCTACATCTATTTCGTTGTCGAAGTGACCGATGTTACCTACAATTGCTTTGTCTTTCATGGCTTCAAAATGCGAACCAGTAACAATGTCTTTATTTCCTGTTGCTGTAATAATAATGTCAGCGCGAGTTGCTGCTTCGTTCATTCGCTTGACTTCAAAGCCATCCATCGCCGCTTGAAGAGCACAAATCGGATCTATCTCGGTCACGATAACCCGTGCACCCGCACCACGTAACGATGCTGCAGTTCCCTTACCAACATCGCCATAACCTGCAACAACAGCTACTTTACCCGCCATCATAACATCGGTAGCGCGTCTAATTGCGTCAACTGCAGATTCTTGACATCCATATTTATTGTCGAACTTAGATTTGGTTACGGAATCATTTACATTTATGGCTGGGAGAGGTAATGTGCCGTTTCTTTCACGTTCGATCAGTCGTAATACGCCGGTGGTGGTTTCCTCGGAAATACCATTGATACCGTCGGCTAACTCTGGATATCGGTCCAACACCATGTTGGTGAGGTCTCCACCGTCGTCTAAAATCATATTCAAAGGTTGACCATCAGGGAAATACAAGGTTTGCTCGATACACCAATCGAATTCTTCTTCATTCATCCCTTTCCATGCATATACCGGAACACCAGCAGCTGCTATAGCTGCAGCAGCATGATCTTGGGTAGAATAAATATTGCATGAACTCCAAGTTACATCTGCTCCTAGGTCTACTAAAGTTTCAATGAGTACAGCAGTCTGAATGGTCATATGAAGGCAACCTGCAATGCGAGCACCTTTGAGAGGTTGTTCGGTTTTGTACTCCTCTCGGATAGCCATTAATCCAGGCATTTCAGCCTCTGCGAGTTCTATTTCTTTACGCCCGTATGCCGCTTGAGAGATATCGGCTACTTTATAGGTAGGTTTACTGTTTGGTAAATCTTCTTTGGCAGTTTCTTTAATGGACTTAGTAGATGAATCTATCGTTTCTTGAGACATATAATGTATGTTTTAAGGTAAAAATTTGTCTAAAATAGCTTTAGTTTTCTCATAGTCGCCTTGAGTTCCTCGGGATCCTAATTCCGTTGTGATGACGTAACCGGCAGTGTCAATAAATACTTTGAAGGGTATGCCCATGGATATTACTTGCTCGCCCACACCGTTTGCGTCAACTAGCCAGTTAAAATCATAAGGATTTTCATTGGCAAATTCTGCAACCTGCTTAGGATTATCGGCTAAAATTGTATTCACTGCTAATACTTCGAATTGGTCGCTATACTCTGCGCGCAGAGAATCCATCGCTGGAAATACCATTAAACATGGCGAACACCATGTTTCCCAAAAATCTATAAGCATAATTTTTCCTGCATAATCGGTTATTTGAACTGTGTTACCATCTAAGTCTTTGAAGCTAGCTCGTTGTAGTACACCTTGAATGCGTAGCTGATCTTCGTTCAAATTATACCGATTGATGCTACTCTCATTGGACTCATAACTACCGTTTGAACAGTTAATAAATGTGAGAGCAACCAACAATATTGCAACACCTACTAAGCCAATATGAGTAAGTTTACTGGTCATTGATTATACATTCTTTATGGTTGATCAATAAAATAATTATAAAAATTTTGGTCGGGTTTAATGGATTATAAAGATACGATTTCATTCCGATAAAAGTTCCTTTGCACATTTTCGTGTGAATTTTGTCAGAGCCTCTTATCTTACTTTATGCAACATTCATCAAAAGATAGCAGTTCGATTGCGGTGGAGGCCTTGAAAAAAAAATCTACCTCTACCCAAAAAACCTATGACTTTATCATCGTAGGGGCTGGTATTGTTGGTCTTGCTACGGCGTACAAATTGCACAAAAAATTTTCAGATGCCACTATTTTAGTACTCGAAAAAGAGGGTCATGTGGGGGCGCACCAAACTGGAAAAAACTCTGGAGTTATCCACTCGGGAATCTATTACAAGCCAGGCAGTTATAAAGCGAGAAACTGCCGAGAAGGTAGATTGCAATTGGTCGATTTTTGTAATGAAATGAACGTGGCCATGGAAGTTTGTGGTAAGGTTATTGTAGCAACTAAGGAAGAGGAATTGCCTCGCTTGGACGGGATCTATCAGCGTGGTATCGAGAATGAAATTGAAGGTATTAAGATGATTAATCTCGATGAACTTGCAGAGATTGAGCCACACGTTAAAGGGGTGAAAGCAATTCATGTTCCTTGCTCTGGCATCGTAGATTATGTGGGAATGTGTGACCGGATGATGGAAGCAATTAAAGGAGATAGTCGTGGATATATCCAATTTAGCGCGCGCGTACATGCTATTCGTGAGGCTTCAAATGCAGTACATGTTCAAGCAGGAAACAGTAGCTATAAAGGGCGTTATCTAATTAATTGTGCAGGCTTATACTGTGATCATGTGGCTAAGTCCGCAGGATTGAATTCGCCGGTGAAAATAGTACCGTTTAAAGGAGAATATTACGAGCTTAAACCTGAGTCAGAGTACCTCGTAAAGCATCTTATCTATCCACTTCCAAATCCTGAATTTCCATTTTTAGGAGTACATTTTACCCGGATGGCTTTAGGAGGTATAGAATGCGGTCCCAACGCTGTTTTTGTATTTAAACGCGAGGGCTATGAAAAGTTCGCTTTTGACTTTAAGGAATCTCTGGAGTCTTTAACTTTTCCAGGATTCTGGAAAATGGCAACCAAGCATTGGCGTATGGGTCTTGACGAGTATAAGCGCTCATTCTCCAAAGAAGCCTTTGTAAGAGGACTACAGAGCCTAATTCCAGAGGTCCAAAGTCATCATTTAAAACGTTCGCCTGCAGGAGTTCGTGCCATTGCTTTACAGCCTGATGGAGAAATATTGGATGATTTTCACTTTGAACGGGCAGACCGCCAGATTCATGTACTTAATGCTCCAAGTCCGGCTGCTACCGCTTGCCTATCGCTGGGAGATGAGTTGGTGCGGAAATGCGAAATTGATTTTGACTTATAGCACATAACCTTGGTGGCCGAAAATATAATTACTGAAAAGGTAGCAGCTATGTTAGCCAGAAAAGAAAAAATATAAAAATATCAATTGATTGAATATTTGAATCTTACTTATGTGTCCTAAAGTAGCTATTAAAACCGATTCTCTGTCAAAGCACTTGTATGCTCAAGACGCGTCTATGTATGAGGAAATACCCAAAGGAGTGGCATTTCCAGAATCGGGGGAAGATATTGTTTCTTTGGTGAAGCAAGCAGCAGCAAAAAAATGGAGTATAACAGCGCGTAGTGCGGGTACTTCTTTAGCTGGACAGACTACTGGAGATGGGTTGATTATCGATGTATCGAAGTACATGGATAAGGTGCTCGAGTGGAACATCGAAGAGCGGTGGGTGCGAGTCGAGCCAGGAATTATCCGCGACCAATTAAACCAGATGGCGGCCACAAATGATCTACTTTTCGGACCAGATACAGCTACGACTTCTCGTTGTATGATTGGTGGGATGATAGGTAACAACTCAGCGGGTATGCATTCTATTAAGTATGGTAGCACCAGGAATCATATCCTAGAGATGGAGGTGGTATTAAGCGATGGTTCGAAAATGATTGCCAAGCCACTGAATAGCAAGCAATTGGAAGAAAAGATAGCTCTGCCCAATTTAGAAGGCCATATATACAGGGAAATCATTGAGCTATTAACAGAACACAAAGAAGCGATTCTTTCACAGTATCCCCATAAAGAAATTAAGAGACGTAATACTGGATATGCACTCGACGCCTTGTGTGAAATGAGCCCTATCACTGAGGGTGGTAGGTCGTTTAATTTATGCGAATTACTCGCAGGTAGTGAAGGAACTTTAGCAATGACTATTTCTGCTAAATTGAATCTTGAAGAAATCCCACGCTATAAGTGCATGATCATACCTCATTTTAGGGGTATAGAAGATGCGATGCATGCAACTGTGGAAGTTGTTAAAAAAAATCCTTCTGCAGTAGAACTGATTGATGATATAATTTTGGATGCGACAAAAAATAATTTAGAACAAGTAGAAAATAGATTTTTCTTGCGCCAAGCACCAAAATGTATTTTGGTAATTCAATTCGAAGGCGATAATCGAGTTACTATGTTTAAGAAAGCAAGAGAATTAGCAAAACACTTGGAAAATGAGTTTTGTGCTTATGCTTGCGTTGAATTATTTGAATCAGATGAAATACAGAGAGTTTGGGACCTCAGAAAAGCTGGTTTGGGATTACTTATGGGTTTAGGTAAAGAATCTAGAACCCCCGCTTTTTGTGAGGATACGGCTGTTCGGGTGAAAGATTTACCTGACTATGTCAAAGATATTGAGACTATTTTGGATAAACACGACACTCATTGTGTGTTTTATGCACATGCTTCTGTTGGAGAATTACATTTCCGGCCCATGATTGATACTACGAGCATTGAAGGGGTTACTAAGATGAAACAAATGGCGCAAGAATTTGCTGGAACCGTGCGACGCTATAGAGGATCTCTTTCTGGAGAGCATGGCGATGGTAGGGCACGAACTCCCTTTATCGAAGAGGTCTTGGGCGCAGATATGACACCACTACTTGAACGTGTAAAAGATATCTGGGACCCTGAGTCACTTTTTAACCCTGGTAAAATTGTCAGGGCCGAACCTATGGAGAAGGGCTTACGTTATTCTCCAGAATACCGCCCATTAGTGGCGCCAACGGTATTTAATTGGCGGAAAGTAGGGGGTTTTACTCACGCATTAGAACTTTGTAATGGCGCTGGAGTATGCAGAAAGTTAGCTGAAAGTGGGGGTACGATGTGTCCGTCCTATATGGCAACTAGAGACGAAAAGGATTCTACCCGAGGAAGAGCCAATGTATTCAGGCATGTATTTTCAGGAGGTAATCCAGAAGGTTATCGCTCTAAAGATCTTAAAGACGCACTCTCCCTTTGCCTGAGTTGTAAAGCCTGTAAAAGTGAGTGCCCTGCTAATGTAGATATGGCCAAAATGAAAGCGGAATTTATGCATGGCTATCATCAAAAGCATGGAGTAAGTAAAAAAGAGGAGTTCTTTGGGAATCCTGGCAAACACTACCCACTAGCTGCTCGTTTTTCTAGCCTAGTTAATATAGTGGCAAAGTCTCAGATTGGTAAACAATTACTCAGGCAGTTATTTGGAGTTTCACCATTGCGTGATCTTCCGGAATTTAGCTCGGAGCGTTTTAGAGATTGGTTCCGAAGGAATCCTTCTCCAACCACTAATCATAAGGTCATTTTATTGGCCGATTTATTTACTGATTATCATGACCCAATGGTTGGAAAACATGCGGTTTATGTCCTGGAATCCATGGGCTTTGAAGTTATGCTCTCAAAGGTACAGGAATTAGGGCGTACTTTTTTGTCAAAGGGGCTCTTGGATAAAGCCTTAGAAACGGCTGAAACAGTGGTGGAAGGTTTGGCCCCTTTTGCTCAAAAAAACTATCCTATTATAGGCCTAGAACCCTCAGAAATATTAACTATTCGGGACGAATATTTGGATCTAGTGCCTGATGCCCAGCTTCAGGCAGCAAAAACACTGGCCTCCAAGACCTATACCTTTGAGGAATTTGTAGCCCTTCACAAAGATCGCTTTCCTACTACCAGATTGAATCCAATATCCAAAGCACCTAAAGTGGTACTGCACGGACATTGTCATACAAAAGCTTTAATTGGAAATACAGCTACCATTAAAGCCCTTGAACTGGCAGGTTATGATGTTGAGGCTATGGATACGGGCTGTTGCGGGATGGCAGGTAGTTTTGGGTATGATCAAGAGACCTATGAACTGTCTATGGAAATAGGGTGGCAGCGGCTGTTTCCACAGCTTGGAAATTTACAACCAGAAACACAGATTTGTGCATCTGGTTTTTCCTGCAGGCATCAAATTAAAGACGGAATAGGCATGGGTGCTTTACATCCGGCTACTCTTATTGCTCAGCGGATAGGTCACTAAGTCGTATTAATCAGAAGTAGCTACCAGTTATGGGCTGCCAACACACTTTGTCCCTGTTTAACTCTGTTGGTTATGGGCAATCAACTCTCTAGCTGATTGCAACGTTGCCTCGGTGATTTGTGCACCACTCATCAGACTCGCCACTTCCCGAATATGTTCTTGATCTTCTAGGCGTAAAATAGTGCTCACCGTACGCTCACCCTTCTCAGATTTATACACTTTATAGTGGACGTGCGCCTGACTCGCGATTTGCGGTTGATGAGTAATGGCAATTATTTGACAGTGTTGGGCAAGGCTCCGCATACTTTGGCCTACTTTTTCGGAAACCTCCCCACTTATACCAGTATCAATTTCATCAAAAATCATTACGGGTAAGTGTTGCTCCTTTGCCAGCACACTTTTTAGGGCCAACATGACTCGGCTTATTTCTCCACCTGAGGCGATTTTTGCCAAAGCCTTAGGCAATTCTCCCTTATTGGTACTTAGGTAGAAAACTACATCATCCGCACCGGATTCAGTACACTCTACTCGCTCAGTGCGTGCAGAATCGGTTTGTTCCTGCTTGGGTAAGCCAAACCAACCATTAGTATTATAAAGCCAATTTACCTGAACTTGAAGCCGCGCATGTGGAATGCCCAACTGTGCTAATTCTATTTCGATAGAATGCGCAAGCTGATCTCCCGTACTTCTTCGGGCATTATGTAATTCAATGGCAGCTTCTCCTAACAGTACCTCATGCTTAGCGATCAACTGGTCAATACGTTCTAAAGCCAGATCAAAATTTTCAGAAAGCGATAGCTCTTCAGCAATGGTGCGTTCGTATTCAATGAGTGAAGAAATATCCCTGCTGTATTTTTTTTGAATCCGGTTAAGTTCAGCTTGACGCTGGCGTAATTCTTCGAGCCTAGATGGATTAAACTCAATACGATTGCGGTATTGTTCAGCAAAATGCATGGTTTCAATTATGCTCACTCTGGCTGCATTAACCTCGGACAAGTATTGATCAAATTCCGGTTCAATACGTGCAATGTCTTCTAATGTCAATTTTAATTTATTCAATAATCCAGCGACATCAACATCGTCACTTTCGCCTAGTTCGCTAATCCATTGAGCTTTTTGATCTAAGATTTCCGCATTGTCAAGTAGCTGCATTTCTGCCTGAATCTGTTCTTCTTCATCGGCTTGCAGTCGCGCTTTTTTCAACTCCTGAAGTTGAAACCGATATAATTCTGTTTTTTCAAGGAGTTCTTGCTCTCGTTTAAGCAGCTGACGCTTTTCCTGACGTAGCTCCTTCATTTTTTGATAGGCGGTTCGATATACTGTAAGTTGCTGTTGAGTATGTCCAAATTGATCCAGCACCCCTAAGTGATGTTCTTCTTTGAGCAGAAGTTGATGATCATATTGCCCGTGTAAGTCCACTAGTAAATCACCAATGAATTTAAGCACTCCAATGGTAACAGGTGAGTCATTTATAAAAGCCCGACTACCGTTTTCCCGTATTTCACGCCTGAGTATGATAGGGCTGGGTTGTTCAATATCATTTTCTTGGAGTGCCATTAGTAAAACTGGATCATTGTTGTGGGCAATGGTTGCTTCGGCGATAGCTTTGTTGCTGCCTTGTCGAATTACCTCAGTATCGGCTCGTTCGCCTAAAATCATATTTAATGCACCAATAATTATAGACTTACCTGCGCCGGTCTGCCCAGTGAGTATATTGAGCCCATCTCCAAACTCTACTTCGAGTTCGTCTATTAAGGCAAAGTCTTTTATATATAGGCTGCGTATCATAACAATGTTTTCTATAAAGTCTAAATATCCGATATCCCTTTCATCTTTTAAAGAAAAATCGAAAAACTTTTTGAGCTTTCGTTTTTGAAGGTGGTCAGAAAAAATTGGAGGCAGCCAAGTTGCTAGCTTTTTTCTAGGTATATTAAAGGTTCAATCACGATAGCTAGGACTCCATGAGCGTACGCCCAACTACTACACTATATGAATTTACAGTGCCACCTGGACAGCATGAATCCATTCGGCTCGACGTATACATAACCTCTTTTGTGGAAAATGCGACTCGAAGCAAAGTGCAGGAAGCCATTAAAAAGGGCTATGTTTGGGTGAATGGTAAGCATGAAAAAGCATCCTATAAAATGCTTTCAGGGGATCAAATTTATATTGAATTACCTATTGCGCCGCCTCCAGAAGCGGTTGCAGAGGAATTACCTCTTGATATTATTTATGAAGATGCTGATTTATTGGTGGTTAACAAAGCTGCAGGAATGGTGGTGCATCCAGCCTATGGTAACTGGACGGGCACTTTGGTTAACGGCCTAATGCACCATGCGGAAGAACTAGGTAGCAGAGATGATGATCCTGGCGATTTACGCCCAGGTATTGTGCACCGGCTCGATAAGGATACCTCGGGCCTGCTTTTAGTAGCAAAAAATGATCATACCTTAGCGACTCTTTCAGCTAAGTTTGCAGAGAAGGATGTGGAACGAACATACTGGGCCTTAGTATGGGGTAATCCACCCGAGGAGGGAACCATACAGGGGGATATTGGGCGTTCTAAGCATGACCGAAAGCTTATGACAGTTCTGCCCGCTGGCAGGGGAAAGCATGCGATTACTCATTATAAGGTGTTGGAATATTTCGATTATCTCTCACTCGTAGAAATTCGATTAGAAACAGGGCGTACTCATCAAATCCGAGTGCATATGGGGCATATTGGCCATCATGTTTTTGGGGATGTTACCTACGGGGGAGCATCAGTGCGATTTGGACCTAATACAGGAAGTCGTAAGGTGCTTTTTCATCGGCTTATAACGGATTTAGGGCGTCAAGCATTACATGCGAAGACGCTTGGTATAGAGCACCCATCAACCCGGAAAAAAATACGCTTTGAATCTGAGTTGCCCGATGATATGCAGCAAGTATTAGATACATTTCGCGAGCATTGTAGTAGTGAGTATTAGGGATTGGCGAGGTGAGAATAGAAACTTTTAGTTTTGATGGGTTAGGATCGTAGAAAAGGTTGTTTTTCACCATAAGTTAATGATCGCCATACCCATTCTAATGGACCAAATTTATAGTAGTTGAGCCATTTTTCAGAAGCCAGGTATTGAAATACCCAGATGGCACTCACAATGATTAATTGAAGACTTCGATCTATCTTTCCAAACAGACCAAATCCAATGCCAAAAAAGATAAATGCCCCTAAAAACGAGTGCAAAATGTAATTGGTCAGAGCCATTTGTCCAATGCTGGCGAGACGTTTTTTGATGGTGTAATAGTTTTCGGATTTTGCAAACACCATGATTAGCGAGATATAACCGTAGGCAATGAATAAACTTCCCCAATAATTAAATTGGCTCCCCGTAAACATAGAATATTGAAAATCCCAATTCATGGTGAAATTCATGTATATACCGTAAATGACGATAGGGAATCCAATGGTTAAAGAATAAAAGGCATTTTTTAGATAAAAGGACCTTGAGTTTACAGCCGATAATATCCCCAACTTGTACAGTGCCATACCCACGAGCATTAACCCTCCCGCTCTCCAAAGAAATAGAATCATAAAAACAAAGGTTTCTAAATATAGGGCATTTTGGGAGTTCTGGGTAATTTGATGGGATAAAGAGCCAGTAAATGCGGTGATTTCCTGTTCAATTAATTCACTTGAAGGAGCCCAACCTATACTTAAATCTTGTAATTCTGAGGCTGGCATGAAAGGTAAAGAAAACTGAAATAGTCCATTCAACATACTGGGTACCGATAAGATAAGGAGACCGGTAATCAAGAGTTTTTTGGGAGATAATTTTCTGAATGGATACACTAGAAAGGAACAGAGGGCATAGGCCACCAAAATATCGCCATACCAAATTAAGTGAGCATGAAGCAGGCCAATAAGCAGTAGTATTAGGTTTCTAGTATAATGTAATTTGAGAGATGAGCCTGTAAGTAATTCTTTTTTTTCTGTAATTAAAATAATACCCGCACCAAATAATATTGAAAAAATACTCATGAATTTTTGATCAGCAAATAAGTGACTGAGTATCCAGGTTATTTTATTTAACCCAGTTAAATCTCCATAGGCAAGAGGATTGTTATAAGCAGCACTTGGCATAGCAAAACTTTGAATATTCATAATTAGTATACCAAGAATTGCGATACCTCTGAGTAGATCTATTGATTGTATTCGATTAGTTTTTTCAACCGGTTTCATGAAAATGTAAAGTTAGGAATTAGGTTTATTTTCAAGTGTGTCAATTATGTATATTTACGCAGTTGAACTGAAATATGTTTCAAGAATAATAGCTAGACGTAAAATGCATGCAGACAAAAAATATCAACATAAAAGTTGAGTTAGATAAAGACCATATTCCATCGAGTATAGAATGGACAGCAGATGACCTTCAAGGAATGGACCAAGCTTCGTGCCGGGCTATGCTCTTATCACTTTGGGATAATCGCAATAAAGATACGCTTAAATTGGATTTGTGGACTAGGGATATGACAGTGGACGAAATGAAAATTTTTTTCCATCAAACTTTGATAAGTATGGCAGATACATTAGACCAGGCTATTAATGATGAACGTATATCAGGTGATATGCGAGATTTTTGTGACCACTTTGCAGAGAAAATGGAAATAAAAAAGTAGACAAATTTATTAATCTGCCTATATCAAGAAACCAAGATTAAAAAAATATCTTGATACCTCAAAAAAACTATTTACCATGAAATCAAATTCAATTTTATTTTCAGAGAAAGATGTATTGTTTAAGTACAACACAAAGAATGACAATTATGAATGGGATCTAGAGTTTGAATACAACGTATATGGAATAGTACGTATCGATAATTATGTCTTCGTTACAACTTATTCAAATTGGGGTAAGATGTTTACATCTCTTGTTGATTTTACGACTGGAGAGAAAATTTGGACTAAAGAAATTTATCTATATTCTATTCATATCATTGATGGCTTGCTCATATATGTAAATAAAAAAAAGAGATATTGTGGCCTAGAATTACTGACTGGAAACGAAATTTTCAGCACAAAATCACCTTTCAGATGGTCTACACCAAAAGCTATTGTGTTCGAGAGTAATTTTTATCTACATACAAAAAAAGAGACTCAAAGACTTAATCTTAAAAGTGGTGGGTTCGTCAAAACAAAATTCCCGCCTAAAATACAGACTAGAGATTTAGGTATAGTATTAGACCAATTTCAAATAAATATCAACAATATTCCAGCGCCAAGTGATAATTCTGCAAGCTATACAGGTGATGCTGGGGTAACTTATGTAGGCGCGGAAGTATAATTAAAAGAAAAGTGAGGCAGGACAAACGATTAAATAATAAAGATAATTATTAAATATTTCACTCTTGAACGTTTACAGAGCTTATTTCATCATAAAATAAAGCAAAAGCAGTGTAATATTGAGGAATTAACCATAAAGACCATATAAATAACGTAAACGCACTTAATATCAAAAAGAAACAAAAACGAAGATACAGAAAAAATAATTGCATTTTATATCCTTTCATCAACAAAGCACTTTCCTTAAATAACTCGGATATAGATTTTTCTGGAGTTTTAAGTATTAAAAAATAAACCTGAGAAAACATGATACTTAAAACTATACCAGGTATGATGAGTAATAAAAAACCAATAATGATAACTAGGATATAAACTAAAGTAACAGCTAAAACTTTTTGAAAAACTTTAAATCCCTCTAATAGTTTATTTTTCTCAAATCCTTCTTCTCTTGCAATGTGTAATCCAAATGATGCAAATCCTATAGTTGCCAGAGAAATGTATATAAAGGAAATTATACCGTATGTAATTGCACTATAAAGACCATAATTATTAAACAGATGGCTATAAAATTCTTGTGAATTTTGTAAAATAACTTGCACTAAGAATACTAAAAAAAATGGCAACATTACTTTACTGTAATTTGCACTGAGTATTTCTTTTGATTTTTTTAAAAGTTCTGTATTACTCAATATGGCTTGCTCAGGATTACCCATCATCAAAATATATAACTTAGTTAGTGTTCAATTGGTATATAGCGTGAATTATTTAATTATATCATAATAATTTCAATACATATTAACAAACATATCAATTTTTCTATAGATTATTAAAGTGATTCCAAATTACTTCCCATATTTGTGGATAATTTTCTGCAACATTATGACCGGCGTTTTCAATACGAAGGTATTCTATGGTTATTTCATCCAAACACCCAGAAAACTGATAGCGTATACTCAATTCATTTTCAGATACATTGGGATCAAGGTTACATTCAAATTGAGTCGCCCAAATTACTACACTTTGATAGGCATCCAGAAAAGTATGACCAAACCGACTTCCGCCATTGATTGGGACAGTATTATCTTGTGCTCCATTTATCTGTAGTATTGAAACAGGGTCAGTCTGATTTGTTACGTCAATTGAAGTTATTAACTGAGATGCTATTGGAGCTAATCCTTTGAAGTAATTGGTTTTTGATCCTAATAGGTTTACCATACCAGCTCCATTAGATGCACCAATTGCAAAAATTCTTGTTGTATCGATATTATCATAATTATAAAGCTCTCGGATTATTTTTTTGATAAAATCAACATCATCTGCATTAGATGGTTCAGTGCCAAGATTCCAAGATTTTAAATAACCTTGGGGATAAACCCCAATAAAGTCTCCTGAATCTGTAAACTCTTTAAGTATATTTACCCAAGAACTGTTAGATCCACCACGACCATGAAATGCAATAACAACTGGGTATTTTTTTAGTGTATCAATTTCCTCTAATGTTCTTATGATCACAGGTCTATTGACAAGTTGATTGTCAATTTCTTGTTCAATAATTATTATTTTTGATCTTAGTGTATTGGTATTTTCATAGAATTCACTAGAGACTATTTTATCATTTGAACAATTAATCAATAAACTAAATACAGTTAGTATGTAAAGATGATTCATTTAGTAAGAATATATGGTGGAGTAGAATTTATATGAGGTGAGGTATAGATATAACAGTGAAAATTAACTGGTGTAGACACTTAGGTGAGCTATTTTAAGGTAATATGAATAAGTCTTCAACTTTGCATTGTAATGTTTTAGCTATTCTGAGAGCTAATACAGTCGAAGGGACATAAACGCCATTTTCAATAGCATTTATACTTTTTCTTGAAACATTAGCAGAGACTGATAATTCTTGCTGAGTTAAGCCAGCAGATTTTCTTAAAATTTCAAGATTATTCAATAATTTTTTGTGATTTTTTCCCAAATCTATTCGCTCTCAAATTTTTCAACAGCATCAGTAAGCTCTGAACCAGTATTTGGATAAAGATACCCAGCAATTATTTGACCTATACCAATCATTGCAACTAAGGCACCGACACCTTCAAATATTTTTCCAATGAAAATATACCCTAGAAGGTAGAGTCCAGCACCTACAAACATTGTAATGACACCACCTCTACGATAATCAAGTGGCTCTTTTTTTCTATCTTCAAAAATCCCTAATAATTCTTCTAATTTTTTAGGTTCATCTAAGTATTTTGATATTTCAATTATAGCTTCTCTTTTTCCTTTTTCTTCAAGATATAACCAAATAAAAACTACTGAGACAATTAAAATTGCCGTTAACATTCCTGAAATGGGAATAATGATGTTTTGATCCAAAATGCAAAGATTTATAAAATTTAAATGTAACGTAAAGGTAACACATATAATAAAGAGAAGCAAACGTTACACTATAAAGTTTTTATCTGATTTATTCTATGTATATAAATATTAATTTCGTTCTTTAGCTTTATTTGTATAATCTGAAAACGAACTCCATTTAAATGTATCATCATCTCTAAGCAAAAATATATCGGATTTTGGTCTAGCACCTCTCTTGTAGTAGGTAACATGGTTGGTTCGGGTATATTTTTACTTCCAGCTACATTAGCTTTATATGGTAGTATAAGTTTAGTTGGGTGGGTTTTTGCATCTATAGGTGCCATTCTACTAGCAATAGTTTTTGGAAGTCTAGGTAAAATAGCTCCCAATATTACAGGGGGTCCGTATGCATACACAAAACTTGGATTAGGTCTTTTTCCTGGATACTTAGTTGCCTGGGGATATTGGGTATCTATTTGGTGTACCAATGCTGCTATTGCAGTTGCCTTAGTGGGGTATTTAGAGGTTTTTTTCCCTGTTCTCAATAATACTACTTATGCAATATTAACAGGCTTATCAGTTATATGGTTATTTACTTGGATCAATTCAAAGCCATTAAATACGGTTGCTATCGTGCAAATTGTTACTACTATGCTAAAAGTAACGCCAATATTTTTAATTGCCATATTTGGTTATTTCTATATCGAGTCGGGTAATTTTAAAGTGCCTAATTTAAGTGGGGAATCTAATTTAAGTTCAATTACAATAACAACTACAGCAACATTATTTGCTTTTTTAGGTATGGAAAGTGCCACTATTACAAGTTCAAAAATTGAAAATGCTCATACAACAATCAGGAATTCTACAATTGCAGGAACTTTTTTCACTATAGCAATTTATATCACTAGTTCAGTCGTAATAATGGGTATCATTCCTCAAGTCGAACTTATGAGTTCAAATGCTCCTTTTGCAGATGCAGCAGCTTTATTTTGGGGTGATTTAGCTAAATACATTGTTGCAGGAGGTGCGGTTATAGCAACATTAGGAGCCCTAAATGGGTGGATACTTATTCAAGGGCAGGTGCCTATGGCAGCAGCAAATGATAATTTATTCCCTAAATTATTTGGGAAAACAAATAAAAACGATTCACCAATTATAGGAATCATTTTATCAAGTAGTCTTGCCTCCCTAGTGATGGGTTTAAATTTTTCTGACGGTTTGGTTCAAGCGTTTACCTTTATGATGAACTTATCTACTCTTTCGGTGTTAACTCCGTATCTACTATCATCAATAAGCTTGATAATTTTAGTCAAATCATTGCCAGGTGAACATCTAAAAGAAAAAATTATATCATACCTAGCCATTATCTTTTGTATATGGGTTATATTTGGAAGTGGTATTAAAGTAGTATTATGGGGTATATTTCTGCTGATTATAGGTATTCCATTATATTTTTTACTTAACAAAGATGAAAATCAAAATACTAAATGATTAAGTTTCATATTGACCAAGACATAACCAAAGCAGAGAGTCTCCCTGCCAGCTTTTACAGGGATGACGCTATTTTTAATAGAATTAAAGAGAATATATTTGAGAAAACATGGCAGTGGGTAGGTGATTCAAACACACTAGTACCTCTATCTAATCACGTACATCCATTCATCTATATTGAAAATTTCATTTTGGAACCGATGTTATTGGTCCGAAATAGACAGGATCAGATAAATTGTTTTTCTAATGTTTGTACACATAGAGGAAATTTGATTGCACATAATCCGGGAAAAAATAAAACCCTAAAGTGTATGTATCATGGGCGCCAATTTAATCTGGATGGTTCATTTAAGAGTATGCCAGAATTTGACGAGGCTATAAATTTCCCAAGACCTTGTGATCATTTACATAAGTTCTCGATGCGTGACTGGGCTACGCATCTATTCGTTGCATTAGACCCACTTTATGATTTCTCTAAAGTTATAAATAAGATGAAGGAAAGAGTTGGTTTTTTACCACTGAATGAATTTAAACTGGATGTAAGTAGAAATAAAGATTACTTGATCAATTGTCATTGGGCTTTATACTGTGATAATTATTTGGAAGGATTCCATATTCCTTTTGTACATGATGACTTAAATACGGTTTTAGATTATGGAACATATAAAACAGAGATATATGAGCATCTCAACCTACAAATTGGATATTCTGAGGGTGCTGAGGAAGTGTTTGATTTACCAACCGGCCATCCTGATTATGGTAAAAATGTAGCGGCATACTACTATTGGGTTTTTCCAAATATGATGTTCAATTTTTATCCATGGGGTTTATCCGTAAACGTTGTTAAGCCAATTAACAAAGATAAAACAAAGGTTTCTTTTGTAACATATGTATATGATGAAAGTAAGTTAGATTCTGGGGCAGGAGCTTTATTAGATAAGGTTGAGAGGGAAGATGAGTTTGTTGTTGAGGGTGTTCACTTGGGTTTACAATCTAAATTCTATGAAAGAGGTAGATTTTCGCCTACACGAGAAAAAGGAGTACATCATTTCCATTCGCTTTTAGCAAAATATTTGTAGTCGATTTGATTTGAGAATTGCGTAGATGAATAGTATTTAATGTAATCTAGTTTAATTCAATCTTTTTTGCAGGGGCAGTTACGTGAGTAATGTCTACACAAGTTGTCATCAGGTGCTTTTGAGAAACGGGCTTTGCATGGGCCTCGACCATGATGAATCATTAAATGGGATAAATCGGTCCAGCATTCTTGAGGGAATAAGGCCATAAGATCACGTTCAATTTTATCGGTGTTATTCTTCTCGCGGGTAAGTCCAAATCGATATGAAAACCGTTTAACATGGGTATCGACCACGACTCCTGCGTTAATATTGAAAGCATTACCTAGTACTACATTGGCGGTTTTTCGGGCCGCTCCACGAAGGCTAAGTAAGTCATCCATATTTTGCGGTACTTCTCCACCAAAATCGGAGACAATTCGCTGGGAGGCTTCTTTGAGTGACTTTGCCTTATTCCGATAAAATCCAGTTGTTTTAACCAATTTTTCCAACTCTTCTAATGGAGCCTGAGACATGAGTTCTGCAGTAGGGTAACTTTCAAAAAGAGCCGGGGTAACCATATTTACTCGTACATCGGTGCATTGTGCGCTTAAAATTGTAGCCATCAATAGTTCAAAGGCATTTCTGTGATCTAACTCGCAGTGAGGATTAGGATACTTGGTATAGAGTATTCGAAGAATTTCTTCAGCTCGCTCTTTTTGCTGTTTCGATTTGCGAGGTAGCTTAGGGCCTTTACTGATTGATTTTTTTTTCATGCATCAAAAATAAACAATCTTGAGTTATTTTTTTACCGGTATCAGACTTTCTATAAAGGTAGCGGTATCTTTTATGCTTTGTTTAAAAGGTAAAGGCTCCCAATTAAAAACCTCTTTGGTTGCTGAGTTGTCAGCGTACACCTTCATGCCCAGAAAACCTAGCATCCCTTCAGCTTCGCGGTCAAAATAAGACAATAATTTTAGCAATAGATTTGGTGCAAGTCGAGTACTGGGGCCAGTATAGCCTAGTTTGTTGAGTATTGCTCCAATCTCCTGAAAACTTCGGGGCTTCGATTCAGCGGCAATAAATCGTTGATTAGCTGCTTTTTCTATTTTTAACGCAGCCACATGTAGTTTTGCCACATCACGAACATCGACCATGGGGAAGGCAGCATCGGGTACTAGGGGTATTTTTCCTTGAAGCATTAGGGAGGCCATGCTCATAGAAGTACCCGATAAATTATCTCCGATGGCCGGGCCAAAAACACCTCCAGGATTAATGCTGACAAGTTCAGGCGAGTTATCTACTTCACTGTCTTTAATAAAATCCCAAGCGGCTTGTTCGGCTAAGGTTTTACTTTTGGCATAAGTGTTTAAGTCTTTTGCTTGCAGATTGGTCCAATGCTCGGGCGTTATTGTCCCTTGTTTTTTGCCGCCCATGATGGCAACAATTGAACTGGTTAAAACCACTCGCTTTAATCCATTTTTTTCGGCAGCCCGCAGCGCACGTAAGGTTCCATCGACAGCTGGTTCAATAATCTCACGTTCCCGCTTGGGATTGGCTATTGGAAAAGGGGACGCAGTATGCATAAGATAATCACAACCATGTAGCGCTTGATCCCATCCCCTATCTTTAGTGAGGTCTAATTCTACAAAGCTTAGATTAGAGGTATCAATACCTGCGTTAATTAAACTTCGTAGCACTTCTTCTTTTTTTGAATGTGATCGAACAGAACCAATAACGCTATAGCTACTTTCTAGTAGTTGATGGGCACAGTTCAGTCCGATATATCCAGATATTCCAGTTAAAAGTACTTTTTCAGACATAATACTTGGAGGAGAGTGACATGATTAGGTGAGTTTTTTGGGAGTAATTGTGCAGGTAATTAAGCAACCCAGAATGACAAGAATTATTGCTTTTATTTTAAAAGTAATTTGAAAATCAGGAATTAACTATTTATTCACAAGTTTAAGTTTTAATTTAATATATATAAACATCTTTGAGAATATGGAACCCAGTAAGAATTTATTTAGATGTAACTGTCCTCTTACTTCGGCTGTGGATATAGTGGGAGATAAATGGACCTTGGTCATTATTAAGCTCATGCTTATTCAACATTGCCATACTTTTAAGGATATATCCGAATCAGATGAAGGAGTCGCCCCAAATATTTTATCCTCCCGTTTAAAGACCATGCAGAGCTTAGATTTTATCAGAAAAACTCATCCCCCTAATAACAAAAAGGTGAATATTTATTATCTTACTATGAAGGGTTTATCCATTTGCCCCATAGTATATGATTTAATGACATGGAGTTTTACCTATTTGAGAGATTATCATACTGATATGACCTCCTTTGTTCAACCATACATATCTCAACTTAAGCGTGAAGAAGCTATTCTCGAGATTCAAATGCATTATAAAGCTTCTGTAGCATCAGTGTTGTCAGATGACTTCTAGATTCAAGATTCGGCTCACCAATAATTTTTGTTGGTGGGCATCAAAAAGCCATCTACCATCATGAGTTCTAGCTTATTCAGTGTTAGCTTTGCTCGTTACCTATCTTTGTCCCTACTCATGCTATTATATGTCAATAGCTTTGTAGATCGTCAAATTATCGCAGTATTAGGAGAATCTATACGGCAAGATTTGGGACTAAGTTATACCGATTTAGGATGGTTGTATGGACCTAGCTTTAGCTGGGTATATGCCATAATGGGCTTGATAATGGGACGTTTAGCCGATAAAACGTCTCGGGTTCGTATTATTTTAGCAGGTGCAACAGTTTGGAGTTTGGCTACTCTAATTAGTGGTTGGGTATCTTCTCTTAGCTTTCTTATAGCCTTAAGAATGGCTTTGGGACTCAGCCAAGCAGCCCTAAGTCCAGCGGTTTATTCATTGCTAGCCGATTTATTCCCAAAAGAGCGACGCGCTAC
Source organism: uncultured Balneola sp. (assembly GCA_902529115.1). Taxonomy (GTDB): domain Bacteria; phylum Bacteroidota; class Rhodothermia; order Balneolales; family Balneolaceae; genus UBA1275. The sequence continues at coordinate 33,443 of CABZVB010000007.1, forward strand.
TGTTTTTTCAGCTTACGCTTCTGCCATTTTTATCGGTGTAGGTCTGTCTTTCTTAGTTGGTGGTTCTGTGGCACAAGCATATGATTGGCGTATTTCATTACAGGTATTAGGGGCATCTGGTTTCTTTCTAGTTGGATTATCTTTCTTTGGGTTAGTCGAACCAAAGAGAGTGGATTATAAGCTTAATAGAGGAAATTTCATTAATCAGGGGAATCCAACAGCTTCCTTTGGAGATGAAGAATCTGTATGGCATCAAATTAAAGATTTATTAGCTAAACCGGCGTTAAGATATCATTTATTGGGTTTTGGATTGCTTGCAATGAGTGGGTATTCCATACTGGCTTTTATTGGTAGTATTTTTACTCAAAGCTTTGATCGAGTCGATTTAATACCACATTACGGATGGTTTCTAATAGTGACAGCACTGGCCGTTACCATTGCTGGATGGGTAACGGATCATTGGGCTAAACATTTTGGCCCTAGGAACCGATTAGCCTGGGGCTGGGTTTCTGGATTAGTATCACTGCCTTTTTTGTGGGTTGGATTGCATAGTGAGAGTCCTTTAATTGCATTTTGGTTTATAGGAATCGGAAATGTAATCGCGTCTTCCTATAATGGGGTAGCCGCTGCGATTATTCAATTCTTTGCGCGTGATGACCAGCGTGGCCTAGTGGGTGCTTTATATTTATTTGTTGTTAGTGTTGTTGGTTTTGGTGCAGGCCCACCTCTCGCAGGTTGGTTGAGTGATCAAATTTTTCAAGGAGCCAATGCGGTAGCTTCGTCTGTATGGAGTATTTATCTAATATGTGGAATAGGCTCCGCTGGTGCATTCTATTTAGCACGCAAATATTACGAACAGGATATAGTATAAAAAAACCCTTCAACTTTTCAGGGTTGAAGGGTACTAACCAAATAATAGGAGTTTTATCAAATAGAGCAAATCATGCTACTAATTGACCACAGCCAGAGGCTGCAATAATGATTGAAATACAAAGATGAAAAAAACTCCTTAACTTTTTTACATCTATCTTAGCGTATCACTATCTACCTAACTAAATGCACAACTTAGGCTTAAAAGTTCCCAAGATTTAATATTAAATAATTCTTATGATGCATTTGTTTGATTTTTATCGCGATTTGATAAGGCTTTTTACTGAGATTTGTAAGTTTTTACTATTGCAGACCTAGGAATTAATTGATTTGAAAAAGTAATATTTCAAACTCCAATGAAGCATTTGGTAGAATATCAGAGCCTATACCGTTTTTCCCATAAGCATAAACAGAAGGAATATATAGGGTGATGCGCCCGCCCTCTTTTATAAGTGGGATTCCAATCTGCCAGCCTGTTATTAAATTTTCTAAAGGAAAATTTATAGGTGTAGAACGACTATCGAATATATTCCCATTCAAAGTTTTACCCTCATAGCTCACTGAAACATTAGAACAGTAATTGGGTCGATCACCCTCGCCACTACGCTTTATTATATAGCGCAGGCCTGAAGGGTGTGTTTGTGCTTCGATGTTATTCGATGCTAAATAAGCGTCAATTGCTTCAATATCTTTGGTCAATTGCTCTTGATTAACAGCTAAATTTGGTTCTAATGAGCATTCGTCCTTGGAGCATCCCAGCCATAGGATAGCTATTATACTAGCAATTAAGGGGTAATTATACTTCATTCAACGCTTCATTAAGAGCTTGCAAGCTTTTTTTTGCGTCGCCAAAGAACATTTGATTTTTTTCAGCATAGAATAATGGATTGTCCACACCAGCATATCCAACACTTAGTGATCTTTTGAAAACAACCGTTCTCTTTGCATCATCCACATTTAGTATAGGCATACCATAAATAGGACCTGTTGGGTCCGTTTTAGCTAGTGGATTTACTACATCATTCGCTCCTATAATGAGTACTACATCGGTAGTAGTAAACTCGGGGTTTATTTCATCCATATCTTTTAAAAGGTCATAAGGGACGTCTGCCTCGGCTAATAAAACATTCATATGTCCAGGCATGCGACCTGCAACCGGATGAATTCCGTATTTGACCTGAACGCCACGAGACTCGAGTTTGGTGGCAACCTCTTTAACAATATGCTGCGCTTGAGCTACCGCAAGACCATAGCCAGGTACGATCACTACTTTAGATGCATAGGCTACTTGAATAGCTAAATCCTCAGCGGAGGTTTCATGTACGTTTTTGTTACCATCTCTAATTCCTGTTGAACCCCCAGCTGCTACGCCAAAACTACCAAAAATGACGTTGCTCAAGCTACGATTCATAGCTTTACACATAATATTAGTTAGAATAAGTCCTGCTGCACCTACGAGGGCACCTGAAACAATCAATAGGTTATTCTGCAATACAAAACCAGCCATAGCTGCTGCGATACCCGAGTATGAGTTAAGTAGCGAGATTACCACTGGCATATCGGCACCACCAATTGGGATTACGGACGTCACCCCGACAAGCAATGAAATCCCAAGGATTATCCAAAATAAAGTAGAATTGGTGGGATCAAAAGCGAAATATCCAATAAGTCCTAAAGTGGCTATCATAGCCCCTATGTTAATCACGTTTAAACCAGGGAAGGTGATGGCATTTCCAGAAATAAAGCCGCTCAGTTTACCAAATGCGATAAAGCTACCGGTAAATGTTAGGGCTCCAATAAATACACTAAGCCCTATAGATACCAATCCAGCAGTGTCAAAACTCAATATTTCAGGATTTCGAGCTAACTCACCCCATGCTACAAGCGCTGAGGCAGCGCCGCCAAAACCATTGAATATAGCAACAAGTTCCGGCATGGAGGTCATTTGCACTTTTTTGGCAAGTAATAATCCTATAAGTCCGCCAATTACGATGCCGCCGATAATTAGCTCAAACTCAACAATATTTTGGTCAAATAAAGTGACGAGTACGCCAATCATCATCCCTGTAGCTGCAAATTGATTCCCTTTTCGTGCTGTGCTGGGAGAATTGAGAAGTTTTACCCCACGGATAAAGAAAGCAGTAGCCACCAAATAGAATAATTGGATTGTATCTGGAAGCCAGTTTATGATAGTTTCAGGAAGGAATACGCTCATTTTTCATCCTCCTTTTTTTTAAACATTTCTAACATGCGATCGGTGACCATAAAACCTCCAATCACATTAATAGTAGCCAAGACGATAGCAGCGAAACCAATCCATTTTCCTAGCGGGTTACCTAGGCTACCCGCTACGATAACAGCCCCTACTATGGTAATTCCAGAAATAGCATTGGCGCCACTCATTAATGGAGTGTGGAGTGTGGGTGGTACCTTAGAGATAAGTTCAAAACCAATAAAACTGGCTAAAGCAAAAATAAAGAGTAATAGTGTTAAATCGACTTCCATAGTATATAATTAGGGGTAATTAATTTGTTTGCATTATAGGTGAGATTATCTCTCCATCCTTAGTTATGGTAGTATTCAGGATAATTTCGTCATCCATGTCGAATTCTAACTCACCATCTTTGATCAACAATTTGAGTAATGCCAGCATATTTTTTGCATAAAGAAGGCTAGCATGTGATGAAAGCTGGCTCGGTATATTGATTGGCCCTACTATTTTTACACCATGCTTAATTATTGTTTTACCTGCTTTGGTAAGGGCACAATTTCCACCATTTTCAGCAGCTAAGTCTATAATAACAGATCCAGCTTGCATATCGGCTACCATTTCTTCGGTAATTAATAAGGGCGCAGGTTTGCCCGGAACCAGTGCCGTAGTTATGACAACATCTGATTTTTTAACATGCTCATGCATTATTTGACGTTGGCGTTCCTGAGCATCGTTTGATAATTCCTTGGCATATCCACCCTTGGTCTCAGTGCTAACTTCTTCTAGAGGAACCTCCACAAAATTGGCACCCAAACTTTCAACTTGTTCTTTCACTGCTGGTCGAACATCATAGGCTTCAACTACTGCACCTAACTTCCGGCAAGTTGCAATGGCTTGTAATCCGGCAACACCCGCACCCATAATTAAAGCTTTAGATGGTGGAATAGTACCCGCTGCGGTCATCATCATGGGGAAGTACTTATCTAGTTCTGAAGCTGCCATTAGTGCGGATTTATACCCAGCAATAGAACTCATAGACGATAAGGCATCCATATTTTGAGCCCTTGAGATTCTAGGGATCGCATCCATTCCAAGGGCAGTAATACCCAAACTGATAAGTTTTTTTACTAATTCCGGATGCTGAAGTGCCCATAGAAAACAAATTAGAGTACTACCTTTTTTCATTAGGCTTAGATCATCATCTGAAGGGGTTTGGACAGCTAGAACTAAATCGGCCTGTGAAAATAAATCCTTCCGATTTTTAGCTATGGTAGCTCCGGCATCAGTGTAATCTTGATCTAAAAAATTAGAAGCCTCACCAGCTCCCTTTTCAATAAGCACTTTATGCTCGTTTTTAATCAACTGACTGGTGGCTACAGGAGATAAAGCTACTCTATTTTCATGAGCAGCTGATTCTTTTGGTACTGCGATTTGTAACATATTTTTCTGAATTTATTGAGCATAACATAATAATAAAATGCAACCTTTGGATAAACTAAGGTGAGAGCACTTTTTTAGAATAAAATGCAGTATGTATCTATATTTATTAAAAGCTACGCGCATCTTATGCTTTAAAAAGAAATAATTACCTTGGTAAATGCGTTTTAAATTTGAATATAGTCCTTTCTAACGCTATTATTAGTGTAGATGTAGTTTTAAAAAAAGTCCAAACAAAAAAGTAATGAAACTTATTAAGGTACTTTACTTACGCTCATTATGGGTAGTTGCTTTTCTTTTAGTTTTGTCAACCTGTGATGCAATAGATGTTATGGATCCCAACTTTAATGATAGAAATATTGGAATCTGGGAAAAATGGACTGATGATAATAATTATACCTATATAGAAATTTCTGAAAATGAAGTTACTTTTTATTTTTACAATGAAATTCATAGATGCAGTGTTGTTGAAAGATTTACCATCTTAGATATACAAGCAAATGGAGTATATACATTGCAAATTATTGGCTCAGATGAAGTTAATATTATGGGTTTTTCACGAAATGATCGCTTTTTACATGTTCGAGATTTAAATACAGATGAAGAAACAAAAGAAACACAAATCTTTAATCCAAGCTCGAAGAACATAGATGATTTAGATAAAGCATGTGCTACTTATCCATTCTTGGGAGTATGGGAACGCACTCTAAGTCAAGAACTTACCGCGTATCTAAACATAACTGAAGAGTTCGTAGATGTTATCGCATACCTGAAGTCTCAAAATTGTTACAGCATGGTTCGACTAACCATAAATAGTATTACAGAGGTAGAGGGGTCTTATAAGTTGGAAGTGCAAGAAGAAGCAGATACCAGTGGTGAAACAGCCGAAGAGGTAGAAATTTTTATTTTTCCAGACTATATGTTGCTAAAGCGAATTGAAAATGGATTTCCAATCACAGAAACTTATCAACCCTCAGACTTAGATATAAATGGGCAATTTCCAAGCTGTTCTCTGTAGTCCAATTTCTGTTGATTATATAGATTAGCCTTACTCATTTTGTAGTCAGAAAGAACGGACGATTATTTCTAGAATCTGTATCTTTTCAGATCGCAAAATTATAGTTGGAGAAAAAGATGGAAGATATTGCAGGAAAGACATTCAAAGTTGTTGTGATGGGCAGCGGTCCGGCTGGTTTAACTGCTGCTTTATATGCCGCTCGTGCGGATCTAAGGCCTATAGTATTTGAAGGTCCTGAGCCCGGTGGTCAGTTGATGACAACGACCGATGTTGAAAATTTCCCAGGTTATCCTAACGGGGTAATGGGACCACAGATGATGCAGGACTTTCGCGAACAGGCAACAAAATTTGGGGCCGATTGTCGCTATGGGTTTGTAACTGATATAGATTTCAATGAGCAACCCTATACACTTACTGTTGATGAGAAAGTACAGATTAAGACGCATGCACTTATTATCTCTACAGGGGCTTCAGCGATGTGGTTGGGTATAGAAAGCGAAACTCGTCTACGAGGCAAAGGGGTTTCGGCTTGCGCTACATGTGATGGTGCTTTTTTCCGTAACGAACATGTGGCTGTTGTAGGAGGAGGTGACACCGCAATGGAAGAAGCTACCTTTTTAACTAAATTTGCCAGCAAAGTAACCGTTATTCATCGACGTGATCAACTTCGTGCTTCCAAACCTATGCAGGCTCGTGCATTCGCCAATGAAAAAATTGAATTTATATGGGATAGTGAAGTAGTAGAGGTTTTGGGCGATCAGGTGGTTCAAGGAGTTAATGTAAAAAATCGAAATTCCGGTGAGTTGACGACCTTAAACGATGTTACTGGATTATTTGTAGCTATTGGTCATCGCCCCAATACCGAACTCTTCAAGGGAGTCTTAACCATGGATGATATAGGCTATATACAGACTAAAGCCCAAACTACAAAAACCGATTTACCTGGTATATTTGCCTGCGGCGATGCTATGGACGCTGTGTACCGTCAAGCTGTTACAGCAGCCGGAACAGGGTGTAAGGCAGCACTAGATACCGAATATTATTTAACAAGTATGATGAAATAACCTAAGATTATAGATTTTATAAAAAAGAATAGATTTTGTTAATCATATAAACGGTTGTAGGAATTTACAAAGTAAAAACAGAAAGTATAATGAGAATAAATAGAACCCTAATAGGTTTAATTTTAATGTTCAGTGCTGCTATTAATTCTTGTATTCCTACAACCCAGCCTGAGCAGATGAATATATTGTGGTTAGTAGCTGAGGATTTAAGTTCAATGTATTTAAGTATGTATGGTGATAGTAGTGCTTTTACTCCCAATTTAAATAGACTTGCAAATGAAGGTGTAATATATACAAATGCTTATTCTGTGTCCGGAGTCTGTTCCCCTAGTAGATTTACACTAGCAACTGGAGTTTATCCAAATTCAGCTGGGGCACATAATATGCGAACTTTGGTTCAACAACCAAGCGCTAAAGAAAAAGGGCTAATTGATTATCAGGTCGTATTACCAAAAGATGTTAAGATGGTTAGTGAAATTTTAAGATTAAATGGTTACTACACTACAAATAATGATAAAGAAGATTATCAATTTTTTAAATCAGAATTAGCTTGGGATGAATCTAGTAAGTTTGCACATTGGAGAAATAGATTAGATAAAGATACCCCTTTTTTTAGTGTATTTAACTTTTTTGTTACACATGAGTCGAATATGTGGAATTTTGACTATCAACTCTCAGATTTAGCCACATTTCCACCTAAAAGAAATTCGTCCAATATTAATTCACAAAAAAAAAATAAAGATGAATATCCTCTACTCTTTCATAGTGATACTAATATTGTAATACCACCATATTTACCTCAAAATGAGGTTGGTATTAAATCTATGCAGCGTTTGTACACAAACATAATGAGATTGGATATAGGTATTGGTAAAATTTTAGACCAACTTGAAGAAGATGGGTTGCTAGACAACACTATTATTTTTTTCTATTCTGATCATGGCGGTCCACTTCCTCGACAAAAAAGATTATTATATGATTCAGGTTTAAAAGTACCACTCATAATAAGATACCCGAATAAGATTAGGGCTAGGACTATTGATGATAGATTAATAAGTTTTGTAGACTTTCCTGCGACTTTATTGTCACTAGCTAATATTGAACCGCCTGATTTCATGCAGGGACAGGCATTTGAAGGCAAATATAGGTCTAATTCAGAGAGACAATATGTTTATGCGCATGCTGATCGATTTGACGAAAGTACGGATATGATTCGCGCAATTCGGGACAAAAGATATAAATATCTTAAAAACTATTATCCTGACAAGCCTTATTATTTGCCACTTAGCTACAGAGAAAATATGGATATAATGAAAGAGTTACTGCAGATGCGTAACATGAATAAATTAGATGCAAATCAAGCCCTTTGGTTTAGAAAAAAGAAAGATTACGAAGAATTATTTGACACACAAAATGACCCTCATGAATTAAACAATCTTGCTAATGATACAACATATTATAATCTCTTATTTGAATTTAGAAATGAACTTGATAAATGGATTCAAAAAATTGATGATAAAGGCAATATACAAGAGGTAGATTTGATTTCAGAGTTTTACCCGGGTGGAAAAGCGCAAATGACAAAAATGCCAAAAGTTAATATTAATGATGGAATAATTACTTTGGAAGAAATTGATTCAGATCTAAGTATTGGATATAAATTTTCGTCTGAAATTAAGCCAAGCTTAGGTTGGAAACATTATAATGGGCCAATCAAAGAAAGTTTAGGTGATACTTTGAAGATAGTTGCTCACAAAGTTGGCTATAAATATGGAATTATAAACATTATCAATGGGCAAATAAGTCAACCTGTTTATCCAAATAACAGACATGACTTAAATGAGTAGTATGTTTTAACTAACATGGATTCCTCATTTGATTCTCTTTTCTTCGATTTTCTGAGACTATGTATCTCATTTTATTTAGAATTTATTGTGATCTATAAATCGGTAATCTGAATAATTTCTGCTTCTTCAATATTCTTAGTATCCTTGTTTAGTATTCTCACTGTTTTCATTTACTTCTAGCTCGTATTCGTTAAAGGAAACTTCCTTTTCGACAAGTATCTGGTAGTCATTCAAAAACATAGAGTTCATGTGGGATAGCAAGGTAGCAAAGGTTTTGGGCGATCAGGTGATTCAAAGTATACAGGTTAAAAACTAGAGTTCTAGTGAGTTAATGATTTTATATGATGTAACTGGATTATTTGTAGCCATTGGTCACTGACCAAATACAGAACTTTTCAAAGAAGTGTTAACCATGGATGATGTAGGCTGCATTAGACGCTGACCATTATCTTACTGATAATGGTCTAGCCTGATTATACCGCGTCAAAGAATAAACAGTGAATCCGTTATTTTCCAACATTTTTTTTGGAATTCTTCTTTGATGATGCATTTTTTCGCCTTTTTTTTGGTGATTCTGAAGTTTTAGATGGGTTGGATATATCCTCATTTTCGTCTAGGATTTCAATTATTACTGCTTCGTCGCTATCGTTAATATCTTGTTTGGCTTCTTGACTAGCTCCATGTACTTCTGGCCCATGTTCATCGGTGGTGATTTCCTTTTCGACAAGTATTTGATAATCATTCAAGAACATGGCAAACATTCCAATAGCTGAAATCACAGGTGCCATTGCGCCGACTAAAGCTGCTCCACCTACTCCGAAGGCAAGTTGCGTTTGAAAAACCACTTCCCCATCTTTGTTTTTAATAATTAAGCGTCTTGCGGAACCCTCTTCAATTAGATTGCGAATTCCATTTAACACTTCTTTAGCACCACCTTGGATTTCTTCGTAGATACGTTTGGCTTCTTGTTTTGTGTTTTTCATCATTGTATGATTAAATGTTGTATTAGCGTATAAAATATACTTTTGACACTTTTTTTAAACAAAAGTATAAAGATAATGGGAACATTTTCTTTCAATTGTATAGAGTTTAAAAGCCCATAAATGTATAAAGTTCACTCTTTATGTTGATAAAATACTTCAAAGAAAAGCTACTATATTATACTATCATAATGGTAACACTTAACTCAAGAAAATAGTGCTCAAATCATATTTATACTACGACGCAGACTAAAAAAAGTTCCAAACTACCTGTTAATGTTTTTAAGAGTCAGTTATCCAATATACAGTCTCTACGCACATCATTTAGCGGAGACTAATCAGTTTAGAAGCTTAGATCAATTTTGAGGGTTTTGTAGTATAAGCTATTGAATGCGATTATCAATAGATTTAGGCTTAGCTAGAACGAACTGAGGTTTAGACGTGGTACTTCTGAGTTACTATATAGTCTATTACTTCAAAAGCCTAGCACATTAGTTGTTTATTGAATTTTTCAGTCCATCTTGAGTACTCTTTCACCACCTTTATTTGTTGACATTGCTTACGCTTTGGCACCACGACAGCTCTATACCTACCGAGTTCCAGAAAAGTTGTATGAGCAGGTATCTATAGGAAAAAGAGTTTGGGCCCCTTTTCGAAGTTATAATGCGATAGGAATGGTAGTACGTGTTCATAAGCAAGAGCCATCCTTTGAACTTAAAGCAATACGTGAGGTACTTGATACTGAAGCTATTTTGAATGAATCGCTACTTAAGCTCACCGAGTGGATGCATCGCTTTTACTATTGTAGTTGGGGCGAGACCATTCAGGCGGTATTACCTAGCGGGCTTAATATGGTTTCAAAGCGGTATGTTCGGGTGAATTCCAATAGAGTAAAAGCCGTAGGTAAATTAAGCGTGAAAGAAAAAAATATATGGAACTGGGTAGAGTCTTTAGCAGAAGAAGGGACATTAGAAGAACTTCGAAAGCGAAGCAGAGCTCAGGGTGACTTGGGTATTTTAAATAACTTGATCAAGATGGGATGGTTAGAAATTTGGGAACAACCCGAGGCCAAATCTAAAGAAGCCAAAGAAATCTGGTGGGATTGGAAGGATAAAGAAGCTAAGAATAAGGCGTCGATTTTTTTTCCATCTGAAAAAAAATATAAATGGGAACAGGCTCTAAATGTAGTGAAAGGGCAATGCTTACCGGCTCGCAATCAAGACCTAAAAATGCTAGAAAAGGTTGGAATATCTGAACTTCGAACCTTAGCCAAAAAAGGTTATTTGAGTAAGTTTGAAAAAAGCCGATTTGAAATGCAGACTCAGCAACTCTCTTACGATCCCTCTAAAATCAAAACTCTTAATGAAGAACAGTGTGTAGCAATCGATCCTGTTTTACAACAATTAGAGAACCAGAAGTTCGGCCAGTTTTTACTTTATGGCATAACGGGAAGTGGGAAAACAGAGGTATACATACACGCCATCAAAAAAGCCCAAGAATTAGGTAAAGGAGCTATTGTTTTGGTACCAGAGATTGCACTGACACCCGGTACCGTGGCTCGTTTTTATAAAATTTTTGGAGAAGATATTGCAGTTTTTCATAGTCAATTAAGCGCTTCTGAGCGTCTATCAGCCTGGAATGCGCTCAAGAATGGACAAAAAAATATTGCCATTGGCCCCCGATCAGCCCTCTTTACCCCCATTAAATCCTTAGGGCTTATAATTATTGACGAAGAACACGATTCTTCTTACAAACAAAAAGACCCAGCACCCCGTTATCATGTTAGAGAGACGGCTATTATGCGAGCTCATATAGAAGAATCGGTTATAGTTATGGGTTCAGCTACTCCTAGTTTACAAACTCTACACCGGGTTGCTAAAGATAAAGCTACTATGCTACGCTTAAATCATCGACACGCTGAGGCCACTTTACCCCATGTCCAAATATTAGACCTCAAGCAATACAAGTCCGCGATGAAAGGTCCTATGGCAGTGCCTACATTTTTAGCAGTCAAAGAAGCCCTTGAGCGAAATGAACAAGTTATTTTCCTGCTTAATAGGCGTGGTTTTGCCTCTTACCTTCAATGCGATGAATGTGGGCATATCCCAATGAGTCCTGATTGTTCGGTAAGTTTAACACTTCATAAGCGTAAAAATATACTTTTATGCCATTATTCCGGTTATGCACGACGCATAGATACGAATTGCGAGGCCTGCGGGTCACCTAATTTGAGTATATATGGCTCGGGTACTCAACAGGCGGAAGAACAAATTGAGGTGCTTTTTCCTGAGGCTAGAGTTTTTAGGTTTGATCGTGACAGTACATCCAAAAAAGGGGCTCATGCCAAAATTTTAGAGTCATTTGGCCAGGGTAATGCCGATATTTTAGTGGGTACACAAATTGTAGCCAAGGGGTTGGACTTCCCCAATGTGACTCTTGTGGTAGTACTCGATGCGGATACCGAACAGGCATATCCCAGTTTTCAATCCTCAGAGCGATTATACCAACTTCTCTCACAGGTTGCGGGCCGATCAGGTAGAGGGCAGAAACCAGGTAAGGTATTTATTCAAACTCGTCAACCCGAACAACCTGCATTACAGTTTGTTCCTAGTCACGATCATGAGGGTTTTGCTCGTCATGAAATGGCCTTAAGAAAACCTTTGGATTACCCTCCATTTTCTAGACTTATAAAGTGTGTATTAAAAGGTTCAAACAACGAACAGGTTTCGGCTGCTTCTATGGTTTTATTCCAAGCATGGCAGCAGGTTGTACCGCACTGGCCATTGTTAGGACCATCCCCGGCACCCATAGAATGGATACAAGGTAAATACTATTGGGAACTCATGGCGAAAGTAAACCCAGAAAAAGGAGCGCATTATATGGAGGCTATGTTGGACCAAGTTCTGGAAATCTACGAATTGTCTTTTCCTGAACATCGCTCGGTCCAAGTAACTATCCATGTGGACGCGATACGATAGGCAGGATAAAGACGCTATTACTTCTATGCAATAAAGCTAAAAGGGTGTTAAATTGCGTCTATTATGCAATCGTGTAGATTAATTAAGTATTTCAGGCATGCAGGATTATGAATTTATAGATGGAAGTCGACTCTCTTCAGTAATAGAAGCTCTTATTTTTGCTAGCAATGAACCCCTGAGTGCATCTAAAATTCGCAAGGTCATAATTGATAATGAGCAAAATATCGAAATCTCTGAGGAGACTGTGGATGAATTTATTCAATTACTAAACCAGCGATATGAAGAAAGTGGTTGTAGTTTTCGCATTGAACGTATTGGTGGTGGATACACATTTTTGACTCAAAAGAAGTATCACTATTGGTTAAGTGTTTTTCAGCATGAAAATGCCTACAGAAAATTATCTCAATCGGCCACAGAAACTTTGGCAATCGTAGCGTATCGGCAACCGATTACCAAACCTGAAGTAGACCAAATCAGAGGGGTAGACTCTGGATATATTTTACGTCAGTTAATGGAAAAAGCCCTTATTGAGGTAGCTGGTAGAGGAGATGGTCCTGGAAAGCCGTTGGTATACAAGACCAGTCGTCATTTTTTAAGACACTTTGGACTTAATTCAGTTCAAGATTTACCAAAACCCAGAGAAATTGAAGAGATTCTGAAGGATGATGACATGGCCGAACATCGGCAACTACTTATGTCACGACAGTTGATGTTAGAGGCTGAGGAGGAAAATCGGATCGAGATAAAAGGTGATATTTACGAAGACAATGACGAAGGAATAGCTCAAAAGTCAAATGAGAAACCACATAAAGCCTCAACTGCTAGTGAACCCAACATCACTGCTGAAGAGGATAATTAACAATGAGCTTACGATCGATCCCTAAAAAAGGGGAACAATTCCGATTAAATAAATTTATTGCTCAATCGGGACTATGCTCTAGGCGGGAGGCAGATGTTCGTATTGCAAATGGTGAGGTCACTGTCAATGGAAAGTTAGTAACAGAGATGGGATTAAAGGTGACTATGGAGGACAAGGTGGAGGTTGAGGGAAAGGCACTAAATCCTGAACCACCAGTGTATCTATTACTAAATAAACCCAAAAATACCATAACAACCACATCCGACGAACATGGCCGAAATACCGTGATGGATGAGATTGAGCATGCTACGGGCTACAGAGTGTATCCAGTGGGGCGATTGGACAGAAACACCACAGGCATGCTTTTGCTGACAAATGATGGAGATTTAGCTTATCGCCTTATGCACCCTTCATACAAAGTTCGTAAGACATATGAAGTGGTAAGTGAACGAGCGTTAACCGATGATGAATTGGCCGGATTTCAAAAAGGTGTCCCACTGGATGATGGTGTTGCGAAAGCTCATAAAGTTCAAGGATTTGCAGATACCCCGGATCGGTTTCAACTGTCCGTATTTGAAGGAAGGAATCGTCTAATTAGACGTATGGTAGAATATTATGGGACTAAAGTGACTAAACTAAAGCGAATTCAGTATGCGGGATTAGATTTAAAGGGAGTATCTCCTGGCCGTTGGCGCTTCCTGCGTGACAAAGAGATTACTGATTTACGTGTTTTGGTTAAACTGAAACCATTGGGAAAAGTGGTAACAGTCAAAAAATCAGCTTTAAATAACTCAAAAAAAAACAGAAAGCGTAAAAAGCATTAGTTCTTACATTTAGGATTCTTACAATTTGACAAGGATTTATTTTATCGGCGTGGTCTCTTTTAATCTCATTTGTATTTAATATACTTGTTATTTCGAATTAAGCTATTCATTTTGTGACCTTGATTACAGTATGGTATATTGAATGGCTGAAATGGTTTAGCTTGTTACTTTAGATACTTTTAGTGAAGCACCTTTTTCAGTTTATTAAATAGAATAAATCTGTTAATTAGAACGGGAAGTTAAACACCTGTTCATTATTAAAAATAACAAAATCCATTAGCATGAACTACGGTAAACCAACAATGTGGCGTTTGGCCATACTATTTATTATATCAACATTCACCTTTACGGCTTGTTCGACCTTTAAAAAAGCAGAAGCGCCAACACCTAAGGCCAGCGCACCAAAACCATCTTCTAAAAAAGGGGATATGAAGGCCTTTACCGATGTAATAACAGATAAAGCAATCTCTGATGAGGGGGTATTTACAGTCCATAAAGTAGATGAAAAGTATTATTTTGAGATTCCTAAGGAAATACTCGACCGAGAAATGCTATTGGTTAGTAGAGTGGCAGGAACAACACAAAATCTTAGCTTTGGTGGGGCCGGGCAAAAAGCTCGTTCACAGCAGGTGATTCGGTGGCAGCAAAAAGAAAAACAAGTACTTTTACGCCATGTATCATACTCGAGTGTAGCTGATGCTGATGATCCAGTTTATAATTCTGTTAAAAACAACAATTTTGAACCTGTAATTGAGACTTTTAAAATCGAGGCTATGAGCGATGATAGTTCTTCTATAGTTATTGACGCCTCTGGTCTGTACACTTCTGACATACCTTTGTTAAGTGGATTGAGTTCATTTCAGCGTAGAAATTTTCAGGTAAGAAGGCTAGATGGCTCAAGAACCTTTATCGAACGAATGGCTAGTTATCCAGAGAATTTAGAAGTACGACATGTGTTAACATATGATGCAGCAAGTCCACCAGATGATGCAACAACTGGAACAATTTCCTTAGAAATGAATCAATCGATGATTCTTTTGCCAGAAGAACCTCATACACCTCGAAATCACGATATGAGAGTAGGCTATTTCTCGATTTCACAATACGATTATAGTTCAGAAAAACATCGAGCGGATCAAAACAGATATATTACTCGTTGGAAATTAGTTCCATCAGACAAACAAGCATATTTACGTGGAGAGTTAGTTGAGCCTGAAGAGCCTATCGTTTATTATTTAGATCCGGCCACCCCTGAAAAGTGGAGAACATACCTCATTCAAGGAATTGAAGATTGGAATGTTGCATTTGAAGCTGCTGGCTTTAAGAATGCCATTATTGGTAAAGAAGCACCAACACCTGAGGAAGATCCAGAATTTTCTCCGGAAGATGTTCGATACTCGGTTATACGCTACATCACCAATCCTATCCAAAATGCACAAGGTCCACACGTGCATGACCCAAGAACGGGTCAAATCTTAGAAAGTGATATTTTATGGTATCATAACGTGATGAACCTATTACGGAACTGGTTCTTTATACAGACAGCCGCGGTAAACCCAGATGCTCGAAATGTAGATTTTGATACTGAATTAATGGGTGAATTAGTTCGCTTTGTATCTGCGCACGAAGTTGGTCATACATTAGGTTTACCACATAATATGGGTTCTAGTGCTGGTTATACAGTTGAACAACTGCGAGATCCGGAGTTTACATCAACTCATGGTGTATCACCATCTATCATGGACTATGCGCGGTTCAATTATGTCGCACAACCAGGCGATGGCGTTACAAATTTCTTCCCAATGGTAGGAGAATATGATATTTGGTCGATCAATTGGGGGTATAGGTGGTTTCCCGACGTGGAAGAAGCTGATGATGAAAATAAAATTCTTCATGACATGATAATGGCTAATGGCGACGATCCACTTTATTTTTTTGGGTATGCCAATGGTTCTGACCCTCGTTCACAAACTGAAGCTATAGGTGATGATGCGATGGAAGCCAGTGAATTAGGGATTGCAAATTTGGAGCGTATCACAGGTAACCTCATTGAGTGGATAGAAAAACCAGGTCAGGACTATGATGATTTAGCCGAGCTTTACAGTAATGTTATTTCACAGTGGAGACGATATATGGGACATGTTACCACTTATATTGGAGGGGTATACGAAACCTATAAAACATTTGATCAGGATGGGGTTGTCTACGAAGTTGTGGATGAAATAGATCAGCGACGATCAATGGAGTTTCTCCAAGAATATGCCTTCTCTACGCCAACCTGGGCATTTAACAGAGATATATTGGATCGCATCAATGAATCTACTGCTGTTGAAACTTTTCGCTCGGCACAGTCAGGTGTACTTAATGGGGTGCTCAATCCAGCCAGAATTGCTCGTCTAACCGAAGCAGAAACACGTACTGACGCCGATACCTATACTCTTTTTGAGATGATGGATGATTTGCGCAATGGTATATTTAGTGAATTACGTGCCAATGAAAATATAGATGTACATCGTAGACACTTACAACGAGCCTATGTAGAGCGAATGGAGTATATGATGACCCAAGAGCCATCAGGATTCTTTGGTTCACGTGTAGATGTAAGTCAATCTGATATCAGACCATCCGTACGTAATCAGCTAATTTTATTACGCAGAGATTCAGGACGAAGAATCAGTGCAGGTAATATCGATCGAAATACTCGTGTTCATTTGGAAGATATCATCGCTCGAATTGACAACATTCTTGATGAGAATGATTAATTAATTTTATTTTCAAAAAGTCCTTTAAAGTTCGGGGATTTTTTTTACCCTTATTTTATGAAGCAATAGCGTCTATAATTATTCTAACTAAATTACTCTGATTATGAAAGTTTTACCACGATTTTTCCCTTTTAATATAGCATTAGTCATTACTTTCTCAACGATGTTAAGTGCTCAGCAAGTCGATATGGAATTATTAAAATCTATAGAACCCCGTAATATTGGTCCAGCTGGGATGTCAGGTAGGATTACCGCAATCGATGTGGTAGAATCCAATCACGATGTAATGTATGCTGGTTCTGCCTCTGGTGGGATTTGGAAATCTGAAAGTGGAGGTGTAGCCTGGAAGCCTATATTTGACGAGTATGGAGTAGCCTCTATTGGTGCAATTGATATTTATCAAGACAGTCCAGACATTGTTTGGGTAGGTACCGGCGAGGGTAATCCGCGTAACTCTCAGACATCCGGCGCTGGAGTATATCGAAGTTTGGATGGAGGGCGAAGTTTTGACTTTATGGGTCTAGAAGGGGTTCGTAATATCCACCGAATCATCGTTCATCCTAAAGATCCAAATACAGTATGGGTTGGTGGCCAGGGTGATGCATGGGCGGATAGCGAGCATCGTGGTGTGTATAAGACTACCGATGGTGGTGAGACTTGGGATAAAATTTTTTATGTAAACAGCCGCACTGGTGTGGGTGATATGGTAATGGATCCAAGTAACCCCAATAAAATCCTGGTTAACATGTGGGAATTCCGACGTTGGCCTTGGTTTTTTAAGTCTGGTGGTGAAGGTTCTGGAATGTTTATGACCTTGGATGGTGGTGAAACATGGAACGAAGTTACTGACGAAAATGGATTACCCGAAGGAGAATTAGGCAGAATGGGTATCGCATTTTCATCGTCCAAACCAAACATTGTCTACGCAATCATCGAATCCAGTGCGAATGCTATCTACAGAAGTGAAGATGGTGGTTTTACTTGGGAACAAAGACAAACCGTTAAGGATGATCCAGATGTAGGGAATAGGCCGTTCTATTATTTTGAAATATATGTAGATCCATTTAATGAAAACCGGGTCTACAGTATCTACACTTATATGTCTGTGAGTGAAGATGGAGCGAAAAACTTTGAGAGTCTTTATCCATATTACAACTGGGTACATCCTGATCACCATGCTTTTTGGATGAGTCCAACTAATCCTGGCTTTATTGTACAAGGAAACGATGGTGGACTAAATATTTCGCATGATGGCGGCAAAACATGGCGCTTTGCGGAAAATATACCTGTGGGTCAATACTATCATGTTAGCGTAGACATGGAAATTCCATATAACGTTTATGGTGGTATGCAGGATAACGGTTCATGGGAAGGTCCTGCTTATGTTTGGAGAGAAGGGGGGATTCGAAACGCCTATTGGGATGAATTATTCTTTGGAGATGGTTTTGATGTGATGATGGATCCAAGTGACTCTCGATACCTTTATGCTATGTCACAACAGGGTAATGTAGGAAGAGTTGACCGAGAAACTGGAAGCGCCCGCTTCGTAAAACCAACCCATCCCGATGGAGATAACTTACGATTTAACTGGAATGCAGCGATTAACTTTGATCCATTTGATAAAGAAACCGTCTATTTTGGAAGTCAGCATGTTCATAAAAGTACTGATCGAGGAGAAAGTTGGACCATAATTTCTCCAGATTTAACTACGAACGATACAACCAAGCAAAAGCAGCATGAGAGTGGTGGTTTGACCATGGATGCCACTGGAGCTGAAAATCATACAACTATTTTAGCTATCGAGCCTAGTCCAGTTGAAGAAAACATTATTTGGGTAGGTACTGATGATGGCAATATTCAAGTAACAACCGATGGAGGGGTAAATTGGACTAATACTGCGAATAACATCAAAGGCATTCCTCAGGGAAGTTATATAGCTCAGGTGAAAGCGTCGGCTTTCAATGCTGGAGAAGCAGTTGCGGTTATTAATAATTATCGTCGTGGAGATTGGACCCCGTATGTAGTGCATACTACCAATTATGGAAAAAAGTGGACCAATATCGTAGAGAATAAAGGCTTAGAAGGCTACGCTTTATCCTTTGTTCAAGATTTAGTAGAACCTAATCTAATGTTTGTAGGGACTGAGTTTGGATTATATTTCACGATTGATGGGGGAGATAATTGGACACGATGGACCAATGGTTATCCAACTGTTTCTACTTATGATATGGTCATTCAACCACGTGAGCATGACTTGGTGATTGGTACATTTGGTCGTTCTTTTTGGGTCCTAGATGATATAAGACCACTTCGAGAGTTAGCAACTGAAGGAGCAAATGAACTTGAAAAAGCTATTAAAGCCTTTGATAGTCCAGATGCTTATTTAGTAAACTGGCGTCAAGCTATGGGAACTCGATTTGCCGCCGATGCTATGTACTCGGGTGATAATCGACCTCGTGGGGCCATGATCTCCTATTCTGTGAATAAAGAGTTATCTCAAAAGTCCGAAAAAATAGATGCACCTTCTGCAAAAGGTCGTTCAAGGGCAAAAAGAGGATCGGATGAAGAAAAAGTTAAAGTGGCTATATTTAACGAATTAGGTGAAAATATTCGCAATATTGAAGTTACTCCAGAACATAATGGTGTAAATCGTATGCAATGGGGGCTAGAACGAAAAGGAATGCAGCGCCCATCACGAAGAGCTATTCGTCCAAACATGCCAGAACCACGCGGTGGTAATGTATTGCCGGGAACTTATAAAATAGTAATGAGCTATGCTGGTAGTAAAGATTCTACCATGGTTACTGTTCATTACGATCCAAGGATAGAAATTACGATGGAAGCTCTGGAAGCTACAGCGGCACTAGAAGACGAAGGGGGAATGCTGGGAGCTGAATTAGCTGAAGCAGTTCAAAAGCTTGTTACAGCTGAATCAATTATGAAGGTAAACAAAGGAATACTAGACGCGGACCCGCGGTCTGCTGAAGATTTAAAAGCTGTGCGTAATGTACACAGAACAACACATGTAAGTTTGGATGCCTTGTTTGCTCACATTTTTGGAAGTGATGATGACGAGCGTCAAGGCATTGTTCGGAATCCTGAAGTAACAGTAATGTCAAGATTATATGGGGTTGGAAGGTATTTCGGTAATGACGTTGATGGCCCTGGAGTTACTGAGGAAAATTTACTCAGACTTGCTAGGGAAGCAGTAACGGAAGCCCTGAAGAAAATTGATGATTTCTTAAACCAAGAATGGCCTGCCTATGAGGCTGCGGTTCGAGAAGCTAATCTAAGTCCATTTAAATCCTTATCCGGCAAGGATAATTAAACAGGCAAAAAAACACGATGGAAATCTTCATTGATTTTTTTGAGAATATATCTTCTACTTTTCGAGCAGGAATACTGGTTGGGGGTATATTTATATTCTGGATTATCGAAGGTGTTTTTCCTCTCTTCAGCTTTGGCTATAATAAATTCCGTCATGCCTTAATCAACGGGTTGCTTACCTTATTTTTTGTGCTCATTGGACTAGGATTTGCATCCCTACTTTTGATGGCATCACAATGGGTTTCTCAGCAGGATATTGGTCTTATTAATTGGATTTCCATGCCCCTATGGATGCAAGTTTTAGTTGGAGTATTGCTCCTTGATTTATTTGGAGCTTATTTAGTTCACTGGGTGGAGCACAAAGTAAAATTCTTATGGAAGTTTCATTTGGTTCATCATAGTGATACACATGTAGATGTAACTACGGGGCTTCGACACCATCCAGGGGAGGCCTTATTTCGAATGTTGTTTACTATTCTTGGAGTGGTGGTGGTTGGAGCTCCTATATGGTTGGTTTTTTTATACCAAACATGTTCAGTTGTCTTCACTCACTTTAATCATGCTAACATTTCAATGTCATCCTCTTTAGATAAGGTACTTTCTTGGGTGCTAGTTACACCAAATATGCATAAAGTGCACCATCATTATAAACAACCATATACAGATACAAATTATGGGAATATATTTGCTATCTGGGATAGACTTTTTGGTACCTTTGCTCAGATAAATGATTCCACCAAGTTAACTTATGGCATTGATACACACATGAATCCTAAAGAACATGAAGATGTTGTTAATTTACTTAAGATCCCTTTTCAGCCCTACAGACCACCAAGTGGATCTAAGTTTTCTGAAATCAATAAAAAGAAAGATTCATTGAAATAATTTATGAATCATCTTTTCCTGAGTTTTAAAGCAGAGATTTTTATATTTCCCAAAATAATGAGTTTAAAATACTTGTATTTTATTACTGCACTTAGTCTTGCAATTGATTAAGAGAAAGTGCTTATTCAGTTAGAAGCGCTTCAATTTTCCTGCTCTTCCGAACTAGATTGTCTTAAACAAATAATAATAAACACTATGAATAAACAATATATAAAGGTATGGTCTATTGCATCCATGTGTGCTATAGTATCTATTTTTATTACACATGTGGGTAGTTCATTGGTATATGCTCAGGTGACTAATTTTGGAATAGAAACTATAGAATCAGTCAATGCGTCCAATGAAGATTATAAAATTATAGATGTATCTGGAACTGTCACAGATGCAGAAACAGGGGAGCCTATTCCTGCAGCGAATGTTGTTGTATTAGGTACAACTATTGGTACCAGTACCGATGCTGAAGGTAAATATTCTTTGACCGTGCCAGATGATGCAGAAATTTTACAATTCAGTTATCTAGGTTATGTAACAGTAGAGGTTCCTGTAAGTGGTCGATCGGTAATTGATGTAAGTTTGGAGCAAGATCTTCTATTTTTAGATGATCTTGTAGTTGTTGGATACGGTACTCAACAACGACAGGAAGTAACTGGAGCAATTACTTCCGTCCGCTCAGAAGAAATTCAAAACATTCCTGTATCAAGTTTTGAAAATGCTTTGCAAGGTAGAATGGCAGGAGTAAATGTAGCAGAGTCTACAGGAGAGCCTGGAGCTTCTCCTCAGATTACCATACGTGGTACAGGTTCGATTTCAGCAGGTAACTCTCCTCTATATGTAATAGATGGTGTTCCAATTACAACTAATCGAAATTTACAGTCAGACATAGGTAGTCAACGTTCATCATTTCAACCACCCAGTGCGAATCCACTTGCTACAATTAATCCAAATGATATAGAGTCTATTGAGGTTTTAAAAGATGCTTCAGCAGCTGCAATTTATGGTTCAAGGGGATCTAATGGGGTTATCTTAATTACTACTAAGCAGGGTTCTGCGGGTAGAACATCTATAAATTTTAGTTCTTATTTAGGGGTCTCTAATGTATTCAACAAGCCAGATATGATGAATGCAGAGGATCTAATTCAATACACAAAGGAATCCCGTAACAATAACTACTTACAAGAAATTGAAGTTGGTAATCAAGCCGCAAACCCAGATTATAATCCAGATACAAATGCTGGTCGACCAAACGTATCTCATTTTTTAATTCCTGAACAGTATGTTAACTGGAATGGAACAGATACAGATTGGTTAGATTTAATATTTAGCCCTGCATCTATGCAAAATTATGATCTATCCATTAGTGGTGGAAATGCTACTACGACATATGCCTTTTCAACAGGTTATTTGGATCAAGAAGGTGTTATTGAAGGATCAGCATTTCAACGTTATACACTGCGATTGGGATTAACGCATAAGATGAATAATGATATTACTATTGGTGCTAATATGAATTCAGCCCTAGCGCAGCATGATCGTTTACCTGCTAATGCAGCTTATTTTGGACAACCCCCTGGGATTGTTTATTCAGCAATGGTTCATTCACCAGTAGTTGCGCCATACAATGATGACGGGACCATCAATCAACGAAACAATCAAGGCTTTTTAGGCGGTGGAACTTCATCCGCAAGTAATCCGCTAGCCATCATGAAATATATAAGCGAAGACATTCAAAATACTCGTGTCTTTGGAAATATGTTTGCGGATTATAATTTTAGTGAAAACATTACTTTTAAATCTTTGCTTGGATACAATGTGGAGACTATGCAGCAAAGTTTTTATAGAGGCACAGAATTTCTATATAGAACTCAGAGTTCTCCTCAGCCATTTGCTCAAACTGGTGCAGGTAATTTATTTAACTGGATCTGGGAAAATACTGTCAATTATTCCAATAATTTTGGAACGGACCACAAAGTGAATTTGATAGCAGGTTATACTGCCCAAAAAGAACGTATAGAACGAAGCGTAATCGAATCCAATGGGTTTACTGACGATCAAATAACTACTATCAATGGTGGTATTGTGAATAGTGGTGAGGAAGTTATTGAGGAATGGAGTTTGGTCTCAGCTCTAGCAAGACTAAACTATGTATTTCAGGATAAGTACCTATTGACAGCGACTGTTCGTTCAGATAGATCGTCTAGATTTGGTGCTAATAACCAGACTGGAATTTTCCCATCATTCTCACTTGGATGGAGAGCTAATCAAGAGAGCTTCTTAAGTGGTATTGATGATATTAGTGAATTGAAATTCAGAGCTAGTTATGGTGTTACTGGTAACTTTGAGATTCCTAATTATGGTGCTATAGGTTTACTCGGTGGAGCAAACTATGTTGATGGTTCTTCTCAAATTAATGGTGTAGCTCCGAGTACTTCTAGTAATGCCGATTTAACTTGGGAGACTACCTATCAAACAAACTTTGGTGTGGACTATGCTCTACTCAATGATAGAATATATGGTTCAGTAGATGTATATAACTCAACTACTCAAGATCTATTATTATTTGTGACAGTACCTGCTGCAAGTGGATTTGATGTTGCTTTGACTAATATTGGTGAAGTAGAGAACAATGGTTTTGAATTTTCTCTAACAAGTAGAAATATGGTAGGGCAATTCAGTTGGGCTACTGATTTCAACTTTGCTGCTAATGAAAATAAAGTAACTAAACTAGGTCCAGAAGGTGATGATATTCTGAGTAGTGGTGTTGCTGGTGCTCGGCATATTACCCGTATTGGCGATCCAATAGGAAGTTATTATGGATATATTGTTGAAGGTATATACCAGAATCAAGCAGAAATTGATGCAGCACCTGTAGATGAATTGGTTGGTTCAGGAGGTGCAAGACCTGGAGATTTTAGGTTTAAAGACGTCAATGGTGATGGTAAAATTACATCTGATGATCGAACTGTGACAGGTAGTTACCATCCTGATTATACTTATGGTATAACCAATAGATTTAACTACAGAAACTTTGATCTAAATATCTTTATTCAAGGTGTAATGGGTCGTGAAGTTTTAAATCTAACAGCACGCCACCTTAAAAATGGGGAAGCGAATTTTGGCTCCTATGCGGTTCTAAATGATCGTTGGAGATCTGAATTAGATCCTGGCAACGGTATACATCCAAGAGCTGATAGAAGAGGTAATACGCATGGTAATAACAATAGGCCATCCAGCTATCAAGTTGAAGATGGTAGTTATCTAAAAATCAAAAATTTATCATTTGGTTATACTCTGCCAGAAGACTTCTTGAATGGGGCATTTTCTCGAGCTAGGATTTATACGGCTATGACAAATTTGGCAATATTTACTGATTATATAGGATTTAATCCTGAAGTAAATATTCAAAGAAACAGCAGTCTAACACCTGGCCAGGATTATGGAGCTTATCCATTATCAAGAACCATTCAGGTTGGCATAGATCTCGCATTTTAATCGCAATGATAAATAAGGAAATAGTCATGAAAAAATTAATACTTACACTACTACTCCCGTTACTGTTTATCTCATGCAGCGAGGACTTTACAGTATTGGGACCAATATCTGAAAGAAATGTGGTCAACTACTACAAAACACAATCTGATTTTGAAGTTGCCATAAATGGAGCTTTTGATGCGTTACAATCTAATGGAACATTCGGTGTTAAATATGTTCTATTCATGGAAATGCGAGCCGATAATACAGCCAATGGTGGCGGAGCTACCGGCTTAGCCGAAACTCTTGAAGACATCGATACATTTGGAGAAATACCAACTGCAAGTGAATTAAATGACTCTTGGATAGCCTCTTATGATGGTATTGCTAGAGCAAATACTATAATTTCAAGGATTGATGATGTTACCTTCACCAGTGATGATGTTAAAAACAGGATTAAAGGTGAAGCTCATTTTATTCGATCTATGTTATATTATCACTTAGCAGTTATCTTTGGGAATGTACCTCTAGTTACAGCTGAAGTTACAGCTCCTCAAAATATGAATTTGAATCAGGTTTCAGCTGATCAAGTTTTTGCACAAATTGCAACGGATCTTACCGCAGCTGAAGGTTTATTACCAACTACTGGTCGTGTTAGTTCTGGTGCAGCCGCCGCTTTATTGGGACGTGTATACTTACAAGCTGGTGATAATGCTTCGGCAGTAGCGCCATTGAAACGTGTAGTTGCTTCAAATGTTTATTCACTAGAAGCAAATTATGCTGATATATGGGGACCGGCCAACGAAGGAAGTAGTGAAATACTCTTTCAAGTAGAATTTATGAGTGGTAATGTAGGGGAGGGTAGTTCATTTACTGATATGTTTACTGCATCAGGCGTTGCTGGTGGTGTTGGTGGTGGTGTCGCACCACAAACAGTTACTCAAGATTTTATTGATTCATATGAAGCTGGTGATTTACGTCAAGGAGCTACATTATCTGAAAGTGCTACAGTTGAGAAATTCGAAGATAATCCAACTTCACCTTTTGATTCAGATGTAAATTGGGTAGAAATTCGGTACGCAGAAGTTCTTTTGAATCTTGCTGAGGCCGTCGGAGAAGGTGCAGAAGGCTATGGTTATATCAACCAGGTTCGTGCTCGTGCAGGCTTAGCAGCCATTGATGGAACAACACCTGGTTCATACAATGACAAATTACTTCATGAGCGTCGGATTGAGTTAGCATTTGAGAATAAGCGTTGGCCAGATCTTCTGCGACATGGAAAAGCTAAGAGTGTAATGGCCTCACACTTGAGTATAGGTGAAGGATCGGTAACTTTACTATTCCCTATACCTCAAAGTCAAATTGATGTTGCACCAGATGAAATGTCACAGAATGCAGAACATTAATTTAAAATGAAGACTTTAACCGGGGTACTTAACACAGTACCCCGGTTTTTTTTTCTTTTAAATTGATTAAATGAAATATTCTGAGAAAAAGAATAATTACTAAAATAATATCTAACACTATGAAACAAATAATACTTTTTATCTTTGCTGGAATTCTATCAACAGGTGTTTTTGCACAAATCCAAGATGGACCTTTAAATATTATAGCTGTTTTTGCACATCCAGATGATGGGGACTCAAAAATGGGTGGGACAGCAGCTATGATGGCTAAAATGGGACATAATGTGAAATTTGTTTCTATTACAAATGGAGATGCAGGTCATCACGAAGAGGGAGGAGGCATGTTAGCTAAAAGAAGAAGAGCAGAGGCTCAAGAAGCCGCAAGACAATTAGGAATTGCAGAGTATAAAGTATTAGATAATCATGATGGTGAACTTTTACCAGAATTACATATTCGTCAACAGGTTATTCGTGAAATACGTAATTGGAATGCGGATGTGGTATTAGGTCTTCGGCCAAATGACTATCACCCCGACCATCGTTATGCAGGTGTATTAGTACAAGATGTCGCTTATATGGTAGTAGTGCCAAACGTGACACCGGACACCCCTCCTTTGACAAAAAATCCTGTATTTTTATACATGAATGATCGATTTCAAAAGCCTAATCCATTTTCCCCAGATATTGTTATAGGAATAGATGCCGTATTTGAACAGAAAGTTAGAGGCCTAGATGCACATGAGTCACAAATGTATGAATGGCTTCCTTGGGTGGGAGGAAGATTAGATGAAGTGCCAGAAAGTAAAGAAGACCGATTTACATATTTGACGAACTTATATACTAACCGTAGTAGCATATCCGATTTACAGAGAATAAGTCTAGAAAAGTGGTATGGTAAAGAAAAAGCAGCCTCGTTCCAATTTGTTGAATCTTTTGAGATATGTGAATATGGACACCAGCCCAGTGATGAAGAAATTCGAGCAATTTTTCCAATGCTCAACAATAATTAAATACTCTCGATGAATTCTATGAAAAGGATTCATCTTTTTTATTCTTATTAAACTAACCAATATTATGCCTCGTAATTATTTCATGGTAGGGCTCATACTGCTCACCTTTTTTGTTATATCATTTTTAACTAACATTATTGGTCCTCTCGTACCAGAGATTATTGAGGATTTTGATCTTAGCCTAACTTTGGTCGCCTTACTTCCTTTCGCCTTTTTTATTGCATATGGAGTTATGTCTATCCCAGCAGGGATACTTATTGAAAGATATGCGGAAAAAAAAGTCATGATATTAGCCTTTGGGATAGCATTTTTTGGAGCATTATTGTTTTCTTTAATCCCTAGTTACCTGGTTGCAGTATTGTCACTATTTTTAATTGGAACAGGCATGGCTATGCTTCAAGTAGCGATTAACCCACTGCTAAGGGTGTCTGGTGGAGAAGAGCATTTTGCCTTTAATTCATTGATTGGACAGTTATTTTTCGGTGCAGCCTCTTTTTTAAGTCCACTTGCCTACTCTTATTTGGTTTTAAATATGGGACAAGTTGACAATGGTTGGTTTTTGCAAATGCTGAGTTCTATGGTGCCTGATAATTTACCTTGGGTATCACTTTATTGGTTGTTTGCTATGGTATCTTTGTTAATGATGGTCATTATTGCGATCTCCAAATTTCCAGAAGTAATAAAGACAGATGACGAAAAAATAGGCGCTTTACAAACTCACATCGATTTACTTAAGAACAAAAAAGTGCTACTATTCTTCTTTGGAATCTTTTGCTATGTGGGAACCGAACAAGGAGTTGCTAACTGGATGTCAGAATTTTTGTCTACCTATCATGGATTAGATCCTCAAACGGTAGGGGCTTCTGTGGTGTCTACATTTTGGGGATTAATGACAGCGGGCACGGTATTGGGCTTATTCTTGCTAAAAATTATGGATTCTCGGAAAGTACTCATTCTATTCACTTCTATTGTACTAATTTGTCTAGCAGTAGCATTATTTGGATCTGCAAATATTGCTAGAGTGGCATTTCCTGCCATTGGTTTCTTTATCGCGGTCATGTGGCCCATTATTTTTTCTTTAGCACTTAACTCTATTGAAGAGCATCATGGATCTTTTTCTGGTATTTTGGTTACAGGAATTGCTGGCGGTGCCATTGTTCCTTTGATTGTGGGCTCATTGGGGGATGTTTTTGGTCTTCGAGCTGGAATGATCTTCCTGTTCCTAACCTATGGGTACATTCTAAGTATAGGGTTTTGGGCTAAACCCATTATTGCTAATAAAACAATAGAATTCGGTAAAAAAGATAATTAGCCATGTTATTGGGTATTGATTTAGGGGCAACAAACCTACGGATTGGCAGGGTTCTTCGTGGAAAGATAGAAACCATAAAACAGGCTCCAATTGATCAAACCGATGATCCAGATACTTTAATAAATCAAATTTTGTCACTTATTGAATCTTGTTGGCATCCAGCTATCAGTTCAATTGGAGTTGGGGTTCCTAGTGTGGTAGATATAGACAGGGGAATTGTCTATGATGTTCAAAATATACCCTCATGGAAAGAAGTACACCTAAAAGATATCTTAGAAGAACGTTTTTCAGTTTCTACTTCGGTCAATAACGATGCGAATTGTTTTGTTCTCGGAGAGCGGTATTTTGGCCAGGCAAAAGATAAAAAAAATATAATTGGCCTAATTATAGGTACCGGTTTTGGTGCGGGTATAGTACTCAATGGGAGGTTAGTATCCGGTACTAACTGCGGAGCAGGTGAAGTGGGCATGTTGCCATACAGAGAATCCATATTGGAGCACTATTGTTCCGGGCAATTTTTTGAACGATTTTTTGGCCAGAAAGGAGCTTCCATATATGAGAAAGCTCAACAAGGACATCAAGAGGCCATTGATATATACTCTGAGTATGCACATCATATTTCCGAAGGTATTAAGGCCGTACTATATGCTTATGACCCAGAAATGATACTGCTTGGGGGCGCAACTGCACAGGTTTGGTCTTTTATAGAAAAAAAAGTTTGGAAGGGATTAGAAAACTTCGCCTATCCAAATTCACTGAAGGGTCTCCATATCTCACCCTCTACGCTAGAGCATGTCGCAGTGCTAGGTGCAGCTGCTTTGGTCTTAGATTCAACTAATGATAACCCCTCGAATTAATACTGACATAATCAATTATTATCATCACACATACGAAGGAAAGAATTCATGAAAAATTATCAGCCGTTTACCATCAAACCTATCATAATTTTTTTGATTGGGATTTTTATCCTTCATAATCAAACGGGTGTACAGGCTCAAAGTAATTCGTACAGCATTCCTGTAGAGGTGAAAGATAATGTTCCGGATACCCCACAACTACTTGGTATACCTATTCCAAAAGGTACACTTTACTCATCTGATTATGTGCGGGTACTAAATGCTTATGGACAGGAAATTCCTTCACAAATCACCAAGGTGAGTACATGGGAACCTGCAGATGCTTCCATTAAATGGATTTGGGTATTTTTCTTTTCGCAGGAAGAAGATTCGTACACAGTTGAATATGGTGATGATATCCGAAATGGGCGATTATATGATAAAGTGCTTACTGTCAACAATAATCAGCGCCCAACAGGCGAAGTGGAAGTGAATACTGGACCACTGCGTTTCACCATCGAAAAAGGAATAGGAGGTGGTTATTTAAATGCACCACCAAGCAGTGGATTTATGGATAAAGTGGAACTAGATTTAGAAGGAGATGGCTTTGAAGAGGATGATATTATCGCTACAGGTGCAGCCCAACGCGCTAATTTTTTGGATATACTGGATGATGCTGGCCTTGACCCCTCTAAAGCCGTTGTGACTCGTACGGTTAAGGAATTAGGCACTGGACCGCTTCATGCCATAATTAGAGTTGAAGGAGAATATCACTATGAACGAGAGGATAATAATTCTGCTCCTTTTGTAATCCGTATTCATGCCTATGCAGGAAAAAGTTATGTGCGTGTACAACATACTTTTGTTTATACGGGGGTTCCTGACAAACATACCAAACAGTTGGGAGAGTATGAGGCTATAGCAACACAGATGGAGAACATCATTGATGAAGAACCATTGAGTCAAGATCCTGGCTTTACCCAAGCTAATGACCGTATTGCAGCATTGGGACTACGATTGGATTATAAGCTCAAAGATAATACAACGGTATACACCGAAGCCTTTAATGAAGCTTGGTATAATCCTATGACTACCCAAGCATTCAGTACTTCCCTTAAGGGACAGAAAGCTTTTTCATTATTGCAGTCAGGACCCAATCCTTCACAAATACCTCCTCTGGAGAATTCTGGGTCAAATGCGCGTATGGAGGGAGTATTTGAAGCAAGCTGGGGGATAGAAGGGGGTTCAAAGTCAACGGCAGAGCGAGCTCCAGGTTGGATTACTATAGCCGACGATGAACGAGGTATCACGGTAGCGTTTGATCAGTTTTTCGAGGAATATCCAAAAGAACTAATGGTTGATGACGCCGCAAAAATCTTACAGGCCTATGCCTGGACGCCCAACGTAGAACCTCTGAGTTTTGCCAAACAAAACAATAATATCGACAGCGGGATGATAGCTAATTTTGCACAAGGCTTGGCTAAAACCACTGATATGATTTTTTTCTTCCATGGTACTGATAGAGCAAGCTCAGGCTCAGCTCAACCCAAAGTGGATGCGGCTAATCAGGTGAAAACTCTCATGAGGCCCCCCGTGGCTCATGCTAGCCCTGAATGGTATTCAAAATCAGAGGCTTTTGGAAAAATCGCCGCTGCTTCAGATGCCTTTGCTGATTATGAGCGTCATTTGTACCATAAATTTGATTGGATGCGATACAATCAGCAATGGGAGCCATGGTATGGAATGCTTAACTACGGTGACTTTTTCACTTATTATTACCGTAATGAATGGCAAATGTGGACCAATAACGAGCCAGCCAATGATTACATGTGGTGGCTACAATTTATTCGCACTGGAAATCCAGATTATTATAGAGTGGCTAAAGCTAGTTCCAAACACACCATGGATATAGACAACGTACACTGGCCCAAAGATCCAGAGTATATTGGGGATACCAACGAATCACTTCATGTCTTTCAATGGGCTGCTCAACCGAAAGGGTCACCTTATATTGGAATGGGGCGACGTCATGCAGATCAACACTATACTTCATTACTGAGTGCTCATGTATGGGTGGCTGGATGGGTCTCATCCTATTATTTGGATGGGAATCATAGAGGTTTAGAAGTGGCCAAAGAAACTGCTAATTATTATGTAAAACGGGTGTTCGGTGAGCATGGGCTTACAGGTCGTAGGCTATATTTATCGGTATGGAACCTAGCTGAAATTGTGGATGCCACAAAAAATCCAGACTATACTGCCGAATTAATGGATCGAGTAGAGCGGATGGTACAATTTCAATACGACGCTGATCAAGGGCATTCCATTGTCATGAATCGCTACGGTTACACCCAAGTATATGTTAGTAATGGCATGAGAAAGGTCATCCAAATGACAGACGAGCCTCGATACCGACAATCTATCATCGATCATGCCATTCGTGTACGAGATGTTCCACCGTTAAATCACGATATGGAATCCTATTTGTCTTCAATTAGTAGCCTAGTACTAGGTTATGAGTATTCTGGGGAACAGAGTCTATTAAAGGAAGCTGTAGAGCGAGCCCAAGTTCTAAAGAATGATCCATTAGAGAAAAATCTCTGGAATTATACCAATCAAGCAGTTTTATCAGAAGCCTTAGAAGAGGCTAGTCATTTACCAAAAAGGGAAGGTGGATTTCGTCCAGCTATTTGGCAAATGAGCAATGGATTACGCATTTTTGGTTGGACAAGTATTTATAATATACCTTACTTAGTATATTGGTTAGATGATTAATAACATTGATTTGGGGCGTTTTGGCATGATCTTGGGCCCTTTAATGCTCATAATTATGCTTTCTTTGTCACCACCCGAAGGGCTTAGCCAGGAAGGTTGGTATGCCGCTGCGGTTACTGTTTTTATGGGTATTTGGTGGATTACCGAAGCCGTACCTATTTCAGTCACGGCTTTACTACCTATTGTACTATTCCCAGTGCTTGGCGTGCAAGCTATAGCTGCTACCACGGCGCCCTATGCCAACCCGTTAATATTTTTATTTTTGGGTGGCTTCATTCTAGCTATTGCTATGGAAAAATGGGATTTACATCGTAGAGTAGCTCTAGTAATTGTATCTAGGGTTGGTGTGGCACCCAAGTCTATAATCTTAGGATTTATTGTCGCAGCGGCCTTCCTTAGTATGTGGGTAAGTAACACTGCTACAGCCATAATGATGCTACCTATAGCTCTTTCCATACTCGCATTAATAGATAGAGGAATGGAAGATGCTGATCATTCAGCTTCGAATTCAACCAAAGAAAAAACAAATTTTGAACTCGCTCTCATACTCAGTATTGCTTATGCCTGTAATATTGGGGGAATGGGAACACTAATCGGTACTCCACCCAATGCTCTACTTGCAGCTTTTATGCTGGAGAATTATGGAATTGAAATAGGCTTCTTGGAATGGATGAAAGTGGGGGTTCCACTCTTGGTAGTATCTGTCCCTTTGCTCTATTTTGTACTTACCCGATGGATTTACACCATTCGGATTACCGAAATACCTGGTGGTAAAAAATTGATTGCAAAAGAACTTGATCAGTTGGGGGTGATGACTAATCAAGAAAAGAAAGTGGGTACTCTGTTCGTTTCAGCGGCACTGCTTTGGATGTTCAGACCAGCTTTGGCTCCCTATTTACCAGGTTTATCGGATGCGGGAATTGCCATTGCTATTGGTGTTGCCTTGTTTTTAGTTCCCGCAGGAAAGCAGCGCGTGACTACTGATGAAATGGATGAAACGGATTCAAATTCAACTAGCACTAACAGTAGGGATGTCTCGTCGGGCGAAGATGAACAAGATGGTAATTACAAGGGTATTTTGGAATGGAAAGACGCGCAGCGCTTACCATGGGGAATCTTGTTATTATTTGGAGGGGGACTGAGTATGGCCTCTGCAATTAGCTCAACAGGTTTAGCTGCATGGATAGGGAATGGAATTGGTGGTTTACAAAACTGGCCTATAGTTTTATTAATTGTCATAGTGATAGCCCTTATGGTATTTTTAACTGAAATGACCAGTAACACGGCATCAACGGCTACCTTTTTACCCATATTAGCGTCAATAGCTATAGGATTAGGCGAAAACCCCTTACTTTTTGCAATTCCAACGGTACTTGCAGCTAGTTGTGCTTTTATGCTTCCTGTCGCAACCCCCCCTAATGCAATTGTTTATGGAAGTGGGCGTATTACCATTCTAGAAATGAGTAGGGCCGGTCTGTTGCTTAATCTTCTTTTTATCGTTTTACTATCCGTTGGTGCACTTACATTATTCAGTCTAGTTTTTGGAGTTGAAATAGGCGTGCTACCAGAATGGGTTAACTCTTAAATGGCGCAGCTTTGAGGTAGCGATAACTTTCAGGACCCTGTTCGAAGAGTAAATCGATTAGACTGCAGTGTTCGATGAATTCACCATGGTGCTGTGGATAGCGTAACCCGGAGTCATAACTTGTCTTGGCTTCAGGAATATGACTCATATAGGTTTTTGAAAGGCACTCTTGAATGTAGGTAGCTCCTGAATTTATACTAGTTTTTTCAGTTACACTCGTTTCCAAATTCTCAAATTGTTTATATTTAAGTAGTATTTCAGCGTTTTTATAAAGGTTGTAAGGTTCAGGTAATAGCATAACTTTTTCTAGTAGATAATCTAGGGAAATGAATTCTAGCAATCCGTAAAATACATGCTCGTTAAAATCCCATAATCGTTCATTTGTTGCAGCCTCCTTAATCAAGGCATCAAACTCCTTCCAATAGTATTTAAAATAACGTGCCTTTGTATAACTGTGTTGTACCGCATTTAAAAATGCTCCTATCCAATCTTGCTTAGGATCGATACGAACCTGCGATACTATATTTTTTTTGTCCTCGGTCCGAATAGGCAGCCCAATCCATTGTCGTTGATCTTTATTTCGAATAGCCGCACGATGAGTCCGACCTTTTCGTGACCAAGGTTGTCCACCTAGCATTAGCACTTGATCCACACGAAAGAACGCGGCTAGGTCGTATACATTAGGGGCAAAGCTACTTTGAATGAGTAATTTTGTGCTCATAACTTGGTTATTGGTGGATTCGGATTCACACTAACTCGTGAAGGGAACGGTATAAGTTACAATGTACATAAAAAAGCGCTCTCTTAGTGGCAAAAAACGGATAAAGAAACAACCTAAAACCATCTTGGATTATGCCTTTATCAAAGTGGATTATTCGTATCTTAGAATAACTGTTAAATATTTTGAGATTATGAGTGTAAGAGTTCGTTTTGCCCCCTCTCCAACGGGGTTTTTACATATTGGTGGATTACGTACAGCCCTATATAATTATTTGTTTGCCCGGCATCATCAAGGTAGTTTTGTGCTTCGGATAGAGGATACCGATCAATCCAGGTATGTTTCCGATGCGGAGCAGGATATCATTGAATCATTAGAATGGGCTGGTATTCAGATCGATGAAGGGCCTCATAAACCTGGGTCTTTTGGCCCATATCGTCAGAGTGATCGAAAAGAACTCTATCTTAGCTTTGCGCAACAACTCGTTGAGCAGGGTGATGCGTACTATGCCTTTGATACTACAGAAGAATTAGAAGAAATGAGGGAGCGATTGAAGAAGTCGGGAAATCCCTCACCAAAGTACGATTCAATTACTCGCCAGAGTATGAAAAATAGCTTAACTCTGCCGCAGGATGAGGTCCAAAAAAAACTAGAAAATGGCGATGAATATGTCATTCGCCTGAAAGTCCCACGTCGCGAAACAATCAAGTTTGAAGATGAAATTAGAGGGATTGTTTCATTCGACACGGCTGGATTGGACGATCAAGTGCTTCTCAAATCCGATGGTATGCCCACATATCACTTAGCCAACGTAGTGGATGATCACACAATGGAGATAACTCATGTAATACGTGGGGAAGAATGGCTTAGTTCAACGCCTAAGCATATGCTATTGTACAAAGCCTTCGGTTGGGAAGCGCCTACCATGGCCCATTTGCCCCTAATTATGTCACCTAGTGGAGGTAAATTATCTAAGCGTAAAGCTGAAACCGAAGGTATTCCTGTGAATACTAAGGAATACCGATTTGGGCATTATGAACCGGAAGCATTAATCAATTTCTTGGCATTTTTAGGCTGGAATCCTGGCGATGATAGCGAAGTACATGATATGAGCTCTCTATGTGAGAAATTTACTTTGGACCGAGTTAGTAAAGGTGGAGCAGTCTTTAACTACAAAAAGCTCATGTGGTATAATGAATACTACGTCCATCATCGCACTATTGACGACTTGCTGCCCCAAGTACAAGACTTATTTAGACATAGTGGCATTAAAGCCGATGATGGGACTTTTTTGAAGTCAGTACTAGCACTGTTGCATGAACGAGTCTCAAAGGTAGATGAATTTGTTCCTATGGGACGTTTTTTCTACGAATCGCCAACCGATTATGACGAGAAAGCGTTAAAGAAATGGAATGATCAAAGCGCCGCACTTGTCCAATCCTTTGCAGGCCGTCTAGTTGAAATTACAGAGCAGGAATTTACGGCGCCCGTCATAAAACAAGGGTTAGAAGCAACGGTTGAGGCTGAATCTGTAGGATTCGGGAAGGTTATGATGCCCGTTAGAATCGCTTTATCGGGTCAGGGATTTGGCCCAGATTTATTTCCTGCCATGGAGTTAATTGGAAAAACCGAATGTCTTTTGCGCCTCCAAACTGCGGTAGAGCGTTTAGTTTAACTCGCCTCTGTTTTAGCATCCTTTAGCGTATGTATTTTTATACCCATATAGGCATAAAAAATGGTCATAAAAGGACTAATTAGGTTAAAAAATGCGAATGGTAGGTAGGCCAAGGTGGCCACACCTAATACATTTGCATGATATGCTCCACATGTATTCCAAGGGATAAGGGCAGAGGTTACAGTACCTGAATCTTCAAGGGTTCGACTCAGGTTTTCTGGGGCTAAACCTTTTTCCTTGTAGGTGTCAGTATACATACGACCTGGCACCACAATCGCTAGATACTGATCAGAAGCAGTTATGTTAAAAAATACACATGTACCTGCCGTTGACGCAACCAAAGATCCTGTGGAGTTAACAAGACTTATTATCGATTCTGCTATTCTTTTAAGCATTCCCGTACCTTCCATCACACCTCCAAATATCATGGCTGACACGATGAGCCACACCGTACCTAGCATACCATACATACCTCCTGAGCTCAATAAATCGTCTACAATCTCTTGGCCAGTTATTATTTGTATATCGCCATAAAATGCTTTCATAATTCCTACATAATAGGCTTCTGCCGATAGGCTCTCGTATTCTGATACACTTAAAACCACTTCTGGCTGAAATATAGCTGCAAAAACTCCACCTAATATAGCTCCAATCATAATTGCTGGAATGGCAGGAATTTTGCGAATAATCATAATAACGACGACAATAGGTACAATGAATAGTACAGGAGAAATGAAGAAACTCCCATTAATTGCCTCTAGGATCTCTTGCGTACTCGCCGTAGTTCCACTAGAGTCTTGCGTAAGTCCGATAATCAAAAAGATAATCAGTGTGATGGTGATCGAAGGTACAGTAGTATACGCCATATACCTTATATGAGTGAATAGATCGGAACCAACCATGGCAGGTGCTAAGTTAGTAGTATCGGAAAGTGGTGACATTTTATCACCGAAATAGGCCCCAGAAATAATAGCGCCAGCAACCATCCCCGGACTTAGGCCAAGGGCCGTACCAATTCCGATTAGAGCAATCCCAACCGTAGCTGCTGTTGTCCATGAAGATCCAGTGGCCACAGAGACTATGGCGCAAACAATAGTGGCAGCAACTAAAAATATTGTAGGGTTTAATACTTGTAATCCATAGTAAATCATGGCAGGTACTACACCACTTAAT
The DNA here is from genome assembly GCA_902529115.1 of uncultured Balneola sp. Classification (GTDB taxonomy): domain Bacteria; phylum Bacteroidota; class Rhodothermia; order Balneolales; family Balneolaceae; genus UBA1275. The sequence goes on from CABZVB010000007.1 coordinate 70,464, forward strand.
AACCATGTTCCCGCTAATGAACCAATCAGCAGAAGTATAATAATAGATGAAAGAGCTGATGAAATACTCTTTACAATACTGGTACGTATTTTTTTCCATTTATACCCTAAGCGAAGAGCGACTATTGATGCTACTCCTGCAGATAGCATTAAAATGATTTGATTGGATCCATCCAGTGCGGCATCTCCAAAGATTCGAACGTTAATAAATAAGGCGACTATTAGAAACAGGATAGGAAATAAAGCCTGTAATATGGTGGGCTTAAGTGGTTTAATAGTCGCTTTGATATCTGCCATATAAAAAGGGATGTAGAATTAAATACA
>CABZVB010000008.1 GCA_902529115.1 uncultured Balneola sp.
ATATAAATATGAAAAGAAGTTGATTTTTCATGATGTTTGTAGAGTTATTTACTTATGGATATTTAATAATATGGCAATTCTATGCAATAGACTCAATTATTCTGTGACTGATTAACTTTTTAACCGTTCTTATTTAATCAGTAAAAAAACTATTGATGTAAATGGACCTTATCGACTAATGGATTCATCACCCGGAACCAAAGTGGTGGAATCATGGCTAGTAAAATCATCCCAGGGTATCCTGTGGGCAGTTGAGGGCTTTCATCCAAACTACGAAGTACTTGATAGTGTCGGCTTGCAACCATATGATGATCTGAATGACGAGATAATTCAAACAAGAACATCCGACTTACTATATGATCAGAATTCCACGAATGATGATGATTTACTTTCTCATATCTGTCCCGCTCATTTTTTTCTCGTTCTAGACCATAATGTTCTAGGTAATTGACTGCCTCCAATAATGAAAAAGCCAGTACACAACTAAGTATGTAAATGATGCCGACAATAAGCCCCATTAGCCCGAAAATTACCGAGAGCCATACCAATTGAATCACCTGAAATCCTAACATTTCATTTGATAATGACCAAAACCCTTTCTTTTTTTTATGAAGCCGCTTACCTTCAATGTCCCAAGCCGATCGGTATTGATCGGGCACCGAACGAATTAAAAACCGATAAAATGTCTCCCCTTTTCGAGCGGTTGCAGCATCCTCTTCGGTTCCAACATGTTTATGATGCCCATATACATGTTCAATAGCAAAATGCATATAAAGAGTCGTCAACAATAAGGCCCGACCTAACCATTGCTCAAACTTCGAACTACGGTGAATTAACTCATGGGCCACAGTAAATCCAATTCCACCGTTACTAATTCCCAAAGAAAGGGTGGCACCGATCAAGCCAACCAACCAGACCGCTGAGCTAATACCAGTAGAAAATTCAACTCCAGTCATCATACTAAAGGTCCCAATGCCAGGCCCTGAGAAACCACCCATTGATAATTTCAACAAGAAAAGTCCCGTTAAAGCATATTGTATAGGCACATATGACCACAGTAATAAGGTATAGCCAAAACTAGCCTTGGCTTTTTCTTCTTCTTCCGTGTTATGATTACTAGGATCGCCTCCTACTAGCCATTCAACTAGAGGAATGAAAAGAAACACATAAATTGGAGTTACAAAGGTCCAGTAGCCACCTAGCCACATACCCAATGCAGCAGCCATTGGAATCGAATACGAAGGGAGATACTTCCAAACTGACATAATATTACATTTTAGTTAGATACAGTAATAATGATATTTAGTGAGTATAAAATGATACAAAATCACTCTTAAATCACCAACTTACTTCCCACCCTTAACTCCGCTCCTTATTTATTGGATTTTCACCAAATCGGGCCGGCACCCAACGCATAGCATCCACCCGAGGACGGGTATACTCTGGATGCTTGGTAATCTTTGGGAATTCAATGGGTTCGGGGGTTAAATCTTCATAGGGAATCTGATTGAGCAGATGCGAAATACAATTGAGCCGAGCATGCCTTTTCACATCAGCATTCACCACAAACCATGGAGATTCATCAGTATCGGTAGCCGCAAACATCTGATCCTTAGCGCGTGAATAATCGACCCATCGCACCCGAGCTTCAATATCCATGGGGCTCAATTTCCAGCGCTTCATTGGATTTTCATTCCGAGCGATAAATCGACGCTTCTGTTCGGCGTCACTTATCGAAAACCAATACTTAATCAAAATAATCTCTGAATTCAGTAGCATTTTCTCAAACAATGGAGCGCTCCTCAAAAACTCGGTATACTCCTGTGAGGTGCAAAAGCCCATCACCTTTTCAACCCCCGCCCGATTATACCAACTCCGGTCAAACAGCACAATTTCTCCCGCTGCTGGCAACTCTTTCACATAACGCTGAAAATACCACTGTGATCGCTCCCGCTCGGTAGGCTTGGGTAAGGCAGCAACTCGAACCACACGCGGACTCAAGGGCTCTACAATTCGTTTGATCACCCCGCCCTTACCTGCTGCATCTCGTCCCTCAAAAAGAACTGCTACTTTGAGGCCTCGCTTCTTGATCCAATACTGCAGTTTTACAAGTTCTTGTTGCAGTCTGAACAGCTCTTGCTCATACTGCTTACGCTTTATCTTCATAAATGTTTCCATAGATAATTTAGCTTATTACTCCTTTAGAATAAGATTGTTTTTGCACATCATCCAATTTTATTATTATTTGATATTACAATTGCATTCTAAATTTATACCAGCATGTATCGATCAAAATATTTGCGCTCTTTCATTGGACTATTTTTTCTTCTTTTCGGATTGGATACGTCTCTTGCAACCTCATCAACCCAGGTATTTCAAGAGGTCACAGAATTGGATTCACTCGATTTAAGCCTACCCAAGCATAACGAGGATCTACCTATGGATCCTGCCCGACAACTTTCTTTTACCACCACAGAAGGCACCTGGATTTCCGTGGATGTAAGCCCCGATGGACAACATATCGTGTTTGATTTAATGGGAGATATTTACCGCATGCCGTTCACAGGTGGTAAAGCCGAACAAATGACCAAAGGTATGGCCTACGATGTTCATCCCACCTACTCACCCGATGGGTCTAAAATTTTATTTATATCAGATCGAACCGGCTCAGATAACGCATATGTTTTGGATTTACCATCCATGGAAATAACTCAAATGACCGAGGAATCTACCGAAAATATGGTTAATGGCGACTGGTCTCCAGCAGGTGAGTTATTTGTGGTAGCCAAAGGTCGCAGGAATTTCAAACTACAGGTCATGCATAAAGACGGGGGGCAAGGGTCCACAGTAGTCGATGAACCCTCAAACCTGAAAGCTATTGATCCGGAGTTTAGCGCCGATGGTACAAAAATATATTATTCACGTCGCACCAGCGGTTGGAATTATAATGCGCAATTCCCACAATATTCCATTGGAATGTACAATATGGAAACCGGAGAAAACTCCACCCTTCTTAGCCGCTATGGTTCCGCCTTCACACCTACTCTATCACCTGATGGCAATTATATGGCCTACGGTACTCGATATGAGAGTGAAACCGGTCTAGTACTTCGAAACCTTGAAACCAGTGAGGAATCCTGGCTGGTCTATCCCGTTCAGCGAGACGACCAAGAATCTCAAGCAACCCTTGGCGTACTCCCCGGCATGAGCTTCACTCCTGACAGTAAAGAATTGGTGTTTTTTCAGAAAGGTGGGCTTTGGAAAATTCCTATCGTTGGCGGCGAACCTATACCCATTCCCTTTGAAGTTGATGTAACACTCGAAGTGGGCCCTGATATGACCTTTAATTATCCCATCAGTGACGACCCCGTTCAATACGCTATACAAATCCGAGACGCTGTCCCTTCTCCGGATGGAACTCAACTTGCCTTTTCTGCCTTGAATCAACTCTATGTGATGGACATCCCAAATGGATTACCTCGACGCATCACCACCGATTCCCACACCGAAGCCATGCCCACATGGACCCCAGATGGCAGCCATATTGTATATGTGAGCTGGGATCAAACCGAGGGAGGTCACATATACAAGGTGAACCCGAATGCGAGGCGAATTCAACCCGAAAAAATTACTCAAAAATCCGCTTTCTACGCCACTCCAATGGTGTCTAAGGATGGATCGCGGGTTTTGTTTGCCACGGGTAGCTATTACGATTATGCCTTGAATTTTGGCCGCGGCGCTGCTTTTAGTGCGATGGACGAATATCACTGGATTCCAATCACCGGAGGTTCCAGTACCTTTGTGGCAGAAGTTAAAGGGCGCCGGTATCCCCATTTCAGCTCGGTAGACGATCGTATTTACCTCACGGATAATGACGGAAATTTGGTCTCAATTCGTTGGGATGGTACTGATGAAAAGGAGCACGTGCGTATAACCGGTATTCGCACCTACGGCACCTATCACAACAGCCCACCGTCCGAAGCGGGTATCGTGTTTATATCTCCCGATGGGAAGCAGGTACTGGCGCAGGTGAATAATGAAATCTACACTGCCTATTTACCGCGCGTAGGCGACCCCGTTACAATCTCTGTTTCAAATCCTGATAAGGCAGCTTTTCCCGCTAAGAAGCTAACCGTGGTAGGTGGGGAATTTCCACATTGGTCGGGGGATTCCAAAAAAGTTCATTGGTCGCTAGGTAAAGGACATTTCATCTATAATATGGAAGAATCTATTCGGGTTGAAGAAGCTCAGAAAGCGGCTCGTAAAGCAAAGTCTGACGAAGAAGATGAAGGTGAGAAAAACGATACTGAGGATGAGCAGGAAGCTGACGAAATTGATGATTACACAGCGTTCGAAATTAAGGTAATGGTTCCCTTTAATCAGGATATTCCGAAAGGTACGGTTGCGCTGACTGGTGCGCGTGTCATTACAATGAAAGGTGATGAAGTGATTGAGCAAGGAGTTATTTTAATAAAGAATCGACGAATAGTGGCGGTTGGCGCTATGGAAACTACACTCATTCCAGCCGGTGCCAAACAATTTGATCTAGATGGGGCCACAGTGGTTCCTGGATATATAGATACCCATGCCCACCTTCGCTCGACGAGTATGTTGCATAAAAATCAGGAGTGGAGTCATGCAGCAAATTTGGCCTATGGAGTCACCACTACTAGAGATCCTCAGACTGGAACTACAGATGTACTTTCATATAGTGATATGGTTCTAGCGGGTAAGAGTTTGGGTCCGCGAATTTATTCTACTGGACCTGGCGTAGGATATTGGGGCTATAATCTAGAAAGTTTGGACCATACGCGAGAAGTCCTTCGGCAGTATAGCGAATATTTCGATACCAAGACCATTAAGATGTACCGCGTAGGTAACCGGAAACATCGGCAGTGGGTCATTCAAGCTGCTCATGAGCAGCAGCTTATGCCCACGACTGAAGGAGGATTGGATATCAAACTGAATCTAACGCAACTCATAGACGGTTATCCTGGTCATGAGCATAATATACCGATTACCGATGTATATAAAGATTTCATTGAGACTACCGCCTTCACTCAAATGGCCATCACACCTACTATGCTTGTAGCCTATGGTGGACCCTGGGGAGAAGAATATTTTTATAGCCGAGAAAACCCCTATGAGGATGAAAAATTAACTCGATTCACGCCATGGGATGTACTAGCCTCCTCAACAAGGCGTCGTAGTTTCTGGGCTCGTGACGATGAGATGGTTTTTCCTAGACATGCCCAAAAAACAAAAAAAATGCATGATGGTGGTGTTTTACAAGGTGTAGGTAGTCATGGCCAATTGCAGGGCTTGGGATACCACTGGGAATTGTGGGCCATGGCATCGGGTGGATTAGAATCGCACGAAGCTTTACGAATTGCAACTCTAGAAGGAGCAAAAACACTCGGCTTAGATAATGATCTGGGATCAATTGAAGTGGGTAAAATTGCTGATCTTGTGATTCTACGAAATAATCCATTGGAGGACCTTCGTTATACAGAAGACATCCAGTTTGTTATGATGAACGGGCGATTATATAATGGAGATAGCCTAAACGAAATCTACCCACGTAAACAAAATTTTGAACGGCTATATTGGCAGCACATTAAACCAAATAAAATTGATTGGAAGTAAATCATAAACAAATATTTGCTTATAAATGAACTACAGACAGCTTGGTAAAACTGGATTTAAGGTATCAGAACTATCCCTAGGAACCTGGCAATTAGGTGGTGTTTGGGGCACTGGTTTTAACCATACATCTGCCCAACAAATACTCGAGGCCGCCTACGAAGAAGGAGTGAATTTTTTTGACACCGCAGATGTGTACGAGGATGGGGAAAGCGAAAAGGCTTTAGGGGTATTTTTGGCAAAAAAGGGTTCCTCAGCTAATATCAAAGTAGCAACCAAATGCGGTAAAAGAATTAACCCTTTCATCAATAAGAATTTTAATCCTGAAATACTTCGCTCTCATGTCGAAGACTCATTAAAACGTCTCAAGGTAGAAACTATCGATCTGATCCAACTACACTGCCCACCCACAGAAGTGTATTATAGGCCTGAAATTTTTGGCTTGTTCGACAGGCTTAAAGAAGAGGGTAAAATTCAGCATCTCGGTGTTAGTGTAGAAAAAATAGAAGAAGGTGTAAAAGCTATTCAATTCGATAATGTGACTACCGTACAGATCATATATAATGTATTCAGGCAAAGACCCAACGATTATTTTTTTGATATGACCCATAAAAAAAATGTGGGCATTATCGCGCGCGTACCATTAGCTAGCGGGCTATTAAGCGGTAAAATGACTCGCGAAACAACCTTCAATTCTAACGATCATCGGTATGGAAACCGAAACGGTGAATGGTTTGATAAGGGCGAAACCTTTGCGGGTGTTCCTTTTGAAACCGGATTAGCAGCAGTGGAGAAACTCAAGGAGATTTTTAACGGATATGACTCATTAGCACAAGTCGCTTTAAAGTGGATTTTACTTAATCATAAGATAAGTGTCATTATTCCGGGAGCCTCTAAATTGCAACATATCCAAAATAATATGAGAGCTGGAAACATCATAAAATTTAGTGATGAGCAGTTACAAGCTACTCAAGATATTTATGAGCATTCTATTAAACCACATATACATGATTTATGGTAGTTTAATTATTGTAAAAGCATTTATTTCTCAATAACTGATGCTCCTACTACTTGCCTCATGATATTTCCTGTATTTTCCCATGGAATTCTTTGGGTTTGCTTCATTAGAATTCCAATTATATTTAAATCTGGATCCGCATAATATTGGGTATTAAAATAACCACCCCAATCAAATGTACCAACGCTACCTCTTCCCCCTATACTAAAGCCTTTATCCGTAACAACACCAAATGCTAAACCATAGTAAGTATTCCCTTCCCCAAATAGATTATTTGTTTGATTACTCATAATCAAGTCTACTGTAGTTGGACTCAAAATCCGATGTTCATTAAATACACCACCATTTAAATACATTTGCAAAAATCTAGCATAATCTTGAGCTGTACTTGTTAACCCAGCACCACCAGAATAGAATTTTTTTGCCCCAATTTTTGGATAATTGGCATCATAATAACCATCAGGATGACCATCATAAATAATCCATTCCCCATTTTGATTTTTTGTTTGAACTGGGACTAAAAGCTGATATTGATCTTCATTTAGATAAAATTGGGTATTTGACATACCAAGTGGTTCAAACAAATGTTCCTCTAAAAATTCGCTAAATGACTGACCTGATATTATTTCAATTAGGTAGCCTAACACATCTAATCCTTCAGAATAAGTAAAACGCTCACCTGGTTCATGGTGCAAGGGTAGTTTAGCTAAACGTTTTACACTTTGCTCAATACTAACATTCTCTGTTGTATAAAGATCAACAACCCCTGCTTTTTGATAAATTTTACGTATACGTTCATCTCCATCAATAATTCCATAGCCTATACCAGAAGTATGATTCAACAGATGACGAATAGTCATCTGATTTTTTGCTGGAATAGTTTTGTAGGTAGAGTCTGAATCACTAAACTCTTTCAAAATGGATAAGTCTTTAAATTCAGGTATATACATTGAAATAGGATCGTCTAAGTTAAATAAACCTTTTTCCCAAAGCATCATAACTGCTGTAGCAGTTATAGCTTTAGTTTGTGAGGCAATTCTAAATATATTATCAGTTTTATAAGGTTCATTTGTTAGAGGATCAGCATTTCCAAAAGCTTTTTCATATACAACAAATCCGTTTCTCACTATTAAGGCTACCATACCTGGAATTTTTTCTTGTTCAATGTGCTGTATAAATATTGAGTCTAGATTTGCTAATCGACTACTTGACATATCTACTAACTCAGGTAGAGATTTAGGCCATTGATGAATAGTGTTAGATGTTTTTTGTATTTGTACCTGCCCAGCTTCTCTGATTTGACATGAATTAAAAAAAATAAGAACTGAAAAGAAAAAAAACGTCTTAAATTGTAGATATGTTTTACTAAAGATGTATTGATACATAATATGGGTCAAATAATTAAAAGATTAATAGTATAATACTAGAAGATTTTTTCAATTTACCAACCGAATAATAAAAGTTATGGTACATCCAAAAATCAAAAACCCATGTTTATTTTTAATTGTAATAACTTTACTTAGCAATATTATGCTTGTGTCTGAGCATTTATTTGCCCAATTACCCTCTTCAGACCAAGAAATTTTCCTAGTTGATTTTACTATATCGGGTGATAAGATCGAGTTAAATAATGTGAAAAATATCTCGAAAAATTTAGGATATGACAATCAACCATGGTTTTCATCTGATGGTGAAACTTTATTATATGCATCAAATAGAGACGGTGAAACTGATATAATATCTTTAAATGTTACTTCTTTAGAAAAAATCTGGCTAACTGAAACCCCCAATCGAAGTGAATATAGCCCACAATTCAGGCCGAATACTGAAGAATTAAGTTATATTACATTATCAAAAGATGGTATTCAGGATTTTAGAAATTTAGAGATAACAGTGAAAAATGGTCAACTAAGTAAAATTGAAACTATTCTTGAAAAAGAGTCCATTATTGGCTATTACCATTGGTTTAATAGAGAATCTTATTTATGCTTTGTACTACCAACAGAACAGATGAATTCTACTTTACAGTGGCATAAACTTTCTAATGATTCGGATTTTACAAACAAAAGTATCATCCTAGATATGCCTGGTAGATCTTTCTTACCGATACCCAACTCAGAATATTTAAGTTTTATAGACAAAAGATCAACTCCTTGGCAAATCATGAGTTTTGATCCACTTACTTTAGATGTTAACCCCATTTCAAATGTGTTGGATCAATCCGAAGACTTTGCATGGTTACCTAACGGATATATTTTAATCGGATCTGGCTCATCATTAATGTATCATAACGGCCAAAAATGGTCCATTTTAAGTGATTTATCTAATACAGGTATAACAAATATTACAAGATTAGCGGTAAATGGGAAGTCAAAAAAAATCGCTATAGTTGGTGAATTAATTAACAATAATTGATATACAAAAACTAGTGAGCATGATGCCAAAAATCTTCCTTTAATTTAACTTTCATAGAGGCTTTTGAAAATGATGTATGGGGGGTACCCACATGACATTTTAAAACCCAAGGATAATTGTCTGTCACATAATATCCATATGTACCATCCAGTACCATTCCATTACACCTATCTAGATCACCCGCGTCAGTAAATTCATAATCATCATTGTACATTCCGTCATACTCTCCACCAGGGTTTTGATCATCAGGACCCGGTCTAGAACCTACTTTTAATGTATAACCAGAAATAGCTTTACGAATTTGATTGGTTGCTGGATCTAAAAAATAGCTGCCAAAAATAGGAAATCCATCGGCTGCAAAACCAATGACTGGAGATCCATTTAGTCCTGGATTATCGTCAAATAATGCTAATGGATTCCCATGATAATGATAGGTTCCATCAGGTTGTGTATGTGCATTATGGGCATCCGCACCAAATTTAGTTTCACTACCTAATGGATCAATTAACCATGCTGCATTTGCATTACATCCAATTTGTACATTTCCATTAGAATCTGCTCTAGAATCTGTAGGTCTATAGCAGCCAGCAGATAACATATCTAATACTACTCCATTCAACATTATTGCGTCATAATACGTTTGTGATAAGGGAGTTGACTGATTAGAAATGACAGGACTATCTGGGATATTGAATATTCTATTTACCTCGGAGACATCATGTGCAAACTGTGCTGACTGATCATTAAAATCGTGATTGGGTATACCATTAACTGTGATAGTACATCCTGTATCACCGTTTGATACTAAAACTGAGCCCTCAAATGAAATAGAGCGCTTAATGTCTTTTACAACTGAGAAATAATCTTGAATATATTCTTGGCAGTTTGAGCTTGTTTCGGTTAATATCGCATTGGTTATATCGATTTTTGAATTATCTTCAACATTTAATCCTACATCCGTTTGTTTATTATTACAACCTAAAATAAAAAGCACCAAAACAACAAAAATTAAACTACCAAATTTACCACACATTATATTTGACCTTTAATTTTTAATATACACCAGTATTTAAATGAAAATTTTAAAATCTACAAATCTAATCCTATCAATTACTCTGTTAACTTATTTATTAAACCATGAAATATAAATCCATGTAATGGAACAACTGCATACCAATACAATCGGCCTAGTATTCCTAATGGCCTAAATGTTGCTGTTTGAATAAGTTTATTTCCTTCCATTTTAAACTCTAACCATGCCTCACCTGGCAGTTTCATTTCAGCAAAAAGTAGTAAACGACCTCTTTCTTTATCTACTTCCACAACCCGCCAAAAATCTAAGGCATCTCCTACTGTAATAGTATCCTGATTAGTCCTGCCTCTCCTTAATCCAACCCCTCCCCATATCTTATCTAAAAAACCACGTATTTGCCATAACCAATTGCCATAGTACCAACCATTATTTCCACCAATACTCCAAATACGTTCAATACATGTATTTCTGTCTCTAACTTCAGAAGACCTTATATCTTTAAAACACCCAAATGTGGGCACTTTCTCATATTTGTCAATTTGTATAGTACTACCACTACTAGAATAAGAATCTTTCCAAGAGGATGTAATCCTATCATTCTGAATTCTATGCATTGCCCTTTGTAATGCAATTTTATAAGGAATTGGGTCAATGTTCAACAATTTTCTTAGATCATTCGGTTTACATACAACCTCAACTTTCATGCTATCCACAAGAGATCTTGCAAGCAAAAAAGATGTCGATGTAACAAAATATAACCAATATGATGATAGACGTGGAGTCATCACAGGTACAGTATAAATTCGCCTATTTAAACCTCTTACTGCAGCAAAATCTAATAACATTTCTTTATATGTAAGCACGTCATCACATCCAATATCATAATGGCTATCAAACGTACTTTTGTTACCTAAGCAACCGATGAGATATTTTTTTACATCATAGATACCAATTGGCTGAGTCTTAGTCTCAAGCCATCTGGGTGCAATCATAATGGGGAGTTTTTCAACTAAGTCTCGAATGATTTCAAAAGAAGCACTTCCTGACCCAACAATAATTCCTGCACGTAGGGTAGTTAGTGAATAACTACCTTTTGATAATTCTAATTCTACTCGCTTACGAGAAAGTAAATGCTCAGATAATTCATCTTGGTTTACAATCCCGCTTAAATAAATTAATTGTTGTGCTTTTGTTTGTGAAAATGCAGCACAAAAGTTTTTAGCACATTCCAATTCCATTTCAGCATAATTCTCAGAGCTTGACATAGAGTGAACCAGATAATACCCTACATCTATGTCACTAGGTAATCTACCTAACGAATCCTTATCTAGTAAATCGACTTCTAATACATCAATTGAATTTCCAAGTTCTTCCGTTGGATTGAACCGATTAGCATCACGGACACAGCAGGTAATTTTATGTCCAGCAGCAACTAGCTCGGGTAGCAGTCGTTTTCCAATATATCCAGTTGAACCCGTTAAAAGTATATGCATCTGATATTTTATTATATCAAGTTAAATCATGATGAATTCATTCACTATATGAAAAGCAGATTATTAGGCAATGCTTTTGTTTTAAACTGAAATGAATAACTTTTAATTTCAGTTAATTGTACATGATAAAAATTGCTTGGCATCCTTCATATGTTCATCCTGTTCCAGACGGCCACCGATTTCCTATGGAGAAATATGAACTCTTACCAATGCGTCTTATTAGAGAAGGCATAGTTACTGACGATAACTTTTTTGAGCCAACTCAGGGACTTACCTATAATTTGGATGTTCATGATTCAGAGTATTTGAAACGCCTATTTAACCTTGAACTAACTAAAAAAGAAGTGCGAGCTAGTGGGTTTACTCTAAGTCAAGATTTAGTTGAAAGAGAATTACTCATTACAAATGGGACTGTTGAGGGAGCTCTTTGGGCCTTGAATAACCGCTCAGCAGCTTTTAATATTGCAGGGGGAACCCATCATGCATCTGCAAATAAAGCTGAAGGTTTTTGTTTACTTAACGATCAGGCTATTGCCTCTAGATATTTACTAGATAACACAAAAGTATCACAAATATTAATCATTGACTTGGACGTACACCAAGGCAACGGTACTGCCCAAATATTTAAAAACATTAATAATGTATATACTTTCAGTATGCATGGGGCTAATAATTATCCATACCACAAACCTCCTTCCGATTTAGATATACCATTACCAGATAATACTGGTGACAAAAAATATCTCAGCTTATTAAAAAAATATTTGCCAAACATTATAACTGAGATAAATCCCGATTTTATATTTTATTTAGCAGGTGTAGATGTATTAGCCGAAGATAAATTAGGCCGGCTTGGATTAACTTTAAACGGTTGTAAAGAACGAGATGAGCTGGTTTTTAGCTTAGCTAAGGATAGTGATATCCCAATTATGACAACAATGGGGGGTGGATATGCCCCAGATATTAAAATAATTCTCGAAGCACACTGTAATACATTTCGGAGTGCTTCGAATTTATTTTATTAACTAATCGAATAAATTTTTCAAGCAATTAACATAAAACTTAAAAAACTTTATGTTGTTAGTAATGCTAAATTAAGAGCCCTATATGAAATATTTCCCTTTTATCACTTTATTATATTTTGCTATCAGCCATAATTTAATGGCTCAAAGTGTAGAAATAGATGATTCCTCTATAATTCAAAGCTATCTGATTCAAGTAGATGATAATACTATACTTAAAGGGAAAATAATTGGATTAAATGCAGACTCCATATTTTTAAAGCTAGAATTATTAGGCAATATCTACATATCGAGAAAATCCAATTTTATAGTTGAAATAATGGGTGGTTCAACATTTAGAGGTGAGTTATTAAAGATCTCAAATGATTCATTATTATTTGATATGACAGGGTTGACAAATGTATGGATAAAAAATATTGATGTAGTAAAACTTACAGTTCTAGAATGGCAAGATACAGGCACTGAAGGATATAGTATAGCCAATCAACACAAAACAAGATATCTATTCAGTCCTTCAGGTTATTCTTTAGGTAAAAGAAATGGGTATTATCAAAATATATGGGGAGTATTTAATGCTGTAAATTATGGTATAACTGATAATGTAAGTATTGGTTTTGGAGCAAATATATATACACTATTAAACGGAGGTGGTAACAGTACACTATTCATAACTCCAAAGATTGGTAAAAAGTATAATGAAAATACATATATAGGCGGAGGATTATTAATTGGATCACTGAGTAGATATAATTTTAGTGACAATCCCTTTATTGCCTTAGGTTATGGGGTAGTCACTAGAGGTACAGAGAACAGAAATTTAACCTTAGCAATTGGTCACAGTACTGGTGAAAAATCGTTGACATCCCATGTATTTACATTAAACTTTTATAATAGAATTAGTAATCGGTACGGCTTTGTATCAGAAAATTGGTTTATGAAAAAAACAGTAATACTTGCTTATGGTCTCAGAAAATTCGATAAAAGAGTTTCTACAGATATTGGTATTGCTTTTGTTTCTATTCCAAATTCAGATAATGATATTATTGATGAACCAAAAAGATACGTCATTCCTGCACCTTATCTTGGGTGGGTAATTAATTGGTAGTTATTTTAAACAAATTGAATGATTAGAGCACTCACGCCCACAGATTTAGAATTAATATATAAGTGGAATGAATCTACAGTACCTAAAGTAAATTCACTTACCTTTGAAGAATTCAGTTTACAATCTATCAATTGTACTTACAGCTATATCCAGTATGCAACAGATTCCAATCCTGTAGGTTTCATATTCATATATGACGAGAAAACTGAATATAACAGCCTAAATTATTTATACTTCAAAAATCGGTACCAAAAATTCTTATATGTTGACAGAATAATTATCGCCAAAGAACATCAAAGAAAGGGGTATGGTCAACAATTATATGATTTTGTAATTGATACTCACAAACCAGATATATTTTGCTGTGAAGTGAATATTACCCCCCAAAATAGAGAATCGCTAAGATTTCATCAAAAATATGGCTTTAAGGAAATAGGCCAACAGACTGTCTATAATAAAGTAGTTAGTCTATTGACCTATTCTAAAAAGTAATGTTATAATATGTATATAAAAAAAATCACATAGGATTAATAACTAAGGTGATATTTCTTTGAAATAAAGGGCAAAAACTTGTGGTAAAGTATCTTAAAAATATAAATTCATAACGGTTAAAGAATAGTTCTACCAAATTTTACTAGATTTTAAGCATCTTACTGCATTTTCAACTGTGTTTATATCAGTGTTGATGACTATATCAGAGTCCAGTGGAATTTCATATTCTACGTCATATCCATGAATACCAGAAATTTGACCTATTTGAGCTTTTTTATACAATCCTTTTGGATCCCTTTTCTTTCTAGATTCGAGAGAGGAATCCACAAATATTTCTACAAAATCTGACTTTGGAAAAAGAGCTTTCACCTTTTCACGATCTCTCCTGTATGGAGAGATAAAGGTGCAAAGCACGATGTTTCCATTCTCATAAAATAATTTAGCTAAATGTCCTACTCTACGGATGTTTTCAGATCTATCTGCTGGGCTAAATCCTAAATCGCCACAGAGGCCATGGCGTATCTGATCACCGTCTAATAGTACTGTTTGTTTACCATCAATCCACAGACTTTGTTCAAGTGCTTTTGCAATTGTTGATTTTCCTGATCCAGAAGGCCCTGTAAACCATAGAACTTTAGCAGAGTGTCTATTTCTAATTTCCCGTTTATTACGAGGAATATTCCAAGGATCCCATTCCACATTTGGCGAGATGGTTTGTTTGGGATACTTAATTTCAGCTTCCTTACAAATCATTCCAGCACCGACTGTAAAATTAGTTGTAGGATCAATAATGATAAAGCTCCCAGTAATTTTATTTATTTTGAAAGGATCGGTAAAGATTTCTTTACTAGTGGTCAATTGAACGCGTCCAATTTCATTAAGTGATAAATTTTGAGTTTTTTCCTGTTTAAGTGTGTCTACATCAACCCGATAGTAAATTTTATTCATCTGTATAGATACCAGTTGAGAAGTATGTTGTAGTAAATAATTCTTCTTGGATGCTAAGACTTCCTCATTCATCCAGCAGATATATGCATCGATATTCTGAGTTTGATTAGGAACATTGTTCAGTTTAACAATCATATTTCCTCGGCTAATGTCTATCTCGTCTTGTACAGTTAGAGTGACTGAATCACCATACTGAGCTTGTTTGGTATGATGACCTCGAGCAATAATCTCTTTAACTTTTGTAGTCTTCTTGGAAGGAAGTATCATTATATCGTCACCAGGTTTAATTTGGCCAGATGCAATTCTTCCTGAAAAGCCACGAAAATTCTGATTGGGACGTATCACATACTGTACAGGTAGGCGAAAATCTTCGGTATTGAATCTATCATAAACTTTTACATTTTCCAGGTGATTGAGTAATGTATTTCCCTGATACCAGATCATGTTCTTGCTTTTATCTACCACGTTGTCACCTTTAAGCGCCGAAACCGGAATGAAAGTTACTTTTTCTGTATTTAGTTGTTTTGCAAAAGACCTGAACTCTTGACATAGATAAGTGAACGTTTGCTTATCATAATCCACCAAATCCATTTTATTAACTGCTACAATCAGGTGAGGGATTCTAAGTAGTATGGAAATAAAGGCATGCCGCCGAGACTGCGTTAATAAACCTTTACTAGCATCTATCAAAATGATCGCTAAATCAGCAGAAGACGCTCCAGTCACCATATTTCGAGTGTATTGAATATGTCCAGGAGTATCAGCAATTATAAATTTACGTTTAGAAGTGGCAAAATAATGGTAAGCAACGTCTATGGTAATTTTTTGTTCTCGTTCAGCTCTAAGTCCATCTGTGAGTAATGCCAAGTTAATTTTTTCCGCTTCGCTAAAACGACTAGCTTTCTCGATATCATTCATCTGATCCTCAAAAATTGAGTTTGAATCATATAGAAGTCTACCAATTAATGTACTTTTCCCATCATCTACACTGCCAGCTGTAGTAAAACGGAGCATATTTATATTTTCATAACCGGTAATAGGATTATCTTTTTTTTCGGCATCCATTAGAAATATCCTTGTTCTTTTCGATCTTCCATGGAAGTTTCGCTACGTTTGTCGTCCTGACGATTACCTCGCTCTGTTTTACAAGCTGAAGCCACCTCTTGTATGATCTCATCTATGGTGGTTGCACTTGAAAGTACGGCACCCGTACAAGTAGCATCACCAATGGTTCGAAAACGGACCATCTTTGTAAAAAGCTCTTCTTTATCCATTCGATTCACAAATTCTGTATCTGCCAACCAAACTCCGCGCCGGTTAAACACCTTACGTGTATGAGCAAAGTACAACTTTGGAATGGGAATATTTTCTCGAGCAATATAGTGCCAAATATCTATTTCTGTCCAATTACTGAGTGGAAAGATGCGGAAGCTTTCGCCTACATTCTTTCGACCATTAAATAAATCCCAAAGCTCAGGCCGTTGAGTTTTTGGATTCCACTGGCTAAAGCTGTCTCTGTGGGAAAAAAATCGTTCTTTAGCACGAGCTTTTTCCTCATCTCGCCTTGCACCACCCAAGGCCGCATCAATCTGATACTCTTTTAAAGTATCTAATAAGGTTACTGTTTGCAGGGTATTTCGACTGGCATCTAGACCTGTTTCCTCTTTTACCCGCCCTAAATCAATACTTTTTTGGACGGATCCAACTATTAGCTCAACTTTACACTTATTAACTGTTTGATTTCTAAATTCAATAATTTCATGAAAATTATGCCCTGTATCTATATGCATTAATGGAAAAGGGATAAGTCCTGGATGGAAAGCTTTTAAGGCTAAATGAAGCATTACAATAGAATCTTTACCACCTGAAAAAAGTAATACTGGTCGCTCAAATTGAGCAGCGACTTCCCATATCACATAAATACTTTCGCTCTCGAGTTTATCTAAGTATGCCTGTTGGTTGTATGACACATTAATAAATGATTTATATTAGTAAATTCTTGAAAAGTAAAAGAAACGATAGGACCGATGATCATATTAAAATTAAAATTTTAAAAATGGAAGATTTGCCATAATGGTATCAAATTCTTTCTGACCTAATTTATGATATTTGTTACCGCTTTGGTGTTTTAGCTTTTTATTTGAATTTAATTCAAAGATCAGTTTGAAATCTTTGTCATTGACAAATTTTCTGATTTGTTCTTCTAAATCAACGTCACGGTTGATCATTTTTATAAAATCAATGTTGAGTACTTGCTCAATTGGATACTGTGAAAGAGCATTATTGGCCATCTGATACCATTGAATTAAAAATTTCTTAGTGCGTTTATCCAATTCTTCGTGTGATTTTTTGGATGTGAATAAGTTATATAGTGCGTTGTTTAAGCTGATTGTAGATGGCAATGTTTCTTTTGGACTACGAATAATTTGAATGATTTTTGCATCAGGGAAAAAAGTCCTCAAACTTTCCAATTTACACATCATCAATGGGTTTTTCGATAAGAACGTTTTATCTCCATCTCGGTTGTACACATAGTTATGTCTTCTAACATAATTACGATAACTCATCATTATTTTATTTCTTCGAGTTTCAGAAACTTCTTTATCAAATAGTAATAGATCATCAAAGAAATGTGAATCAGGATAAAAGAAATTCAAATACAATGAAGTTAGATCCCAAAGTAAAATAGCTTCGTCTTCTTCGGGTAAATCAAGACCCAAATGATGTATAGTTTTTAAGTTTGGAATCAGTTTACTTTCTAACCATAATATTCCTTTTTTGATTGGTGCTCCCATAATCTGATCTATTTTAATTATAGTCTTAAAAATGTATTTTTGAGTAATTGAAGGAGCAGTAATAATTTCCCATAATTTGAAATAGGTAAACTTATTTGGGTTCTCTGCAAGAGAATGATAAAGGTAGGTGGTTCCACTCCTTGGTATAGATACAATAAAAACGGGATTTTCGACTTTATGATTTTTAAACCTTGGAAAAAGGATATGATCTAAGTAAATGAAGAACTTATTTATTACTAATAGAGATATAAAAATAGGGCACATTAGTAATACCATAAATATTCGTTTTAGATTAAAAAAACGCATATTTTTAACATTGAATGAGAACATGCCAAACAAAATATTATATAGCAATTTATAGCTCATTGATTAATTAATATGTAATTAGTATCCCCCCGACTGAAAATCCTGCAGAAGTTCCACAAAGCATACATAGATCGCCCCGCTTTATTTCACCTGATTCGATAAAATCGTGAAGGGTTAACGGTATAGAAGCAGCGATGCAGTTTCCATATTTCTCAAGTGTACCTTTAACTTGTCCTTGCTTAAAATTGAAGAGTTCTTCAAAGATCATCAAACCAGTTTTTGAGGCTTGATGAGGTATAATAATATCTGCATCGGTCAATTCGATTGATAAGTCTTTGTAGAACCATTCCATGAATTCCGGGATTTTTTTCTTTGCCATCCGAAGCAATTTTTTTCCTTTCATATCGAAGGAGTGTAGCTCTTTTTCAAAAGGATGATCTTTAATCCAGAAAGCATTACCTCCACCCTTAATCATTGCATATTCCATACCTTTAGAATAAGTTTTTTGTGCGCCCTTTATAAAGTTGGAGGATCCCGATTCGTCATACTGTAAAATAACTGCAGCAGCTCCATCTCCAAAAAGAGTAGCAGTTTCCCAATTATTTTCATTCAATGCTTTAGAGGATATTTCTGAAGAAACAATCAGTATGTTTTTCATTTTATTTCCATCTAAAATTTTAGCAGCTATTTCGAAAGCCGCAACAAAGCTTAGGCAAGTACTATCTATATGAATCGCAGCTAAATCTGTTTGGTTACCTTCTTTCATTAGGCTTTTTATTACACTACCTTGATTGGGTATTGGATAATCATAGGATCCACTTGCGGAAATTAGAAAATCAATGTCATTGAGCTTAAAATTAGCCTTCTTTAGTGCCTGTTCTGCAGCTTTCGCACCCATTAAACCGTTAGTTTCAGTAGTTACATGATGACGATATTTAACACCAGAATAGCGTTCACACCATCCATTGGGTATAGAAAGTTTGTTTTCTAGATCGTTAGAGGAGATTCTTTTGGGTAAATATTTACCCGTCGAAACAATTTTAATTGGCCTTGCTCCTTTCATTTCTAATCCTCCTTAATTTATTTCCTTTATCAACTTTAATTGATTTAATTTGTTTGATAATTATATGGTGAATATCTACTGATTTTAAAAACTCAAGAATGCTATTTTTAGCCTGTTCATAATGTTCCTGACTACCTTCAATGAAAAGTTCAAATTCGTAATCTGATATGCATATTAGGGTGTAAGAACGGATATCCTCAGAGGATTCTACAATAGCTCTTCTAAAATAATCAGGAAATAGATGTATTTCCTTTCCAGCTATATTTTTTAATTTTATAATATCATCTGACCGACCTTCAATAGATTCAATTGCTGTCCATTTGTTGCCGCATTTACAATTTTTTTTTTCTTTTATGATATCGTTTAATTCATAGCGAACCACAGGTTGAGACGTGCGTGAAAGATCAGTAATGATGGGATGAAATCTGGATTTTTCATCATTGAGGTACTTTTTTTCAATGATTAAAAAATCTTCATTAAAGTGTAGATTTCCTTCTTCACAAGTTGACGCCAAAAAGCCCTCAGTACATTGGTAAACTTGATGAATCTTTTGTTGAAAGATTCCCTCTAGGTAAGAGCGATCTTCTTGGTAAAGTATTTCAGCAACTCCAATAATTTTGTCGGGGTTGATGTTTAATCGCCTAGCTTCTTTTTCTTCTGCGAGAAGTAGAAGCATACTTGGTTGTGCAACAAGAATATTTGGTTGCAGAGCATTCAATCTTTTTATGTGTGATGCAAGGCTTTCTAATAGATCAAAGTACTCAAAGCGTAAGATTGTAGATTTTACTGAGCTGTATAAATTACTATTAGCTCTTAAAAAAAATGCTATGCTGCGCTTTTTTAAGCTGAATCCAATTACCCGATCTAAAATAGCGGCAACCCATTTGGCACGCTCATTTTCGGATGCCAAAAAAATACCCCTATTTCCACTTGTTCCAGTAGAAAGTCCAAGGCTTATTTTATTGATCATTGGAGTAAAATCCCTCGTTTTTTCCGCTTTTAAGGCGGTTTTATATGCAATATCCAGTTTAATACCACATGTATTGATTTCATCAAATTTGTTCATGAAAATGGCTTTATTCACTATAGGATAAGCTTCAAGGGGGGTTTTTTGACTAACCAAGATTTCATAAAATTTAGATTTCTTAAGAACTGATTGCATTTTATTCCATCGCTTAATTTGTAAAGCGGAAATATTATCCATGTACTTATTTTTATTGAATTTAAGTGCAATTAGATAGTATGCTACTTTAAGTTTAAAGAGCATTGAAATCAAAATCTTTGTTAACTAATAAATCCGTTGTTTCCGAGCAATGGGTTGGGATAATAATAGTGTCTGGGTACTTTTGGTGAAAATCATGGACTTTTTTTAAGCTTACTTTAAAGTCAGACCAATTATGGAAAAAAAATTTGACAATAGGATTTGGTAAGATCATGTCTTCGTATGATTTCTTTAGCCAAGCAGCATCTGCAATTAAAAAATACGACCTTTTTTCTGTTGCCAAGAGTATTCCAATTTGCCCTGCGGCATGACCGGGTAATGGCACTGCATAAAGCGATTGGTCTTCGAAAATATCATATTTAATACCAAGTATATCATTCTGAAATGACGTTGATTGTTCATCTATTAGAACTGTTCGATTTTCTATATCATCTGGCAAAAGACCTTTTAATATACCCTTAGTAAATGCTCTGTAATTTTGGATCTTAGTGGCTTGTTCAAATGCTGATTTTGTTGTGTAAAGTATCGCATTAGGAAAGTCTCTTAGACCCCCTATATGATCTGCATGGAAATGTGAGATAATTATGTGCTGAATATCTTCTACTCTAATAGAGTGACGATTTAATTGCGATTTGATTTCATCTTCCTTTTTAATCGTTACTTGCGTTAGTTTTGCATAGATTTTATTAGGATAAAATTTTGTCTCCTTATAAAAGCGATCTGTATACCCTGTATCAAACAAGATAAGTCCCTTGTCTGGATGTTTTATTATACCCCACAACGATTTAAAAATAACCTTCTGCTTTAGTCCACCTTTGATGGCGTCACTTTTATTAGCCAAACAGTGTCCGGCATAGTTTAAGCATAGTTTAATCTTTTTCAATTTCCTTGTACCAGTCTACGAATTCTTCAATTGCTTCTTCTGTTGAAACTTTGGCTTTGTATCCCAATAAAGCTTTTGCTTTGCTGATATCCATAGTCATCGATTTGGCCAATATACCAACACCATACACAGTCAATGTAGGTTCTTTCATATTGGTCATTTTTGATTTTATCTCCATAGCTTTAGCCACTATCTTTATTAATCCGTAAGGGACCTTTTTAGAGGGAGGGATTTTTCCCAATTTATTAAATAGAAAGTTAATAGAATCCCATAATTTGACAGGTGCACCATTGGTAATGTTGTAGGTTTGATTGAGACCCTTATCAGTGTTTAATGCAAGTATAATAGCATCAACTAGATTTGCAACTGATGTCAAATCAGTTATGTTTTCTCCATCACCAATAATCTTAAGTTTTCCTTCATCATAAGCACGTATAAGCCTTGGCATTATCACGGTATCACCTCTACCGATTAGTGCTCTTGGTCTAAAAATTATATAAGGAATATTTGCTCGCTCTAATTCAATTTCCGCCAATCTCTTTGTTTCTGCATAAGCATTGACATATTTTGATGGCAAGGGATCAGATTCTTTAATGTTATATTTATTTTTTAATTCGAAATATAAGCTTGGGGTAGAGATATAAATATATCGAGAAACTGATTTACTTTTTGCTGCCTGCAGCAGATTAGACTGGGTCGTAAGATTTGCTGCACTAAATTCTTTATAGTTTCCCCAAGGAGAGGATAATGCTGCTGCATGAATTACACAATCAATACCGTTCATCAATTCATTCACAAACTTTTTAATGGTTAAATCACCCAGTACATAGTCAACTTTTGTATGTTTTATTATATGAGTTTTTTTTAAAGTTCGACCAGTTGCTATGATTTTATCAATTGAGTCAATATTAATTAGTTTGTCAAGGGTTCTAAAACCTAAAAAGCCAGTAGCCCCTGTAAGTAATATTGTCATAATTAAGTATTGAAAATTATGTTGACGCTAATGAACCAAATTTAAATCAAGAAGACTGGTAAATGAATCCAAAATTTATTTATGAGTAGATGAACAAAAAAACTATTGAAGAAACAAGGTGTAATCAATGGGGACCTAACCCAAAAGATATTGACATCAATAACGAAATATAATTCTCTACAAGAACATGATTACTAAATCAGTTCATTTTATTAAATATGATAGCATTTGGGTAATTAAAACATAGAGGATAAACCAATAGTTAATACAATTACAATAATTACTTCGAATTTAGATGATTCACTATGTGAATCATATATCTCTTGATTTGTATTTAAAACACTAACTATAAATAAGTTATACAAAACTTATACAGTTCCTACAAAATAAAAAGCCAAGTAACGTTAATTAGTTACTTGGCTTAGTTATAAAGTAATTATTTAATAAGCATCATCTTTCTGGTTTCCAGGTAGCTACCTGATTTAAGCTGATAGATATAAACCCCCGAAGAGAGCGCTGAAGCATCAAACTGAATAGTATGTGCTCCTGCATTCTGAGTTCCATTAACCAGTTGAGCAACTTTTTGCCCAAGCATATTATAAACTTCTAAAGTTACATTGCCTGGCTCTGCTATACTGTATTGTATTAATGTACTTGGGTTAAATGGATTCGGGTAGTTCTGCGCTAGAGAATAAACATTTGGATTAGTAAGATCCTCATTACTTGTTAACACAGTTACACTCACATTTTCAGAGTATTCTGCTTCCGAACCACTGTTATCAGTGACTTTTAAAGTTACGCTATAATCTCCCACTGCAGAGTAATTGTGGTATGGATCTTTTTCATTACTTATCGTTCCATCTCCAAAATTCCACTCATATTGAACAATAGCCCCTTCAGGATCACGTGCATCATTTGAAGTGTTAGCGAAATTAAATTCACTGCCGCCCGCTTGATTTTGCTCAATATTAAATGATGCTACTGGCGCATCATTAACAGGAGTTATTACTACAGAAACCATCATCGAATCCATTGCATGATCTTCATGACCAGCATACAGCATCGCTTCTGACTGCCCATAGTAATCCTCTGCGGCAGTAATCATGATAACATGCTCGCCAGGTGTATGCGTCACTTGTACTGCATCATGCATTGATTTACCCCAGACCATCATGTTTTTATCCATGCCACCAACACCAGCTGCCATTGTCATAGTACTAAGCTTTAACTCATTGTCTTCTAGCAGGACAAATTGTTGGGTTGAACCTGTCTTAAATCCAGGTTCTGCCATTACCATGATATATATAGTAGCTTGTGCAAGGTCCATCCCATCACTTATTTCGTATGTTATCATATCCATACCATCAAAATTCAATGGAGCAACATAATATGGTGGACCGTCTATTTCAAGATTTTTAAAGCTACCATAAACGGGATCAGTCATATCATTTATGAATATTTGTCCTGAATCATCATAGTCATTTGATGCTGCAAATTCTGCAATATCAAGCGTATTTATGACATCTCCGGAAACAACCATCATCGTGTCATCTTTGGCAACTGGTGGTTGATTTTTAATCATGAAATCTAATGAGTGAACCGCCGGTCCGTAATAATAACCCTCTAGACTATTGTTATTAATCATAGATATAAGACTGAATGAACCAGAGCCAGCACCCATCTTGCCTGTTTCAACTCCAACAGTTACTGTTTCATAGTTACCAGGTTCTACCAATCCATCAGTTTCAGACATAAAAAGAGGATTTTCTGCTACAGATATTCCAACATTATCAAATAGTGCTCCCCAGCCCTCGACATAGTCCCCATCGGAAGTGAAGGCAAACGCAAATCTCACGTCAGTTTCTCCGGCATAAGATGAGATATCAATAATAGATTTTTGGTATGTGCCGTCGGCTATTAATGTACCATAATCTGTCTCATCAATAATGAAAGACAAAAGGCCGTCGATAAATACACCAATTAATAATTGATCGTATTCGTTTTCTAATGACGCTGCATAGTCAAATTCCAAGAAAGCAGGCATGTATTCATTGCCTTCTGCATCAACTAAATTACTAAAGTCAAAAGAAGGTGAAATAGCATCAGTGAGTGCACCATTTAAATATCCAGCCTGGAAATCGCCTGCAAGGAATACGAGATTATCTTGATTCTCAGGATCTGGCAAATTAAATAACTCCCAAGTTTCACCAACTCCAGACAGATCTCTAACAATCCAATTAGACAGTGTATAATTTGGATCATTTAGATCATCCATCCAAATTGTGATTGGTTCACCCATAACTGGTGTGCCACCGCCTGTGCCACCGCCTGTGCCACCGCCATCATGATCAAATAAGCCTGGATCTATTTCTAGCTTAATGCTTTCAGAATTATCATAGTCATCCAAGTTAATTCCTCTAAGTCTTTCAATCACTTTATCACGTTTGAGTTTTTTATCTTTTACAATTGAAAGGACTGGCTCAAATGTTATAATTTCATTCAATGACTCATTCATTGCCGGATCTTGCATTTGCAGCGACTGCATTACTTCAAAATAGAGCGGTACACTACTCTCATTAATTATATCAAAAGAACCAGTTACAACGTCACCCAAATTAACTTCGCCAGCGTCAGTAAACTCTTCAGACAGTCGAATGGTTGGGAACTCATATGTTCTACCATATAATGGTATTGAGACATCTATACCACTCGATAAGCTAAAAGCTAATTGACCAGTACTTTTTGAACTATCAGGATCAAAGTAGCTAACTGTTGTACTAAATACACCGCCCGCTGCAATTACAGTATTGGTCGGATCAGCCCCAATTTTGAAGCCTGGAGCATCAGTAAATGCATAACCAGAAATTGTCACAGACTCTGATGAATTATTCACAAAACCAACTTGCTGATCAGCAGATCTTTCAAAGAATAATCGATGGTAACCAGAGAATATTTCATGTGATGGAATAATATCACCATCTTTCTCAGGATTTAGATTTGAGTGTGCATTTAATCTTTCACCTTCTCCAGCTATCGTATATTGATTGAA
Organism: uncultured Balneola sp.; assembly: GCA_902529115.1. Lineage (GTDB taxonomy): Bacteria > Bacteroidota > Rhodothermia > Balneolales > Balneolaceae > UBA1275. Next base: position 25,461 of record CABZVB010000008.1, read on the forward strand.
AAAATCACCATTAGCTAGAACTCTTGTCATAAGCTCAACACCTGATTCGTCTGGGAAATACGCTTTTGCTAGAGCAATTGCTCCTGTAACATGAGGCGAGGCCATCGAAGTACCGCTCATATATACGTACTCATTATTGGGATAAGTTGACATGATATTAGAGCCAGGTGCAAATATGTCTACAGTATAGTTACCAAAATCAGTAAAAGAAGATGGTGTTTCATCTGCTGTACTACTAGCAACCGTAATTATGTTAGCCGAGTTGATGTTATTTGGATAAGAGTAAAACATCTGGTTATCTCTATTCAAACTAGAGTTACCAGCTGATACACTCCAAACTGCTCCATGGCTTCCATGGTCTTTTGCAAAAGCAGTCATTTCCATGACAAAAGCATTTCTTGCTTCATCAACAATTGAAGATCCACCACCCCAACTGTGATTAATCGCTATGATCTCAACGCCTTGATCAAGTAAGTTTGAAATATATTGGAATCCTTCAAGGATAGCTGCACTTGAACTACCACCATTTTCATCAAACATCATAACGTTAATAATCTTTACTTTTTGCGCAACACCAGAAACTCCTATCCCATTATTGCCAACAGCACCAATTGTACCAGCGACATGGGTACCATGAAAGCTTCCATCATTAATGAATCTATTATCTTGATAAACAGGAGCCCAGCCATGGAAGTCATCAACAAAACCGTTTTGGTCATCATCCACTCCATTAACTTCATCTGCTGAAATTACCCCGTCACCGTTCAAATCCTCTCCTGGATTGACCCAAGCATTTCCTGCTAAATCAGGGTGGCTAAAATCTACCCCGTCATCAAAAACAACAACAATTGCCGAATCTGATCCTGTTGCTAATTCCCATGCATCAAATACAGAGATGTCTGCTCCCGAAGTTCCACCTCCTTCCCAAGTGCCATCATTATAGAATGAGTATTGTTGAGTAATACGTGGATCATTTACAGGATATTCTTCAATTACTACGTTATCGAAAATTGCTACGTCACCATCCGTGCCAGCTGGTGCAAATCCATCTATAGCAAATTCATAGAATATAGTATCACCAATGAAGCTTGCAGGAATAACAAGCCATAGGTATTCATCAATAGGAGACATATCAAAAGCTAAATCTCCATTATTCGATGAAGAAATAACGAGTTCTTTATAACCGTAACGCATCAAATTATCATAATCAAGCTTCATCCGATACAATTTCGTTGAATCTAAACTAGATAAATCAAGTAGTGGTGATCTGTAATTCCCGTAAAATTCAACATCTTCCACAACATTTAAATGATATTTCAGTACTTCAGATCCTTCCCATCCAAAAGTACCGGCAATAGAGGAGCTACCAGCAGTACCCTCTCCTGTAGCTATATCAACCCCTCTAGGTCCTGAATCAACTTTTTTAAGAGAAACATTATCGATAATCAGATCAGCTGTATCAGCAGATACTTCAAATCCTAATTTCATGGTTTCCCAAGTCTGTGTAATATTGGTATTGAGTGTATAGGTTTTCATCGTTCCATCAACATCAACATTACCTTCCCAGTAGCGAGCCCAACCGCCACCGACTTCACCCAAGAAAACATGGAAACTTTTTGCTCCATCAGGACTCATTGCATCAAACGTCAATTCCCAATCTCCTCCCTGTGCTAATGCCGCAATTTGTTCTGCTGATAGCGACTGATATGCTTGTAGCTCCCAAGGATTACCGGCCGATTCTACAACAAACTTAAGTGAATCATCATAAGTAACTGTACCTCTATCCCCCTCAGTGGTCCACAATGAATCACCGTCTGAAAAATTTCCATTATTTACAATATTTTCATGTACTACTGGCACATGTTTTAAGACCACATCGTCAATTTGGAGATCATTAACGTCAGCACCCGCCTCAAATCCTAACTTCATATTTTCCCAAGATTTATCGACTTCCGTAGTTAATGTATATGTTTTCCATTCCCCATCAACCGTTACCAGTCCATCACCATCTGCAGCCCAATAACGATCCCAAGATCCTCCATTTTCTCCTAAATATACATGAAAAGTTTTTGCTCCATCTGGGCTCATAGCCTTGAAACTTAGTTCCCATGTACCACCCATTGTCAACCCATCAATTTGCATAGGAGTTAATTCTTGCCATACTTGTACATCCCAAGGATTACCAGCCTGAGTGATTGTAAATTTTAAAGTATCGTCAAGACTTACACTTCCAAATTGTCCATTAGTTTCTGATAAATTTTCTTCCCATAAACGATAGTCGTCACTCTCAAATAATTTATCAAAACCCCCATTTAAAACTACATTTTCGTTTGCACCAGTTCTATAAATCGCGGCATGTTGCGCATAACCAGCAGGATTGCTAAAGTCTTCACTGTAGACTAATGGTAGTTTGCCATCGGTATGCTCAGTCCGTTTTGGCGACTCTAATGAAACAGTAGAACCAGTAAAACTTCCTTTAAAAAATCTATTACTAGTTACCTCAGATACATCCATATTTGAATTAATCTGCTTAGCCTTTGTGATCTCATACTCACCTCTGCTAAAGTAATAGTTTGGAAATGCAGAAACACCTGGTACACTGTTAAGTTGCTTTAGTACATTCTCATAATCTTTGACTTTAACTTTCCATTCTTCTGCACCGTCAAAAAGAATTTTTTTGGTGTCTTCCACACCATAACCATTTTTGATACTTTCAAGTCTAGCTTGGTTAGAGGCTTGTAGACCATTTAATTTAAATTTAGTTTCGTCTACTTTTACAATTACACTATTTGCAACGACTTTACTGCCTTTGTATTCTACAATGTTCTGAGATACTTGTGCATTTATATTTGAAGTTGTAAATAGTAATGAGCAGACTAAAAATGAGAAAAAGAAGCTTATTCGGTATAGATTTTTCATAGCTGTGACTTGTATTTTAATGTGATAGAACATCAATTAAACAAAAAAAAATAAGATTGTAAAATATTGTTATTCAAATATTCATCTAGCTACTAATTATTCACAAAAACATAAATAATATGCTTAGGTACTACTTCTTCACTTTATTTTTAATTTTTTCATTGGATATCAACGCTCAAAGTATATCTGATCAAAAAATAATTTCGGCTAATTTTGATTTAGCAGAGCGTTTCACAACCCAAAAAATGGATAAACTGATCGGAACTACTACCGTTAGGCCAAGATGGATTGAAAGTACCGATGACTTTTGGTACACCTATGAAACAGCTCAAGGTAAAGAGTGGTACTATGTGCATACTGATGAGCGTAGGCAGCGACCATTATTTGATCGTGAGCGGTTAGCTGGAGAACTTTCCGAAATGTTTAAACGTCCTTTTAACGCGACAAATTTAGACCTCAAAGGCTTTGATTATGACAGCGATAAAGAACGCTTCAGTTTCCATGTCGATAGTATTGAATTTTTATATGATGTAGACAAAAATACCTTAATCAAAGGTGACTCTCTGAAGTCTGACAAAAGAGAACCTTGGCAGACCTATTCACCAGATAGTACTTGGATTGCCTATGCAAAGAATCATAACCTATATGTGATGAGTGGTGATACTACAGACAGTACTGTGATACAACTTACTCAAGATGGTGAAAGGTGGTTTTCCTATCAATTTGACCAAGGATCAACCGATACCACTGAAAAAATGAGAGCTAGAGTACGTTGGTTTGACGATGAAAAAAAATTATATGTTCAACGTACGGATTACCGAGAAGTGGAGGAACTTTGGGTGATCAATTACTTAAAAAAGCGACCCGAACTTGAAACTTACAAATATGCTATGCCAGGTGAAGAAGAAATCGGCATACAATACCTCGAGGTTTTTGATATTAATCAGCAAAGTAGAACTATTATTGACACAGAACGGTGGGAAGATCAAAATCTTAGCGCAGATCCAGGAAATTTGATTAAAGGTGACTTTCGAAAGAACAGCTCTGATTATTTATTCTTCACTCGCCTGAACCGTGCCGCAAGTAAGGTTGAATTAGTTCGAGCAAATACCTCTACAGGTGAAACTGAATTTATCTTTGGAGAAGAAAGTAAACCTTACTGGAACTGGCGTTTTATGGATGTTTCAATTATTGATGAAGGCAAGGAATATATTTGGTGGAGTGAACGGACGGGTTGGGGACAATTTTACCGCTATAATTCAGATGGAGAGCTAAAAAATGAAATAACAAAGGGAAATTTTGTAGCTGGTAATATTGTAAAAATAGATACAGCTGCTCAGACTATGTATTTTACTGCCTTTGGTAAAGAGACTGGTGAGCACCCTTATTATCAACACTTATATAGCGTACGTTTTGATGGAAGCCGGTTACAACATTTGAGTACTGAGTCTGGCAATCATCAGATTTATGCATCTGAAAAAGGAAATTATTTTGTCGATAATATATCTACAGTTCATGAACCAACAAGATCGGTTCTACGGGACGGCTCTGGTAAAATAATTCTCGAATTGCAGCAAGTTAATATAGATCGTGCCACCGAATTGGGCTGGGAAGTACCTGAAATATTTACCGTTAAAGCAGCTGATGGAGCAACTGATTTATATGGTGTCATGTGGAAACCATTTGATTTTGATCCCAATAAGAAATACCCCGTTATCTCTTACGTTTATCCAGGCCCTCAAACTGAGCCTTTCCCCATCACTTTTGGGGCCTCACGGCATCAAGCTTTAGCTCAAGTTGGTTTTATTGTCGTTGCATTCGGTAATCGTGGAGGTAGTCCTTTACGGAGTCGTTATTACCATACCTATGGATATGGAGATCTTCGAGATTATCCGTTAGCTGATAATCGGTATGGATTGGAACAATTAATTAGTCGGCACGACTTTTTAGATGGATCTAAAGTTGGAATTTATGGACACTCTGGTGGTGGATTTATGTCTACTGCAGCCTTATTAACTCACCCCGACTTTTATGATGTTGCGGTATCATCTGCTGGAAATCATGATAACAATGTTTACAATCGATGGTGGAGTGAAACACATAACGGGGTAAAAGAAACCACCAAGATAATCAAAGAAGTGGGCGAGGATAGCGTGGAAATAGAAAAAACCCTAACTACCTTCGAAGGCCCTATTGAAACTAATGCAGCTCTAGCCAAAAATCTGCAAGGGAAATTATTGCTAGTCCACGGAAACATAGACAATAACGTTCATCCGGCTAACACTATACGATTAGTTGATGCACTTGTTAAAGAAGGAAAACGTTTTGATATGATGATTTTACCTGGACGCCGACATGGATTTGGACCTTATCAACCGTATTTCGAGCGAATGATGTGGTACTACTTTGCTGAACACTTATTGGGTGATTATCATGGATCAACAATAGACTACAATATCCCAGAAGATTTAGACTAAGTGCTGTAATCCAAGTGCTGAAAATAAAGGCCAATATGTAAAGGTTGGCCTTTTAACCAAACTACTTCAATAAAATCATTTTATTTGAAAGCACAGCACCATTGAAACGAAGTTCGTACAAATAAACTCCACTTGCCAGGTTGGCAGCTTCAAAACGAATAGTATGTGACCCAGCTGTTCGTTGTCCACTAATTAACTCTGTTACTTCTCTTCCAAGCATGTTATATACCTTAAGTTCGACATGACCTGCCGCAGGTAAATTAAAACTAATTTGAGTAGTTGGATTAAATGGGTTTGGATAATTTTGGGCTAATGAAAACACTGATGGTACTAATTCGTCTTCATTAGATGTGTCCGAAATCTTATGCACTACTGTTTTATCGAAACTAAACAACCAATTATTTACCTCTGAGTCATAATCAGTATCAAATTCGTAACGCATTATATGTGTGCCTTCACTAAGCGTTACGGGTCCAACATCCATTCCAACAAAGTTTATAAAACTGCCTGTACCCTTAACCTGTTTTTTACCACTAACATCTTCATTGTCAATAAACATAGTAAAATTACCAAACCCTGGTACAGTTCCAACATGAGTTGTAAATCTATAATTACCTGCCTCATTTACTTTAAAGGTATATTCTATCCATTCACCTGCCACTATCCAATAAACATGGATTTTTCCTCCATCTCCACTCAAATCAACACCCTCACCAGCTCTATAAAACTGATTGTTTGCATCTACATCATGATATGCAATACCTTCACCTCCGTTATCGTAATGTTCCGCTTCAATAGTACCCGGGACGTTTGTAGGAGCTCCACCATAAGGTGTTCCGTTAGGGAGCACTCTAACAATAATACTGTCCTCAGAAACCAATCCATTACTATTAGTTACTTTCAAATTAACGGTATAATCTCCTGTTTCATAAAATGTAAATGTAGTGTCCGCTTTGGAAGAGCTTCCTAAAGAACCAAATGTCCAATCAAAATTTATTGCTAAGTCATTTCTATCAAAACTATTTGAGGCTTTAAAGTTTATCGACAGCGGAGATTTACCAGAAGTTTTATCAGCATTTAATAAAACAACCGGCGCATTGGGATTAAATTGCTGTGTAGATTCTGTATAAGTCTCACCAGCTGGAACGGTCATTGAGTAACCATCAGAAAATGTTACTATTCTGTCTGTTTCATTAGCATTATATGCTACATATGTTTTGTCTTCACCTTTTCTAAAAACTGAGTAAGTAGGAATATCTGCTGTCACTGTCGTATCAACTTGACCCATCCTTTTCATATTATAAAGCCAATGCATAGTAAAAGGTTGAGATAACCCGTTGAACACCTCGTCATGATCATTATAATTTAGCTTTGGAGACTCTGTAAGATAATACGCTAAAGCTTGGTTTGGGTCTGACATTGACAAATACAACCAAAATAAGTCTTTCCATAATTTTGGCTGCCCGCTTCTTTCTTCCACTATCTCATTATAATTTTCAATTATATAATCGGGATGTCTACCCAAGTATAAAGACCCACTGGTAATTGGTAAAAAATTAATCCCATGCACAAATTCTGGATCTCCACCAAACCAAGTTGCATGAACGCCTTTGGAACCCCATACCATAGCTAATGCAACGTGAGGATAACCTTCTGGAAATACTTCTTGATCAATATCAAACCAATATTGTTCCACAGCAGTAGTTTCAGTTGTGTAAAGAAAAATACCCATATCACGTATTTCTTTTTGTCCAGTTACCTCTCCCCACAAAATTACTGCTGAAGCATAATTCATAGATTCAGAACTAGATTCTTGATTGTTTCCCTCGGCAAAGTCACCATGACCAGCTGCCCAGGAATGACCTGCATAGATATCAAAAGACCGAAGAAAAGGGAAAAATTCATCTTCTCTATTCCAATTATTTGCATCTCTTATTAACATATTAACCATTCCTCCCCATTGTTCTTGAGACGCCCATTCTGGATCATATTGTGCTATGGTTGCAGCACTGACAATAGCATAACTCATATGAAAATGGTGATCATTGATTTGGTTATCAGCTCCGTAACCAGATGGATAGCCAGTCAATACATCCCAATTAGCATTATAGGAATACTCTTGTTGTCCCCCAACGGTAAACCAATCTTCTAGTCTTGTTTTTAATTCTGTTAGAAAATAATCTCGTTCACTTGATAAACCCATCTGATCTGCTAAGTGAACTAAATTTGCAAATCGAGCCATTGATTTACCATTTTCATATGAAGGACCTGCATTAAGAGATTCTTTAGTTACATCTGAAATCAAATTACTTAGTACCTCCGGATTATAATCTCCCTGATTAGGAAGGGCGGGTAAAACTCCTTGAAATTTTAGTGATGTAGTAAATGTATTGCCTTTAATAACCTTCATTTCCCCTCTAGGTGAAACATAGGAATAGTCAGTCAATGGCTCATTCACATTCAGCCATTGATGCCGATATAAAGCTGATATTGTTTCATTAATATTTCCAGTTGCTGAATCTTTTAAGACAGTTTCATATGTATAAGTTGACTTTAAAGTTGAATTTAGTTCATCATAATTCCATTCAACCTTACTATCGGTCACAAAAGCATAAGCTCTGACTTTGAACTCATTTAATGTTTGCTGCGAATTATTCGGCAATAAAGCCACAGATAAATAGTCTTTACCATCGAGGTCAGAAGTAAAATTATTCCCTGTATCCCAAGTTGATCCTGTTGGTGCAAATATTCCATAATGTTTACCATCAAGAGTTATACCTAATACACCGTCTTCGTTATACCAAGTTGTTGGGTTTCCAGTAAAATCAATTAGTGCATTACCTCCATTAATTTGAAAGTATACAAAAGGTAATCCGTGACCCATTGTAGCAAGCATAGACTTATCTCCATTTAACCACTCAGCAGTAACCGTCCAATCATCGTATCTATATGTTTTTGTATTTGTCGAATTTAATCCTTGAATGCCGACAGTCATTTGAGCAACGTAGGGAAACAAATAATCTGAACCAGGTGCAGCATTAATTAAAACATGCTTTGGTTGATAACTGAGTTCTAATCCTGATTTATTTGCTTGCATAGACAGTGGATGTGCAATTAACTTTCCTGAATGCTGATTTCCAAAGAATGGGAAAATTAAACTACTCCACCAGTCATTTGTTTGGACTTTTTGATCAAATGAATTTGAAACTTTAGGCAAGATATTTTGGCCACTTGCATTTTGAGGCCCTATTTCTCCAGATGGTAAAGTTGTACTATAACTTCCGGCACCTACCTGTACCACTTGTGCATGCAGTGTCGTAGGTATCAATGATAACAACAGGTAGAAAGTAGAAAGATTTATAATTGAATAAATTTTAAATCTAGTTGAATTAAAACTAATATTTAAAAATGGCATCTTATATTCTATGTGGTGAGTCTTTTAAACAAAAATTAAATGATAGATTGACCAGCTTATTCTTATTTTTGTTTAATGCATTGCTAATGATATTGGGAGAATTCTATTAGTAAGATTCCTATATTTTATCATTATTAAGAGGAGCAAAAAGTACATAATATTAAGACCAAAGATTATTAAATCTTTGTAAAGATTTGTTGATTTATTCATCTAAACATCATCAAAGTCACCCTGAAGATTTGCAATACTTTTCAATGGTTTTTATTTACAACAATCATCCAATAAAAATAGTCTTAATATAATGGCTCGTAAAAGCTTTGACATTCCCGATCAGTATCGTTCCTCGGTTATCCGCCAAGTGAAAGAGGCTACGAAAATAATGGATCCAACAAAAAAGGACCTCAAACCTACTTTATTAGATTTTGGCACGGTACAGTTTTACATCCCACGATTTTTTGGCTTTTGTTACGGTGTAGAAAATGCTATCGATATTGCCTATAAAGCATTACATGAGCACCCAGATAAGAATATCTATCTGCTCAGTGAAATGATTCATAATCCCACGGTTAATGAAGATCTACTGAAAAAAGGCATGAAATTTCTTCAACATACCGATGGTAGCGAGCGCATTCCAATAGACTCTCTAAGCTCCGAAGACATAGTTATTGTACCTGCGTTTGGTACCACCGTAGAAATTGAAGAGCAACTAAAAGGAAAAGGAATTGACCCCTATGCGTTCAATACCACCTGCCCATTCGTAGAAAAGGTTTGGAAAAGAGGTGCTCAACTAGGAAAGAATAATTATGCTTTGGTGGTTCACGGAAAACATAGACACGAGGAAACACGGGCTACTTTTTCACAGAGCTCAACCCACTCAAAAGTAGTAGTAGTACTAAATCCCAAAGAAGCTCAAATCTTAGCTGAATGTATGCTTGGCCACCGACCTAAAAAAGACTTTGAGCACTATTTTGGCCATAAATGTACCCCTGGATTTGATCCCAAAAAGGACTTACAGCGTTTTGGGGTTATAAACCAAACCACTATGCTTGCAACCGAGACGCAAAAGGTCATGGATATTTTAAAAAAGGCAACCCTTCAGTTGTTTAGCGCTTCAGATATTCAACAGCATTTTGCAGATACCAGTGACACCTTATGTTATGCAACCAACGAAAATCAAACTGCTACCATCAAACTTTCGAAAACCGACGCCCATCTAGCCTTTGTTGTTGGTGGGTATAACTCTTCTAACACTATGCATTTGGTTGAAATTCTGGAACATGCTTTTCCAACCTATCATATTCGTGATGCTGGAGAAATCATTGACGAAGGTCAAGTTCGACACTTCAATCAATGGGAAAAGAAAATACTTGAAACAACAAACTGGTTAGACCGATCACGGAAACCACTCAAAATTGCTCTAACCTCGGGAGCATCATGCCCGGACTCACTAGTGGACGAAGTTATGATGCACCTATTGGAATTTTTCCCAGGCCATCATAATATCGAGAAAATATTAGCACCTTTTGAAGATACGAACTCTATTTAGTTGACTATTCTATATCGTTCTTATTCATTAATCAACTTTACATAATTTTGATTATTGATCGATCAAATTAAAGAAGCTGACCACGCTAGGGCGGAAACTTTTTATTTCTGTGGCTAGATTTTCATTAACCAGACGGATTTCTGGGGTTACAATTCCAGTGGTATTATTTCGAATATTCTCATAATCAACATATGCTTCAAATGGTCTGGCTCTTTCGGCCTCGCTGTATTGTTCGATTGGCACGCGATACTGAACGGTGACGGTAGAAGGGGAGAAATTAAACCGTTGATTTCCAGGGGCATTTTCGAGATTGAGCATCAGTGTGAGTTCACCCTCGGTATATTCAGTCACTATTTCATGATAACTTACTAGATTCTGATCGAAGCTTAGCGAAGGATCAGAGGAGATAATAGGGAGTTGAAGCGTGACATTTTCCCGGATATTGTCTAGTTTAATTTGATAGTCAATGATCCAAGCGTTTAGATTTTCCAATTTAGACACTGCCCCAGACACCCAAATACTATCAGGCTCTAAATAACCTTGCCCAACTCTGCCATAACGTTCGGCATAGCCTAATGTAGGCTCCCAAACCAGCGGTAATTGCTTTTTCATCATAGGCTCTAGATTAAAAAGCAGACGAATAGGTTGTACGTTTAAAACTGATACATCTTGCTCGGGGGCGAAGCGTTGCCTAAGCTGAGAAAACATATCAACCTCTCCAGGGCTAATATCTACCGGTATAGCAGGCGGATTATTTTTAAGGCTAATTAATTTCCAACCTTCCCCACTTATTTCGGCTACTATGGTTTCAGGAATCGCGTCTACCAAAGCCATTCCTACTGGTACAGACCCAACTTCTAAAGGAAGTTCTAACTCTATGTTGTACGATCCATTTAAATTAACCACCATCCAAAAGGTCACGGCAAACACATAAGAAACGACAAAAACTGTTATTTTTTCCTTACGCGATGTATACGATACTCCATTCTCCTTCCGCAATCCAATCAAAGCCGTATCAATAGCCCGTAGCGCCTTTATAAAAGGGCTAAAGATGGCGTTTAAGGTATTTCTATGATACGAATCTTTCATCACTATCTAATTTGATTAAATATACTTTGGCCAATACCTATTTCCAACCGTTGACTTCATTGAAACGAAGCCTTATTTAGCCACTACTTTAAGTTCTTTTACCACCTTATGATCCACCGCATCATTCAACCGCTTAACAATTTGAAACCTGTTCGCATGAATTTCATGTCGCCACACCGCATTCGTAACAACACAAGTTAGTACACTGCCTTGAAAATACACATTGTGGGCTTGTTCGGCTATTTTTGGCCCAACAACTTCTGCCCAATTAGCAAGCACCATTCCCTGTCGTAATTTCTTCTGATGTGGATAACGATACAAAAACTCTTTTAATACTTCTGATATTGATGGTGGCTTGTCTAAACGCATTGTAAACCAACTTACTTAGTTTCGGCTACATTTCCATCCTTAATTGTAATACACATATGATCGGGGGCATCAAAATCCACAAAATCACTAAAAGCCACCGGATGCGCGGCCGTAATAAAGCTCTGTCCTTGATGTGCTTTTAAATGCTCGAGTAAAACCCGCACTCGTTCCTCATCCAAGTCACCAAACACATCGTCCAAAACCAACAGTGGAGCGTCTTCTAATTCCTTTGAATAATAATCCAATTGCCCTAATTTTAAGGCAAGGGCAAACAAACGATGCTGACCTTGTGAGCCATATCGGCGTAGCTCTACCTCATCCAAATAAAACACAATTTCGTCTCTGTGAGGCCCGACTAGACTTTGCCCACGCTCCAATTCTTTATCAAATTGTTTATCCAAAGCCTCTTTAAAGCATTTTTCGATCCGCTCAAGTCGGGTTAATGCAGTTGTCGAGTCAGTCTCTTTATTTTTGCTATCCTCATCTGAAACTGCTTTGGCCTCGGAATTTCCATCCCATCCAGTCACCATAGCATCATAGCGCATGCCTGGTTGCATCTCTAGACCTGATATCTCGGTGAAATTGAACTGCACAAACCGCTCAAGTTGGTCAATAACACTCACTCGTTCATCCATGATTTTAGCACCGATACGAACTAATTGCTCATTCCAAGGCTCCAAGTAATTTTGCATGAGGATTTTATTTACCCGAAAGGATCCTCCTTCGGCATACTTTTGAAGTAATTTATTCCGCTGACGTCTAACCTGCCTATATTCTATTAAATTTCTCAAATACGATCGAGATAACTGGCTAATAAAAGCATCAATAAACAGCCGCCTTTCTACCGGCCCACCTTTGGTTAGCTGCTCATCTTGTGGGCTCAATACTACCATAGGAACCATTCCTATCAGGTCAGAGAGCCTATCCAATGGACCTTCATTCACGAATATTTTCTTTCCTTCTCCTCTAGAATAACTTAATGCTAGCTGAAATTGTGCCCTTATTTGACCTTGAAATTGCCCGCGAAGTAAGAATGATTTGGTATCCTGTTTAACCACATGAGTATCCGAGTTAGTGACAAAACTTCGTGACATGCAGAGGTAATGAATGGCATCTACAATGGAGGTTTTTCCTGCGCCATTTGGACCTATAAGAACGTTTATATATGGCGCCCAAGCTACCTTGGTATGCGTATGATTTCGGAAATGAATTAGTTCTATTTCGTGAATACGCATTAGCTCACCCGATTATTTAATCAAGGTCATTCTGCGAGTAAACAAAACTTCTCCCGAGAGCTGTTCAAGTCTATAAAAATAGATGCCTGAGGGTAACTGGTCTGCATTAAAAGCTATACGATACCACCCTGCCTCCCGTTTACCTTCCGCTAGCATAGCTACCGGCTGACCTAACATAGTATAGACTGAAAGACGAATATATTCAGGGCTAGTTAGCTCAAAAGATATGGTTGTACTTGGATTAAAGGGATTTGGATAGTTTTGAAGTAGACGAATTTTTTTTTGGCCCTGGCTAAACTCTTGTTGTATCGTATACTCATTCGTAACAACCTGCCCCCCAAAATAAACTCTATCCACAAGGGTAGAATCATGCACAAAAGGATTTTTGTTCCCCTGTACCTGCTCGGCTCCTAAGCTCCGGTTCCATTCCATCTCATCCACTGGATCGTATTTATGCCAGTCATAGAGTACATCTTTCATTCCATTAAAAAAAGAAACATCGTCTTTTACTACTGCCCTGTTTTGGTAGACCGACCAAAAATAAAAGATAGCTCTAGCAACATTACCCTTAAAATCCTCGCGTGGCTCGAAGGCCCTACCATTATCTAATTCGCTATATAAATCAATATTCGACGAAGGTATTCCATTAGATTCATTAGACAAATAAAACCATTTATCGGTTTGATTGTCTGGTATTTCATCAAAGGGATAGTTAGAACGAGCTGAATTAGCTTCAATTCTAGTTGGAAATATATGGTGGATATCTCCCCGCATTGGCTCATTTTTATCAAATAATCCTTGTGGCCAAACATGTTCGGTGTTAATACCTTTGTTGAATGCATCCGTACGATTATTACTGGTGATAGTATATCCGGTATATACCCCAATAATTTGACCATTTACTTTATCAATACTACTATACATTTGATCTCTTGCGCCGTTATATCCTAAAGGATTGCTTACTGAATATTCCTGAAAGATATATTGCAGTAAGTTTTCACCGGTTAGGTTGGGCGCTATGTATTCCTGCGGACGTTGCTGAGCTTGTAGTGAACTAAGACTCAGCCAATACCCTAGAAAAAAAACTATACTCGAAGTAAAACGCATGCTCAACGCCTAAAGTCCAAATGCGTCTTTTCCAAGAAACAGCGCCGAATCTCCAAGCTCCTCCTCGATGCGAATAAGCTGATTATACTTTGCAATTCGATCGGTTCGTGACATTGATCCCGTTTTAATCTGTCCAGCGTTGGTGGCCACCGATAAATCTGCGATGGTAACGTCTTCGGTTTCGCCCGAACGATGTGAAATAACGGCTGTATACGAATTCTTATGGGCCATTTCAATGGCATCTAAGGTTTCAGTTAGCGTTCCAATCTGATTAACTTTGATCAAAATAGAATTGGCAATATCCCCCTCTATTCCACGGGATAATCGCTCAGTGTTGGTTACAAATAAATCATCTCCTACCAATTGGACTTTATCTCCAACGGCCTCAGTAAGTTTTTTCCATGCGTCCCAGTCATCTTCAGCCATTCCATCTTCAATGGAAATAATGGGATATTTGTCCACCCAGTTACTCCAAAAATCAACCATCGCATCTGTATCTTTTTTTGAGCCATCACTCCATTTAAATTCATACAGGCCAGTCTTTGTATTATAAAACTCTGAAGTAGCTGGATCCAAAGCAATTAACACATCATCCTTTGGGACATATCCTGCTTTTTCAATGGCTTGCATAATCACTTCTAAGGCCTCTTCATTCGACTTAAGATTTGGCGCAAAACCACCTTCATCTCCTACAGCAGTACTATATCCTTTAGCTGCCAATACTTTCTTAAGAGTATGAAAAATTTCCGCTCCCATTTGTAATGAATGCGAAAATGATTCGGCACCTGTAGGCATAATCATAAACTCCTGCAAATCGACGCTATTATCTGCATGGGAACCCCCATTTATTATATTCATCATAGGTAGCGGTAAAACTTTGGCATTGACTCCCCCAACATATCTCCAAAGTGGTAATCCCACTTCATTAGCAGCAGCTTTTGCCAGAGCAATTGATACCCCTAAAATAGCATTGGCTCCTAGTTTAGCTTTATTGGGCGTTCCGTCTAATTCGATAAGTAAAGCATCCAACTCAGTTTGATTGAACACTGGCAATCCTTGAAGTTCTTCAGCTACAATTGCATTAACATTTTCAACAGCTTGCGCTACTCCCTTTCCTAAAAATACTTCCGCATCTCCATCACGTAACTCAACAGCTTCAAACTCACCAGTAGAGGCACCAGAGGGTACGGCAGCTCGTCCCATATTACCGGTATCTAATATAACATCCACCTCTACTGTAGGGTTTCCACGTGAATCAATAATCTGGCGGGCTACAATATCTTCAATAAAACTCATAATAACTCCTTTGGATTGGTTCGATAAGTGTATCCTAAAGGTACTAGGATTTACACTTAGCATAAAGCAAGTATGCGAATAGTTTTCGTAACTTAACACGCATATTTTCAAAAACGTCTAAAACTAGCAAAAAATAAGAATTTTTATGTCTTTTCATCCTTGGGTTATCCTTTTTGACATAGACGGAACCCTCCTTACCGTAGACCGCACCTTCAACCGCCCCTTGCTCCGTGGCATCATAGATGAGCTAAACATTGACTACCCCGATATGGAAAAAGACCCCTTTTCCGGGAGAACTGACTTTGATATTATATCATCTTTTTTAGTCAATCATGATAATAAAAAAGAGTTATACCAAGAGTTCAAAGCACTATATCTAAAGCGTTTGTCTGAGCAAATCAAACCATATCATTTACTTCGGCATAGCCATGTGGATGAAGCTTTGGAATACTTTTCAAGTCCAACTTTCATCAGAGGATTACTCACTGGAAACTATCCAGATGCCGCCGCAGTAAAATTATGCGCAGCAAATATTCATCAGGAATTTAGTTTTGGAGCTTTTGGTGAATTTCACTCCGACCGAAACATGCTTCCTCTACTTGCTCTCAAGCATATTCAGGACACCTTAGACATCACGCCCAATCCTCAGCGTTTCCTTATCATCGGGGACACTCCACGAGATGTAATATGTGCAAAAAATGCCTGCATGAGGTGTGTGGCCGTCACAACAGGAAAATTTTCTCAGGAAGAGTTAGCTGAGTATGAACCCGATCTTATAATCGATTCGCTTGCTCATCCAGCAGACTGGTTTAAAGTCATTACTTCTAGTTAATATTCACCAAGTTCATGGCTAAGAGATAACTTAATCCCGAGCCCACATTTTACCAAATACAAAGGTTATTTGAAAAGAACTTAAAAAATTTACGGGATCATTGGAACGCTCGAACGCATCTGGTATTTGATCTTGATTTACGTCGATGATAACTCCATTTACACGAGAGGGTTTAAATGGCTCCATAATTTGTATCTCAGTAGACAAATAGTAGAAGGTATAGCCAAACTGAAAACTCTGAAGCTGTGCAAAATTATGTCCAAAATCGATTCCTAAAACCCATTCGCCCATCATTGCCAGAGAAGTTTCGAGCTCATTCCAACCTTCAAAAATATCATTAACTGGCTCATAGCTTACAAACTCATTAAGATTTGCTTCACGAAACCCATTATCGTTGTAATCTCGAAAATAGGGCAAAACAAACATCATGGCGCCACCTAAGCTAACTGAACTATGCAACCGAAAATTATCGGTGATTTGATTGGGGAAAAACCGCTTCTTGAGACCTAATGTCAACGGCATACTTAGAATACGCTTGTATTTACTTGGGACCACACGATTACCAAAATAATAATCAATGTACGTTTGTTCACTTGGATCTCGAACTCCACTCATACTAATACTGATCAAAGCCTCGGTGTATGGTTGTATGGAACGTCGATATTGCGCTCCAAGTTGGAATCCAAAATCATTCAACCCAATTCTAAATCCTAACCCCGATAGGTAACCTTCATCAAAAAGATTTCGAGAAATATTTGTACCCACTAATTCAGGTTCACCAAATACATATTCCTGCTCATTTTCATTGGCTTGGCTTTGAGCAAATGTTTTTTGTGGGGTAAATACACTTAACCAAAATCCCATAATAAACACATATAACACCGTGGTAAAGCTAGTATATAAAAGTATAAAAACTATTCTTGCAGTTGACATTTCTAAAAATAGAGTTAAATGGTAATTTGATAGCTAAACGTGAACATATCTTACATTTTCATTTGCAATAAAAGAACTTATTTAACAAAGTAATAGTTTAAATGTTCAAAGAGTAAATGAAAAAAATAGAATTTTTTGTTGCCTTAAATACAGAACATGTTATTTTCATTCGATAAATAGGCAAAAATATTAACTGCTTTATTTTATACTACAATTGAATTATTCTAAGCCATTGAAATAAATACAGTGTTAACTTATTGTCTTACAGAAAACCCAGTTGAATGAATTCACACTCTACCTTTCTTATTTATGGTCCATCAGCAACTTTGCTCCGAATGGCTTTGAAATTGTTTGATGTGCATAAACCCAAGTTTTTACATACTCGCAGTTTTGATGAACTCAAGCATACCCAATATGTAGCAGTCTACGAGGAATATGAAAAACAAATCAACTCCAGTGTAACTCTAACATGCATTGTGGAAAGTAATCCTAAGCAAACCAAGATCATCTTAAAAAAGACTGGCGGTCGAATGGGTTTTAGAGGAAGCTCACTATCCGAAGAACAAAGTATAGAATCCCTTGTAACTGAGTTCATATTTGATTTCGGAAAACGATACGGTTTAACCGTACAAGAAGAACGTATTTCAGACGCTATCGGCGACGAATAATGCAAAATAAGTCGTGGACGGTGCTCGGTGTTTTAGACTGGGGTACGATATATTTTAACCAGAAAGGGGTTCGCAATCCCCGGTTTAGTATTGAATGGTTGTTATCTCACGTGTTAAAAGTAAAACGCCTGGATTTGTATTTACTCTTTGAACGTCCCCTTCATTCCACTGAATTAAAACTCCTCCGAGCGATGGTTCAAAGGCGAGCTAAACACGAGCCTTTACAATACATTACTGGTAAAGTAGATTTTTTTGGAATAGAACTTACAGTGGCTTCAGGGGTTTTAATCCCAAGACCGGAAACCGAAGAACTTGTAGAATATATTTTAGCCTCCCATGACAAGGATACACCTAAAAGACTAGTAGACATAGGAACCGGTTCCGGTTGCATCGCATTAGCCATAAAAAAAGAACGTCCTAAATGGGAAGTATGGGCAACCGATATCTCTGAATTGGCTCTGCATGTCGCCCAAAAGAATCAAAAAGAACTAGGATTACAGGTGCATTGGTTTCAAGACGATATATTTGCCCCAGAATTATTACGCCATTATCCTGAGCTTAAACAATCATGTGATATTTTAGTCTCTAATCCTCCCTATATACTCAGAGATGAATGGAATGCATTAGAACGAGAGGTGCGCGAGTTCGAGCCTGAGCTAGCTCTGTTTTGTAGCTCTACTAATCGTATGTACTCAGCGCTTATTAAACAATCTAAAGCACTACTAAAACCACTTCAGTCTCAAATGTATTTTGAAGTTCACGAAAATTATGCCGACGAGGTTCAGTACCTTTCAAAAGAGCATGGATTTACAGCAGAAATTCGGCTAGATTTAGCAGGTAATGATCGGTTTGTTATCTGCACCCATAATCAATCATAAAGTGGGACAAGCTATCAGGGTAATCTAATTAAATCATATTCTTCAGTAAGCCCCTTAAACTGTTTCCCAGCATAAGACTTAAAAAAAATTTCAAGTTTTGCAGAATAATGTGGATAACTTGTTAAAAAGTACTCGAAAAAAAAATAGCTTTGTCTAAAACTTAGGAAACAACCTTATTAGGGCAATGTTATGTCAATATAACTTATCTTGCTAAATCTGTGTCTGACCTCTCATTAATATTGTTTTATAAGACTTTATGGCTAATTATGAAGTGTGGATAACTTCATGATTAACCAAACTATTATGTTTGACAAGTAGATAAATTATCATCATTTTCATCTTAAGAAAAAATAGCGCTTCATGCTCAAATATGTGGATAACTCTAAAAATAACGCGTTGGTTTAAAGGTAATATGGATTTATTGATATATACACTGTGTTGGAGGTCATAAGCATTGCAAACTGAAACAGCAGAGGTAACCTGGGGAAAGTGTCTTAGTATAATTAAAGACAACATAAGCTATCAAAAGTACAAGTCTTGGTTCGAACCCATTCGTGCCATCAGTCTATTAGAAAATACCCTAACGATTCAAGTTCCTAGTCAATTTTGGTACGAGTGGCTCGAAGAACATTACTACACCATGTTACGGTCAACCTTATCTAAAGTGATGGGTGAAAACGGAAAGCTTGAGTATTCCGTTGTAATGGAAAAATCTGATCAATATGAGCATAATAAATCAGTCCGATTGCCTCAACGACCAATGCCTCCAGTTCAGATTCAACATGTTCAGAGTTACCCTGATTACTCCCCTGACCGCATAGAAAATCCCTTTGTTATTCCTGGAATTAGAAAAACCAAAATAGACTCTAATTTAAATGGATCTTATGTCTTTGAGCGTTACATAGAAGGTGATTGCAATCGTCTAGCCCGTTCTGCTGCTATGGCTATTTCCGATAATCCCGGAACTAACTCATTCAATCCTTTTTTTATTTATGGACCAACTGGTCTAGGAAAAACCCATTTGGTTCAGAGTATTGGTAATCGAATTAAGCACAAATATGGAGACGAAAAATCAGTTCTCTACATCTCTTCTGAAGCATTCACGAATGAATTTGTGCATGCGATTCGTAACAACCGTGCCAGTGAATTTTCTATGTTCTACCGCAATATTGATGTGCTTATTGTAGATGACATACAATTTTTTAGCGGTAAAGAAAAAACACAAGAAGAATTCTTCCATATATTTAATGCACTCCACCAAGATGGCAAACAAATCATCTTAAGTAGTGATCGTGCCCCAAAAGACGTACCTGACATTGAAGAGCGACTTATTTCTCGATTTAGTTGGGGACTAAGTGCTGACCTTCAAATGCCGGAGTACGAAACACGCTATGCCATACTAGAGCGTAAGGCAAATGACAATGGTATTGAGATTCCTGGAAATATACTAGAATTTATTGCCCACAATTTTAAATCCAATGTTCGTGATCTGGAGGGAGCCATTATCAAGCTACTAGCCCATGCTTCTCTCCAAAATCTTGATGAAATTGATCTAGCCATGGCTAAACGAGTTCTCAAGGATATGGTTAAGGATTCACACACACAGATTTCAATAGAATCCATCCAAAATTACGTTTGTGACTACTTCGGAATTGACACCAATAAAGTACGTGAGAAAACTAGAAAGCAAGAAATCGTAGAAGCGAGACAAATAGCTATGTACCTATCAAAACGTTTTACAAAATCAAGTCTCAAAACCATCGGCTTACACTTTGGGGGACGGGATCACTCTACGGTAATTCATGCTATTTCTACCGTGGAAGAGCGAATGACAACTAGCCCAAAACACAAACGTATTCTTGAAGAGCTACACCAGCGAATCGAGGTCGCTAGTCTGTAACGATCACATTCAGATGCCACGAGGAGTTTAACTAAACGCTACGGCCAATGGTTCATACCGACGTTCTTACTCTTAAAGCTTTAAGCTATCATGCTTTTCACGGAGTGCATGAAATCGAGCGAAAACAAGGTAATACCTTTGAAGTTGACATAACATTCCATGCGGCACTACGGCATGCTGGAAAAAGTGACAAATTGGATCTAACCGTAGACTATGAAAAAGCCGAAAAAATTGTTAGCGACGTTATGCTCGGTGCCTCTGTTCACTTGATCGAAAAGCTTTGCATGGACATTGGAGAGCAACTAATGGACACCTTTCTCGAGGTTTATGCAGTTCAAGTAGTAATTCGAAAACTCGACCCGCCTATTAAGGTCCCCGCCGCTTATTCCGAAATAAGCATGCAATGGCAACGACCTAGTGATTAAGAGAAGTAAACATAACACTACGGATAGATCTGATACAGAACTGCAATCATTTTTCCGAAAATTCAATGATTCAGGGCAAACCGTGTATATCGCTCTAGGATCTAACCAAGGCGATTCCACCGCACACTTAATTCAAGCTCGATCATTTTTACAAGAAATTAGCACCTCTCCTATACGTGCTTCCCGGGTCTATCAAACTGAACCAGTTGGTCCTTCTGACACCGATTTTCTGAACGCAGTCATATGCATAGATTGGAAAGGTAGTCCAGATGCACTGCTTGACCGGTTAAAAGAACAAGAAAGAATACAAGGTCGCCCCTACCGCTACCCTAAATGGACTTCCAGAACCCTGGATTTGGATATCATTGATTTTGGTGGGCTCATTCTGAAAAATGACTACTTACAGCTCCCTCATCCAGGCATCGCAGAGCGTTTGTTTGTCCTATTACCGCTTAATGATTTAGCTCCCGAATGGTCTGACCCAGTGACGAAAAAAAATATTTCAGAACTTATAAATAATGCTCCACAAATGAGAATTGAATTAGGTGCATGGCAGTGGGAATAGTGTTAGTTTATGGCATGCATGTTGAACCACAATTTATTGCAATAGAAGGTGTCATAGGGGTGGGAAAAACTACCCTTGCACGAATGCTAGCAGAGCGCCGTCAAGCTAGGTTGGTACTCGAGGAATTTGAAGATAACCCCTTTCTACCTAAGTTTTACGAGGATAGAAAACGCTATGGATTTCAAACACAATTAGCATTTTTAGCCAGCCGTTTTCGCCAGCAACAGAATATGATGAGCCAAGATCTTTTTCATACTATGACAGTTTCGGACTATATTTTTGAAAAAGATCGAATCTTTGCGCGTTTGAACTTAGATTCTGACGAAATGGCTCTTTATGATTCTATTTATTCCATAATGACGGGTATTGCTGCTCAAGCTGATTTAGTTGTCTTTTTGCAGTCATCGGTAGAACGACTCATACAAAACATAGATCAGCGAGGCAGAGAGTATGAACAGCACATTACACCGGAATACATTAGAGATCTAAATGAGGCATACAATCATTTTTTTTATCACTACAAACGAAGCCCAGTGGTATTCATTAATGTAAATGATGTGGATTTTGTACAAACCCCCGAGCATCTTTTGTATATTGAAGAGCAATTATTTGAACGCCCTATAGTAGATAATATGCATATACATTTATCATGAAATTGAGAACTATTGCCATTTATGACATTTAAGCTGTTACTATTTTTCTTTTTAATTTGGGTTTTTTTACGATTTATGAGAAGAATATTTTTGCCCTTAACTATTTTTCACAAAGTCGTTAAAAATGCTAAAAATCAACGACCCTTTAGCAATAAACCATTTTCAGGAAGTGGAGAGCAAAAAAAAGATTTTTCTGCGATTCAAGATGCAGAATTCGAGGATTTAAGTAAATCAGAATCATCTACTAAGAATAATGATTCTGCCAAAGAAAAGTCTAAATAAACTACTAAAAATAATTAACATTTTAACAGTAAATCAGCCCTAAACAAGGATTGACATGAACATTGAAGAAAAACTAAGCCGCGGCTTTGAATTACTCCAAGAAAAAGACATTGACCATAGCTTAGATATAGCTAGAGAGGTCCAAGAAGAAGCGCCTGATACCCCAGAAGGATATTATCTTGAGGCGCTTATTATGCAACAGTTAAATCAAATGGATATTAGTTTTTCATGCATAGAAAAAGCCATTGACCGATCCGACAATAACGGAGTTTATTTGAATCTGAGAGGTCATATTCATATGATGAAAGAAGAACTGAAAAAGGCGGAATCAGATTTTGATGCGGCCATAAAATATAGTGATCTTGCTGCGGCTCACCGGAATAAAGTGATGATTATGCTGATGACTGATCGCGGGTCAGATGCCGTAAATTATTTGATAGAGCGAATAAGAGCCGAGCCTAGAGACTCCGAAAATTGGATACTTATGGGGGATATGATCATGAAAGGCGGACAAAGTGATAAGGCTCGAACTTATTACGAGCAAGCACTTAATATTGATCCTGAAAATGAATATGCCCAACGGCAGTTGAAAGAAATAAACGGATAAGCTATTGCCGTTAATTTGTTTGAGTGTTTATGAGGAGTATTAAACGATGAGTATTATCGTGACCATTTACAGAGGCGCTTGTTTATACATAAAGAAATAAAGACTAAATATTTCAGATAGCAACCGCAGTAATCCTAGTACCATTGCAGTTTCTGTTAATAAAGCAGTATATTTCTTGCTGTTGAAGCTCACGTGGCGGAATTGGTAGACGCGCACGCTTGAGGGGCGTGTGGGAGAAATCTCGTGATGGTTCGACTCCATTCGTGAGCACTATATAATTAAGCTAAGTCAAATATTTAATATACTTAGCTTTTTTATTTTGTGGGAACTGTACAAGTTATGTACAACTTATTTACAATTAAAAGCATTTTAACAGTAAATCAGTAGATTAGCAGATAAGTTAATTCTTTCTCATCTGTTCCTTTAATAGCTTCTGGGTTGTCTCCAAATTTAAAGTAGATTTAAGTCCACGTAGATTTTACTTCCAACGGAATTAATCCATTCACTGCATATTAATATATTATAAATGGAATGTTTTAGTGCTTTTTTTACTTTATTTGATACACTAATTACGGTAAACTATAAACCCTCTTAGTAATGAATACGTATTTTTCAGGATTTTTTTTAACATTCATTATCATTGTAGGTATAGACCATTCAACGAGAGCCTCTAATGTTCAAAAAGAAAGTTTATCGAGTATTACACCCTCTACTTTATCAACCGAATTAATTACTAATATGACAACTCAATCTGTTTCTGATTCTCTTGAAATGGCTACATTTGGTGCTGGCTGCTTTTGGTGTGTAGAAGCCGTATATGAACTGGTAGAAGGCATTGTTCATGTTGAATCCGGATACTCTGGTGGATATTTAGAGAACCCTGCCTATAAAGAAGTGATTACCGGAAAAACCGGCCATGCAGAAGTAGCACGTATTCATTTCAATCCTAAAGTAATCAACTACGATGAGTTACTTCAAATCTTATGGCATACCCACAACCCTACAACCTTGAATAGACAGGGTAATGATGTAGGAACTCAATATCGAAGTGTGATTTACTACCATAACGAGAAGCAAAAAGGTATTGCAGAAGCCTCTAAGGAAGCGGTAGATGCAACTGATTTATGGGAAGATCCAATAATAACTACGATTGAGCCCCTCACTAATTATTATGTGGCTGAAAATTACCATCAGGATTACTTCGAGAATAATCCTACAGCAGGATATTGCTCTTTCGTAATTGCACCTAAAGTTCAAAAATTCAAAAAAGAATTTGCTCACTTATTAAAAGAAGATAATTCATAATAGGGTCAAGAGACCAAAACTTTACACAAAAACTTAGAATTGTTCAAAAATATATAACATGAAAAAAATATTCAGATCTTTATTACCTATAATTGCGCTTACCGTACTAATCAGTTTAGACTCTACCACTTCTTATGCCCAAGAACGAAGAGAAGGAGTTCGAGTCAGTCCTAATGCGGCAGTCTCACAAAATATTGGGGCAACAGTAGTGAATGTTACATATGGACGTCCAGGACTTAAAGGACGAAGCTTAGAAAGTCTGGCTCCTGCTGGCCAAGTGTGGAGAACTGGCGCGAATGAATCAGCTGCCATTACTTTTTCTACAGATGTTATGTTTGGAGGAAAATTGGTAGAAGCCGGGACCTATTCACTCTACACCATTCCCGGTGATAATTGGACCATTATTATAAATAATAAATTGAGCTGGGGAACCCAGTATGATGAGAGCGCAGACATAATTCGCGTACCTGCAGCAGTCACAACTTCAGAAGCTTCAGAAATGGAATGGTTTAGCATCTATTTTGATACCCTAAGTGAAACTAAAGTTCATTTAAACTTACATTGGGGAACTACATTAGCAGCCATTCCAATTACCATTGAATAAATGGTCACCTCTCTGCAAAATATGTTGGACTACTCTCCTTTTTTGTATTTTTGAGCAGGCCTTTAGCCTGCTTTTTTTTGCCTATACTCATGAAAATTTTGCAAGTCTAATTCTATAATGTCCGTCCAAAATAAAACCAAAAGCTCATCAAACTTAGCAAGTTCTTTTTTTTATTGGTTTTTATTGTTGCTTTTACTTTTTTGCAACTCCGCGTTATCCGCACAATTTGCAGCAAATAGAGATAACCGCTTCACTTTTTCTCATGAGTCTTTAGATCGCATAGACATAATAATTGATCAAGATTCTTTGGACATTATACTGCAAGATGGAAATGAACAAAGTGATTATGAATATCCTGCTATGTTTATCTATACCTACCGAAATACCAACAGTCAAATTATATCAATAGATACTGTAACACATATAGGTTTTCGACTTCGAGGTAATACCTCCCGTAATTCCGCCAAAAAATCGTTTAAAATTTCTTTTAATACCTTCCAAGCTGGACGACAATACCGAGGTCTGGACAAAATGAATCTTAATGGTGAGCATAATGATCCCACGATGATGCGTGCTTTACTTAGCTGGGAGCTAATGCGTCAGATCGACTTACCAGCTCCATTAGCCAGCCCAGTTGAATTATTTATTAATCAAGAGTACAAAGGTCTCTACATTAATGTAGAGCATATAGACGATGAATTCGTGCAGCATCGCTTTGGCAGTGATGCGGGAAACCTGTACAAGAATTTATATCCCGCCGACCTGAACTATCGTGGATCCAATCCGGACTCCTACAAATTCAGCCCGTCTTGGACTGACCGACGCACCTATGAACTAAAAACTAACACGCAAGAAGATGACTATAGTGACCTCGCAACCTTAATTGAAGTGTTAAAAAATACTCCAACTTCCAGCCTTCCTGAAGCATTAGAATTCATTCTCAATGTGGATAATACCCTCCGTTGGATGGCCGTTGATATTATTACAGGCAATTGGGACAATTACTGGTACAACAAAAATAATTTTTACCTATACCGAAACCCTACGACCAACCGCTTTGAATTCATTCCCTATGACTATGATAATACCTTTGGTATTGACTTTATTGGCCCAGATTGGGGGCGAAGATCTTGGGAAAATTGGGGGCATCCTACCGAGTCGAGACCTCTCACCGACCGTCTCATGGATGTTCCAGAGTATCAACAGCGCTTAGACTTTTATCTTAGGGAGTTAGTAGAGGGACCATTTCAGCCAGATAGTTTATTCCCCGAGATAGACAGATTATCTACTTTATTGCTTCAGGCCGCTCTGGAAGATGTATACCGGAGCTATGACTGGGGTTTCTCCCCTGAAAGTTTTTTACTTTCACTTGATCAAGGACTAGGCGGGCATGTAGTCTACGGTTTAAAACCCTATATACAAACCCGCTTCGAACATACCAAAGAGCAAAATTCAGAAAGTCAAATTCTCCCCGTAATACGAAAAGAATGGAGTCAAGTGCAGCCATTACGAGAAGATAGTCTACAGTTTGAGATAGCAGTGGAATGGATAGACGACGATCCAAGAGAAATAAACTTAGAAATGCATCTAGGAAATTATTCAACATTCATTCCATTAACTCCTTCCATACAACAGCCTTCAGAGCTTTCAACCACTGAGAAAAAGCTACTATTTGCAAATCCTCAATGGGCACATCTAACACTAAAGATTCCATGGGTTGGAAATGAACTGAAATATGCTCTGCACGCACGTTCCAATGATGGCGGAGTAAAGCGATTCCCACGTGCGACAGTAAATTATCAAATCCATACCGTACAAAAGCTCAGCAAAAAGTTACTTATAAACGAACTTATGTCTGACAACGAAACGACCATAAGAGATCCTTTTGATGCATTTGAAGACTGGGTGGAGATATATAACCCAGGATCGTCGAATATTGAACTAAGTGGTTATTATCTGACCGATGATTTAAATAACCCTGGGAAATGGGCGCTGCCTGATACCCAACTATTGGCTGGAAACTACTTACTTATTTGGGCCGATAATGACGATGAAGAAGGTAGCTTACATACCAATTTTGCTCTAAGCAAAAACGGAGAAGAGCTGGGTTTATTCTATAAAGATGTGTTAGACTGGGCGCCAGTGGATACTCTCAGGTTCCCTGCATTGAATGGAGACCAAAGTTTTGGCCGTATTGCCGATTATGAATATAATTTTAGTTTTATGGCTTACCCAACACCTGGTTCAGTCAATTCGCAGGGTGTTAACAATGAGCGAACAGCCAGTGAACAATCCTCAGATTTTCCTTCGATTATAGAACTACTCCCAAATTATCCAAACCCCTTTAACCCTAGTACTCAAATCCAATTTCGATTAACAAAAGCCAGGTGGGTTGAGTTAAGTATCTACAATACTCAGGGGCAGAAGGTCAGAGAATGGCCCGATAAGTACTTTAGGCCAGGACTTCACACTAAAACATTCCACGGGGAAAATTTAGCAAGTGGCTTATATTTTCTACGAGCCTCCATCTATGAGCAAGGAACTCAGGGTACAAACCGCAAGGAGCATCAACACCGCTCGATGTTACTCATAAAGTAAGTACAATTACAAAACATACCGAAGGCATATAATTAACATCTTTTATTTGACTTCATTATTTAAAACGAAAACGGGTACTAATCATAATATTGCGACCCGCATTAGCCAAAAATCCAGGTTCATCGATGCTCCCATTAAAATCGATGTCGATAGGATTACCTGTAGAATAGTATTGCGTATCGAGTAGATTATTGACGTCTATACGAATATCGAATTTCGAGCCCTGAAAACTTAATTGTGTGTTAAATAAGTTATAAGCTGGCACTACAAAGCTTGGATTATTGGTGAGTTCCATAAAGGATTCACTGACATATCGCCCTTCCAAACGAATTTGCCATTGGGTAAAAGCATCCAGAACTAAGGTCTGATTAATAATCCAATTTGGACTTAGAATAGCTTCCCGATCTCGATAGATTTGCTCATCAGCATTGCTAAAAACGTCTATATGACTCTGCATCCAAGCAAGACTCCCCTCCCAACTTAGAGTAGTACTTCTAGAAGGCAGTGTTTCAGAGAATGCGGACGAAAAAAGCAATGTATTCCATTCAAACTCAACGCCGTAACGAGCACTTGAAGCTATGTTTTCACGTTTCTGGACACCAAATGCGAGTAGCTGACCAATTGGAGCAATTTCATCCATGAAATCCATGTAAAATAAATTCCACGACACGGCTATGTTGCTTCGATTCATACGAAATCCAGCTTCCAAATTGTTCACATATTCAGGTCCAAAACTACTATTTGCTGCCGACTCAAAATTCTCCGCTATTAAGCTAAATCCACCAAATATATCCACTTTAGTAGGCTCACGACCCATACGACCCAAAGAAGCATAACTGCTAAAAGAAGGCGAATGAATGAAAGTCATTCCAATGCGAGGATTAATGAAGAACCAGTCATAGAGTAAATATCCCTCCGAGGGTCTACCGATAAAATCATAATCAGGTTCTATAGTCAAACGCATACTTCGAATTTGTAGGTCGGCTTGAACATTAAGTTTATCCGCTTGCCACTGCACACGACCAAACCAACTGAGTTCTTCTTTGTAGGATTGCTCATTATAATAGGCTTGTTCAAAATTGGGGGTAATTGACTCCTCATTTATTCGATCAAACAGATAAACATGGACACCGGTATTAAGACTCCACTGCTCTTGCTCATAAAAATAGTTGCTAATGAACCCATAATGATGATTGTATAACGGATAATTAATCTGAGCAAGGTTCCCAGTTCCATCATCATAAGTATAAAAAAAATCTCCTTTCGCACCTCCATAATACAAGGAAGATTGAAGTGAACTTCTTGAGTCAATAGTCATACTATGTTGAAACTGCACTAACCGCTGCCCAAAATCATCTTTATCGTTAGGATTTAATAGATTAATACGAGGATCGACTTCTAGCTGAAATTCTGTGGCAACTAAGTAGCCAAGACCATTCTTTGAGCGGGCATCAAAGGCATTCCATTTGAATAAATGACGATCCCCTATGTAAGCCCCCGAAAAGAAAAAGGAGTATGCTGTAGTAGCGGTATAATCCCGGAATCCATCGGATTGTAGAGAGCTATAACTTCCATAAAGCGACCACCGATCATCAATAATTCCAGAGGATACGCTTCCTGAAAGCCGGTAGGTATTAAAAGCACCGACGCCTACATTCATTTCACCACCGCGTTCTCTGTCTTTAAGTCGTACCGTTTCAAAGTTCACACTTCCAGCGTAGGATGCTACCCCATTGGGTGCAATACCCACCCCTCGCTGAATTTGCACCGATTCAAAACTAGCGCCTAGATCTGTAAAATTGGAGAAAAAAACGCCATGATCGATCATATCATTTAGCGGTATACCATTTAAAGTCATATTGATGCGTTCTTGGGCTATTCCTCTGAGGCGCATACCTCCATAATTGCCCATTCTTGTGCCAGATTCACTAAAGGAAATCACCGATGGACTTAGTCCTTCCAATAAAAAAATAGGCTGTTGTCCTCTATAGCTTTGTTCAAGTTGTACCAATGACAAGGTAGTTTGGCTCACTGGATCGTTACTTTTTGCCCGAACACCTTTTATGAGCAAAGCCTCAAGTTCATTATCTGCTTGTAAGCGAATAGTCCATCGTTGGCCCTCTAAGGATGACTTAGTTTGCTCCATTTTTTGAAGAGCTATTTCTAGTGGATAGTGAAGCGAGGTATAGCCTACATAACTTATATTTATGTCAAATTCATTGTAACCTTGAGCAAAAGTGTTTGACCAAATACCTCTAAATCGTCCTGTCGCATCGGTGCTGAAACCTTGAAGTACATTTTTAGGTTCCCCTTTCGGACTAATCCAAATATTTGCCCCAATGAGTACATTTCCGTGGATTGTATCGAGAACAATTCCACTTATTTCAACTGCATTTTGTGCTTCCCCAGCAGATTTTATTTGTGCCCAAGTTGATAATGGGAATAGGATTGATATGAATAAAATAACAGATTTTATCAGATTTCTACTGCTTTTAGATATCTTATCTATTATTCCATTCGATAAAATAGAATACATAATTCCTCCATTAATGGTTGATTAAGGAGGAGGCTAACAAGTCAAAATGTGAACTGGTTTTCCTCCGCCGGTATGATCCGGTTCAGGTTCAAGGGTATGATCTCAGTCTAACCTTAAATTTTTCGTCATACCTATTGACATGGTATAACTGAGTACATTTGGTTGGACACCCCTAACCATATATAAAAATACAGTCTTTATTTGGCCAGTAGCAAGTAGAATGTTTTTTAAATGAGTATTGTTATTTTTTGTTAGATGTTTTGATGATATATTTTATCCTATCATACATGCTTAGCAAAATGGTAAGGATGATACTTTCATCCTTACTTAGTAATTTATTCACTTATGCTTTTTTTGCATGTTTAATAAACAATCTGTGTACTTCCTACTTTTAGTGATAGCATTAAGTAGTCTAACTTGGCTACAATGCAATCCCAATGACTCAACTCGTAATACTGATTTTAATGTCTTTAGTCCCGAGATTAACGCCAGTGATATACATTCTCACATAGAGTTTTTAGCCTCCGATTCTTTGCAAGGACGCGAATCAGGTACAAAATATGAAGCTATTGCCGCAAACTACATTATCCAGGCATTTGAACAATACGGAGTAGAAGCCAAAGGTGATGATGGAACCTTTTTACAGGCCTTCACCATAAATGTTGCGCGATTAACCAACCCCCATGCCTCCGATGATACCGATGGTGAACGCAGAGTTGCCAACAATATTGTAGGTTGGATCAATGGCCGTTCTAACACAGATTACATTATTATTGGAGCTCATTATGACCACTTAGGATACGGTTCTTTTGGTTCTTTATACCGAGGAAATACTCCTCGTATACACAATGGCGCGGACGATAATGCCTCAGGTACAGCCGGTTTATTAGAGCTAGCTCATTATTTTTCTAAAAATCCACCAGAAGACAATCTTCTACTATTGGCTTTTTCTGGGGAAGAAATGGGGCTGCTAGGTTCTGCTCACTATGTTAAGGAACCAACTATTGATTTAGCCAAAGCCAAAGCGATGATTAATTTGGACATGATTGGACGAATGAGTGATAAAAATCTGCTCATTTTTGGTGTTGGTACCACCCCTAAATGGTCAAAATTGGCAAAAGCTGTTAATGAAGATTCTTTGAATTTAAATCTTATAGAAGATGGTACAGGAGCAAGCGATCATACTTCTTTTTATTATAAAAAAATCCCCGTACTCCACTATTTTACCGGTACCCATTCAGATTACCATCGTCCTTCTGATGATCTCGCATATATTGAAGAGGAAGGGCTGGAATTAGTAGTAACTCATGTAGCAAAAATGGTGGATGCCTTAGGCCCTCTACCAAAAGAAGAGCTGCCTTTTGTTGAAACTCCAGGAAAAAGGCGCCAAAGTATGACGTTAGACGGTCCTACTTTAGGCGTTTTACCAGATTATGGATTTGAAGGAGTTGGCATGCGAATTATTGGTATAAATCCTGGACAACCAGCTTATAATGCTGGGCTACAAAGCGGTGATATTATCTTAGCCTTAGGCGAGACACCTTTAGAAGATATTTATGGCTATATGGGCGCACTAAAAACCCTTATTGTTGGCCAAAAAACTACAATTACAATTGTTCGGGATGGAACAAAACAAATCCTAGACCTTCAACTCTAATTCTTTTTGTTTAAATATTATGCCTACTTATACCTATAAACGGGAAGATGGAACTACCTTCGACCTCCAACAAAAAATTAGTGCAGACGCATTAACAACCTGCCCAAGTACCGGACAAGCTGTCAAACGGGTAATAACCGGCGGCGGTGGAGTTGTATACAAGGGCGATGGCTGGTATATAACCGATTATAAAAACAAAGGTAATAAATCAGCTGACTCTGGGGCATCAAACACAAATAAAAGCGCTAATAATGAAGAATCAGAAAAGATGGTTGACGCAAATAAAAGTAGTGCAACAACCGGAGAATCATCTTCTAATGATACTAATATTAATCCTAGTTCAACATAATGAAACCGTTAGCTTACACATTAATCCAAAGAAATAGATCTTATTAATTATGACTGGGCATTCCACTTCATATTTAGCCGCACGTGATAAGTTTGTTCAGCTTTGGGGTAACATGGCATCTTCTTGGGGAATCAATAAAACCATGTCACAAATTCACGCATTATTGTATGCCGAAAGTGAGGCTCTGCATACTGATGAAATTATGTCTATTTTGGATATTAGCCGCGGTAATGCCAACATGAATTTACGGCGCTTGTTGGATTGGGAACTCATACATAAAGTGCAATTCGAAGGCGATCGTAAGGACTATTTTTCTGCAGAAACTGACGTCTGGAAAATTGTTAATACTATTATTCGTGAGCGCCAGCAGCGGGAAATTGCGCCTATACGCAATCGGATAGAAGAATGTATTACCTTGCTGGAAGGAGATGATACCGGCGATTTTGAATTAGACCCAGCAAGTCAAGAATTTAAGGAGCGCATTCAAAATTATAATGATTTTTTAGTCATGTTTGAACGGTTTACCAATGCCTTACTACCATTTATAACTAAAAAGAACCTGACCCTACTGAAACAATTGGTTCGTTTTGTGGAAGCAAAAGAGCGACTAAACGATCTACTATCCCTCTCCCCTGAAGAAAAAAAGTGAGTTCTTACCATTTGGGGTCTATCGTGAATTATTAAATGTAAGTGCGCGGAAGGTATATAAATTTACATAGCATGAAAACATTACTCACAAATATATAAAGTAGAATAAACTTAACAAGACAGAAAAACTACTTGAAAAAAACTGTAAATACGACTACTAAAACAGAACTTATTTTGCAAACAAAACATTAAAAAATAGATGAATTTTCATCCAATTATCTCTACCTATTAATGGTAGGTCAGACGAAAAAATTTGGGACCGATAGGTGAGGTTGAATTTAATTGAGTATTATAATCGAGAAAAAAGATTGTTATACCTAGTAGGTGCAGATCGTTCTTAATTGAGTTTAGACATTTGATATGAAGTGTGTTTGTTGTGATATGATATCTGAGTCTTATTGATTCGTATTTTGAAAAAAAGCTTATGAACAATAAATTAACTTATGTTAACTACTTTCGAAGTATACTGGGCATTCTGCTTTTTACTGCTCTTTTTTCATTGCTCATTCCTATCGTCAGTATAATTGTGGTAATAAGTTTAGGTAAATTAACTGATTGGGTTTTGGAAAAAGTAGCACCACTCCTAGCAAGATTCATACTTTGGATTTTAGGTATCAACTATCGAATTAAGTATCAGCAAACAAAGTTGAAAGATGGTACAATTCTGACGGGCAATGTTCATACACCAGCTATATATATTGTAAATCACGCTAGTACCTTAGATATATTGACTATTCTCGCGCTGGCTATTCAGCGTGTGCGATTCGTGGCAAAATGGGAAATGCAATACTTCCCTTTCTTTTTCCTGTTAGGGAGATTAACTGGTCAAATTTTTATCAAACGTGGGGATCGTGAAAAAGCAATTCAAACCCTCCAAAAAAATTATGATAAAGTGCAAAAACATCACCGCTCTATTTTAATTGCACCAGAAGGAACACGAAAGCACGAAATGCCAATTGGCCCTTTCAAAAAAGGTGCATTTCGCATGGCACTAGATTTAAGCTACCCAATCGTACCCATTTACTTTGAGGGAACTACTGAATTAAATGAAGGCGGATCTTTATTTACCAAGGCTGGCAGCATAACTGCTCATGTGTTTTCACCGATTTCTACTGACCGATGGAAAGAGGCAACCTTAGAAAAAAATATTGAAGATATTCGTAATAAGTATCTTCAATGGAGCCAAAGTTTATAAGTTACTTATCTCTGTAAAAATAGATTTTTTTATTGGTTGAGTCTCTACGACTCTTTACCGTATAATCTTTTTGACGACAAAATTGATAAACGGCTGTTCTCATTGAGTTTACAGACTTATCAGTACTATAAGGGACTTCAACTGCCTGCCCACCTGGTCTTAACTTTTCAATAGCTTCTAATAGTGGTTTAAACTTAGAAGAACGTTTTTTTGAAGATTTTACAACTGATCTTTTTACGAATTTTATTTCCATATTATTTTTAATATAACATTACTAAAGTATAAATAACTAATTAATAAATATATTTAATATTTACTGTTTATCAAATTTTTCATTGAGTACAACTATAATTTAATTACTTAAAATTTATAGATTACTTTTTATATTTGATTTATAATAGCCAATACCTTTGTATTTTGATTTTATTTTTCCTTTAATTAATAAGTTTATCCTTTAATACCTATAAAACTAACTAAACCTATTGTTATTACTGTTGACTTCCATTTAACAGAATTTATATACTTGAAATATTATTACAAGGCTTTTTAGGTTACATCATTTATATTTAATGTGTACTTTTTATCGACAAACGATAGTCATTTATTTTTTGCAAATACCTGTAGCTAAAAACGAACTCACATGCGTCCTTATATTTTTGTTTTTGTATTTCTTTTTTCAGTCGGTATTATGGCTTGTTCTACCACAAACACCATACAAAAAAACGATATATCTTCTGTGACTTCGTCCATAGATGTAATTGAAAGAACTCCTTCAATTTTGAACAAAAGAATGGATAGAACCGATCTTAGTGAATTATTTTGGGCACGACAAGATAGTGCTAAAATGCAATTTACTCAGCCAGATATTGATTTTATGACGGGTATGATAGGTCATCATGCCCAGGCCCTTATCATGTCAAGCATGGCAAGTGTAAACAACGCTAGTCCTTCTATTATAATTTTGAGCAAACGAATTATAAATGCCCAGAAAGATGAAATAGCCATTATGCAACGTTGGTTACATGACCGCAATCAAACAGTGCCTCAAGTTACTATTGATGGTCTTCAATTGATTATTGAACCAGGTAATGAGCCTTCATTGGTATTTGATTCAGCTCAAGTAGCGCATGCTGTTAAACATTTTAATAAGCATGGTAGCTATATGGATAATACTCACTACCAGATAATACATGGAGAAGAAACGAATCATGAAGTTATGGTTCATGGCACAATGGGGCAAAATGAACGTGAAATGAACCATGAAAGTATGGATCATTCAGGCATGCATGACCATTCCAATATGCCTGGAATGTTAACACAGGACCAACTCAAAGAGCTTGCTTTAGCAAAAGGAAGACAGTTTGATCGTCTCTTTTTAACATACATGATTCAACATCATACCGGGGCCATTATTATGGTTAAAGATTTGGTTGAAACCGACGGAGCTGCTCAGGAACTACAAATTGGTGAGCTTGCTGGGGAGATAAACGTGGACCAAAAAACGGAAATTGAACGCATGCGTCTCATGCTCATTGAGATTATTGGATTAAATGATTAAACCATAAGTGGATAACAAATTCATATACTTAATCTCTTATTTTAAGTTTACAATCAGTTTTGCAAATTTAAAAACAATTATCCTAATTCACTCGTTTGCATTTTTTTTAAATAATGAACGTTTAAAAACAACAATAATAAATCACAGATAAATGACACTATTTATGAATAAAACTCGTGTTAGTTCAACACTATGGGTTTCTTTTATAGCAGTTGCTACTTTTATGAGTTGTAGCACTTCTCAAGAAACTGCCATGGTTACTATTAATGCACCAGAAGTAGCTCCACTTACAGAAGCAATGGTACCTACTCCCGACCCTCGCGTTGGCTTGGCTGCAGGTCTATTTGATGCTGAGGAAGCTGTATGGAATCTCGAAGTGCTCTCACAAACTCCTCCACCTGAAAAATTCATAGGCAAAACAAACTCTGACCTAGCTTTTCAGGGAAATTATGCTTTTCAAGGAAATTATAATGGAATTATTGTATGGGATATAAGCGATCCTACAAATCCTGTCTTAATTAATGATTACGAATGTCCAGCATCACAAAGCGATGTTTCAGTATATGGAAACCTTCTTTTTGTATCTGGTGAGGGGTTAGGGGGTCGCATCGACTGTGGAACAGAAGGTGTTCAAGAAGCTGTTAGCGCTGACCGCCTTCGAGGAATCCGCATTTTTGATATCACAAATATCCAAAATCCTGAGTATATAGCCAATGTACAGACATGTCGCGGTTCCCATACACACTCTGTATTAAAAGATCCTAACGATGACGAAAATATCTATGTTTATGTTTCTGGCTCATATGTAGTGCGGTCAGATGAGGAATTAGCAGGATGTTCAGACCTTCAACCAGAAGAAGATCCTAATTCGGCTTTATTCCGCATTGAAGTAATAAAAGTCCCACTAAATAGCCCAGAAGATGCTGCTATTGTTAGCTCACCTCGTATCTTTGAAGATCTGCAGGCTCCTCCAACTCATGGTTTAGCTCCAGCTGATATAGCAGCAATAGAAGCAGCTAAAGCTGCTGGCGCTTATACAGTGATTCTTGGTGGAACTGAGCGTGTCTTACCTGGTCGCTATGTACAAGGACTACTTGAAAGTATAGTCCAACAACGTGGCGGTGAGGGTGCACCAACAGCCGATGATTCCTCTACTTTACGTAACAATATTCAAACAATGGTAGACGCAATGTTTGGTGGTGGTAATGATGACGTTACTGCAAGGAGAGGACCTGATCAATGTCATGATATTACATTATACCCCGAATTAGGTATAGCTGGTGGCGCTTGCGAGGGATATGGTCTCTTGCTTGACATAAGTGACCCAGCAAACCCTGTTCGTATTGATGCAGTTGCTGACTCCAACTTTGCTTACTGGCACTCTGCAACTTTCAGTAATACAGGTGATAAAGTAATCTTCACTGACGAATGGGGAGGTGGTGGTGGACCTAAGTGTAGAGACACTGATCCAATGGAATGGGGAGCAAATGCCATATTCACAATAGAAGATGGAAAAATGAAATTCAAAGAATACTATAAAATGCCCGCTCCACAAACAGTAAACGAAAACTGTGTGGCTCATAATGGTTCTTTAATACCTGTCCCAGGACGTGATATTATGGTACAATCATGGTATCAGGGTGGAATCTCTATTTTTGATTTTACTGATCCATCTAATCCAGTTGAAATAGCTTTCCACGACTATGGTCCTACTAATGGAGAAAGTATGTCAATGGGTGGTAGCTGGAGTGTTTATTGGTACAATGGAGTTATTGTAAACTCTGAAATTGCTCGTGGTCTAGATTTGTTTAAACTTACTCCTAGCCCATTTATGACAGAAAACGAAATTGCAGCTGCTAACACTGTTCAGTGGGAATACCTCAACGCGCAAGGTCAGCCTAAAATTTACTGGCCAGCAACTTTCCACCTTGCTAAAGCCTATGTTGATCAATTAGATCGTGATGGGGAACTAAGTGACACTGAAATTATGGACATTCGCCAATCTATTGCTCGTGCGGAAATGGCTAACGAGAAAAAACAAGCGAGTATGCTTGAAGAGTTATCCATGAGTGTGTCTGCTAAGGCTGCTAATTCTGCCAATCCTATGAAAGTATCTGCTCTTGCAGAAGCACTAAAAAACTTAGCTGGATAATTGTTACCTAATTATTGCTTATTTAAAAGCCTCAATCCGACAGGATTGAGGCTTTTTCTATACCAATGATCAATATTGTTTATATATTAGGACTCTGACCATCAAAATGTATTTTAAAAACAATGAATTACCTACTGATACGAAGTATTCTTTTTGTAGCTATAAAACTAATATTCATACAAGTTGTCACGGCACAATTAATAATCAATGAAATTAGCTCAAATAATAAAAGTACATTACAAGATAATGATGGGGATTATCCAGATTGGATAGAACTCTTTAATGAAAGTACGGATACAGTGAATCTTAATGGTTACACTATTAGTGACGATAGAGAAGAATTAGACAAATATATTATACCAGACATAAACATTGCCCCATTTTCTTATTTAATTCTATTTGCATCAGGTAAAAATTATGTATCAGATGTTACCTATTGGGAAACTTTGGTCGGTAATGGGCAGATTGCTAAGTATATCCTACCAAATGGTCAGACTGATAATAACTGGATTGAAAAAGACTTTAATGACCAAAAATGGTTAAATGGACAATATGGAATTGGATACGGTGATGAAGACGACGAAACAGTAGTTAGTAATGGTACCCAATCTATTTTTGCAAGATCATATTTTCAAGTTGATGACTTAAAATCTGTGAAAAGTATGATATTACACATGGATTATGATGATGCTTTTGTCGCTTATTTAAATGGTACTGAGATTGCAAGAGAAAATATAACTGGAGATGCTCCTCTAGCACATGATCACCAAGCAGACTCCTATACTGAGCCAAGAATACCTACTGGTCAATATCCATGGGAAAAAGATATCTCAGAATATATTTCACTTCTTGAAGAAGGGAAAAATGTTTTAGCACTACAAGTACATAATTTTAATACTGGTAGTTCAGATTTAACAGCGTATCCATTTTTAAGCTTAGGCTTTAAGTCTGAAATAAATAATTCAAATGGAACAAATGAAATACTTGAAATTTCTGATATAAGAGAAAGA
The DNA here is from genome assembly GCA_902529115.1 of uncultured Balneola sp. Taxonomy (GTDB): domain Bacteria; phylum Bacteroidota; class Rhodothermia; order Balneolales; family Balneolaceae; genus UBA1275. The sequence goes on from CABZVB010000008.1 coordinate 64,269, forward strand.
AAAGTACACACAAATTTTAAGCTTAGTAGTAAGGGTGAAACAATATATATTAGCGATACAGATTCAGTTGTAATAGATAGTTTAAATTACCCAGTACTTATTTCGGATGAATCGTATGGCCTAATTAATAACCCAGATTCTGTTGAGTATGGTATTTTCAATAACCCTACACCTGGTACTGAAAATGGGACTTCAGGGTATAATAAACGATTGAAGATACCCGAATTAAACTATTATGGTGGGTTTTATGACGGTTTTATTTCTTTGAAGCTTCATGAAAGTGGTTCAGATAATGATGAAATGCCACCAGTCTATTATACCACTGATGGCAGTATACCAACAAGTGAATCATTATTATTGAATGGGAATCAACTCGACTTTTTCCGAACTGGTATTGTAAGACTACGTGCGATACAAAAAAATGCTTTACCTAGTCCTATTCAAACTGAGACATATTTTATTCAACAAAATCATGATTTGCCAGTAATTTCAATATCAACCCATCCTAGAAATCTTTGGAGTGATGAAGAAGGTATCTATGTGGTTGGAACTAATGGTATTGGTGGTAATGGTCATGAAAAAGCTAATTGGAATCAAGATTGGGAAATTCCAGTCGGATTTGAATACTATAATGAAGACGGAATTCGAGAAATTAATACCGCAGCAGGTGCGAAAATTTTTGGGGGTTGGAGTAGATTAAATCCCATGAAATCATTATCAATATTTTTCCGTTCTGAATATGGCTTAGGTGAAATTGATTTAAAATTGTTTGAAAGTAAAGATATTTCAAAATTTGAATCTATAGTACTCAGAAATTCTGGAAATGATTTTACTTCCCAAGGTCACTCAATGTTCAGAGATGGTCTTATGAGTACTTTAGTAAATGATACAGAAATAGATAATAATGCCTTTCAACCTTCTGTAGTTTATTTGAATGGTGAATATTGGGGCATACATAATATTCGGGAGAAATTAAATGAACATTACGTTGAATCAAATAGCTATGCTGATTCTGAATATATAGATCTTATAGGTAATGGAGGCGGTGTATCCCAATTTCGAGCTGTCCATGGATCAGCAGAAAAGTATGATGACCTAATTCGTTACTCAACTTCAAGGCCACTAGGATTTCGTCAATTCTATGACGAAGTAGAAACTATGTTGGACATAGACAACTACATAGATTATCATTTAACACAAATTTACTATTCAAACACAGATTGGCCTGGTAATAATACTAAAATATGGAGAAGTCGAAATCAGGATGGGAAATGGAGATGGATTTTATACGATACTGATTTTGGATTTAATCTACGATATGGTGGTAATGTTTCGCATAATACTTTGACTTTTGCCCTTGACCCCAGTGGCCCTGGATGGCCAAACCCACCTTGGTCTACAAGATTATTACGAAATATGTTCGATAGTCCAATATTTAAAGTAAAATTTGCAAATCGAATGGCTGATTTAATGAATAAAAACTTTAAACCTAGTCATGTTCACATGGTGATTGATTCATTATCTAATCTAATAGAGTCAGAAATTCCTCGCCACATGAATACTGAAACTAGAAGTGGCGCATATGGCGGTTCAGTAGATGGATGGTATGATCAAATATCATTGATGAAGGATTTTGGAACGGAAAGACCAAGATGGATCGAACAACATTTCACACAACCAATAAGTCAAGGAGGTAAACTTGGTGTTGGTCCATTAGTTGACACTACAATTCGACTATCGCATAAAAACCGAGGTGTGGTAATAATCAATCGTTTAATGATTGATGAAAGTATTGCACAAATTTTGTCTAATAGTCTAGTGTGGACTGGAAAGTACTTTAGCAATGTAGAAATACCAGTGAGAGCACAATCTCGAAAAGGTTATGAATTTATTGGATGGACTGGTGATATTATATCTAATAATCCTACTATCACCATTACTGCTGGTGTAAATATTGCCGCAAATTTTGCGCCAGCCTCTTCAGAAAATGAAATCGTCATTACAGAAATTATGTACAATTCAGACGATGAAATAGATTCAGGAGATTGGGTTGAAATCTTTAATAATAAAAATAGCGATATCGATTTAACAGACTGGGTATTAAAAGATGAAGATGACGACCATGAATTCTTATTCTCAGATGGTACAATTCTAAAAAGTGGCAATTATGCTATAATTGTGCGTGATAGTGTCAAATTCAAGGAAGTATATGATCATTCAGTAGACATACTTGGTGAGATGGATTTTGGTTTAGCTGGTGGTAGTGATGATGTACGAATTTTTGATAATTTTGGAGTAATTATTGATTCTGTAAGTTATGATGACGAATCACCTTGGCCAGTTGAAGCTGACGGACAAGGATATAGCTTGGAATTGATAAATATTGAAAGTGATAACAGCATAGCAGAATCTTGGCAAGCATCAAAATATGCTCAAGGGTCTCCTGGACTAGAGAACGGAATATTAATTGACAATGAAAAATATAATTCTAATTTACCCACTACTTATCATCTTTCACAGAATTATCCAAATCCATTTAATCCAAGCACCTGGGTAGAATTTGCAATCCCTAAATCAAGTTTTGTGAAAATCGAAATTTATTCAAGTCTTGGGCAAAAAGTAGCTGAATTAGCCAATAATAATTACCCAGCAGGTAGTCATACTGTTGAGTTTAATGCAAATTTATTAGCATCGGGAATTTATTTTTACAAACTGATAACCCCAGATTTTGAAAAAACTAGAAAAATGTTGCTCATCAAATAGAATATGTACCAAAAATATGTCTACTTCATTTAAACTACTTTTAATTGGAATCATACCTTTTATAAACTGCGAGACTTATAAAAAGAAAGTATCTATTATTCAATCTGGAGACTCACTTTATATAGATCGAATATCTTATTTAGAGCAACTTGAAGGTTTTTGGCTTGGCACCTCAATAGCTAATTGGACTGGATTAGTTACTGAAATGGACAAAGTTGGGAATACAACAGATATTACAACACTTCCTTTTTATACCAGAGAAGATTGGGGAAAAATGGACCAACCAGCTATTTGGGATGGTGAAAATCCAAGCCAAATTTCAGAGACAATCGACTATGTACTAAGGAAACCTGGAGAATTATGGGGAGCTGATGATGACACAGATATCGAATACATGTATCAATATCTTATTTTACAGAATAAGCAAGTTAAACTGAGTCCAAGACAAATTAAGGAAGGTTGGCTTGAACACATTTCAAGTATTGAAGAAAATTATTTGTGGGTTTCTAATCAAAAAGCTTTGGATCTGATGAATGAGGGTTATCTTCCTCCTGAGACTAGTAGCCCTAGACTTAATGAACACTCTGAAATGATAGATGCGCAACTAACAACTGAAATTTTTGGACTTTTTGCACCTGGAAATCCTGAACTAGCAAGAGATCTAGCCAGTTTACCAATTCAAACAGTAGCTAGAAATGAAGCAGAAGATATTGCTCAATTTTATGTAACCATGTTTTCCTTGGCATCTTTAAACCCAGAAAGTAGTATACATGATCGAATTGATTCAATTTCATCGCATGCTCGTAATTTCTTACCAGACGATAAATATCCTGCAAAGATGTATGATTATATTCGGAACTTATATGAATCAAATATACCATGGGAAGCTACAAGAGATTCGATATATAAAGCTTACCAAATTGAACAAAGGCACGGATATGACATAACCTCAAAAAATCTATACTGTAATGGATGTTTTGCTGCTGGAATAAATTTCGCTGCAAGTTTAGTAAGTCTCTTTTATGGTGAAGGGGATCTTTTAGAAACTATAAAAATAGGGAGTCTGGCCGGATGGGATTCTGATAATCCAACTGCAACCTGGGGAGGACTTATAGGATTTATGATGGGGGTGAATGCGATTGAGGAAGCATTTGGAACAGAACTTTCTAATAAATTTCATATTCATAGAACACGTCAAAACTTTCCTAATAATGGTATTGATACTTTTGAGAATATGGCAGAGAATGGGCTAAAAATTGTAGACTCCGTTGTTTTGAATGAAATGAATGGAAGTATAAACCAAAATAGAAATTATTGGATAATCCCATTTAATCGTGACAACAATTAAAAAGTTCAGTTTATATTTAATACTAATATTACTTGTATCATCATCTATTCTATTTGCACAAATAAATGATAATAATGGATTAAATGCGTTCTGGATTGAAGCTGAAAGACAGGTGAAAGAGGGTGATTTTGAGGCATACTCTACCTCATTTCACCATGATGCCATTTTAGTTAATGGAATATCAAAGAACAGTATCCCTATTAAAGAGGCCTTAGATGGCTGGGAAAAAGGATTCAAGGACACTAGACTAAGAAAAATGAAAACTAGCGTTAAGTTTCGTTTTTCTGAATCTATACTTGGAACATCATCCGCTTATCAGAAAGGTATCTTTTTTTACACTTCAGAATACACGGAGCAGTCACCAGTAAGTGTATTTATACATTTTGAGGTTTTGTTAACCAAATCCAATGATATCTGGAAGATATTAATGGAATATCAAAAAGAATATGCGACTCACGAGGATTGGAATCGTCTAGAATAATTACTCTTCGAGATTTTCTTCTTGGTTTTTCCTGTCCTTAAGCTTCTTGTAGGCATACGCCCCTCCTGCCGCAGCTAACAGGCCTAAGCCTCCATCTATCGGAGCCTGTGGCGGATTACTAGGTAATGATGGCTGACTCATCACCACTTCCATTGCTGCTATCATTATCGTCATCAATGCAAAACTAAACTTCTTCATCATTATCCTATCTGTTATTTAATTAATGTCATTTTTCTAGTTAACGAAACATCGCCTACCTCTAGACGATAATAATAGATTCCTGAAGGCGCTATCGAAGCATCCCATTGAACATTGTATCTGCCCGGTGATTGTGATTTATTCACCAGCTGCGTCACTCGCTGA
>CABZVB010000009.1 GCA_902529115.1 uncultured Balneola sp.
TATCAGGAAAACTCAGCCGAAGGTGTTGGTTTACAGGGAAGCACCCATAATTTTCTTGATATACAAGGTCTTGATATTGATTCTGGAAGAATGTTTACGGAGTCTGAAGTGCGTTCCCGGTCTAATGTGGTAATACTTGGGTACTCTTTGGTTTCTGCGTTGTTTAAGCAAGAAAATCCTGAGGGAAAAACAGTGCGAATAGGCGGACAGAAGTTCACTGTTATTGGGGTGATGACCAAGCAAGGTAGTTTTTTGGGATTAGAAAATGCAGACAATCGTGTCATGATTCCAATTACGTCCTATGAAAAGATTTATGGACTTAAATCTGGCATACAACTAAGTGTCAAGTTTCCGAATCAAACAGCTTTAGAAGAAGGAAAATACGAGGTAGAAGGGTTAATGCGACAAGTGCGTCAACTAGAGGCAACAGAGGAGAATGACTTCGCATTGAATGAGCCTGACACATTCAAAGAACAATTGGCTGGTATAAAAAATGGTATTTATATGGGAGGGTTTTTACTTGTAGGACTTTCCCTACTGATAGGAGGTATTGGAATTATGAATATCATGTTTGTTTCGGTAAAAGAGCGGACTAAGGAAATTGGTATTAGAAAAGCCGTAGGTGCAAAGTCCTGGGAGATTTTGTCTCAATTTTTAATTGAAGCTATTGTACTATCACTATTGGGTGGAATAGTTGGTATTCTTGTAGCAGCAGGATTCACCGTCCTTATTGACCAGTTTTTCACCGCGCAAATGAACGTTCAAGTTGTGCTCATGGCAGTAGGATTATGTACGCTAGTTGGAGTGACTTTTGGATTCATTCCAGCCTATAAAGCATCAAAATCAGATCCCATAGAATCATTACGATTCGAATAAATAAAAGGAACTAAACATTATGTTCAATCTGGAAATTTTAGCTCAAGCTGTAAAAGCACTGTTTACAAATAAATTACGGTCCTCATTAACTCTACTGGCTTTAGTCATCGGTGTTTTTTCTGTATTGGTATCCACGACGGCAGTAGCTGTACTTGATAATTATTTCAAGGAGACCTTAAGTATGATGGGTAGTGATGTTGTAATTGTAACTAGATATCCTGCTATTCAGATAGGTGGAGATACTTCGAAAAGAAATAGAAAAAGGTTAACATTTGAAACATTTGATCAGGCAGAAAAATCTGAGCAATTACTGAGATATGCTGAAAACATGAATCCTAATGAAGACTTTACTTATACTAAAATTCAATTTGGGGATTTAGAAACTGAACCAACTGTCGCAATATTTGGTAGTAATCACAATTTTATAAGCAATAATTCATATGAAATTTATTCTGGACGTAATATCACGCAAGAAGACGTTCAATACTCTAGATCCGTTGCCATTTTAGGCCATGACGTATTAGATGAGTTATTTCGAAGTGTAGATCCTATTGGCAAGGAAATTAGAATAGATGGAAATTCCTTTTTAATTGTAGGAGTAACTAAAAAAAAAGGCTCTATTCTAGGGCAATCATTTGACAACTGGGTTTTGATACCATTTACAACTGGAAAATTACTGTACGGTGGAAAAAGAAACATCGAAATTCAAGTACGTGCACCAGATATAGCCGGTATCCCGAAACTTATAGATGAAGTCACGGGAGTTTTAAGAATTATTAGGGAAGTATCACCAGGGGAGGAGAATGATTTTGAGATATCTACCAATGAATCTCTTTCAGAATCATTTGATATCTTTACCTCAGCTCTTTATATAGGAGGAGCATTAATAGGTTTGATTACTCTTTTGGGTGCAGGAATTGGTGTTATGAATATCATGTTGGTATCAGTCACTGAAAGAACTAAAGAGATTGGTATAAGAAAGGCTGTAGGTGCTACAAAAAAAGCAATTATTAATCAATTTTTAGCCGAAGCTATTTTTGTCTGTCAAATAGGAGGTGTATTAGGAATGATTTTAGGTATTGCTGCTGGAAATTACCTAGCTTATTTCATTGGAGCTAGTGTAGTTATTCCAATATGGTCTGTAATTGGTAGCTTTATAGGTATGTTATTGATAGGTGTAGCTTTCGGAGTATATCCTGCTTTTAAAGCAGCTCAATTAGATCCTATTGAGAGTTTGCGCTATGAATAGTAATTAGGCAGTTAGAGGTAAATTTCGGTATATTTTAGCAAAAATAAAGAAGAGTACCATGGATGATAAAAATTTAGATAACTTAAACGAAAAACTAGAAAAGACAATTACTGACACAGAAACTATTCTTGAAGAAACGTTAAATTTAGATATAGAAGAGCTAAAGGATAAGGTGGAACTAATCGTTCGTGAGCATCCTATCAAGAGCGTATTGGTTTCATTTGGGGTAGGTTATTTATTTTCAAGGCTATTAAAATAATTGGTAAAGGTTTTAAAATTCCAAAACTGTTTCATTATTGAATGAACGAATCAATCAAAGAGTTAGCACGTGATTTAAAAGAATATATCGAACTTCGATTCGACTGGATTGCTATTAATGCTAGTGATGTATTATCGCATCTTATCTCACTTGTTCTTCAAAAATTTTTTGCAATACTTTTGTTAGCGATCGCACTATTATTTTTGATGTTTGCTTTGGCCCAATACTTAGGTGATTTAATGAGTAATCCAGTTTTCGGATATCTCAGCATCGGCTTTGTAGTGCTACTTTTATCTATTCTTTTTCTTTCGAATACTCCTAGATTCATCTTTAGTCGTATAAAAGAATCGCTGATTAATGATCTCTCAAACAAAATATTAGTAAAGAATAAGGATCATGACGACTAGCCAAAAAAAAAAGAAGGAGATTGAAAAAAAAATTGAGGCTATAGAGCAACGCCTCGATAGAAAATTTCAAGTTACCAAAGATGCGATTGAATTAGGTAAATCACCTCAAAAGTTGGTTTCGAAACGACCATTTACCTCTTTACTCCTAACCTTTGGTCTAGGCCTTTTAACAGGGAAAATGATAGCGGCTCCATTCACCGTAAGGGAAAATACCTCTGATTTACAATCTAGCTATAAACAGACTTATTCTAAAAACTCTGACCACCTAGAGCAAGGAACGGGTTTGATTAGTTATACAGTGATACAGCGCGTAAAAAAAAGAATTAAACAAAAAATACTAGATAGCTTTCTCAATTATGCTGAAGAGTTGTTAAATGGCTACATGAGAAAAGCTAATTCGAGTTATGATACTGAATCAAAATAGTAAAAACAGGTTTATTTAAAGTGCGACCTAAAATCACTCAGTACGCATTAACCAAGTTTTATAGTGTGTGCCTATCATAATTCCCAAGTAAAAGAATATTAACGTAAACTAATTATCCAATTTTTGTAACTATTTTTACAGCTATTCGTTAACTCTCTAGTAATCTAAAATACATACACTAATGCTCAAGCAAAAAACACTATATATATTTTTATTTGGCTTAATTTCTAGCTCTTTATATGCCCAAAGCACTGATATTAGAATCATTACAATCGACGACGCTATAGCAATAGCACTGGAAAATAATTATGCATTGAAGCAAGCAAAAAATGAGTTGAATTTAGCCGATGATTTAATTTTTAGTGAAAAAGCTGACTTTCTTCCAAGTGTTTCTGCCAGTATGAATGGAAGTAGAACCACAGGCCAACAGTTTATTTTTGACCGATTTAGTGAAGGACTAGAACCTTTTGTAGATATTAGTTCTCAGTCAATTAGTGGCGGAATGAACGCAAGTATCAATTTATTTACTGGGTTTACTAATATACTTACGCTAAAGAGCAGTCAATCCAATAAAGAATCAAGAGAGCAACAGTATGAAAGAGCTAAAGAGTTGGTCATATTCAATACAGCAACAAGATACCTACAGGTATTGTTAGATAAAGAATTATTAGCCATAGCCAAGCAAAACCTTGAGACCTCAACTACCCAATTGGAACAAGTACAAGCACAAGTAGAACTTGGAGCTAGGCCAATGGTAGATTTATTTAATCAAGAGGCACAGGTAGCAAATGATGAATTAGTCGTTACGCAAAGAGAGAATACACAATCGCTAAATAGTTTGCTGTTAATTAGACAGTTGGAGATTGATCCTCTTGGAACTTATGATTTTGTAGTTCCGGATTTAACCTTAAATGATCTACCCTGGGTGGATCTTAATTTAAAGACTTTGGTTGATGAAGCACTGTCTATTAGAAGTGATATTTTAAGTGCAGAGGCATCCATACTGTCATTGCGTTACCAAACGCAAATTACGAAAAATAGTCTATTGCCAACATTGAGAGCATCTGCTAGTGTATCTTCCCGATATTCCGATCAATATTCTATTGCTGGCTCGGAGGTTAGTTTTTCAGATCAATTTTTTGATCAACAGGTAAACCGTTCATTAGGCTTATCATTTAGTGTACCATTGTTCAATAATTGGAATAGAATGTATTCTATTCAGTCTTCACAGGTTCAGTTAAAAAATGCTGAATTAAATTTAGACAATTCTAAGATGCAGGTAATTCAAGAAGTTACCCAGGCATACAATGACTATAGCTCATATGTGAAGCAGTTAGATGCATCTGAAAAATCTTTAGTTGCATCGGAAAGAGCTTTTCAGACACAACAAGAGCGCTACAATTTGGGGGCGAGTACACTAATAGAGCTTACTCAAGCACAATCGGCATTTGTTAGTGCTCAATCTAGCTATACCCAGGCCTTATATAATCTTATTTTCCAGGAAAAACTTGTAGATTTTTATCTCGGAAAATTAAAGGGAAATAACATTTTTTAATATTGTCCTTCAGACGAAATAATCTAACTAAATTTATGTCTACCAAATCAAATAAATCGTCCAACAAAACACTTATTTATACATCTCTAGTTGTAGTATGTATAATGGTTACACTTTTTACCCTAAAACAATTCGGGTTAATTGGCGACTCAAACTCTGATATTGAGGTTGAAACAGTATATACTAAGTATGCAAATATCACCCAAAAAGTTTCGGCATCGGGTAATATTCAGCCTGAGGTAGAAGTTATAATTAGGCCCGATGTCTCCGGTGAAATAATCGAGTTAGCTGTTCAAGAAGGTGACTTCATTCGTGAAGGTGATTTATTAGTTCGAATCAAACCGGATATTTATCAAGCGAGGATTGACAATTTGAATGCGGCTCTGCTAACACAAAAAGCTAGAATGGAGCAAACGCGAGCAGCACTTATTCAAGCTGAGGCCACTTACATTAGGGATAAAGAACTGTTTGAAAAAGAGTTAATCTCTGAATTACAATTTATTCAATCTACTTCAAATTGGGAATCTCAGAAGGCCAGTTTAAAAGCATCTGAATATCAAATTGAAAGTGCACAAGCACAACTAAGACAAGCCCAAGAAGAATTAGAGCAAACCGTTATTAGAGCACCACAGAACGGGACGGTGACTGGTCTAACAGTCGAAGCGGGCGAGCGAGTTTTAGGAAATGCTCAAATGGCGGGTACCGAGATGATGAGAGTTTCATTATTGGATAGGATGGAAGTAGAAGTAGATGTGAATGAAAATGATATTGTGAACGTCAGTATAAGCGATACTGCACGTATTGAAGTAGATGCATACCCCAGTCGACTTTTTAACGGAGTAGTAACTGAAATCGCCAATTCTGCAAGGGTATCAGGTGCAGGAACCAATGAACAAATAACTAATTACAAGGTTAAAGTACGCATTATAACCCCTCATAACTTGAGTCAGAGTGGCGGACAGCTTCAAGCTTTAGTTGCTAAAGAAAACTCTGAGCTACTTCCAACTCCAAATTTTAAACCTGGAATGTCCGCGAGTGTAGATATTGAAACTGATACTGCTATCGATGTGGTTTCTGTACCTATTCAAGCCGTGACCGTGCGAGACTTTTCATTAGATGAAACTGCGAAGTCAAATACCTCAGAATCTACTGGAAGCAAATCGAACGAGAATGATGCAAAATTAACTTCATTAAAAGTGGAGGAACAGGATATTAGAAAGGTCGTATTTGTTGTCGAAGATGGTTTAGCAGTACGTAAAGAAGTAGAAACAGGAATTAGTGATAATACTAATATTCAGATATCAAAGGGCCTGGATGTAGGACAACAAATTGTAATAGGTAGCTACAGAATCCTTTCGAGAACCTTAAAAAATAACGATAAAGTTATGATAGCAAAAGAGAGTACAAGTAATGAGTGATTCGCAACGAGATGCGGTGATTCGGATTGAAAATCTAACTCGTTTTTATCAGATGGGGGATACCGAAGTACGTGCTCTTGCTGGAGTGAGTCTGCAGGTACAGCATAATGAATATATAGCTATTATGGGACCCTCAGGATCGGGGAAGTCTACTTTAATGAATATGATTGGCTGTCTAGATACCCCTAGTTCAGGTGAATATATTCTGAATGGCAATCGGGTAAGCCAAATGGATGATTCTGATTTAGCTGAGGTTAGGAATCGTGAAATTGGCTTTGTATTTCAGACCTTCAATTTACTTCCCAGAACTAGTTGCCTAGCAAATGTAGAACTTCCCTTGATTTATGCAGGAGTTAAAGCTTCCGATCGTAAATATAGAGCCTTAGAGGTATTAGATAAGGTAGGATTAGGTGATCGGGTTGACCATAAACCAAATGAGCTCTCTGGGGGTCAGCGTCAACGGGTAGCTATAGCAAGAGCACTTGTTAATTCACCATCTATACTTCTTGCCGATGAACCAACGGGGAATCTAGACTCTAAGACAGGAGTTGAAATCATGTTACTCTTCGAAGAGTTATATAAGGCTGGTAATACAATTATCTTGGTAACTCATGAAAATGAAATTGCAGAGTATGCGCGGCGGATAGTTCGTCTTCGTGATGGGTTAGTTGAAAAAGATGAACTTGTCTCTAATCCTGTCTTAGAAAAAGACACGGTAAATTAGTTTAATTTCTTAAGCCAATGCCAATCCCGCCATTAAATGTGGTGTATTCTGCTGTCGTTACTTCTGCAAATATTCTAAATATGGCAAATTTAATTTGGGCACCCGCCATTAAATGAATCCCACCATCGTAGCTCTGAGAGTAAGATACCGGGTCTGTTAATGTATTTTGAAATATACCTGAACCAATAACATAATCACCAAGCATATTTAATTCAAAAGTACCCGACTGGTAGCCGACTCCAGCGTAGGCTGATATAAATGGTAACGTTTTACCTACTAAAAAATTAGTTACAATTGCTTCGGTTGAACTTTCGACACGTTGCTCCTTGGAACCCTCATTAAATTCGAGATTCACCCCCATATTGAGCTGTGTATAAGCGGCCATTATAGTTAGATCTATTGGTAAAAGCTTACCACCGGGGATCCATTGATTTATATCATGTTTTACGCCTATCCCAAATAAATCAATCGACCCAAAATTTTTAAATGACTCAATTGGCCCAAGATTAAGTGTTTGAAAATTAATTTCGGGCACATAACGAACGGTAACGTCTGTGCCTAAAAATAACCCAAGATTAGCCTGAACCATTGGTGTAGGTACGTAGGGTAAATTTGCGCCTTTAGGTAGAGTTAGAGTAGAGTTGTCTGGTAGAGTAAGAATTTGTCCATCAATATTTTCTCCAGCTATAGTGCTTGATTTACCTGGGCTAACGCTAATGCCTTCAAGGCCAATTGTGTTGGCATCAAACATTTGTTCAACAGTAGGAACGGTAGCAAGAGACGTGCGTAATTGAAGGCTAAAACCAAGTGATTTAGTAGGTTTCGCTTTAGTAGTCCAACCCGAGTTTAATCCGGTAATAATTCCATTTGGTAATGGGCTTAAATAGGCTTTTGTTAATGCTTCAACGTTATCACCACCTGCATTTAGGAATTTTTCAATTTCTTTCAACTGTCCATGGGTGTCTTCAATAGGAGCTAAAAAAAATAATGCTGTAATAAGTAAACTTAATAGAAGTTTTTTCATTGGTGGATTTTCAATTTGTTACTGTAGTTAGAATAACTTGTCTTTAGATTATGTAAAACCGCCTACATTTTAGTTGTTGGTTTATTGTAGAGAATTTATCGCTTACTATTCGGCAGTTTTCATTAACCAAATGCTTTATAGCAAAATAAATATAGTGAAAGAAATAGCTGAATAGAAATTTTGTCTCATGCGTGCCCTTCAAATTTAAGAGGACTCTATCATATTCAAGTAGGATAAATAGCGTGAAGGAGCTATTTCTCCTTGGTCAACTGCTTCTAATACTCCACAAGAGGGTTCATGTATATGAGTGCATGTATTGAATTTGCAAGATTTTCTAGGTACTAACATTTCGGGAAAATACAATGATATTTCCCAATCTTCTATGTTGTACAGCCCAAACTCTCTAATACCAGGGGTATCCGCTAAATATCCTCCAAAGGGTAGGGGTACTAATTTAGCAAAGGTAGTTGTATGCTTACCTTTATTTGAATAACTAGAAATTTCGGAGGTTTTTTCTTCCAATCGAATATCAATTGCATTCAATAAACTTGTTTTTCCAACACCAGATGAACCTATAAAAACACTTGTTTTGTCCTTGATTAGTACTTTTAACTCATTAACACTTTTTGATGACACAATACTACCCCGCAGTACCTTATACCCTAAGTCTTGGTACAAAGTCATAATATGGTTTAATTCATTCAGATCGGAGCCATTAGCTAAATCCAATTTATTAAAAAACAAAATAGGTGTTACTTGATAAGCCTCACAACTCACCAAAAAACGATCGATAAAACCTGTTTTGTACTTAGGCTGTTTAATAGAACTAACTAAAATAGCATAGTCGACATTGGATACTAGTATTTGTTGTCCACGCTTGCCATGTGTGGCCTTTCGGGTTACATAGTTTGAGCGCTCTAATATGTTGGTGATTTTTGCAGAATTATCCTCATTTATTGTAAAGTGAACATAATCACCAACAGCAATAGGATTCGTTTGGCCTGAATGAGTTTGACGAAATTTCCCGGGTAATCTAGCTGCGTAAATATCTCCATCATTCTTCTGAATGTCATACCAACTACCAGTTGACTGAATTACTCGAGCAGTATGAACATCATAAAGTTCAGAAGCTGAATTTAATGGCATATAATGATTATTTGAATATTTTTGCAACTCATTTTTTTATGATATCAGGTCGTTCAAAGAATTCAAAAGGTTTATTGATGGATGTTTTTTCCAATAATTTTGGTAATACTTGGTCCATTTTTTCAACATAGGAAATAGTCAAATCTACTATGACGTCCTGTTCAATCTCGGCCACATCTTTTTCATTTTTACTAGGCAATACGACCTCTTTAATACCTGCACGTTTTGCAGCTAAAACTTTTTCCTTGATTCCACCAACTGCAAGAACCAGTCCCCTTAGGGTAATTTCTCCAGTTAATGCAATATCACCTTTGACCTTTCGTTGAGTATAGATTGATGCTAAGGCACTCAAAATTGATACTCCTGCTGACGGACCGTCTTTTGGTGTAGCACCAGCAGGAACATGTAAGTGTACATCCCAATGAGTAAAGGCATTTTCTGGTATGTTAAGTTGTTTAGAATGAGCTTTTAAATAGGATAGAGCTAGATGAGCAGACTCTTTCATAACATCACCAAGTTGACCAGTTATTTGTATTTTTCCACTTCCTGGACTTACACTAGCTTCTATAAACAAAATATCACCACCAAAAGGTGTCCAAGCCAAGCCTGTCGCAACACCAGGAACTCTTGTTCGTTCAGCCGTATCTTTATGAAACTTGGGCTTACCTAATAAGTCTTCAATATCTACAGCATCAACAGTGGCCTTATCTATTTCCTCAAATGCTACTTTAGCAGCAATTCCCCTACAAATGGACGCTATTTCACGATCTAAATTTCGAACGCCAGACTCTCGAGTATATTCTTCAATTATTTTTGCTAAACCGGCATCATTTACTGTTAATTGATCTTCTTTCAGTCCATTTTCTGAAATCTGTTTAGGAAGGAGATAATTCTTTGCTATTTGGGTTTTTTCTTCTTGAGTATATCCGCTAATTGGTATAATCTCCATTCTGTCTCTGAGTGGGGGAGGAATGGTATCTAGATTGTTAGCTGTGGCGATGAATAATACTTTTGATAAGTCATATTCCAGTTCCAGATAGTTGTCACTAAATGTATCATTTTGTTCTGGATCTAACACCTCCAAAAGGGCTGAGGTGGGATCTCCACGATAATCAGCTCCAACTTTATCAATTTCATCCAGCATAATGACTGGATTTCCTTTACCTGCTTTTTTCATTGCGCGTAAAATTCTACCTGGTAATGCCCCGATGTAGGTCCGGCGGTGACCCCGTATTTCGGCTTCATCGCGGATACCCCCCAAACTGAAACGCTCAAATTCCCGGTCCAAAGCACAAGCGATAGACTTACCGAGTGACGTTTTTCCAACACCAGGAGGGCCATAAAAGCAAAGTATTGGTGCTTTCATATCGTCTTTAAGCTTGAGTACTGCTAAATATTCAATGATGCGTTTTTTTACCTTTTCAAGTCCATGATGATCATTGTCAAGTATAGATTTGGCATATGCTAAATCTAATTTATCTTTTGAATACTCGTTCCAAGGCAAGTCCAAAATCCATTCCACATACGAATGAATAATACCATAGTTTGGTGAGGCATTGGGTGTCATTTCAAGTCGCTGTAACTCTTTTTCAGTCACCTTACGAACATAATCTGGTAAGGTTTTTTCGGCCAACTTAGTTTTTAATTTTTGAAAATCCTGCTGTTCAGCATCTTCGCCAAGTTCTTCTTGAATGGCTTTCATTTGTTGCCGTAGAAAGAACTCTCTTTGTTGGTCATCAATATCAGACTTAACTTTAGTTCTAATGCGTTCACTTACATCTAGGACTTGAAGTTCTTGCTCTAAAAAGCCCATTATATCTCGAAGATTAGCTGAAAATTCTTGTTGCTCAAGTAAACGTTGTTTTTCTGTCAAGTCTACATTTAGGTTTGACGCAATAAAATTAAGTAGAAAAACTGGGCTATTTATATTGTTGACGGCTACTGCGGCTTCAGAAGGAATATTAGGAGACTTATTTATGATGTTAGCAGCTGTTTCTTTGATATTTCGCACAGAAGCATCTAGTTCAACACCCTCAATATCCATTTGTTTTGGATACGATAAGGTTGTTGCTTTAAAATAGGGTTGCTCTTCCGTGAATTCATCGATTTGAAAGAGTGATTTACCTTGTATCACAATACTACGAGTACCATCAGGCATTTTTATGAGTTTTAAAATTTGGGCAACGGTGCCTACTCGATGAAGATCATCATATGCTGGTTCCTCAATATTCATATCCTTTTGGGTGACAACACCAATTATTTTGTCAGCAGCATATGCATCTTTTACTAAACGTAGCGATCTGTCTCTACCTACTGTAATGGGAACAACTACTCCTGGAAACAAGACAGTGTTTTTTAGTGGTAATATTGGTAAGCTTTCAGGGACCTCAGATTCAGTAAGCGCGCGTTCTTCCTCTTCGGACATTAAAGGAATAGCTTGCTCAAAATCTTCCATATGCTCATCTGTATCGTCAAAAAAATTAATCAAAATAAATTTATCTTTGGTTTAAAGCATCGTATTTATAAAGATACAGAGCAATAAATAAGCCATATTATAGCTAGGGAACAAAAGGGCAGATATTTTTTCACCTGTCAGTAATTGATAACCAATTTAATTCTTGATTGTCAAATTGTCACTCAAGTACAGGTGCTAAATTAAAAACGAAGGTTAAAACCACTGAAACCGATAGAGCTAGGCAAATTTCTACTATCATTTTTTGATATAGGCCATCGACTGCTAAGTTCTAGTTCCACCAGTGCGCCTGCCAAACGAAGGCCAAGGGAAAAATTATTTCCCCAAGTGGTAGATTGAGTATATCCACTTGATATGATAATTCCTTTAATAGGTTGTAGACTAGCACCGGTACTATAAGTCCAACCTGGTACACTAAAAAATGTAGTAAATAAAGCATATTGTAAATCTGCTTGAACCGACCACCTGTTCCAGAGTAGGTGTACGCCTAGTTGAGCTTTAGTAGGTAACAAAACGGTATTTTTTGTTTTGAGTAAAGGGTTATTTTGTAATTTATTCAGTTGTCTATTAGCCTCTAAAAAATGAAAATACTGTTCTGGACTTCCCTCATACATTGGTAAATTCCTGTTAACTGCAGCGTTTATATCAATAGGTTCTATTACGGCTCCTGTAAGCTTATTGAATTCTAGATTAAGTCCTTCGGCATACTCGATATATCCGATATCAGTTACTGATAAAGCAATACTGATCGATCTTGCTACCTTAGTATTCTCTTTTGAAATCAAGCTAAGTTCATTGGATAGATTTCGAGTATATCGAAGACCAACATCCATACCAAAACCTAGACCATCTTTGAAATCGTTTAATGAAGCAGCGTATCGATGATCTATGTCGGGTATTGGGATGGTGGAACGCGTATTTCCTTGGTGTAGACTGATTAGATAATCGGAATAAAGTCCAGCAGTTTCAATCATGAAGGATTCAAGAAGTTCATTATTACCACTAAAGTAAGCAGACTCGGAGCGACTCATTGAACGAGACCCTGCCATAATAATCTTAGGACTAAAACCCAGGCTAAATTGATCGGACACTGGAGTGAAATCACTGAGTATATCTAACCGTTCACTATATTTAAGCCCTACAGAAAGATAATTTATCTCATCATGGGCCAACAATTGAGACCTTTTTAAGCCACTTGGACTGGGATAAAATTCTTTGTCATACCACCCTCGATTCACTTGAAAGGACTGCTTAAAGACATATTCCGCATATAGTCCTATGGAAAATTGGTCATTGTGAAATCCAACCGATAATAGTTCTTGAGTTATTGAAGAGCGAAAATGAGTGGGTTCCAAAGAGTTCTTAAATAGCCGATTGATTTCGCTTTGGTTTTGTGGAAGGGAATTGACCTGTGAAGCGGATACGGGTTGATAAGGCTCGTAGGTCACTAACCAACTTGAGAGATCCGATTTCTTATTAGCAGTTGTGGATATGTTAGGATTTACCATTGAAAGTAATCCCAGTTTTACCGTCCATTTTTTTTCCGAATTGAATTGAACATTAGCAGGGTTAATCCGAAATCCATTAACCCCCGAAAGATAACTGACACCAGAACCACCCATACTGGGTAACATTGTAGGGGCACTGCCATAAATTTCAACCGTTTTTACACTTGATTTTTGAGATTGTAGCTGTGCATGAAGTCGATAGGGCTTTGCGCAAAGAATTAACACAACCATAAAAACCCTGATGGCTAGTCGCAAACGCATAATGGCTGAATTATAGCCAATTAGTATGTTCAATACACTTTGCATGGTTGGTACTTCACACTTGGTATTTCAAACAGCTAATCTTTTATAAGCGAAAGGGGTGCTGCTTGAAGCATTAATTTTTTCTGTCCTCTATTCTTGAAAAATACAACAACTTTTGTCTGTGTTCCACTACCGCTACGGCTGATAATTTTTCCTGAACCAAATTTGTCATGAACAACCACTGCCCCAACAACAAAGGGATCCATACCCTCATTTAGATCATAATCAATACTACCTAAGGAAGAATAGCTTTTATGGGAGGGGCTTTTTCCTGCTGAATCATATTCAATGGTCGTTCCAAGACTACTTCTGCGTTTCTGAGCGCTCACTATATTTTCATTGGGGTTGGCTTCGCCGTTCTCTGTGTTAGAATTAGCACCTCTTGTAGACATGAAACGGTCACTACGTTGTCGAAGAGTGGCACCTGTTTCGGTTCGAACAACTGAGGTATCCACTTCATCTAAAAATCGTGATCGAATCTGACGTTGTTCTTCTCCGTATTTAAAGCGGTTGCTGCAATGACTAAAATAAAGTCGTTCTTGGGCGCGGGTTATTGCTACATAAAATAATCTCCGTTCTTCCTCTATATCTACGTCAAAATTATCTTTAACTCCTACAGGAAACAAATTTTCTTCAAGTCCCACAACAAAAACAACAGGAAACTCTAAGCCCTTAGAACCATGAACAGTCATTAAGGTTACTGCTGGTTTACTTTCATCGAATTTATCCCCGTCAGTAATGAGACTGATTTCTTGTAAAAAGGCACTAAGAGATGTTTTATTGTTTTCTTTTTCGTAATAACTGATGGCATTGATGAATTCCAATATATTTTCACGCCGCATTAAACTTTCGTGGGATTGTTCTTCTACAAGCATTTTCATGTACCCCGATTTATCTAATACATTTCGGGTGAGTTCATGAAGCTTTACCTTTTTTGTTGTAAGAGCCTCCCTAAATTCATTCATCATATTGACAAATTCCCTAATTCGAACTTTGGCTGGGCGGTATACCTGTGTTTCCTCTACTTGTTCTAGTAACTCCCATACTCTAAGACCCTGTTCTCGTGAAGCCCTTCGTATATCATTGATTGATTTTTGCCCAATACCTCTTGAAGGTTCGTTAATGATACGTATTAGATTCGTTTCATCAAATTGATTAACTAATAGCTTTAAGTATGCAAGTACATCCTTTATTTCTTTACGTTGATAGAATGATAGACCACCAATGAGTTGGTAGTCTATTTTATGCCGCCTAAAAGCCTCCTCAAAAACTCTAGATTGGTAGTTAGTTCTGTAGAGTATGGCGAATTGATTGTAATTGAACTTGGCCTGCTGGCTGAGTTTTAAGATATACTGAGCAACCCGGTTAGCTTCATCTCTCTCATCGAAATTCTCTAGAACAATGATAGGTTCTCCGTAATCTTTTTCCGTCCAAAGAGTTTTATTAAGTTGTTTTTCATTCTTCTTTATTATCGAATCAGCACATGTTAAAATAGACTTAGTAGAACGATAATTCTGTTCTAAGGGAACTTGATGAGCATCTGTGTAATCCTGTTTGAAATTGAGAATATTAGAAATATCGGCCCCTCGAAATGAGTAGATACTTTGTGCATCATCACCTACTACACATAAATTGTGATGTTTATCAGCTAATAATTTAGTGACTTTATACTGCGCATGATTGGTATCCTGATATTCATCTATGAGGATGTAACGAAATCTATTTTGATATTTTTCTAATAATTGGGGATCAGTATCAAATAGTTCAATGGGCAGAATTAATAAATCATCAAAATCCATTGCATTACTATCTTTCAGTCTTTTTTTGTAAATCGTATATACCTTGGAAGTAATATTATCCAGTGTTGAGCCAATAAATTTTTTGGCATAGGTGTCAGGATCAATTAGTTGATTCTTTGCATCACTGATCTTGTAGTGTATGGTTCTTGGTTTAATTTGTTTTGGGTCGTAGTTGAGTTCTTGAAGAATTTGCTTTATAACAGTCTCTGCATCCGAGGTATCGTAAATAGTAAAATCTTGACCAAAACCGAGTTTCTTCGCTTCTACTCGGAGTATTCTGGAAAAAACAGAGTGAAATGTACCCATCCATAAACTATGAGCAGGGTCTCCAATGAGTTGAAAAATACGATCCTTCATTTCTCGAGCAGCTTTATTGGTAAAAGTCAAAGCTAATATTTCTTGTGGGGCTGCTTTGAATTGCTGAAGCAGATAAGCAATTCTGTATGTTAGTACCCTGGTTTTACCCGAACCTGCACCTGCTACTATTAAAAGGGGGCCATCACTATAAGTAACCGCCTCTTTTTGTTTAGGATTCAACCCTTCCAAAAAGGAAGTTTGATTTGCCTGAGAAGAAGAGGACATCGTAAAACTCTTCATTCTCTAGGCGTTCCATTGGGTTAATTGATGGGCTAAACTCTGAAGTTTATGAAGGGTGTCTGCTTCTTTTTTACGTTCATTATTTACCACCTGTTTAGGAGCATTTTCCACAAAATTTATATTAGAAAGTTTAGCTTGAATACTTTTCAAAAAGCCTTCTAATCGAGCGATTTCGTCAGTAATTTTTACTTTTTCTTTCTCAATATCAATAAGACCTTCTAAGTTGACATATAATTCATCAGTTCCTAGAAGAACACTAGTGGAGTGAGTTGGTTTTTCAATCGTGGTTGAGATACCAAATAAGCTTACTTTTTCAAGTTTTTCAATGATCCAGAAATGGGTTTTGAGCTGCTTTGCCTGCTGGCTATCAGCTGTTTTAATACCAATATGTAATTCTTTTTTCTGAGAGATATTCATCTCTGCCCGAATATTTCTTAGAGAGGAGACCAAGAACTTGTATTGTTCAAACAATTCAACAGAAAGTCCCAGATCTTCTGAATCTACAGGGCTTGGCCATGAGCTTATGCAAAGAGCTTGCTGTGGATCCCGTTTTTGAATGTACTGCCAAATTTCCTCACTAATGAAGGGCATAAAAGGATGAAGTAGCTTCATAAGTTGTTCAAAAATACCCAAAGCTAATTCTACTCGATTTTTTTCGGGCAATTCACCGGGTAAAGTAGATTTATTAAGCTCTATGTACCAATCACAAAAATCATCCCATAGTAAGGCATATACTTTTTTTAGGGCATCATTTATGCGATATTGCTTGAAATCTATTTCAACGCCTTTAATGGTTTCGTTAAGCCGATGCATAATCCAGGAATCTACCAAATTAGTTGGATCAAAATCTAAATGAGGATGGTATTCCTGTGCATCATCCATTTGTAGGGTAAGAAAACGAAATGCGTTCCAAATTTTATTTGAAAACTTACGTCCCTGCACACATAAAGCATCATCAAATGGAAGGTCATTACCCGCTGGTGTGGCAAAAAGCATACCCATTCGAACACCATCAGCACCAAACTTTGCTATTAAATCAAGTGGATCAGGGGAATTACCAAGACTTTTACTCATTTTTCGACCCTGTTTATCGCGAACAATGCCAGTAAAGTAGACATTCTCAAAAGGTGGGGAATGTCTATACTCGTATCCGGCCATTATCATACGGGCGACCCAAAAAAACATAATTTCAGGAGCGGTTACTAGGTCTTGAGTTGGATAGTAATAATCCACCTCTCTTTTATCGTAAAAACCTTCAAATACCGAAATGGGCCACAACCAAGATGAGAACCAAGTATCTAACACATCCTGATCTTGAACCAATTCTTCTAGGCAAAGCTCAGGGTTGTTACTTTTTTTCTGAGCTAGAAGTAATGCCTCTTCAGCTGATTTCGCTACTACAAAATCGTGTTCCCCTTCACCATAATAATAAGCCGGTATCTGATGCCCCCACCAAAGTTGTCTAGAAATACACCAGTCCTTAATATTTTCCATCCAATGCCGGTAGGTATTTTTAAACTTTACTGGATGAAATGTAATAGTATCATCCATAACCTTATCCAAAGCCGGTTTAGACAACTCTTTCATGGATACCCACCATTGAAGGGAGAGACGAGGTTCAATGACCGCGTCTGTTCGTTCTGAAAATCCAACCTTATTGATATAATTTTCAGTTTTTTCGAGTAAGCCCAACTCATCCAAGTCTTTTACTATTTGTTTACGGGCTTCAAACCGGTCCATTCCTTCATAGATGCCAGATAATTTATTCAGGCTGCCATTCGGGTTGATGATGTCAATGGTATCTAAATTATATTTTTTGCCTAATTCATAGTCATTAAGGTCATGAGCTGGAGTGACTTTTAAACAACCCGTACCAAATTCTGGATCTACATAATCATCAGCAATAATAGAGACTGCTCTATTGACAATGGGAACCTGTACTTTGGCGCCCTGCAAATGTTTAAAACGAATGTCCTCCGGATGAATACAAACGGCTGAATCACCCAGCAAGGTTTCAGGGCGTGTTGTAGCTATGAGTAAATACTCGTCAGATGGCTCTTCTTGCTCATCTAAAATCTTATAGCGTATGTAATAAAGCTTTGACTTAACTTCTTTATAGATAACTTCTTCGTCACTTAGAGCAGTATGGGCAGCAGGATCCCAATATATCATTCTCACGTCACGATAAATTTTCCCTTTTTTATACAAATCGATAAATACATCGATTACGCTTTCAGAATATTTGGAATCCATTGTGAAGTGAGTGCGGTCCCAATCACAACTTGCACCTAATTTCTTTAATTGCTCTAGGATAATTCCACCATGCTTACGGGTCCATTCCCAAGCGTGATCCATGAAGGCTTCTCTACTTAAGTCACTTTTTTTTATGCCTTCTTCTCTTAGTTTTCGAACTACTTTTGCCTCTGTAGCTATTGAAGCGTGATCAGTACCAGGAATCCAACATGCATTGTAGCCATCCATGCGAGCTTTCCGCACTAATACATCTTGTAAAGTATTGTTTAACATGTGACCCATGTGAAGTACACCCGTCACATTGGGAGGAGGGATTACCACTGTGAAAGGCTTCTTTTCGGTATCTACTTCAGAGTGAAAATATCTATGACTTTCCCAATATTGGTACCATTTATTTTCAACCTGTTCATGTTGATATTGAGCAGGAATTAAGGAATCTGACACAATGATTAACTTATTTAGTTCGGATTAAAAGTACTCCAAAGTGTCCATCAGAGTCATGCTTATGGGGGTAAGTTTGATATGCTAGGCCATCCTCTGCCAGCACTTCCTTAGGTACAAAATCTTCAAGGGGCTGGAGTTCAAAGGTTGGATACTTTTCTAGAAATTTATAAACTTGCTCCATATTCTCTTCCGGCTCGATACTACATGTTGAATAGACTAAACGCCCACCTCTTTTTACCATGTTCGCTGCTTCTTCTAACAATTGAGTTTGAAGGCCGACTGCTTTTTTCAAACCTTCCTCGTCACGTCGCCATCTTAGGTCAGCTCTTTTACTTAGCACTCCTGTCCCAGTACATGGAGCATCTAAAAGAACCGCATCAGCCAGAGGTAAAGATAACTCAAGTATGTCTCCACGTCGGATTTTGATATTTTCTGCACCAAAATTTAGTGCACTTTCTGCTAATTTTTCTAATCGCTCACCCGAAATATCAACTGCCAGTATATCACTTTTACCCTCAGTTAAGTCAGAAATCATTATAGATTTTGTACCAGGTGCAGCGCATAGATCATAAATTTTTTCATTTGGTTCTGCATTTAAGATAAAAGGGGCAAATCCCGCTGCAATATCTTGGACATGACATATACCTTTTCTCAATAGACCTTTCTCAATAAAGGGTTGAACGGAGTTTACTTTATAAAAATTTGGTAGCCAGTCACTAGTCTCAAATTCTACACCTATTTTTACCATTCGAAGTTCAAAATTCGCGAGAGTGGTGCGCATCGTATTTGCCCTTACATAATAATTCGGCCTAGTATTGTTTGCTTGCATCAATTGAAAGGCTTCTCGCTCTCCAAAGCGGGTACTCCAACGCGAAACAAGCCATTCGGGATGGGAGAAGGTCGTTGCTACTAACTTAGTTCTATCTTTAAATTGAGGCTTTGGAATTTGTTCAATATCTCTTTGAAGGTTTCGTAGTATAGCATTAATGAGGTCACCAGTTTTAGAACCCATTTTGGTTTTTCCGAGCTCTACCGCCTCATTTATGGCAGCATAGTCAGGAGTACTATCCATAAATAACATATCATAGATACCTAATCGCAGGATATTTTTTAGATCAGCTTTCATTTCCGTCACATCGATTGTGGCGTAATAGTCAATTAAAAAATCCAGATAACTTCTTTTTCGTAATATATTTTGTACATATTCACGAACCTGTCCACGTTCTCTAGGATCTAGTTCATCTGAAATTGAAAAATCAAGGCTTTTATGTTGATCGAAACTAATTAGTATGTCAACACTCACACTGCGCTCATTAAAATAAAAGTTATCCAATGGAGTAGGGGTTAGGTTCTTGGGAGAATATTTATATACACGAAAATAGTTAAACCGTGATCATATGAATTCAAATGCTTAAGTAAATATATAATTTACTATTTTACCCATCGACTTGCTACCCTTAAGTCTATGAATTACTCTTTGCTATTCGCTAAATTTTACTCAAATAAAGACCTCTAGAATTTGGAGAATAAAGATCACTAAAATTGCTGATGCGATAATTATAGCTATAATGTTTGACTATACAGATTCATAATAAGTTGGTATATGAGATCTTATTCCATGCCCTGAGCTGATTTTTTTTGAACTAGAGAGCGTTCACTGACAACTACTATCTGTTTTGATAGTTAAAAAGGAGTAGCTTTTCATTGCCTATTATATCTTAAGTCTCTATCTTTTGAATCTTATGTATTTTTTATTTTCAAGTACAAATTTTCCTCTTAAATAAGTTTTTAATTAACACTATTTACTCATGAATAAAGGAACAGTCGCACAGGTAATTGGCCCCGTTGTAGACGTAGATTTTTCAAATGCAAAAACTCCTTCCATTTTGAATGCATTAACCATAGAAAATGCTGATGGATCTACTCTCTACTTGGAAGTAGCTCAACACTTAGGAGAAGACAGAGTTCGAACCATTGCGATGGATTCTACTGAAGGTCTAGTAAGAGGTGAAGTTGTAGTTGATACAGGTAAGGCAATCGCTATGCCAGTGGGTGAAGATATAAGAGGTCGATTGTTTAATGTTGTAGGTGAGTCAATAGATGGAATTAAGCAGCCCGAAGGGAAAAATAGTTATCCTATTCACAGGGAAGCGCCTAATTTCGACCAGTTAGCCACCTCAACCGAGATGTTAGAAACTGGAATCAAAGTCGTTGACTTGCTATGTCCATATGCCAAAGGTGGTAAAATCGGTTTATTTGGCGGTGCTGGTGTAGGTAAAACAGTACTAATACAGGAATTAATTAACAACATCGCAAAGCAGCATGGTGGACTTTCTGTTTTTGCAGGTGTTGGAGAACGAACCCGTGAGGGTAATGATTTACTACGTGAATTTATTGAGTCTGGAGTTATCAATTATGGTGAGGAATTCAAGGAATCCATGGAGAATGGAAACTGGGATTTAAGTAAGGTTGATCATGAAAAAATCAAAGAATCACAAGCAACCCTTGTATTTGGTCAGATGAATGAGCCTCCTGGTGCACGTGCTCGTGTAGCACTTTCTGGATTGACTGTTGCAGAATATTTCAGAGACGAGGTATCACGTGACATCCTATTGTTTATCGACAATATTTTTCGCTTTACTCAGGCAGGTTCTGAAGTTTCAGCATTGCTTGGTCGTATGCCTTCTGCAGTAGGTTATCAGCCTACATTAGCTACAGAAATGGGTGCAATGCAGGAACGCATTACATCAACGAAAAAAGGATCAATTACTTCTGTGCAGGCAGTTTACGTTCCTGCTGATGACTTGACAGATCCAGCGCCAGCAACAACTTTCACTCACCTAGATGCCACTACTGTACTTTCACGTGCACTAACACAAATTGGTATTTATCCAGCAGTTGATCCGCTTGATTCAACATCCAGAATCATTGACCCAAAAGTTGTAGGAGAAGAACATTACAATACAGCCAGAAGAACTACCATTTTACTCCAAAATTATAAAGATCTTCAAGATATTATTGCCATTCTTGGAATGGACGAGTTATCTGATGATGATAAATTGGTGGTAAGTCGCGCGAGACGTGTACAAAGATTCTTGTCCCAACCATTTTTTGTTGCTGAACAGTTCACAGGAGCACCTGGAAAGTATGTGAAAATTGAGGAAACAGTAAAAGGGGTCAAAATGATTATTGATGGAGAATTAGATCAATTACCTGAAGGTGCCTTCTACATGGTGGGCAATATTGAAGAAGCGATAAGTAAAGGGGAAAAAATGTTGGCTGAATCAGAAGAGGCTTAATTATGTCAACTTTTAAGGCTAAAATTTTGACCCCGGTGGGTACAGTATTTGAAGGTAAAGTCACTGGAGTACGTATGCCCGGTACGCTTGGAAGCTTTGAGATTAAGCAAAATCATGCGCCAATTGTTTCTACTTTACAATCTGGTGATGTCACTGTTCATACACAGACTGGAGACTATTTATTTACTATCTCCGGTGGAATTGTTGAAATGGCTTCGAATGATTTAACATTGTTAGCTGAGTCAGTAATTACTGACTAATTTTTGTGCAATCAAACTATTCGATTAAAAATTAAGTAGTAAATGAATTTTGGGACTATCCGTATTTTAAAGTTCATTTAAAATAAAACATCATCTGTACGGTGTAAGAGAAGTATCTATTTGAATTTAATTAAATATATCTACCATCCTATAGTACCTTTATTATTATCTTCAGCCATTTCATTACGGTTTTTGTTTGGATCCACAGGCATAATAAAACCAGCAGGTGGATTAAACGCATCGTAGTTCCAATAGGCTTGAGGATCCTTACTGACATAGTCGATAAAAGTTCCAACAATTGGAAGTGCTGTTCTTGCACCCTGACCGATCGAGTAAGCACGGTCGGTTGGAAAACGAATTCTACGGTCCTCACCACCTACCCAAGAACCCATAACTAAATGAGGTGTCATTGCTATAAACCAGTTGTCTGCCGAATTTTGTGTGGTACCTGTTTTACCAGCAATATCCTGCCTTACACCATAAATATTTCGTAATCTGACTCCTGTTCCATTGTAACCATCTCCACCACGAATAACGCCACGCATCATATCTACCATTAAATAGGCTGTTTCGGGACTTATTACTTCTTGTTTATATTCTGGGTGGTATTCCACTAATACATTGCCTTCTCGGTCTTCTATTCTGGTGATGGCAATTGGATCTATATGGACTCCCTCGTTGGCAAATGCAGTATATGCACTAGTTATTTCCAGAAGTGAAACTTCAGCAGTACCTAATGCTAATGATGGATAAGCAGGTGTTTTTGACATATCTATGCCAAGATTTGAGGCCATGGCTTTAATCTTTCTAGCAGCAGGATCTAATTTCCACAATTCATTGGTACCAGGCTCCCCTGCAATTTCAGGAAGTAAACGAACAGTGATATTATTTAGACTCCTTGCAAGTGCTTCTCGAAGACTAATATTGATTGGTCCTGATGCTACTGTTTCATCTTTGGGATCCCACACATTTCCGTTTCTATCATAGTATTTTGTGGGATATTTAGAGAAAGTATGATATGGTTTGTATCCATTATCAATAGCTACCGCATAAACAAAAGGTTTAAAGGTTGATCCTGCTTGTCTCCTAGCCTGATACACATGATCGAATTGTACATTTCCATAATTGGATCCACCAACCCAAGCCATGACATTACCATTGGATGGGTCAATTCCCACAAAACTTGCCTCTAATCTTGTTCTTGATTTTAATACGGAATCAACAAACATGGAGTCTATTTTGAGACTGTCTAATACGGTTTTTCGAAGGGTGGTCTGATATGTTTTGAATCCATTTTTATACTCGTCTGTATCCTCTAAAAAGCTATCTAAAAAAGGGGGATATTTCTCCCATAATCGATCCATATAGATCTCACTTTCTGAACTTGTCCATTCTAGTTCAAAGATTTTCTGCAAAGAATCTAATTTCACTTGGATAGCTCTTTCTGCATGAGCTTGTAATCTTGAATCGATGGTAGTGTGTATGACCAGTCCATCCGTGAATAAATCGTATCCATTTTCTTGAGCCCATGGTGTTATTTTTTGGCGTACATATTCACCAAAATAGCGATTTACACGCCCCGATTTAGATGGAGGCTGATAATCTAAATTTATTTCCGCCATACTATACTCTTGAAACTCAGATTCGGATATATATTTTTGTCTATTCATTAGACGTAAGACTATGTTTCTTCGCTGTTTTGAACGTTCAGGAAATAATCTTGGATTGTATGCATATACTGCATTAACTGAACCTACCAATGTAGCTGCTTCTAATATATTCAAGTTTTTTGCAGACTTATTAAAATGAGTTCTAGAAGCAGCTTCGATACCAAATGCACTATTCGAGTATTCGACCGTATTGAAATACATTTCGATAATTTCTTTTTTTGTATAGTTTTTTTCAATTTGAACAGCTGTAATCATTTCTCGGAATTTTCTATTAACGGAAAAATTCTGCCCAATTTCTTTGTATAAATTTCTAGCTAATTGTTGGCTCAAGGTTGACCCACCTTCAACTCTCCCTCGTAATATATTGATTGGAATGGCTAAGGTTCTAAACATATCCATTCCCCAATGGTTGTAAAAGCGATGATCTTCCGTTGAAATAAGAGCATTTATAGCATAGGGTGAAATATCTTGGTATCTGACCCATGTCCTGTTTTCAGTAAAATATTTATCCAGCACAACACCGTCTCTGCTTCTCACTTCACTGGCAATTGCGGTATCCGGATTTTCTAGTTGATCTATGGAGGGCAAGCCTTGGAATAAAAAAAATCCGTAAGCACTAATGACCACAATTCCAAAAATTAGCGTACTACCAACAGCAATAAGTGCTTCTCTCAACCTACTGGAAGATTTTGACCGTTTGCTAGATTCTTCAGCTATTTGTCTACGATATTCTGAATCACTGAAATAACGTTCTTGATCTATGTTGTTAGGTTGGCTCATAAAGAGTAAATGGGTTGTTCTTTTACTACAAATTTGTTCATTTTTCCGTCCCAATGGGCGTGTGCCCAGCCTTGCTTGGAGTAGGTTAAAACAAGGTGATGTTCGTAATATGGTCCGGTGTTTATGTATTGTCCACCTTTTGTATATACGGTTCTTGCACAGTGATCATCACCAGCGACTATGACATCAATATCGGAAAAATTAATCAGATATTTTAATGATGAATCAATAGTAGTTAGCGCTGTTTTTCCTTTCTTTTTATTAAATTTCGAAAAATATTTCATTATTGACCAGGCTTGATGGGGTGCAAAACAAAATTGAAATAATTTAACAAATGTTTTTGACCGTAGTATTGTGTGGAATATTGGGCGTTTAAGTGGACTTATTTTATTTCCATGAATTTGAGTTTTTTTTGATGGTAGTCCATCTCCATGTATTAAACAAATAGTTTGTTGATCCAAATTCATTTTACAGCCATCTCTAAATACTATGCAACCAATAGCGGAAAAATGCCCCGCATCCCAATAATCGTGATTTCCTAAAATGTAGTGGGCAGGAGTAAATGATTCGTTATACTGATGAAGTGTATCTAGTAGCATAGAGCCAATGAGTGGTATTGTAGTCTTATTGACAGAGTTATTATGAGATATATTCTGTTCACGGCTAGGAAATTCCATCCAATAGTCAAAAATATCACCAAGTAGGTAAAGGTGTATTTTTTTTTCTGCGGCGTAGTTAATCAGGGAGCATAGGTTTCTTTCGTAGTTTTCTCCCATTGATTTAGAACTTTTAAGATGCACATCGGCTAGAAACACGTGGGTTGGTTCTACCCCTTTATATTCACTCATATACTGGGTGTTTACTTGGAACGGTGTGTGATGAAATCGATGAGTTGGAATAATGGTTTCGTAGAGGATGGTTTAGCTATTTCAAGTAAATCGTTTTTAGCCTTTGATGCATAGTCTAACATAACTTCTTTCGCATGAGAAATACCATTGTTAGCTGATACAAAGTCTACAATTCTTTGAACCTCTGAACTCTTTTTTTTTCTTTTCTTCATCAGCTTTTTATAAAGTCGGACTTCTGAATTTTTAGCATTTTGCAAAGCCATTATAAAAGGCAATGTAACTTTTCGCTCTACAATGTCATTACGTTTTGGTTTACCAATTTCATTCTCAGAATAGTCGAGCAAGTCATCCTTTATTTGAAAGGCCATACCAATATTTTTACCAACATCGTACATTTTAGCATGTACTTCTGGGTCATTTGAGGTTGATACAGCTCCACATTGACAGCAGGTTGCTATGAGACTGGCTGTTTTTTCTTCAATGATTCGATAATAACGTTCTTCAGTCATATTAAATAACCCGGTTGTCTTCAATTGCCTTAATTCACCTTCGCTCATCTTTTGAACTGCCTTGGATTGCAATTCTAACAAGGTGTGTTCTTTGTTTTCTAGTGCAATTAACAATCCTTTAGATAACAAAAAATCACCTAATAATATACCGGCTTTATTATTCCAAATGTTATGTATAGTTACAAAGCCTCGTCTGGAATGCGCCTTATCTACCACGTCGTCATGGAGTAGAGTTGCTGTATGTAATAACTCAATCATAGTTGCAGCTACCATACTTCGTTGGTTTATGTTCCCAAATAATCTTGCACTTAAGAAAACGAGAATAGGACGTACTTCTTTGCCTTTTTGTTTTATTAGGTATTTAGTTAACACATCTAATAACGGGACATCTGATGTGATGGTTTCTTTGAAGAACGTTCTGAAATTGTTTAAATCATTTTCTATGCTGCTGGTTATATCAGATAGCTTAATATTCAACGAATAAAATAATATTAGTTTTAAGTTTTATATGAATAGCCCAAAAGTGAACAATTTTTTGTAAACTTGGATACCTTAAATGTAGGCATAATGTCTGTAAATTATTGAGGTACTGAGATTTTTCACTCTATATATAATTCAATAGAAGTTAGAATCATTATGATGGATAAGGAGATATCGACAATAGCAGTAATGACAAGTGGCGGGGATTCCCCTGGTATGAATGCAGCGTTACGTGCGGTTGTGCGAGGGGCAAATAGATACAATCTAACAATATGGGGTATTTATAGAGGTTATCAAGGTTTAATTGAAGATAAATTTGTAGAGTTAGATTCCGAAAAAGTATCAAATATTGTTCAGCGCGGTGGTACCATTCTCAAATCGGCACGTTCACAGGATTTTAGAACTGAAGGTGGACGTGCTCAAGCTGCATTGAATCTGAAAAATAAAGGCATTGATGCAATGGTCGTAATTGGTGGTGATGGGACCTTCACAGGAGCCAATTTACTAAGTAAAGAATATGGAATTCGTGTAATTGGTATTCCTGCAACTATTGATAATGATATCATTGGTACAGATGAGACAATAGGGTATGATACTGCTCTAAATACCGCTATAGAGGCAATTGATAAAATTCGAGATACTGCCGATGCTCATGAACGCATGTTTTTAGTTGAGGTGATGGGCCGGGATGCAGGATTTATAGCACTTGAAACAGGGATCGCGGTTGGTGCCGAGCTTTCTTTGTTACCAGAAGAGCTCACATCGATCAGTGATATAAAGACGCAACTCAAAGATATGTTAAAGGAACAAAAGCGTTCTTCTCTAATTGTAGTAGCTGAAGGTGATGAAACGGGAGGAGCCTTAAAGTTAGCTGAAAAAATAAAAGATGATTTTACGAAATATGATTTACGCGTATGTATTTTAGGTCACGTACAACGTGGTGGTTCTCCATCTGCTCGTGACAGAGTTTTAGCAAGCAGACTTGGCGCTTCGGCGATTAAAGTATTGATGGAAGGCCATAATGAGGTGATGGTTGGGGTGGTAAATAATGCTTTAAAGATTACACCACTCAGGGTAGCTGTCGGAAAAAAGAAAGGCCTCGATTTTGGGTTGATTGAACTAGCAAGAATGTTAAGATAGTCATGATTAAAGCGAATATTAGTAGAGCAAGAAAGTTTTTAACGGATAAGGAGTATCTTCATGCACATAGTCTTGCTACAAAAGGACTAGAGGATCTACGCCAGAGAACAGGTCCGGGTACTGAGTGGTTGGGTTGGCGTGATTTACTAGAAAAACCAAACTCAGACCTAATAGCACAATTAACGCAATTAGGAAAAAAAATACATGATTCAGTGGATGTATTCATTGTTTGTGGTATAGGTGGATCCTATTTAGGTGCCAAGGCTGTTATCGATGCTTTAAAACCTCCTTTTACTAAATGTGGACCAGAAATTTTGTTTGCAGGCCATCATATGAGTGGGGCATATTTAAAGGACTTGTTACTTTATTTAAAAACGTCTAAAGAGGATGGTTCGAGAAAAAGTGTAGTCCTAAATGTTATCTCTAAATCAGGAACTACGCTTGAAACAGCATTATCGTTCCGGGTACTCAGGAAGTTTATTCATGAAGAATTTGACGATGCCGTAGAAAGAATTATTTGTACCACAAGTGAAATGGATGGGGTACTGAATCAGGTTATAGAAAAGGAAGGCTATCAAAAATTTATTATCCCATCTGATGTTGGCGGTAGATTTTCAGTTTTGACTTCTGTTGGACTACTACCCATATCAGTAGCTGGAATTTCGATTGAGGAGTTATTTGAGGGAGCGGTAAGTAATTATAAAATACTGGAAGAAAATGCAGATGTAGTATTAGAATATGCTGCACTTAGAAATGCACTACATAGTAAGGGTATCACTATTGATATTTTTACTTCTTTTGAGCCTGAATTATTTTCATTTGGGAGATGGATACAGCAGTTATTAGGAGAGAGTGAAGGGAAAGATGGGAAAGGTATTTTTCCTACGGTTGCGGGATTTTCAACTGATTTGCATAGTTTGGGCCAATTTATTCAGGATGGTAAGCGATCATTAATCGAAACGTTTTTAGTTGTTGATCAAGTCGAAACACAATTATTGGTTCCCTCCGGTTTTGAATTCGGAGACGATTTAGAGTATTTGGAAGGAGATTCGTTTCATTCTATAAATTCCAAAGCCGAGTCAGGTACTATTGAGGCTCATTGTGCAGGGCAAGTTCCTATTGTTACTATTCATTTGCCAGAATTAAGTGCTAAATCTGTTGGTGCACTTATTTATTTTTATGAAATATTGACAAGTGTCTTTGTTTACAGTTTAGGCATTAATCCATTTAACCAACCAGGGGTCGAAGATTATAAAAAAGCTATGTATCGACTATTGGGTAAATAACTAATCAATAAGTGTCAGAACAAAAGAAACAACAATATATCGCCGTTGCTGGAAACATAGGCGCAGGTAAATCATCACTGACTGGTTTATTAGCTCAATATTTTGATTGGGAAGCTTTCTATGAATCAGTGGATGATAATCCGTACCTGGCAGATTTTTATGAAGATATGCTACGGTGGAGTTTTAACCTTCAGATTTATTTTTTATCAAGTCGTTTTCGGCATCAAAAAGATATGCTACAGAAAGAAATTAGTCTTATTCAAGATAGAACTATTTACGAGGATGTGGAGATTTTTGCTAAGAATCTACATCAGATGAGTTTGATGAGTGATAGAGATTTTAATAACTATGAAGCTCTGTTTCATGAAATGAGTTATTACTTACGCCCACCAGACCTGTTAATTTATTTGAGAGCACAAGTACCTACCCTTGTCCGACAGATTCAGCAAAGGGGGCGAGAGTATGAGAATTCTATCCGAATTGACTATTTGGAAAGATTAAATAACTTATATGAAGAATGGATTACTAGTTATCCGTATGAAAAATTAATTATTGATACTGATGACTTAGATTTTGTTAATGATAAAGAAGATTTAGGAAGCATTATAGGTCTAATTGAACAGAGATTGTACGGTCTATTTAATTGATTGTTCTACATATCTAATATCCTTATCTTATAAGGATTAACTAGTTCAGTTATGTTGAAGCTAAAAACCTATGAAATACCGATGTCGAAGAGTCAGAGAACTCTTACGATCCCACAGAATTTTTTGGAAACGGAGGGGATAGCTGTACTAAAAGGAGTGTTAAGTCTTGATATTCACAGAAGTGATCACATGATTCACATCAAATCTATTGTAATATCATCCTTGGAGCTGCAATGTGATCGCTCACTAGATACATTTATATATGAGTCACAATGTAATCTTGAGATTATTTACAAAGAAGGTCTTAAAGAAGAAGAAATTGATCTGCATTCATCAATTAAAAAATTAGAAAAAAATCAACAAATTATTGAATTTGATCAAGAAGTTCGTGATATGTTACTGTTATCATTGCCAATCAAACGCATTCATCCGAGATACTTGGATGATTACGGTAATCCAAAAGAATTATTAAATGAACAATTTGGTTATTCTAATAGTAGTGATGATTCTATTGATCCAAGATGGCATGCCTTAAACAACTTTAAAAATTAATTTAATTATCTACTAGAATGGCACATCCAAAACGAAAAATTTCCAAAGCAAGAAGAGACAAACGAAGAGCGCATCACGCAATCTCAGAGGTCACTTTGGCAAAATGTTCAAATTGTGGAGCATTTCATAAGTATCACAATGCTTGTCCAGAGTGTGGTTACTATCGAGGAAGAAGAGTTATTAGCATAAATAACTAAGACCTCAATTATGATAATAGCTGTAGATGCGGCTGGAGGAGATCATTACCCTAAAAACCCCATACTGGGTGCGCTAGAGGCTATAAAAGAGTTTGATAATCTTACAGTATTGTTAATTGGGCCTGAAAAATTAGTTCAAAGTGAATTAAGTCAACATCATCATGAGCAATCTAGAATACAGATCTTAGATGCGCCCCAGGTGGTAGATATGACCGATTCTGCGTCGTTAGCTCTAAAACAGAAGCCAAATTCTTCTATTGCAAAGGGAATTACGTTACACAAACAGGGTCATTGTCATGGATTTGTTAGTGCTGGTAATACCGGTGTGCTTTTAGCGGCTTCCATGTTTATTTTAGGTAAATTGGAAGGCATATCACGCCCTACTATTGCCACTTATTATCCATCTCTGGAGGGTTTTCGACTGATTATTGATGCAGGGGCCAATCTAGATATAAAACCAGAAATGGCTCTTCAATTTGCATTAATGGGACAAGTATATGCCAAAGAAATTATGGGAATTGAACAGCCCAGAGTTGGATTACTAAATGTAGGTGAAGAAGAAGGTAAAGGAACAGAGTTACTTAAGGAAATATATGTAATGCTTAAGCAATTACCCCTATTTATAGGGAATGTTGAAGGTAGAGATATTCTTGTTCCAAAAGCGGATATATATATCACTGATGGTTTTATGGGTAATGTAGTTCTTAAATTAGGTGAATCTCTTCCTGGTATTCTAAAAACACTGGTTGGCCAGAAAATCAAGCAACACTCAAGTACTCCTGAAATGCTGCGTTTTGTTCAACAGGTATTCTCTGAAGCATTAGCTCCTTTTGATTATGAACGAGTGGGGGGGTTGCCATTCTTAGGAGTAAATGGAACGAGTGTTGTAGGACATGGAGGTAGTAGTCCAACGGCAATAAAGAATATGATTAAGGTAGCAATGGATTGCGTTGAGCATTCTATCAACGATAAAATAATTGCCTCAATAATTTAACTATATCATCAATGGAACAAACTAGAGCTACAATTAAATCAGTTGGACATTATTTACCTGATGATCGTTTAACCAATCATGATTTAGAGAAACTTGTAGATACGAATGATGAGTGGATTCGAACTAGAACAGGTATTATTGAGCGTAGAATATTAAAAGACCCTGAAAAAGCGACTTCGTATATGGCGGCAAATGCAGCTAATGAGGCCTTAAAATTTGCAGGTCTTATACCAGATCAAATAGATGTAATTATTGTGGCTACGGTAACACCAGATTATATTTTTCCGTCTACTGCTTGTTTAGTTCAAGAAGCAATTGGAGCCACTAATGCCTTGGCTTTTGATCTTTCAGCGGCATGTTCTGGTTTTATCTATGCTTTAACTACTGGAGCTTCATTTATTGAAAGTGGGCGTTATAAAAATGTTTTGGTCATCGGGGCTGATAAAATGTCATCCATTATAGATTATACAGATCGTACCACTTGCATACTTTTTGGGGATGGTGCAGGTGCTGTTCTATTACAACCTTCGATCGACGGAAATGGCATTATTGATTCTATACATTACAGCGAAGGCGATACTAATTGTCATTTAGTTCAAAAGGGGGGTGGTAGTCGACATCCTGCATCTCTAGAAACAGTTGCTAAACATATGCACTTTATAAAGCAAGATGGTAAAGCGGTGTTCAAAAAAGCCACTGTAGGAATGGCGGATGTATCAGTAGAAATAATGGAACGTAATAATCTACAAGCCAAAGATATTTCCTGGCTTGTTCCGCATCAGGCAAATTTACGAATTATTGATGCAACCGCACGCAGAATGGGTTTAGGAATGGACAAAGTTATGATTAACATAGAACGTTATGGCAACACAACTGGAGCTACAATTCCTCTTTGCTTGTATGATTGGAATGATCAAATGAAGAATGGTGAATCGATCATTTTAACCGCTTTTGGTGGAGGATTTACTTGGGGTGCAGTATACTTAACTTGGGGAGGAGAAAATTGAAAGCAGTTGTTTTCCCTGGGCAAGGCTCTCAGTATGTGGGAATGGCATCCGAACGGTATCATGCCGAACCAGCAGTAAAAAAAATTATTGATCAAGCTGATGAAATACTAGGTTTTTCATTATCAAATATCATGTTTGAAGGGCCTGAAGAAAGTTTAAAGCAAACTGAATATACACAGCCAGCACTTTACGTGCACTCTATGGCTCTATATCAAAGTATTGAGATAATACCAGACTGCGTAGCAGGACATTCTCTAGGTGAATTTTCTGCATTAACTGCAGCAGGAGTTTTTTCATTTGAAGAGGGCTTAAAATTAGTTCGACTTCGTGGTCAATTAATGCAAGATGCAGGAAAGCAAATTAGCGGTGCAATGGGGGCTGTAATTGGACTTGAGGACGATACAGTACACCGGATTTGCAAAAAAATTTCAGATGAATCAAATGAAACAGTATTGCCAGCGAATTTCAATTCAAAAGGACAAATTGTTATTTCTGGGCATTTAAATGCAGTAATTTTGGCGTTGAATTCATTTAAGAAGATTGGTGCAAAGATGGCATTACCTTTAGCCGTAAGTGGTGCTTTTCATTCACCG
The DNA here is from genome assembly GCA_902529115.1 of uncultured Balneola sp. Classification (GTDB taxonomy): domain Bacteria; phylum Bacteroidota; class Rhodothermia; order Balneolales; family Balneolaceae; genus UBA1275. Next base: position 32,722 of record CABZVB010000009.1, read on the forward strand.
TTGATGCAATCAGCATATGATGAATTCAAACCTAGACTTGAAAAAGTTACATTTTCTGATGCGAATGTACCTGTTTATTCAAATGTAAATGGTAAACCATCTAAGTCAGCAAAAAAGTTAAAAAACAATATTTTACAACAAATATTAAAGCCGGTTTTATGGACTCAGACCATAGAGCATATGATTTCTGATGGCGTCAAAGAAGTAGTTGAGCTCGGACCTGGTAAGGTACTTCAGGGGTTAGTTAAACGAATTGACCGTTCCTTACAATTAAGTGGAATACAATAATATGTCAGAATATAATTTAGATTTAACTGGAAAAATTGCTCTTATTACAGGGGGTAGCCGAGGTATCGGTAAAGCTATAGCGTTAGCCTTTTCTTCAAAGGGAGCTAATGTTGCTATTACATATGCTAACTCATCTAGCTCAGCTGAGCAAGTAATAGAAGAAATAAATAAACAGGGTTCTGATGCAATGTGCTTACAGGCTAATTCATCAGATTTCAACAGAGCTAATGAAGTAATTGATGAAGTTGTACAAAAATGGGGTAAAATAGATATACTTGTAAATAATGCTGGTATTACGAGGGATGGACTTATTCTCAGAATGTCCGAAGACCAGTGGGATCAAGTTATTGAAACAAACCTAAAAGGTATATTTAATTACTCAAAAGCAGTTGCAAGACCTATGATGAAAAATCGTGGAGGTTCTATCATAAATATGGGCTCTATTGTAGGATTGACTGGGAATGCAGGCCAAAGTAATTATGCCGCTTCTAAGGCTGGCTTGGTTGGGTTCACAAAATCATATGCCAAGGAATTAGCTTCTAGAAATATTCGAGCTAATGTAGTTGCACCTGGTTATATACTCACAGATATGACGAACATACTTGATGAAAAGGTATTGGAGGGTATTAAAGAGGTAACACCATTGGGTCGAGCTGGCAATGTTGAGGAAATAGCGGCGGTGTGTTTGTTCCTTGCTTCCGATCTAAGTAGCTATATAACAGGTGAAGTTATACGCGTTGATGGTGGTATGGCCATTTAGATGGCTATCTTAAAAGCTATTTGTGTGCAAGATATTATTAAGTTTCTTAAATTAATCAATTACTAATTACCACTAAAATAAAGGACTCATTATGTCACAAGATGTAGAATCAAAAGTAAAAGAAATCATTATCGATAAATTAGGTGTAGATGAATCAGAAGTTGTTGCCGATGCAAATTTCACCAATGATTTAGGTGCAGATTCTTTAGACACGGTAGAATTAATTATGGAATTTGAAAAAGATTTCGATCTTAGTATTCCCGATGAAGATGCTGAAAGTATCGCTACAGTCGGTGATGCAGTTAAATATATTCAAGAAAAACTCGCATAATATAATTGGATTATATGAGTTCACGACGAGTTGTAATTACAGGTATAGGCGCTCTTACTCCAGTTGGAAAGAGCGCTCCTGACTTTTGGAATGGTTTACTCTCGGGTAAAAGTGGAGCAAAAAATGTTGATAGATTCGACACAACTGGTTTTGCAACGACTTTTGCTACTCAGATTGATAGCTATGATCCATTACAGCATTTTGAAAAAAAAGAAGCTCGAAAGTTAGACTATGCCACTCAATATGCGTTAATTGCAACTGATGAAGCTATTATTGATTCTAAATTAAATTTAGATAAAATAGATAGAGATCGTGTAGGAGTTCATGTTGGTACAGGAATAGGAGGTATGAAAACTTTTTTCGATCAATCCATTTCATTTTATGAGAGAGGACCGAAAGGAGTTTCACCTTTCTACATCCCTATGTCTATACCTGATATAATCTCAGGCCAAATCTCCATTAAATATGGGTTTAGGGGGCCTAATTTTTGTGCAGTTTCAGCCTGCGCTACGGGATCTCATAATATTGGTATTGCCTACGATATGATACGTTATGGACAATCAGATTATTCGATAACTGGAGGTACAGAATCACCTGTAACAAAAATCGGAATATCCGGTTTCAATGCCATGAAAGCGATGAGTACTAGAAACGATGATCCACAGTCTGCTTCAAGACCTTTTGATATAGATAGAGATGGATTTGTTCTTGGAGAAGGCTCTGGGATTATGGTACTTGAATCATTGGATTCTGCAAAAGACAGAGGTGCTAGAATATATGGTGAAGTCGCAGGCTACGGTTACTCTGCGGATGCTTATCATATTACCGCTCCTGACCCAGAAGGAAATGGGGTTATATTAGCCATGAAAAACGCTTTAAAATCTGCTGGGATAACAACAGTAGATGTTGACCATATTAACATGCACGGTACTTCTACACCGCTTGGTGATATAGCTGAAACTAACTCCATCAAAAAAGTCTTTGGAAATCATGCGTACCAAATGAATCTAAATTCAACGAAATCGATGACAGGGCATACCTTAGGTGCTGCAGGTGCTATTGAGTCTCTTGCGGTAATTTTAGCCCTATATCATGGTATTGTACCGCCGACAATTAATTTAGACAATCAAGACCCACAGTGTGATCTGAATTATACTGCAAATACCCCGGTTGCTCGCGAACTGAACTTCGCATTGAACAATGCATTCGGTTTTGGTGGTCATAATTCGACCCTAGTTTTTAAGCGTTACGAAGGATAATTGATGAGTTGGATGACTCGTTTTTTATACTGTATTGCTTCAAAGAAACGCTTTGATATCAGATTTTTTAAAAAAAAAGAAATTGATTCAGAAGACAAAAGATTTGAAGACTTAAATAATATCTTGGGATTTACTCCTACCGATACTTCCCTTTACCTAAAAGCATTACGACATCGTTCAACTACAGTACTTCAAAAATACGAACACTATGATTCTTATGAGCGACTAGAATTTCTTGGTGATGCCGTACTTGATCTAATTTCTGCTGAACTTCTATTTCAAAAATATCCCGAAGAAGATGAAGGGTTTTTGACAAAAACCAGAGCTAAAATGGTAAGAGGTGAAACACTCTCTGATTTGTCGAAAAATCTAGGGATAGAATCCTTGTTAGAATTTACCGATACAAAAGGTGGGGTAGCTAAATCAAAAAGTATATTAGCTGATATTTTTGAATCAATGATAGCCGCTATTTATATAACTGAAGGCTACAAAGTCACTTTTAACTTTGTCAGTAAAGTTTACGAAGAACATCTTAATTTTGATGAGTTAACCCAAATCAATGATAATTTTAAAAGTACATTATTAGAATATGCCCAAGCCAACAAAATGAGCTTGCCTGAATATCGAGTGATTGACGAAAAGGGGCCAGGTCATAATAGAACCTTTAAGGTTGAAGTTTCCATAGGTACAGAAATTTTTGGTAAAGGTACCGGAAAGAGTAAGAAAAAAGCCGAGCAAGAAGCAGCAAAAAATGCACTTCAGATTTTAGATGTACAATAAACATTTAGTTATATTTCATCATAAGATGATAGTTCTGGGATTGAAGTATAGATTTTCATTTGCCATACTTTATCACATATCCAATAATCAATAGACAGACAAAAATGTTAGTCCAACTATTAAAACCGGAGTTCGATGAACTTATCCAAAAAAAGGACTGGATAGGTTTAAAAGAGGTTTTAGCTGACGTACCTCCTGTCGATATAGCAGAGCTTATAGTGGAATTGGATGGGGATTTAGCTGTAGTCGTATTTAGGTTATTAAAAAAGCCTATTGCTGCTGATGTATTTGCCGAACTTCCATCTAATAAAGGAGTTACCCTACTAGAGTTATTTACTAAGCAACAGCTATCAGAAGTAATGAGTAACCTAGAACCGGATGAACAGGTTGCACTGATGGAGGAACTACCAGGGGATCTAACCCAAAAGGTAATGAATTCTATGAAGCCATCAGATCAGCTTCAAGTGAAGAAACTATTAGGCTATCCTGAAGACTCAGTTGGTCGTTTGATGACTCCACGTTATGTTCGTGTTAAATCTGATTGGACGGTTAAGCGCAGTATGGAGCATATACGAAAATATGCAGCTATGGCAGAGACATTGAATGTAATTTATGTGGTTAATGATCGAGAGCAATTAATAGATGACTTACGAATTACCGAATTAATTATTGCAGCTGAAAACCAGACTATATCAAAACTTATGGATGAGTCTTACACTGCTTTACGTGTTTTTGAAGATCAAGAAGAAGCAGTTAAGATGCTTTCTAAATATGATAGGGTTGCGTTGCCTGTAGTAGACTCTGATAATGTACTTGTTGGTATTGTTACAGTGGATGATGTTATAGATGTAGCAGAAGAGGAAATTACTGAAGATATGCAGAAAATGGCAGCTATGGATGCACTGGATGACTATTATTCTCAAACGTCCATTGCACAAATGATAAAAAAACGCTTAGGGTGGCTTATTGTTTTATTTGTAGGTCAAATTTTAACTGCTTTAACAATGGGGCAGTATGAAGAGTTACTCTCAAAAATTGTGTTTTTGTCTTTTTTTGTTCCTTTAATTATATCAAGTGGTGGTAATTCAGGTACCCAAGCTGCCACACTTATAATCCGGGCGTTAGCAACGGATGATATAAGAGCTGACGATTGGAAAAAAGTATTTTTTAGGGAATTAAGCTCTGGATTAATATTAGGGTTTTTAATTGGTATTTTAGGTTTTTTTACCCTACTGGGTTGGGATCTTGCAGCAAGTGGGAACGTTGATCAACAGTCCTATCTGACCGCATCAGTCATTGGGTTAAGTTTAATGTCTATTGTTTTATTTGGTAATTTTATTGGAGCTATGTTGCCTTTCATATTATCACGTTTAGGTTTTGACCCAGCAGTTTCATCTACACCATTTGTCGCTACGGTAGTCGATGTTAGTGGAATTATCATTTATTTTTCAATAGCTATTTTATTTTTGAAAGAGATAATAATGTAAAAATCCCCCAAACAATGTTAAAATAACCTTATATGAAAGTTTATCATGATTTAGTTCAACGAGTTTTAGATCACGGTGTACGAAAAAAAAACCGTACTGGTACGGATACTATTTCCAATTTTGCAGAGTGTTACAAGGTAAATCTCTCTGAAGGCTTTCCACTTTTAACGACCAAAAAAGTTTTTTTTAAATCCGTTATACTAGAATTATTGTGGTATTTACGTGGCGAAGACCATATCAGATGGCTTCGTGACAAAAATAATGTCCATATATGGGATGCATGGGCCGATGAAGCTGGGCATGTTGGCCCTATTTATCCAGTATTGTGGCGCCGATTTCCTTTCCTTATCGAGCATAAGAATGAAGATGGAACTACTGAATGGAGGCAAGATGAATTTGATCAGATCAAAAATGTTATTCACATGTTAAAGACAGATCCAATGAGTCGTAGAATAGTTGTGAGCGCTTGGCATCCTGGTTTATTACCTAAGATGGCGTTACCTCCTTGCCATATCATGTACATATTTAATGTCTCTGAAGGTAAATTAAACTGTCATTTGACTCAACGTTCGGGTGATATTGCGCTTGGAATACCCTTTAATTTAGCCTGTTATTCTACTTTAACAATGGCAATTGCTCAGGAAGTTGGACTTGAACCTGGAGTTTTCGCCCATACAATAGTAGACGCACACATCTATGTAAATCATATAGATGGATTAAAGCAGCAATTATTACGTCAGCCAAAGACTCTCCCAGAACTAAAGATTGCCAATAAACCGGTTGATAAGCTAAGTTATGATGATTTTGAATTAATTGGATACGACCCAGATCCTTCAATTCGCTTTGAAGTAGCGGTGTAATTGTACTATTTATGAAGATCACTATTATAGCAGCACATGATCCTAATTTAGTAATTGGAAATAAGGGTTCTTTGCCGTGGCATTTTTCTGAAGACTTGAAGCATTTCAAAAAGACAACCACAGGTTTCCCCATTCTAATGGGTAGAGGTGTTTTTGAAGAATTGGGTTCTAAACCATTGCCGAATAGGCAAAATATCGTACTTAGTACAACTAGAAATTACGATAATGTAGCTTGTTATTCCTCATTAGAACAAGCTATTGAAGCTATAAAGCTTGAAGAGCCCTCCAAACTTTTCATTATTGGTGGTGGGGTCGTCTACCGTCAAACCATGGAGCTAGCAGACGAAATGATGATCACATTGGTTCACAAAGATTATGAAGGAGATACTTATTTTCCAGAATATCGCTCCGATATAGGTCGAATATGGGAGCAAACAAGCAGGGTTGATAATAATGAGGACTTTAGTTTTATACACTATACGCGTGTACAAAAAGTGATTACTACTCTCTTAAAGTAGTGACTTAATACTTTGGATGTATGACAAAGTATTTCTTAACGGGCTCGGTCAAAGCGATAATGTTTTTTGTATCCGCCGCTTTTGAAAATTCGATTGCTAACTCATTGTCTAATATCCAGATACTATCATTTTTATATTTATAAGCCTCTGAGGTACTGTATTCGGTTCTAATATAGTATTTCAAACTCTCCTCATCGCTTGGTAGTCCATTTTTATCGAGATAAGCTCGAGTTAGTTCTTGTATCTTATGATGGGTACTTTTTCCTGGATTTCTTTTATAAAAGTTAGCTTGAAACAAATTTCGGTTCAAAAAGCGATGGCTTAAATCCGATAAAATCGGGTCTTTTGAACTCTGCCAAGCTTTAATACTTTGATATACATCATAATCGTCCAATTGAGCATAAGCATCAATAACGGATGAGGAGATATTTTTTTTTGCGGATGGTTGTTCGCGCAGGAAGTAGTCTAATTGAGTACTCCCACTTGGTAGTAGTTCACCCTTAGTAAATAAATAACTCACTCGTTTAAAAATAGATCTAATGAGTGAGTCGGCACTTAACACAGTTTTATGCAGATATACCTGCATAAACATTAAGCGTCGAGAAATAATATAGTTCTCAATGGCATATATGCCTTTGCGCTCAATAACAATATTGTTTTTATGGACTCGCAACGTTTTGAGTATGCGTTGAATACCCACGGAGCCTTCTGAAACACCGGTAAAAAAACTATCTCTTTTTAAGTAGTCTAGTCGGTCTAAATCCAGCTGTGATGACACTAATTGATGTAAAAACTTCTTGGGATGATGATCAGTAAAAATTTCGATGGCTGTGCTTAGTGCGCCATCAAATTGTTTATTAAGCTCATGCATAATGGCTAAGCTCATCATCTCGTGATTAAACTCACTAAGAAGTGAATGTTCAAGTGTATGGGATAGAGGGCCGTGTCCAACATCGTGTAAGAGTAAAGCAATAAGGGTGCCTTCGTATTCCTGGTTGCTGATGGTGGTATCTTTTTCGCGTAAATTATTCAACACACGTTGTCCCAATTCTAGGGCTCCTAAGGCATGGGAGAATCGAGAATGTTCTGCGGCTGGAAATACCAAATATCCCAGCCCTAGTTGACGAATTCGCCGAAGTCGTTGAACATAGGGATGGTCTATTAATTGAAGAATGATTCCCTTAGGTATAGAGATAAATCCGTGAACAGGGTCATTAAATATTTTATAGCGGGTACTTTTATCCATATCACTTAATTAGTAGAGGAAGATAATAAATAGTTTGAAAGCAACTTAGATGATGACATATGAGCAGACGCCTGTGCTTGCAAATCAAACCAAGTTCCAATGGTTTCATCTGTCGAAAACAATTGATCAGTATTGGAACTGTACGCTATTTGCAAGACATAGACTCGAGATGCATCGACTCGATGTATACTGCTACAATTGATTGAAGCATCGGAATAAAGAATAGGAGTGAGATATTCATTTGTCGATTTTCGTAACACAATAAATCTCTTTCTTTCTAAATCTTCTAACAATTCGGGTATTTCCAGAAGAAATTGTAGTCTGACTTTTTCGAAATAGCTGTTAAATAGGGTATTATTGACATGAGATAAGGAGTCCAAATCGTTGAAGCGAACCGGTACATGAGTCCAAATTAGGAAATATTCAGGCGTGTTTTGTTTAGGTACCATAGATAATGAGGAATTATACTTACATAGAAGGAGCTGAAATACGTATATTAGAAAAATGTAAACAGCTAGTTAAGGTAACCCAATTTTATCACAAATGATTATACCATCAGCACCCGATTTTTTAGAATCTCTGTTGACAACACCAAGTCCAACTGGCTATGAAACGGCTGGTGTGAGAGTTTGGAAAGAATATGTTGAGCATTTCGCTGATGAGGTAATTACCGATTCATACGGTTCTTGTGCGGCCAAAGTTTTAACGCAGAAAGACGCACCAACGATTTTAATTGAGGCGCACTGTGATGAGATTGGAATGGTTGTTCAGCATATTACTGAGAAAGGCTTTGTGTATGTAAATAAATTAGGTGGGAGTGATTCGACTATTGCTAGGGCTAAAAAAGTGATTATTCATAATCGTAAGGCAAAAGTTGTTGGAGTCACAGGGAATATCGCAATTCACCTACAGAATCAAAAAAATGGGGGTGGTAAAGAGCCTTCTTGGAAAGATATCTATATAGATATAGGCGTTACATCCAGAGAAGAAGCCCTTGAATTGGTTCAAGTAGGCGATCCTATCACTTATGAAGACAACTTTGAGTTTTTAAATGATCATGTACTCACCGCTAGAGCCTTGGACAATAGAATTGGAGGATATATTATTGCTCAGGTTTTGCGTATGCTTAAAAATACATCAGAAGATTTGCAGTTAAATGTAGTAGCGGTTAATTCTGTTCAAGAGGAAGTAGGGGGCTTTGGTGCGCGCATGATGAGTTATCGATTAGATCCAGATTTAGCTCTAGTTACCGATGTCACACATGCCACAGATTCTCCTGGGATTGATCATAAAGAGCATGGCACGGTTAGGTTATCTCACGGACCAAGTATTCAACACGGTGGGGCAAATCATCCGAGTGTGGTGCAGTATCTCGAAGAAGTTGCGCTAAAGCATAATATTCAAATTCAACATGAGGCAACTAGCGTTAGAACCGGAACCGATACCGACAGTATTTTCTACCAAAAAACAGGAATACCGTCCGCATTAATTTCACTTCCTTTGCGTTATATGCATTCTCCGGTTGAAATTTGTTCCATGCAAGATGTGGAGGCATTAATTCAATTGATGTATGAATCGATTGCTGGGTTAAAGGCAGACCAGAGCTTTAGTGTCCACTAATCGCTTTCTCTATTCTGTTGATAATAGCATCTTTTAAACTTGATGTAGCAGTATGTCTACGAATATCTTGAATGAAAATGCGGGTATAATTTTCTTTGTCGGCCATTCTAAAAGTATCATATAGAAGTTGCCCAAAGCGTTTCCAGCTACCCTCACAACATAGTAAGGAGTGCCCATCATTAATAACTTTATCCGCGAAAGACTGAGTATATGGGGGAGTCTTATCAAGAAGAAAAATAAGACCTGGGGATCTTAAAGTTTCGAGTTGATCAACATCGGAGAGCCACTCTAACATAGCTTTAGGAGCATAATGGCGGTATTTAAGCCCAGGACTTGGTGAGCCATTTGATGTTCTTAAAGTGTCCTTTATAGAGTGGCTAGGTGTGTAATACTCAACCGAACCAAACTCAGATAGCTCCTCTGCGCTAATAGCCCCAGGTCGGTAAATAAGTATCTCACTTTGAAATTTTCGAGAAGCATAAGATGATTGTTGCCCACTGGTAGTAGGATAGTTTGGCCGGCATGTTAGTACGGTTGATTCTAGGCCTATAGTACAGTCTCCTCCATCTAGTACTGGAAAATTTTCACCAAAATCATTTAAAACATGTTCTGCTTTTGATGGGCTAGGTCCTCCAGATAAGTTGGCACTTGGAGCAACTAGTGGTCCAGATTTTTGCAATAAATTCAAACATTGGCTGTGATTTGGAATTCTCACTGCAACAGTATTTAAGCCAGCTGTTATGGCGTCAAGTACATTTTTTTTCCTTGGAAGAATTAAGGTAAGGGGGCCAGGCCAAAATTTTTTTATAATACGCAATTCTATTTCTTTCAATGGTTTAGCGAATTCATCTAACTGATTGATACAACCAATGTGAACAATAAGAGGGTTATCGTAAGGACGTTGTTTCAGAGTAAATATTTGTTGTATAGCCAATAGTTTAGACGCATCAGCTGCTAGTCCATATACCGTTTCCGTAGGGATTGCAACGACCTCGCCTTGTTTTAGACGTCGTACAGCTTCATTAGTACTCAACATAGCTACTGACTCTCATATATTTTTTTTAGCAAATCGATAGCGTTTGATAAATTATTCACTTTTTCAAATAAAAAGCGTATCGCATCTTCTTTTTGTATTATAGAATGGGAATCTCCGGTCACCTTTTTAATATGATTGAGTAAATTGGTAAACAAAGGAGCTTCATAATAGGGGCGCCCAAGTGCGCTTTCAACTTTAGGACACATACACCACATTTTACCTACTCGTAAAGTAATTTTAACAAAATATAAGTTGGAAGCATAATATTGAAGTACTTTGCATTGCCAGAGCCGAGTAGCATCGCTAGGAAAGGGTCCAAATCGATCCTCAACTTCAGATCTCCAATCTTTAATTTCCTCAATAGTATTTGCTTTGGCTATCTTTCGGTAGAGATTTAGTCGTTCCACATTATCAGTGACATAATGTTGGGGTAAAAATGCCGATTCATCCATTTCTATTTGTGTTTCGGGTATGGCTAATCTCTTTTCTCCTCCTTCAAATAGATGATTAAACTCTTGTTCCTTAACTTCCTGTACAGCTTCATCCAAAATTTTGGTATACAATTCGAAACCGATATCATTTATAAAACCACTTTGCTCTCCACCTAATATATCTCCTGCACCTCGAATATCAAGGTCACGCATTGCAATATTGAAACCTGAACCCAAATCCGAAAACTCCTCAAGGGCAATAAGTCTTTTGCGTGCTTCAGGGGTCAATTGGTCGATGGGACGGGTAATTAAGTAGCAAAAAGCCTTACGATTAGATCGGCCAACTCGCCCTCTAAGCTGGTGTAATTCCGCTAAGCCAAACCGGTCAGCATCGTTGATAATTATGGTATTAGCATTGCTGATATCTATTCCGTTTTCTACAATGTTAGTTGATATAAGTACATCGAATCGATTATTGTAAAAATCTTGAATGATTTTCTCTAATTTCGCTGCTTTCATTTGTCCATGAGCATATCTGACTCTAATTTCTGGGACTAATGAATGAATCATATGAGTCATTTCCTCAATGTTACCCACCCGATTATGAATAAAAAAAGCTTGACCTCCACGGGAAATTTCTTGCACTAGAGCGTTTCTAATTAGTGTCTCATCAAAGGAGTGAATTTCAGTCTGAACCGGACGCCTGTTGGGAGGAGGGGTTGTTATAATACTCAAATCGCGTGCGCCCATAAGAGAGAATTGTAATGTTCTTGGGATTGGTGTTGCTGTGAGAGTAAGTACATCAACGGTTGCTCTTAACGCTTTTAATTTTTCCTTAGCGGATACTCCAAACCGTTGTTCTTCGTCAATGATTATTAGACCTAAATCTTTAAATGAAATATCTTTAGATAGTATTCTATGGGTCCCGATAAGAATATCTACATCACCTGTACTCACTCCCTTGAGTATTTCTTTTTGTTCTTTAGCACTCTTAAACCTTGATAATGCGTCTACTTTAACTGGGAAGTCATTCATCCTTTTACTAAATGTTTTGAGATGCTGGTCAGCTAAGAGGGTGGTAGGGACTAGTACAGCAACTTGTTTATTATCCATAACGGCCTTAAAAGCAGAGCGTATAGCCACTTCTGTTTTACCAAAACCAACATCACCACAGACCAAGCGGTCCATGGGTTGCTCATTCATCATATCCTCTTTAACTGCTTTTATGGCCGAATCTTGGTCTAAGGTCTCCTCAAATTCAAAACGTGCTTCCATTTCAACCTGCCATGCATTATCAGCTGAATAGGCAAACGCTTTTTGCATTTTCCTCTTGGCATATAAATCAATAAGTTCACGTGCAATATCTTTAACTTTTTTTCGAGTTTTGGCTTTTTTTCGTGCCCATTCACCAGAACCCAATTTGGTGACCCTAGGGGCCATTCCTTCTTTTGCTGAATATTTTTGCAACTTATGTAAGCTACTTAGATTGACATAAAGAGTTGAATCTTCCTGATATTGCATCACGACTACTTCTTGAAGTACTCCTTTTACCTCAATTTTTTTAAAGCCTGAAAATTTTCCAATTCCATAGTCTACATGTACGACATAATCACCAAGGTTTAGGTCATAGATTTCTTTGAATGATATGCCCCCAGAATACCTTCTTCTTTTAATTTTGGGGCGATGATACCGGTTAAATATCTGATGATCAGTATATACGGCTAGTTTTAGATGTTCTAAAATGAAACCTTTATTCAATGATTGGACAAGCAAGCTATATTTATGGCTTGGAGATACTGCAGGTAGTAATTCTTCGAATCGCTCTATTTGTCCTTGATTGTCACAACAAATATGGGTCGTAAATCCTTGTTTACTTTGTCGTTCAATATCTTCTATGACCTGCTTTATTACCCCGTTAAAATCGGGTTGAGGACGAGCATCAAATGTGATAATCTGATCAATTTCGGCGGTTGCACTGAATCCAATATAACTCAGGCTGCCTGCTTTTTCATCTATAATACTCTTAAATGAAGTAGCATCTAGAAATAATTTTTCCGGAGGCAGTTCTTGGCTTTTTGGGTCATAACGTTCAACAGCGTCATCATAAAGCTTTGTAAGACAACTTAAAATTAACGACTCATCTTTTACAACAAAGTGTACTTTCTCGCCTAAGAAGTGTAAAAAGTTATACAGACTTTTCTGCTGAATATTGGAAATGTCGGGTACAATAGAAACTCGATCTAGAAAGGCTACCGAACGTTGTGAATCAACATCGAATTCACGAATACTTTCGATCTCATTACCAAAAAACTCAATGCGAATTGGATATTCTCCTGAATAAGGATAAATATCCAAGATACCACCACGAATAGCCATTTCACCAGGTTCGTCTACAAAACGTACATTTTGATATCCATGGAGGGTTAAATGTTCCTGAATTTGTTCAAATTCGTATTCTCGTGACTTTTCGAGTTCAAGTTTAGCTGATTGAAAGGTTTCAGGATCCTGTACAAAATCAAATAGTCCTTCTGCAGAGCACAATATTATATAGTCATTTCGTTCTATAATGTGTTGCAAGACTTCGGTTCTTTGAACCATTGAACTGGCATCTACTATAGCGCCTGTATCGTAGGGCCTACGTTGAAGTGATGGAAAGCTCAGTACTTTTTCTATGCCTAGTTCAAGTAAGTCACTCTCAGTGACTCGCATTTCCTCATCGTTTTCACAGACATAGATAATGGGCTTTTTAAGGTGAATACCTGCAATTAAAAAAGATAGTAACGAGCCTATTACTTGCTTTAACTCAACTCTTAGTGGTCTTACTTTGCCAAAGTGTTCGGACTCGGCTTTTTTGATGAATTTGTAGTATTGTTGAAATGAGGGATCTTGGATAATATCTTTTACAAGATTTCTTTTAGCATGATTACTCATTACTAGACCTCAACTATTGAACGCATAACAAATTGCTTGAGAAGAAAGTAGCTAGTCAAAAATAGTAGACTCAATGCTAAATGTATAGGATAGAGATCGGTGAAATCAGTGTAGATAATTTCTTCTACCTTAGTTCGTTCAAGGGTATCTATCTCTTGGTAAATTCTTAGTAGTTCTTGGGAATCAGTTGCTCTATAATACTTTCCACCGGTTGACTCAGCCACACTCTCTAACATTTTCTCATCAATATCTACCTGGATATTCCGATATCTACGTCCGAAAATTGGGTCATCCACAGGATATGGAGCAGTTCCTCGGGTTCCAGCTCCAATGGTGTAGATTTTAATATCATAGGCCAAAGCTAAATCCGCGGCGGTTACGGGGTCAATTTCACCGGCGTTGTTCTGTCCATCTGTTAATAAAATAATGACCTTACTTTTTGCCTCACTATTCTTTAGTCTATTAACAGAGGTAGCAATACCCATTCCAATGGCCGTTCCGTCCTGTATCACGCCCATTTCGACTTCATCAATTAGTTCCTTTAAGAGTCGGTAATCTAGTGTTGGTGGGCACACTGTGAAACTTTGCATAGCAAATGATACCAAACCAATACGGTCTGAGATACGTTGATCTATGAACTCTTTTGCTACCTCTCTCGCGGCTTCGAATCGATTAGGTTTTAAATCTTCGGCTTTCATGGAGGATGAGATATCCAATGCCAAAACGATATCAATACCCTCGGCATTACGTTCAATCGTGGTCAATTTTTCTTGTGGTCGGGCTAGAGCATAAATTAAACTGGCAAGGCCTAACATAAAAAACAATTGAGCTAACCAATGTAGGTGTTGCTTTCGGTTACCAGGTAAGTTTTTTAACGATTGGGTATCTGAAAATAATAGTGCAGGTCGTTTGTTAAGAAAGAAGCGATATAAATATACGCCGATAACGAAAGGTATAATCAGGTACGCCCAAAGCCATATTGGATTCGCAAATTCTATCATTGCAAAGGGACTCCAGGTTCAGAATTTTGTGGATAACCATGAAGCTGTTGAAATTCTTCTTTATGAGCTTGAAGGCGTCTTTTATGCTGGTCAACGAGTAGGTCTAAGCAAGCAAAAGACTCATCTAAAATGAGCCGTATTTGCTCTTCATTAGGCTTAAACTTAGCAAATTTAACCCGGTCTGCATTCATCAATAAAGTCCCAATTTTCGTAATAAGAGCGGTTGATTCCGCTATTTGGTTGAGGTATTCGAGTAGCTCTCGAGAGGTAGATTCTAATGCTGGAAATTCATAAAGTGTTTGATAATAATCCCGGAAAGCGTCACTGATACGTGAATAATAGACTTTAATAGTTGGATCGGTTTTAGGGAAATCATCCTCAAGAATAGTTTCTAGTTCACTTTTTAAAATTCTTAAAGGAGACTCATAAATTGGTAGTTCTGAGGACTGTACAGGCTCAGTTATATTTTTTTGAGAACGATGATACCACCATAAAAAAGTTAATATTGTAAAAAGAATCCCAATAATAAAAGCAAACAACCAAGGGTTAGAAAAGGAATAATTTGGTTTAATCGGATTTAATTCAAGTGAATCACCCCGTGCTATAATTAGTTCTATCTTTGAGCTGAATGGTAAACGAATGGGTGGGGCTGTTATCGAAAAGGTGTCTTCCTTTGCCATATATATTATTTGCAAACCATTTAATAGCAGATCCTTGTTCCCAAAGTATTGAAAGGTGTATACAACACTATCTTCATAAGCTGTTGACCCATAACTGGCATTTGTAAGAAAAAGATTAGGAGGGAAAGAGCTAGAATCTGGGAAGTTAATTTCATAATCTGTACGTGAAGGGCTAGAAATGATAATTTTGAATGGAGTCGAAATGCCAACAGAGTCGGCTTTTGAATAAATTCGTGGTCCATTCTTTAATTTGAGTTCAAACGGGCCTTTGTCATTTGTGCGAGTTTGAATTTGCGCATCAAAAGTAATGGTGTTGATATAAGTCCATAAAATGCTTAAGCACATAACGAAAGTATTACATCTAAAAAGGGGGTATGAGTTCTTTTTAGGGTACATTTTACATATCGTTATTTAGAATAGTTTTGCTGTAAGGATTATATGAGTTTGTAACAATCATGTTTTTTTTCCCTTGCAGTATGATGAATATTTAAAATTGCATACGCTCTTGTGGGATTGCAAAGCAATTTAAACAATCTAAAATAATAACTATCACACTTAATTAGGTACTTATTTTGTTTGAAATGGTTGGAATAGTAAGTTACTTTAGATTATCTGAATGATCTATGCAGTACTCATTATGTTTGACAATGTAAATGAAGTGTTTCTATTTATTCATTATACTGACCGGATCACTCATTTTTTGGTATTGTATTACTCAACTGTATGTTCCATCACTATTTAGTGCTTTTGGCTTTATTTCTTTTTTATGGTCTTGCTGGTTGTTTGTTTCAACCTCAAATGACAGAGGTTGTATCAGATACACTAAGTGAGATTCAAGAAGATTTTCCAATCGATGGATTTGGATATTCTTCAAACATTGGTGTGTTAGAACGTGGTCAGGTTCGGGCAAATCAAAGTTTGTATGAGCTGTTAGATGAAATTGGTATTTCAGAGCAGGTAATATGGCAAGTATCTAATGAATTGAAGCAGAGATTAGGTTTTCGATTTTTAAAACAAAACCAAATATACTATCGATATCGAAAGCACAATAACTTAGATGATGTAAAGTACGCACCAGTACTTATCTTAATGGAGTCCAATGTGCGCTACATAAAAATAGATTTGAATGATGATATACTTATTCAGGCATCTGCTAAACCAATTAAAATTAGAATTCGTCAGGTTGAAGGGACTATTGAATCTTCATTGTATGAGTCCTTGGTATTGCAAGGTCATTCTGCAGGAGTTGCAATAGAATTAAATGAAATATTTGCATGGCAGATTGATTTTTTCCGCTTATATCGAGGCGATAATTATCGAGCTATTTACGAAGAATTCATATCGGAAGGAGAGGTAGTTGGAGTAGGTAAAGTACTAGCCGCTGAGTTTGTTTATCAAAATAGTGTTTATAAAGCATTTTATTATGAGGATGATCAGCAGAAGGGTTACTATGATTCTGAAGGAAATGGAATTCAAAAGGCTTTACTTAAAGCACCATTTAGGTATAATCAGCGAATTAGTTCAAGTTTTAATTACAGTCGATTTCATCCTGTATTAAAACAAAGTATACCTCATACAGGCACAGATTATGCAGCACCACTTGGAACACCTGTGATAGCTGTTGGTGATGGAGAAATAGTTGAATCCAAATACAAAGGTGCAAATGGAAATATAGTGCAAATACAGCATAATGGTACTTATAAAACTGCGTATTTGCATCTAAACGGATTTGGTCCTAATGTAAAAAAAGGTCTGCAGGTAAAACAAGGCCAAGTGATAGGATATGTGGGGCGAACGGGAAGGGTGACAGGAGTACATTTGCACTATACATTATATAAGAACAATGTACCCGTTAATTCAGTTGAAGTTGATTTACCCTCTCTAAAATCTTTGACTGAATCTGCCAGTGAGGCGTTTAATCTCGAGGTACAAAAATATACATTTTTATTAGGTCAAGGCAGAATTTTATCGGCCACTAATAACGACTCATACGACGTTGAAAAAAACTCATAAGAGGTTGTATATAAGATTTATTAGTGTGTACAACAATAGTATCCATTTGTAATTTCAACATACGCATATCAAAAGCGTCATATTTTGCTTTAAGCTTTGTTTTGAGATGGGCGCGTAGATTTTTATTAGAACTATCAACTACAACATGCTCACCTGTTTCAGCATTACATAAATATAATATGCCTAAATTTGGTAGTTCTTCTTCAAATGGGTGCCGTATACTCAGGTTAACAAGATCATGCTTTTGATTAGTTATTTTTAATGATGTTTCATATTCAGAATCTTGGAAATCAGATGCTAATACAACTATGGATCTTCGATTCAGTAAACGATTAACATAATTTAATGCAGTGGAAATGCTGGTACCTTTTCCTGTTGCTTTAGTAGTATAAAGCTCTCTTATAATTCTGAGTACATGTTTTTTTCCTTTCTTTGGCGGAACCACTTTTTCCACCATATCACTGAAGAGTATTAAGCCAACTTTGTCGCCATTTTGTATCGCGCTAAATGCAAGTACTGCACAGATTTCAATAGCTAATTCTGATTTAGTGTATGTTTTAGTACCTAAACTACCACTATTAGAAATATCGACACAGAGCATCAGGGTCTGTTCACGTTCTTCTTCGAAAATTTTAATGTAAGGATCACCCGTTCGGGCTGTAACATTCCAGTCAATTTGCCTAATATCATCGCCATACGAATAAGATCTAACTTCAGAAAAGGCCATGCCCCTACCCTTGAAAGCCGACAGATATTCACCGCCAAATAGATTGTTGACTAATCCCTTAGATTGTATTTCAAGTTTACGAATTTTTTTTAGGATCTCTTTTGAAATCATAGTATTTGCAGTTATCCAATGGTAGAAATTATTATGTTTAAAGCATAGAAAACTAATTCACTCATTTGATTTGATGTTCCAAAAATACACAATATGAAAAAAATACATCACACTAAAACAATATGGGGTTAGAAAAGGCTACTGCAATAGTTTTACGAACAATCGACTATCAAGAATCTAGTAAAATAATCACTGTACTCACCGAGTCATATGGCAAGTTTGCTCTTATTGCAAGGGGTGCAAAGAAACCAAAAGGGCAATATAGCGGTATTTTAGAAGTTGGAAACACTTTAGATATAAGTTTTGCATATAAGCCAAATCGTACAGTTCAGGATCTAAGAACAGTGGATTTGGTTCTCTCAGTATATAAGCTGCGAAGAGATTTTATAACATGGCTTCTGTTGTTTCAAGTCTTGGAGCGAATAACTGCCTTGGCTCATGAGCATGAAATTAATAAAGATTTATACCAGCTTTTGAGCCAGTTCTTGACCTGGTTAATTCAACAAGAACAAGTACCAGTACATGTATTACCTTATATTCAGATTCGATGCATGAGTTGCAGTGGAATTGGATTACAGTTTGAACTTACTAAGATGGCTAAGCACTCGTATCTACATATCCCGAGCGGGTTGCTAAGTGAGATATCTACCAAAACAGGAGAGAAAAAATTTAGCCAACGACAAACGAAGTTTCTCGTTGCAGTGTTATCAAGTAAATCGAAAGATTTTCTTAAAATAGACTTAAGTAAAAATGAATTGATTGAATTGGTACAAAATTTAGATGCCTATTTTTACTATCATATAGAAGGTTATAATCCACAGCGGTCTCAACAATTTTTTGATCTTGTTGTATCTTAACCATCAACTTAAACAATACACGCTATATAATTATCGGTTATACAGAGATGGATAACATAAACACAAATCGCCGTTTAACATACCTTTTAATATTGTTGATAGGCCTTAGCATAGGCTTTGTATGGGATAGCTATCTAGATCGTGATTCTAAGACTATGTTTGCTGAAGTTGAATATACCTCTATTTCAAAAAGTGATAGTGTATTCATTGATGATGACTTTCTTGAAAACATTAGTGAACGCTTCTTATTTAAAAAAGTAGCCAACAGTGTGACCTCCTCGGTAGTGTACATTGAAACAATAGTACCAGTAGAATTACCAGATGATGAAATCCACAATTTTTCCGAAGATTTTTGGAATCGATTTTTACCTAGAAGCGCGAGATCAGTGGGTTCTGGTGTAATAATAAGCCAGGATGGTTACATACTCACCAATCATCATGTTATTGAAGGGGCTAAAGATCAGGTTATCGAGGTGGTGTTAAACGATAAGCGACAATTTGAAGCATCTATAGTTGGATCGGATCCCACTACTGATTTAGCAGTTATAAAAATACCTACTGATAACCTTCCAGCAGCTATTATGGGAAACTCAGATCAAGTGCAAGTAGGTGAATGGGTGATGGCTGTTGGTAATCCTTTTAGACTCAGAGCAACAGTAACTGCTGGCATAATAAGTGCATTAGGGAGAGACGTCCAGATAATAGATGACCGAATGAGAATCGAAAGTTTTATCCAAACCGATGCGGCAATAAACAAAGGTAATAGCGGTGGTGCCTTGGTGAATACTAGTGCTCAGATAATCGGCATAAATACAGCTATAGCCTCACAAAGCGGAAGTTATCAAGGATATGGTTTCGCTGTCCCCAGTAATTTAGCCATTAAGGTTGCCTCAGACATCATTCAATACGGGAGTGTAAGACGAGCTTTAGTTGGTGTTCAAATTCAATCAGTAGACTATCGGAGAGCCTTAGAATTGGATTTACCAAGCGTAGTAGGTGTGGAAATTATATCGCTAACCCCCGAAGGGCCAGCAGATAAAGCGGGACTCAAAAAAGGTGATATTGTTCTTGAGGTAAATGGATTTCCAGTGAATGCTTCTAATGCACTGCAGGAAAGAATTGCTTTATTACAGCCCAATACCGAAGCTCAACTTACCATTTGGCGCGACAAAACATCCTTCTTAAGTACGGTCACTTTGGAAGAATTAGAACTTCCTGAGATTATTATTGCCCAGTCAAAATCGGAATCTAATTCTTTTACATCTCCAAAAGATAATAATGTACTTCCTGAATCTGATAGCGGAGAGTTAAATCGGGGGAGACTCTGGATTTCTACCGATTTAGGCTTTAACATTGTGGGATTAGCTAAGCCAGAAAATCCTGATTTGTTTGATTTATATGTTCAAGAGATAGATTCAGCTTCAACTGCATTTAAGCGAGGTCTTAGAGATAAGGTTGAGATCATCCGTATAGATGGAGAAATAGTTCAATCAGCTAAAAAACTACAAAAATATTTCAATAGATTAGATGTTACAAGGAATAAGTCAGCAGTACAATTTGAGGTCAGGAGAGAGGATGAAAGTTTACATCATATTCATATCCCATTAGACAATTAATCAATATTATTCATGAATTACTTTCTATGCATCTTTGTTTCTTTAATATTCTTCTATTCCTGTTCTTTGTCGGATACCATTAAAAAGCAAGACTCGATGTATTCAACATTTCCTTCTTGGTATTTAACGGACGCTTATATGACCGATTCAATTAGTGTTCATTACTTTTTGAGTTATCAATCTGAAGATTCTACAGCTTCAGCAATTCACGGATTTAAACAGGCACAGATTGCATTTATTAATAGTATAGATGACAAAGTAGAAGGAGTAAGAAATCAACAGGAGGATGGGGAATATTGGTCAAGCCCTTCTGTCATACAGTCACTTCGAAGTAGTACATACTTGTTGATGGATGTCATTAACATTACCAATGAAATCACTCTGAAAAAAAAACGATACCAATAGTTTTGAATATTATGTACAGATAAGTCTAAAAAAAGAAAGACTTATTGAGGAGTTAAAAAAATCTGCAGGTAATCAATTAAGTTTAAAACAGAATTTCTGGATTGAATTAAATCAGACACTTTAATTTTACAATTTTAAACTAAAGAAAAGTGATATTAATCGTTATTTCTCGATATCAATTAACACAACATATGCACTATGAAGAATAATAAAACTTTTTTGAGTGTCGCATGTTTCTTCACTATGATTATGGTGTGGATACAGATGCCTTTATTGGCCCAAGAAGTACCTGCACATGCCATTACTAATGTAATGGTACATATGGCCGATGGAAGCGTTATAGAAAACACCAATATCGTATGGAGAAATGGAATTATTGAACAGGTTGGAGTTAACGAATCTATTCCATTTGACGCCTTCGTAATCGATGGTGGAGATTCTTTACATGTATATCACGGACTCATTGAAGGGATGGCCACGTGGGGGAGTCCAGATATGCCTAGAGATTTACTTCGATTAGAAAACCCAGGTAAACCACCATACGATCGTGCAGGCGCTCAGCCAGATAGAATACCAGCCCATTATTTGAACGAGGACAAAGCCTTTGAAGATGCTATGAAATCAGGTTTTACACTAGTTTCTCTTGGATTAGATGGTCAAATGTTGCCAGGGCATATACAACCCTTTAATTTGTCTGCAGCTAAGCTCACACAAGCACATGCTTTTTCTGATCCTTTTGCATTACAAGGTAGCTTTGATACCGCACCTGGTGGATGGGGTAGCGGTGCTTATCCATCTACACAAATGGGAGTGATGGCTTATTTCCGCCAGCTTATGTATGATGCTTCTGCCTTACAAGAACATATGATGTACTTTGAAAAGCACTCGAATATGACTCAACCCGAGCAAAATGATGTCTTAGAAGCTCTTTTCCCATTAGTAAATAATGAGTATCCTCTATTTTTCGAAGTAGATTCTAAGGAAGAAATCGAACGTTTATTTAGATTACAGGACGAATTTGGTTTTGAGGTTGTATTGGTTTCAGCCAAGGAAGCTTCAGCCTTGATTGAAGAATTAAAGGCACGAAATATTGCTGTTTTGGCAAGTCTTGATGTCACAGAAATGCCAGATTGGTTAGAAAAAGAGATTAAGGAGTCTAAAGTAAATAATGAAGAAACAATTGTATCTGGTGACGATGATACTGATAATGAAGATGTTGAAACTAAGGAACTCACCGAAGAGGAATTAGTATTTCGCTCAAAACAAAAAAAAGCCTGGGAAGAGGAAATAAATAATGTAGCTTCATTAGTTAAAGCGGGCATTCCTACAGGCTTTACATCAGACGGTTTGAGTCCTAAAGAAATACAGAAAAAGATTAATCTAGTAACAGAACATACTTCATTGATGAAGAGCGACATCATTAAATTAATGACGGTGCAAAATGCACATATATTAGGTATATCTAACCGAGTTGGCGACATAAAAGAGGGTAATAGCGCGCATTTAATACTTACTGACGGCCCTTTATTTGAAAAAGGAACTAAAATACATATTCAGGTTAGCCAGGGTGTGATCAATAATTTCATGGAGGATTAAATATGAAAAATATAGTAAACACGCTACTCTTATTAGTTATTTTCTCGATTGTATCCTTGGCACAAGAAAAAGGATCGGTATTCATTCAGAATGCAACTTTAATGACGATCACCGATGGTATTATTGAAAATGGTGATGTACTTATTATCGATGGAGTCATTACAGGAATAGGAACTAACCTTAGTGCACCTCTAGGTGTAAAGGTAGTTAATGGAAGTGGAAAATATGTAATGCCCGGCATTATTGATGCACACTCTCACTTAAATACTGTGAGCACGAATGAGGCAAGAAATCCTGTAACTGCGGAAGTGACAATGGAGGAATCCATCAACCCTAATAGCGTTTCTATTTATAGAGCAATAGCAGGTGGAGTGACATCCATACATCTAATGCATGGTTCCGCTAACGTTATAGGGGGACAGGGAGAAACTCTTAAACTTCGATATGGAGTATCTCAGGATGAAATGAGATTTAGAAATGCTAAAAGAACTATTAAATTTGCACTAGGTGAAAATCCAACTCGTGTTCATGGACAAGGTAACGGAATCCAACCAAGAACTAGGATGGGTGTCGAGCAAATTATAAGGAGTCATTTTGATGAGGCACTCGATTATAAGAAAAAAAGGGAGGCTTATTTAGAGACTAAAAAAGTTTATGAAGGAGATAGACGAGGTAGAATAGTTCCTCCGGTCCCGGTTGCCAAAAACCTTAGATATGATGTGCTAAACGATATCATTGATGGTGAGATATTGGTTCATTGTCATTCATATCGGGCGGATGAAATTCTCATGCTAATGCGTGTATTCAATGATTATGGCATTAAAAATTATACGTTTCAGCATGCAAATGAAGCCTTTAAGGTAGCACCAGAAATTGCTAAAAATGGCGCTTATACATCAGTATTTGCTGATTGGTGGGCATACAAATTTGAGGTGTACTATTCCACGGCCTACAATGCTACCATTTTAAATGAAAATGGAGTCACCAATAGTATCAATAGTGATAGTAATGAACTTATTCGACATCTAAATCATGAAGCTGCAAAAACAGTTAGGTATGGAGAAACTTCTGAAGCCGATGCTCTAAAGATGATTACTATTAACCCTGCAATGCAGCTTGGCATCGATAAGATGGTTGGCAGTTTGGAAGTAGGTAAGCATGGAGACATAGCCATTTGGAGTGGTCACCCGCTTAGTATATATTCTAAAGTACAGCAGACCTACATTGATGGAAAGAAATATTTTGATATGCTAACAGATCCGGCAGATATGAGAATTGCTGTGGACAGCAATGATTCCTACGCAGAAGCAGAATTTAATACCTTTATCAAAGGTCGAGAAGAAGACGCATGTATGAGTGATGTATTTGAATTAATTCAACATTAAGTAAAAAGAAGTTTAATCATGAAACCAATAAAATGGAATTTAGTTCTTGCATTACTTTTGATAGGTTCATTCACAGCGCAAGCTCAAATCACTGGTAAACCAAACTTTGGTAAAATTGCCATTGTGGATGCGACAATACACACCGTCACAAAAGGAACTATAGAGAATGGTGTAATCAGGCTAGATGGTGAAAAAATTGAGTACGTTGGAACCGATCGCTCAAAAGTGAGTGATGAATATTATATAATATCGGCTTCAGGTAAACATGTGTATCCTGGCTTTATGGATAGTGGAACCTCGTTAGGTTTAGTCGAGGTAAGCGCAGTGGCAGTAACAGTTGATAATCGAGAAGTGGGTAATATGAATCCTAATATGTTAGCATTCACAGCCTTTAACCCACATAGTGTTTCTATTCCCGTTACAAGAGTAAGTGGAGTTACTCATGTCATTACAGCACCTCAAGGGGGATTAGTATCGGGTCAGGCAGCTCTTATGGATTTATGGGGCTATTCACCGGACTCAATGGTTATTGACGTTACAGCTGGTATGGTGCTAAATTGGCCGACTATACGAAGCAGAGGTAGGGGACCTAGAAACTTAGAACAAGCCGAAAAACGATATAAAGAGGCTATAAAAAATCTAAACAAATGGTTAGATAACGCCCGTTTTTATCAGCAAATGATGTCTGAATATGATGCTGATGCGTCGGGAAAAATTAAGCCTGAAAAAAATCAACAATTGCAATCTATGCGTGCATTGGTTGAAGGTGAAACTCCTTTAATAATTGCAGTTTCAAGTGAAAAAGATATTCTTAATGCAATTGAGTGGGCTTCCCATGAGGATAATATATCATTAAATATCGTATTTGCTGGAGTTGAGGAAGGGTGGAGGGTTGCAGAGCAAATAGCAAAAGCCGGAATACCTTGCTTAGTATCCACACTTTATACACCTGTCAGACCATATGATCATATTCATCGGCCATACGAAAATCCGTCAGCACTTATGAGAGCGGGAGTAAAAGTAGCTATTATGACTGGAGAAGTAGAAAATGTTCGTAATCTACCGTTCAATGCAGGCTATGCCGCTGCTTATGGAATGGGAACTGAAGAAGCTATTAAAGCAGTCACTATTAATCCAGCTGAAATTTTTGGCGTTTCCAATCTTTTAGGTTCTCTGGAAGAAGGAAAACAAGCCAATTTATTTATTAGTAGTGGCGATCCATTCGAGCCTCTAAGCCAAATTGAGCAGGTCTTTATTAAGGGTTATCAAATTCCAATGGACTCTCGACATACACAATTATTTGAGGAATTTCTTGATCGAGATGCTACTCAAGAGTAACTAAATTTCTTATTCTATTTTTTCCATTAAATGTACCACAATTATAGAGTTGTTTTTTTTGTAGTTATAAATGTTATTAAGTAGTTATAAATTCATAAAAACAACAATTTATTAATGGTCACTAATTTCTTTCTTTGCATCAATTTATTAATAAATATTTAAAGCCATACAAGTGGACTATAGCATTTGGAGCTATTTTTCTGACGGTAGCTAACTTTTTTCTAGTCTGGATACCTGTTCTTATTCGTCAAACTATGGATAGAGTAGAGCTACTAAATGTACAGCAAATTGAAGAATTATCATTATTAGATACTCTATTCAATTCAGCACAAGGAAGTATCTTAGCAATGAATGCCCTTTATTTAGTGGTGGCGGTTTGCGGTTATGGTTTCTTCTTATTTTTGACAAGGCAAACACTTATTGTAGCTTCTCGGAAAGTGGAGTATGATTTAAGAAACGATGTTTTACATGCCTTATTTAGCTTGCCTTCCATTTTTTATACCAAATATTCAGAGGGCGAAGTTTACGTTCGAGCGACGGAGGATATCAACAAAGTACGGGAATATTTTGGGCCAGTTATAATGTATAGCATTAATACGGTCACAAGAGCTGGTTTTGTTATTGCTATGATGTATATAGTTAGTCCTGACTTAATGGTGTGGGCATTATTACCCTTGCCTTTATTGTCACTATTTGCCTATTGGATTACAGGATACATTCATAAGCACTCGATTATTATTCAGGAGCAGTATTCCATGTTAGCAGATCAAGCGAATGAAACCTTCTCGAGTATAAGGCTTGTCAAAGCATATCATAAAGGAGAATCAGAACAGCGAAAGTTTGATGCTTTAAACGAAGAGTATAAGGAAAAAAAACTTCATTTAGACTTAATTGAGTCTCTATTTCATCCAGGGCTAAACTTTTTGATAGGCATTTCCCTGATCATTGTTATTTGGAAAGGTGGGCAGATGGTAATTTCTGAACAATTAAGTATAGGTAACATAGCTGAATTCTTAATCTACGTAGCCTATTTGATTTGGCCCGTTGCAGCATTGGGATATACAACAAATAGATTTCAAAAATCCATGGCTTCTTGGCAACGAATAAAGATAATATTCGAAGCTTACCATAACTTGGACAAAGATGCAGGTTTGGATACGCATAAAATTATGGGTAATATTGTGTTCAGAAACGTCGAATTTAATTATCCGGACGCAACTGTACCTACTTTAAAAAATTTAAACCTACAAATAAGAGCTGGTACTAAAGTGGCAATCGTTGGTCGAACAGGTACGGGAAAGAGTACCCTAGTAAATCTAATACCTAGATTATTTGAACCCACTAAAGGTGAAATTTTACTTGATGGTATACCTTTAAATGACTATTCAAAGCGGTCATTGCGAGATTGTTTAGGCTTTGTACCACAGGATCATTTTTTATTTTCAGATACGATAGAAGAGAATATAGGTTTTGGAATAAAAGGTGCAACTACAGAAGATGTGGAATGGGCAGCTTCTAAGGCACAGGTCCTTGACAATATTTTGGATTTTGATAAAAAATTTAAGACTATACTAGGTGAAAAGGGTATAACATTGTCTGGAGGCCAAAAACAGCGAACAGCTATTGCAAGAGCTTTTATAAAAAAACCAAAAATACTCATTTTAGACGATGCATTAAGTGCGGTTGATACAAAAACAGAAGATGCAATTCTCAACTCATTAAGAAATGATGAGCAAAAAATTACGGTTATTATAATAAGTCATCGGATATCTACTATAAAAGACGCAGATTACATTTATTATCTAGAAAACGGAAATGTGATGGAAGCAGGAACTCATGAAGAGTTACTCTCACTTAAAGGAAATTATAAGTCGATGTACGACAAGCAACTAATAGAACAAGAATTACAAACTATATAATATTAATTTAGATTCATTAGGTGTGATTTGTTGATTGCAACCACCCATGAATGAAGGGAGAAAAATAAAATGATAGTAGTACCACTAGGCATAGCTTCAGCAACCCCAACAGCTATAAGACATTTACCCTCTGTAGCCTTGTGGCGTGAGGGAAGTGTTTTTTTTGTTTGATTGTGGTGAAAATTCACAAATGTGTATGTTACAAGCTGGATTAAAAAGATCCAAAATTGACAGTATATTCATTACTCATTTCGATGTGGATCATTATTCAGGTCTGATGGGATTGATATCAACGCTTCAATTGCAGAGAAGAGAAAAAGAATTAAATTTAATTGGGCCAGAGGGAATTAAAAAATTTGTTGAATGGAATCTTAATTTTTCTGGCGTTGAAATCAGTTTTAATCTCAACTTTATTGAAGTAGAAGAAGATATTGAAGAAATGTGTGTGTTGAATACCGACGATTACTACGTTGAGGCTCGTCCACTAAAGCATAAAAAGTTCTGTCTAGGATATCGATTTCAAGAAAAAGATAAACCAGGTAAGGTGGACGCTGCCAAGGCCGATCAGTATGGAATTACCGAGGATAAACAATTTAAAGCACTAAAGGCGGGTAAAAACTTAATACTTGATGACGGAACTGTTATTGAACCAAATGAAATTGTAGGTCATCCACGTCCAGGAGATAGCTTTGCATATATAACTGATACCGAATATTGTCCTAATGCTGTCAAATTAGCTGTGAATACTAATATTTTATACCATGAAGCTACATTTGGTAATCAATTGGCTGACAAAGCTAAAGAAACAGGACACTCTACTGCCACAGATGCAGCTCGTGTAGCAGCGGAAGCTCAAACTAAATTGTTAGTAATCGGGCATTTCTCTGCGCGCTATACTAACTTACATCTATTATTAAAGGAAGCAAGAGAGGGCTTCTATCCAACATGGTTGGCTCAGGAATTACGCCCAATTTTTACAGATCCATCACATGAAAGAGGTGTTGTTGAACCGAAAGTAGATCTGATTGATTTAACAAAGAATAAACCACAAAGTGGTAGTGGTAAATATCGTGGTTCACGATCTAAAGGGGGGCGTTCTAGTGGAAATAGACATGGTGGTAAAAGGCCTGGATCTAAAAATTTTAGACCAAGAAAAAGTAATGATAGTGCTTTTGGTGGAAATAGAGGGCGTTATGGTTCAAGTAATTATGAAGATAGAGGAAATCGTTACCGAAAAAATGATGAGGGCTCCTATAGAGGTAATAATAGAGGAACCCGAGATTATAATAATTCCGACCGCAACAATATGTATGATGACTCTAAAGTAAATAAGTCTATTACACCCCGAACAGGTTATGATGATTTTAATCGGTTCTAGACAGTTTAATAGCTAAATTTACGAGTAAGAAATTACAATGAGCTATGGCCAACATATTAAAAAAAGCTGCTGATAAAACACTTATTAAGCGGCTTTACTTTTACATACAGCCTTTTGTAGGGTATATAGTAATTGCTATTTTTTTATCCTTGGCTGTAGCTTATTTAGGAACAGTGCGACCTAAATTAACCCAAATTGCAGTTGACGAATATATTGCGTTAGATGATTTTGAAGGGCTTTTCACTGTAATTCTATTGTTGTTTGGTACCTTAGTTGGCGAATTTATCCTTCTTATGGTTAACACTTACTTAACTAGGTGGTTTGGGCAGAACGCTCTGTATTCATTGCGTAGTGCTGTGTTCGAAAAAATTCGAAGTCTTCATATCCAATATTTTGATCGGAGTCCCATTGGACGATTAATTACCCGTACTACCTCTGATGTTGAGGCGCTTAGTGAACTCTTATCAGATGGGGTGGTTGCCATTATTGGTGATTTGTTTCGGATAATTTTTATTCTTTACTTTATGTTTTCTATGAACTGGGAGCTTAGTTTAGTAACTATTGCCATCCTACCTGTTTTATTTTATTCTACATTTTGGTTTAAGGAACGTGTTCGTGTCAGTTTTTTAAAAGTACGTGATCAAATTTCTCATTTAAATTCCTTTGTTCAAGAACATATTAATGGGATGAAAGTGGTTCAATTATTTAATCGTGAGCAATATCAACACGAGAAATTCAAAAAAATAAATCAGGACCATAAAGAAGCTCATATAGAAACCATTTTTTATTTCAGTATTTTTTGGCCTCTGGTAGAGGTGCTTGCATCTTTTGCAATGGCATTGATTGTTTGGTATGGAGGGGCTAGAGCTCTAATGGGTGGGGTCAGTTTTGGTATTTTATTAGCTTTTATTCAATATGCTCGTCAATTTTTTCAACCAATACGTGGCCTATCAGAAAAATTTAATACACTTCAATCTGCTCTTGCTTCTTCGGAAAGAATATTTGAAGTATTAGATACCGAGCACCAAATAAATACTCCCGATAGTCCGAAAACCCTTAACAATCCCAAAGGGTACATCACCTTTAACAATGTTTGGTTTCGATATAATGAGGAAGGTTCATGGATACTTCAAGATGTAAGTTTTCAGGTACAACCAGGTCAACACTTAGCTATCGTTGGTGCTACAGGAGCTGGAAAAACTACCATTATCAATCTGCTTCTTCGGTTTTATGAAATACAAAAAGGCACCATTTGTATTGACGGAGTTGATATTACAGAATTGGATTTATCTGAACTTCGCACCTTATTCGGACTTGTCCTACAAGATCATTCAATATTTACTGGCACAGTCTATGAAAATATAGCATTGGGTAATTCTGATATAAGTTTAGCGAAAGTAAAAAAAGCTGCTGAAGCTGTAGAAGCTAGTCGCTTCATAGAAAAACTGCCAGGTGGATATCAACACCTGCTTCAAAAACAAGGTTCTGCCTTATCTATGGGTCAAAAGCAGTTAATTTGTTTTGTCCGGGCTTTGGTATATAATCCGTTAATAATGGTTCTTGACGAAGCCACTTCGAGTGTAGACTCTGAGACTGAAGCATTAGTGAATATTGCCAGTAAAAAAGCAATGCATGGTAGAACCACCATTGCAGTAGCTCATCGCTTGTCTACCATCCAGGATGCTGACACTATTTTGGTGATGCACAAAGGAGAAATAAGGGAAGTAGGAACCCATCAAGAGTTACTTACCCAAGACAATGGAATCTACCGTAAATTGTATGAATTACAGTATAAAGACCAATCAGTTCAAGTTTAGGTCTTACTTACTTAATCGCTTTTATTATTCCATAATGGTATAATCCCAAAAAGCCTCTTTTTGTTTCATATTCTACTGTTTTAAAGGTGTTTTGTAGTACCGATATGATTTCTGATCGAATATAAACACCATGGAAATTCATCCAGCGATTAAACAATATTGATGAAGAAGAAATAAAGTCAACTGCGTAAAGTGTTCCAGAAATACTGAGTGTGTTATGTATAGCTTCTATACAATGAAGAATATCTTCATTCATACTTATTGAATAGGAACATATAAAACAATCCATTGATGAATTTGTATAAGAAGAAGACGGAAAATAATGTTGTTGCAAATGCACATTTTCAAGTTTTTCCACTTTTATAGAGGCTTTTTTTAACATATGCTCGGACGCATCATACCCATAAAAGGTACACTCTTTGAATTCAGAAGCTAAGACCGAAATGTGATACCCTGTTCCGCACCCAAGTTCAATGATCGATAAAGCTTTGCGTTTTTTTATACCTCTTCTTAGTTCAACCCGTAGATAATTAGAAAACCAGTCTCTACCCCATAAAATAGCCCATCGGGTAGTATCATATATGTGGCTATTCCAACTATAGTACCATTTGAGATATTGTTCGTTTCTTGTGGATAAGGATGATTGATTCATGAATCGGGGGCTCTAGCGGCTTAATAGGTACGTACTCGAATAACTGTACACTTGATCACTTTTCAATTCCTTTCGTTTCATCTGAGTTACAGTAAAGTTCTTAGATGTTAGGCTATCAATCCACGGCACAGTTTCATAGGAAGAACGGAAAAGTATTTTTTTTATCGATGTACATGTATTCAGAGTGCTCCAAGTCTCACGGAGTTCCGTAAATCTTTTCTGGTTATTGTATAGCCAATCTTGATGATCCAATAGATTAACATGACTAAACCTATTTGATCGACTATTTTGGAGTGCATACAACAATGAAGAATGACCTATGGATATTCGAAAAATGGATTCTTTTAATGATTCAAAATACTTTTTTTGTAAATGTTTTGGGGCAAAATCTAAGCTATAATATCCATTCCAATATAAGCGCCAATACGGATTTTGGGATAGCTGCTGTTCTACAAGAATAGTATATAATGTATCCTTTAAAAAGGGAAGTAAGGACCCTATACTCTGTTGCTGGCTTTTTGGAATACCACCAAGATATAGCACCCATGGGTGTATCCACAATGAAATGGCCGAATGTTGGCTCATTTTATGCCATAGTGATTCGAATAGAATCTTTTTGCTATCCAAATCCTCGCTATAGATTAACTCGT
Source organism: uncultured Balneola sp. (assembly GCA_902529115.1). GTDB lineage: Bacteria > Bacteroidota > Rhodothermia > Balneolales > Balneolaceae > UBA1275. The sequence goes on from CABZVB010000009.1 coordinate 64,414, forward strand.
TAATTAACTCTAAAACACCCATTCTTCGAAGACTATAAAGCAACAATCGAGATAACCAACCAGTGGTTCCATATCGGTAAAATCCTTTTCGGTCAGGATCAAATAGATGTTGTTTGCGCTTCCAAAATTTTCTAGCCCCAGGAGTCAATTCGTCTAATAAGCCTTCGAAATAGTGCGGGTAATCAGGCACCTTTCCCAATCCAAAAAATGACCAATACACCTCGAAGTCATAGGTCGATATAACGATTTTTTTTAACTCAACCAGATATAATTGAGCTGGATTGATATCAACTGCATGTATATGTCGTACTCCTTCTAAAGAATAATTCAAGAGGTGATCACCTGCACTTGCTATGGTCAGCATAGATGAGTTTTGATCAAGTCCTAGGAGTTTTGTGTCAATCTGTACGTCTTCCCAGCTAATGGTATAGATGAGTTTTTTTGTGAAAAGCTTAGGTAAACTCATTGACCAAGGGGGCTGCCATTAGCTTGAGTGTATCCATTTAAGAAGCGGAAAAATTCGTACATTACTACTCACTATTAATTAAAGATTTGTACAAAATGAATGGAAATAACAAATCAATCGCAAGCCGTCTATGGTATTGTTTTCATCTGGTAGGTAGGGTCCTTTTTCCATCTAAAAACCGGTCAGATTCCACTAAAGAAACAAGCTCACCAGCACTGAGCAACCCTCAACTTGCTTGGATCAAAAGTGAATATCAAAAGGAATATAGAATCTTGCGAAGGAAAGCCAGAATACATCCAGAAAAAGCCATCCTTGGAGGCTTGTTTCTGGGCTTTCTGTTAGGTTTGGGTACCATGAAAAGTATACATTAGAAAAAGTAATTAGAAAAGTATGGCGGTTACAAACGATCAATTACAAGAACATTTTCAGCGGTTAGATGCGCTGAGGGGGTATCTTTGACTATGATAAGCGAAGCGTCAGAATTATTGAGCTGACTCAACAGACTCAAGACCCAGCATTTTGGAATGACCCAGTAGGGGCACAAAAAGTAATGAAGGACTTGGGTTATCAAAAAGCTTTAATTCAAGATTGGGATACTCTGAATAGTCTTAGAGAGAGTATCATTGTTTACTTAGAATTTATTGAAATGGGGGAGAGTGTTGAGGAAGAATTGGCAGCAGAAACCGATAAATTTATCCTTCAACTAGAGGCTCTTGAACTCAAAAATATGCTCAAGGAAGAAGATGATCATCGGGACGCCGTAGTACAATTTAGTCCTGGTGCTGGGGGGACAGAGAGTCAAGATTGGGCTGAAATGCTATATCGAATGTACACACGGTGGGCCGATCAAAACGGATATAAGTTGTCTGTAATGGACTATCAGGATGGGGAAGTGGCTGGACTAAAAAGTGCTACTATAGAAGTTCAAGGAGATAATGCCTATGGGTTTTTAAAAGCCGAAAGTGGTATCCATCGTTTGGTGCGAGTATCTCCATTCGATAGTAATGCTCGTCGCCATACTTCTTTTTGTTCGGTCTTTATCTCTCCTCTAGTTGATGATACCATTGAGCTGGATATTAACGAGAAGGATATAGAACTACAGCGATTTCATTCTTCGGGTGCAGGTGGACAAAATGTAAATAAAGTGGAGACAGGGGTTCGACTTATATGGACAGGAACATTGTCTGACGGTCGAGAAGAAAAAGTGGTAGCAGAGTGTCAACAAGAACGATCTCAACTCCAAAATCGGGAGAAGGCTTTAGTCCTGTTAAAATCTAGAATATATGAATTTGAGAAAGAAATACGAGAGGCTGAAAAGGCAAGACTAGAAGGGACAAAGGAAAAAAATGAATGGGGCTCACAGATAAGAAGTTATGTATTTGATGATCAGCGAGTGAAGGATCACCGAACCGGTCATGAAACTTCCAATGTTTCAGGGGTGATGGATGGAGATTTGAATGAATTTATAAAAGCGTATCTATTACTACAGGCCCATGCATAAATATGACATGCTTATTATTGGAAGTGGACTAGCAGGTCTTTCTTTTGCTTTAAAAGCGGCAACATCGGCTCGGGTTGCAGTCATAACCAAAAATGAACTTAAGGAGACCAATACCTGGTATGCTCAAGGCGGTATCGCTGGGGTGATGGATTTGAATCAGGATTCATTCGAAAAACATATTCAAGACACACTGTTAGCAGGAGCAGGGCTATGTGATACTCAAGCGGTTTCTAATATGGTATATCAAGCGCCTAAATTAATTAAAGAACTAGTAGACTATGGAGTTGGCTTTACCCGAAAGGGGGAACAACTGGATTTAGGTAAAGAAGGTGGACATTCAGAACATCGAATTGTACATGCAGCAGATGCAACGGGTAGAGAGGTAGAAAATGTACTGGCTAAAAGGGTGAAAAATCATCCTAATATCGATGTGTTCGAGTATTATTTTGCCATGGAATTACTCACCGAACACCATCTTGGGA
>CABZVB010000010.1 GCA_902529115.1 uncultured Balneola sp.
ATTATAGACTATGGTTTAGGAAAAGACGAAAAAGATGATAATGCTAGTTATGACCCATTTTTGGATATTGTATATGGTTGGGACTCAGACGGTTTAGCAGATCCAACTAATCCTGGTGAAACCGAATATGAATTGGGTTACACAGGCTTTGCATTTCTTGAGTCACCTGCAAATGATGTTAACGGTATTGATGATGACCAAGACGGTATCATAGATGAGTCCCGATTTTTAGAGAACTTCTTAGTATTAACAAGTCAAAATGAGATAGATAATTATGTTGCTGCTAATTATGATGCTAATCAATTTGAACTTTTCTATGGAGAATCTTATCAAGCCCGACCTGCTTATCAGAAAGGAGTTTGGTATACCACTGATGAGAATTTAGATTGGATCGGCTTTAAAGATGGAAATGATAATGGAATTTGGGATCCAGGTGAACAGCTGAATAATGATGTTGGTGCAGATGGTTTAAGTCCATTTGATTTAAATTATCCAGGAAGAGACACAGGAGAAGGTGACGGTATGCCAACTATTGGAGAGCCTAATTATAATGAGTTAGACGTGGATGAATCAGACCAAATCGGTCTAACTGGATTTGATTTGAACACTCGACCATTTTATGAAAGTGGGGATAATTTACGAGATGATACATGGTTATTTACTCGAATAGCTATGAATTTATTCTCAAATCCAGATTATGTTGAGCCATCAACAGTAGTCGCTAATGAGCCCTTTCTTTTATTTACATCTGGTGAGGTTGAGTTATTTTCAAAATCAAAGGTTAATGCTAAATCAACTGATTTTTTCTCAACTGCATGGATTTTTGGCGATGATGAAATTGACTTCTTCAAGAATAGAAGGACTGTCCAAAATATTTATAATTCAGATTATAATTTTGCACAGCCACCTATAATGCCAACCTTGACTGCAGTGCCTGGTGATGAAAGAGTTACATTGTCATGGGATACATTATCTGTGAGAAGTTTTGATAGATTTTTGCAGGATTTCGATTTTGAGGGTTATAAATTATATAAAGGGACTAATGCTCTTTTAACAGATGCACGTGTCATTTCGGATGTGAATGGAACACCTAAATTTTATAAACCATTAGCTCAATGGGATCTAGATAATGATATATCTGGTAATATATCTGTATTGGATGGTGAAGCTATTTATAACCTTGGCACTAATTCTGGATTGGAATTTTATTATGTTGATGATGATGTAACGAACGGTAAGATTTATTATTACGCTATTGTTGCATATGATAGAGGAATCCCCTCTTCAGGTGGAGATGACCCTGGTATTGATCCACAAGAAAATACCTTTAGAGTAGAATTGAGTGGGGCAGGTACTGTTGTGGGTACTTCAATTAATACAGCTGCTGTAATCCCAACTACTAACCCAGCTGGTTATGTTAGTGGTGGTACTGATAGTGATCTCAGTAAAGTAACAGAGGGTACTGGGACTGGATCTGCAAGCATTAATATTGCAGTAGAAGAATTAATAGACGATAAAAAACTATATGAAGTTAGTTTTACAGATTCAGCTGCAGATGTTGGTATACAAAGGGTAACTACTACATACGAAGTTAGAGAAGTTGGTGCTGAAGCGCTTATTCCGTCAAGTGCTTATTCAAGCTCAAGCAGTATTGTAGATGGATTCATAATTAATTTTTCAAATGATGCACCTGGAGATATTATACCTACAAAAACTGGTTGGGTATCAAATGAAGGTGGAGAAAATGAACTTTTTGGCTTAGATGCAACACAATTAGATGGACTTACTACTAAATGGAGTCTGACAATTACTCCAGATAAAGACGGAGATCTCACAAACTTTGTTAGAACCGATCATGATTATGAACTTTTATTTGTTAATCCAGATGATAGTACATATCGCCCTCCGCTACTTTTTGGAGGTGGTTTTAGCCGTTTTGATATTCCATTATTTGCAAAAAATTTAATGACTAACCAGCAGGTTGATATATTTATTATAGATGCCGATGATAATGATGAGATTAATCCTGGTGACCGTTTATTTATAGCAGAAAGAGATGAAGCAAGAAGGATTAAATATAGGTTTACTGTTGATATTCTTTCCTCTAGTGAAAATGTTGCGCCTGCTCCCGGTGAAAAAATAAGAATTTCAACCACTAGAGCTTTTGGTAGCGATGATAAATTCCGTTTTACAATGAGGCGTCAAGCTATAGATGCTGATAAAGCTAAAGAATCTTTAGAGGATATTTTTGTTGCTCCTAATCCATATATAGGAGCAGCCTCTTGGGAAAGAGCGAGTGGTTCTATAGGTAGAGGTGAAAGAAAAATTGAATTTTTTAACTTACCGTTAGAGTGTACCATAAGAATCTTTAATATTCGTGGTGAATTAGTTCGAACTATTGAGCATGAAGGATCAATGGAAGATGGTTCAGCCTCATGGGACTTAAGGTCAAATGATAGTGAGGATGTAGCTTATGGTATATATTTCTACCATGTTGAGGCTCCAGGAATCGGTGAGTATATAGATAAATTCGCAGTAATTAAATAAACCAGATAATAGTTAGAATTATGATCAAGAAAATTATCCAAATTCCAATTATAGTAGTACTTTTTTTTACTCCGTTAGTAGCTCAATCTGGGGGCGAAGAAAGTAGAGTTGGAACAACAGCTGCACCTTTCTTGACACTTGGTGTTGGAGCAAAAGGACATGCTTTAGGTCATGCTAATACGATTAATGTCTCAGGTGCAGAAGCAATTTTTTGGAATCCTGCTGGGATGGCTATTCAAAATAAGGGAGATTCATTTAGTTCAAGTTTTATAAGTATAACCGAATATTTTGCAGACGTTAATATATATGGAACAGGTATTGTTGTACCCATTGGTAAAACTAAAGGACAAAGTCTAGGTATAGGCTTACATTTTGTTGATTATGGTAGAATGGATGTTACAACTGTTGAATTACAGGATGGCACTGGTGCAACGTTTGGTGCACATGATTTAAGTATAGGTGTTTCGTATGCTCAAAAGCTTACGGATTCATTTCATTTTGGTGGTTCTATTAAGTTAATTCAGCAAAAGATATATGACATGTCTGCAGAAGCTCTTGCAGTAGATTTAGGATTTTTACTTAAGACGGATTATCTAAATGGTTTAACTATAGGTGCTTCAATAACTAATTTTGGTAGAGATATGCAAATGTCGGGTATCAATTCGGAGACTTATGTAGATTTAGACCCAACTAGTGAAGGGAATAACGAAGGTATAATTGGCAATGTAAAATTAGATAATTGGGAATTACCTTTATCTTTTAAATTTGGATTTATGGCGCCTGCAATAAAAACAAAATATCTTGAACTATTATTGATGAGTGAGGTCCAACAAACTAACGATAATAAATTAAACATTGATTCAGGTGCAGAGTTGAGTTACATATCCAATACAGTAAAATTTCATATCAGGTCTGGATATAAAGATTTACTGCTTGGTAATAATGTTGATTCTCATTTTACATACGGAATAGGTTTAACTTTGAAAACTTCAACAGGTATAGGTATAGGTGTTGATTTTGCACAGGTACCTTTTGAGTATCTAGGACAAACCTCTATAATTGATGTTAAGTTATATTATTAGATAATTCAGCATTTTTAACGTGAGTATCCTTATGGGGATAGATGAAGGATGAAATCTATTTGCCTTGTATTGTTAATTTGTCTGATAACTAGTTGTTCCAAAACAATAGAAATAGACAGAGATTTCAAAATTTTATTTAAAGTAAATGGGGTTGAAAGAACTGTCTATGATTTTGAAAGTTCTTATGTAACACACCTCATTTCTACAGGTAAAAATGATTCACGTAATGAAAGAGAGACATTTCTTACAGAAATGATCGACGAGATTTTACTGGCACAATCGGCAATTGATAAAGGATTTACAAGCCATTTAAAATATCAAGCAGCTATCGAATATCAACAGCGTAAATCAATGATTGATACTTATTTTGTTGATATGATGGAAGACAAAATTGAACCTTTAACTGATGATGAAATTAGGCTAGCATATGCCAAAAAGCAAAGAACAGTTTATATTCGACAACTTTATTCAAAAGATCGAAAAGATTTAGAATTAGCATACGATTCTCTTAATTCAGGCAAAAATTTTATAGATGTTGCAAATACTTTTTATGAAACAGAAGAATATGATTCATCAGCGGGTTATCTTGGTCCATTAAGTTATTTTGGTGTAGACGATGTAGTTGCTGAAGCCGCTTATTCAACTAATCAGGGGCAATTTACTAAACCAATAAGAAGCAGATTTGGATATCATATCATTTATGTTGATCATATCACTTATCCAGCAATATTAGCTGAAGATGAGTATCTATATCGCAAACAGGGTATTGCAAGTCAGATGCGTCTTCGAAAACAGAGATTGGTGTCAAATGATTATATCTTTGATTTGATGAGCGGATTAGATGTTCAAACCGATAACACTAATCTAAGATTATTACGTGAGGTTATCGCTAATATTGAAGATGCTGAATTAATACGACAGCCAAATAAATCAGAGAGCCCAGAATTACTCTGGACCGATGAACGAGTTGAACAATTATCAAATTTGTTTGATCGAAATGCTATTTTAGCTACATATAAAACAGATCAAGGTATACAAGTATTTACTTTTGGAGAATATTTGAGCTGGTTACCTTACTTATCTTTTCAAGAATCAAAAATTCGTTTAGGTGCCTCTGTTGGAAGAGGTATGAGAAATCAAGTACTGTATGAGATGGCTTCGTTTGAAGATTATCACAATGATAGTAGTGTAAAAAAGAAAGTTGAAATGCGTTCCTATGAAATACTTTCAGACTTATACCAGTATAACATAACTATGGATGCCGTATTAGATACCTCTCAAGTCGAAGTACCTGAAACCTTTAAGTCGCGCCTTATTTCCTCTAGAAACTTATTACTCAAGGCTAGCTATTGGAAAATACCCATGTCTAACTTTGAAAAAACAAAACAATTGAAAGATCAAATTGTTAGTGGAACTTTACCTTCTTCAATTCAAGGATTTACTGAGATAATAAACTCAACTATTGATATAAATGAATATGATTATGATTTAGTCAAAAAAAGCAATCTAAAACAGCCAATTATAGCTTACTCTGATGAACAAGGTTGGATTTTATTACAAGTTGATGAACGAGAAATTATCGAAATATCATCTGAAACAAACTATGACGATTTACAGAAATCTTTTAAAGTATTTGATTCAATTAGAAAAGAACTTGATTATTTGAGGAGCAAAGCCAATATCGAGATTGATAGAAATTTATTCGAAGAAATTTCAAAAATATGGGCACTTAGCTAGTTTTGATTTTTCTGTTGTGTAGCTAAAAATTTTTGGAAATATTCTTGAGCTTTTAGTGTATCACCATTCAATATATGATATCGAGAGAAATTATATAATAATCGGGGTGAACTAGGCGTACGTAGCTCTGATTGATTGAGCCAATATTTTGCTTGTTGGGTGTTCTCTTCTAATAAATATAAAGATGAAAGTAAGTCATAATATCGGGGATCTTTATTCCCGTCATTTATCACTTTGTATAAAATATTGATCAGGTAGCCATCTTTTTCCCCGCTATTTAGAGTAAACTCGATACTATTTTCAATAAGACTTCGAGATTTAAGTTGCCATTTGAGAAGGTCATACGAATGCTCAACAATAGAAAGTGTATCATTTCGTTTTCTTGCTTCTGATAGAACTTCAGTCAGTGCGATAGGTATAAATATATTCTCTTTTGAAGCGATTGCTGCTATCGAATCAATATAATTTGTGTTTAAATAGCTTTCGAAAATGCGATTAAAAGATTTTAATTCATCGCTAATGTCTACATTTTTTTCAAAAGGGTATCCCACTAATAATCTGGCAATCCTAATTTCTGCATAGGCTTTTTCGAAGCGGCTAATATTAGCTGGAGGACGAATAGGATTTAAATTTATATAATTTTGTAATTTTGGCAATTTTATAATTGCTTCGAAGAAGCTGTCTGCAATATATTTGTGTCCTTGTTGATTTGGATGTAAATGATCAATAAAAAGTGAGTTATCCTCGATGCCACTTATTGATTTATTTCTAAAAAGTTCTTGAATAGGAATTAACTTTGCTGAACTTTCAGTAGTTATTTCATTGATTACATTATTAATATCTTCTGGGGCTCTGAATCTTGTTCCGTCTAACTCTTTTGCTTTTAGAAACTCTACTAATGCCGCATTAGGTTTATCTTCCTTTAATATCATTTGTGCTTTTTGATATGTTTTTAAGACCTCTGGACTATCTCCTAATGGAGTCTGATCTTTTAAATTTGAAGCAATTGTACCTATAAAAATGGGTATCTTTTTATTTTCAAAAATTTTTACGACATCACTTATATTTTTCAAAAATTGTTCTATACCATGATTATAAATCTCTGAGTCTTTAATTATGTTTGATTGACTAATTACCTTAGCCATCATTGTACGTCTTTCATTGATATTTTTACTGTCTACATCATATTGAAGTACTCCTTCTAGCATTTGAAATAGACGCCAATTCTTAAGCCATAAAATTAATCTTTTTATTAGAATTGAATTGATAAAACCAAATTGTGTCGTGGCTGCACCGAAAGAGCCATAATATTCATTATGACCTGCATAAATCAGTATTGCATCTGGATCATAAGCTAAAACTTTTTTTGCTAGATCATGAATTACGTATGAATTAACAGCTGTCATACCCAAATTCACTACTTCAATATTCAAACCTTCTGTATTTAAAAGAAGTTGTTGTTTGAGTTGGTTTGGGAAGCTTGTATAAAAATTATAAGGAAAGCCTTCTGTGCTAGATCCACCAAACACAAAAATTCTAAAAGTATTTGTTTCTTTTATTTTTTTAAAAGGATTTGGGGCAATTACTGGAACAAATGACGGAAAATATCTTTCTATATATTTATTATTGGCAATAAGATATTCAGGTGTGTTAGGTGCATCCACAAAAAGATGCTGTTTTTCTTTTTCATATCCTCCTACTATAAGTACCAATTCTATAATCAGAAATAAAAAAACTGGAGTAAAAAAAGTAATTAGCCAAAATATTCTGTTTTTATTCTTTAAGGACATATTTACATATAAATTTTATGATTAAAATCATGAGAAAATTAATTAATTAAAAAAGCCTCAAACAATTGTTTGAGGCTTTAAAAATAATTAAGCGAATTAGTTTTGAACTGGTGGTGCTTTCGTTTCATTTAGCTCAGCTTCCAAAGCTGGTAAGATATCATTCATGATACGTCCAAATTTAGATTTAGCAGCAATAAATTCCGATTTACCAATACTAAGCATTTCCTCATGCATTTTTGTCGGTGCATGTGTAGATGTGTAAAGATTTCTCATTCCAACCATCATCCGGTCATTAGGATTAGGCGGACTTTGTTCACCTACTTCATTTTTTGCTTCACTACCTTGCATTAGTTCTTGTAATTCTAACAATTGCATATGTGTATCATGTAATTTTTTGTCGAGATTATTCGAAGGTTTAAGTGCTAATTCATGAGCCCTTTTCATTGCCATTAATCGATTCATACCTTTTTCAAAATTTTGCATTGTTATCGTAACCTCTCTTTGAAATGCAATGATCTCATTCTGAAATGCTAAACGTTTTTCAAAACTAGGTCCAGGTATACTAGCTTCCCGTAAAGGCACAACTTCAAACTCAATTGGTTCATCGAGTGATGTAACAACACCTGCTTCGACTTTAGCTAAATGAGCAGTGTAGGTTCCTGGAACAGCCATAAAGCCACCTCCAAACCATCCACCACCACCACCGCGGTTAGCAAGAGAGACTACATTTTGAGAGGCCAACCGTAAGTTCCATGTAGCTCTGTTCAACCCTTTTTTTGCGGTACCTTTTATGGTTTGAATGACATTTCCATTTACATCCGCTATACTAATGCGAATATAAGGAGCTATTTCGCGCATTTCTTCTTCCATTGCATCCCAGCCAGGAAACGGAATATCTTGATCGGCCGCTATGGCTCGTTCAGATTTCATTCGTTCTGCTTTTTTGGTAGTTAGACCATCTTTTAGATAGTAAGTAAAAGTGGCACCAAATTCTGGATTTTTGGCTGTGAAGAAATTAGCTCCAGGATCAATCTCTACTGCTCTTGGCATAAACCATTTAGCAGGCCTAGTTGGGAATAAATCAGCTTCTTTTGATAGTGTTTCTTGCGAAATTTCTCGCAGCGGGCTTATATCATCCAATATATAAAATCCTCTACCAAAACTTGCTGCAACTAAATCATTCTCTTGTCTTTGAATGGTTATATCCCGTATTGAAATTGTAGGCATACCACCACTTAATTTGATCCAATTACTTCCATAATCGATAGTAAAAAATACACCGAATTCTGTTGCTGCAAACATTAAATTAGGTTTTATATGATCTTGAACTACTCTCCAGACTAAATGCTTATCAGGTAAATCTCCACTTATTATTTGCCATGATTTACCCCTATTAGTACTTTTTATTAAATATGGTTTGTAATCACCATATTTATGGTTATCTAATGCTGCATATACCGTATTTATATCAAATAAATCGGCTCGAATATCATTAATAAATGCTGTTGGAGGGATACCTTTAATACTACCCACCTCTATTTTACGCCAATTAGCTCCTCCGTCTTCACTAATTTGAATAATTCCATCGTCAGTTCCGACATAGAGTAAACCTTCTTTAAGAGGTGATTCTCCTAATGAGGTTATTGTATTATAGTCAGACATTGCATTCATATCCCATGAGTTGTCCCAGCTTTGGATACGCCCCATAATAGGTAGAGTCATTCGTTCTTGGTCACGAGTTAAATCTCCAGATACTGGAATCCATGAATCTCCTCGATCATCCGAACGCCAAACTCTATGAGAAGCAAAGTAAAGCCTAGTTGGACTGTGTGGACTAACTAAAATAGGAGCGTCCCAATTGTACCGTTCATAATCTTCCCCTTCAAGAGGTTGTGGCTGGATAAAGGTGACGGTTCCAGTTGCACGATCGATACGATGTAGTCCACCTCTCTGAGTTTCACCATATACAATATTTGGGTTACCGGGCTCTGTTGCAGTATCATGGCCATCGGCAAAAAGTATATGTTTCCAATCTGCATTCCGAATACCTTCTACTAAGTCAGTAGCAGAGGGACCTTCATGTGTTCCATTGTCTTGCGTGCCACCATATAGATTATAAAAGGGAGATTCGTCATCAACAGCAACTTTATAATATTGAGTAAGAGGCAGATTACCAACATATCTCCAATTATTGGCGTGATCATAACTCTCATATATACCACCATCGCTTCCCATAAGTAAGTAATCTGGATCATCAGCGCGGAAAGCTAGAGCATGATTATCAGAGTGCTTATTTCTTTCCGGTAGATTACTGTATGTGCGTCCATGGTCGTCAGAATATATTGTGCGTACATTCATTAAATATAAACGACCAAAATGATGCGGTGACGCATATAATTCTTGATAGTAATGGGGGCCAGTACCGCCAGAAACCATGTCCGACATTTTTTTCCAACTTTCTCCTTGATTTTCAGACATAAACAAACCACCTTTTGTACGATCTAATTCTATTGCTGCGTATATTATATCAGGTTGTTGTGGTGAGATAGCTAGACCAATTTTTCCTTTATTTGATCCAGGGATACCTTTTTTTAGTTCTTTCCATGTTTCTCCACCGTCTGTAGACTTATGAATACCTGTTCCAGGTCCACCACCCATATAAGCTGCAACCGTTCTATGTCGTTGCCAAGTAGCAGCATAGAGTACATTAGGATCTCTAGGGTCTATCACAATATCGGTAACACCAACCCATTTCTCGTCCCCCAGTACTTTTTTCCAGTTAGTTCCACCGTCAGTACTTTTATATAGTCCACGTTCTCCTCCTGAATTCCAAAGCGGTCCCTGCGCAGCTACCCAGACTACGTCTGAATTTTCAGGATGTACCAATACTTTTGAAATATGTTCTGATTCTGTTAAGCCCATATTAATCCAGGTAGTACCCGCATCTGTACTTTTGTAAATTCCATCACCAAATCCAACATGTCGGCCTCCTACATTTTCACCAGTTCCAACCCAAATTATATTTGGACTACTGGGATCAATAGTAATACTTCCAATCGAATATGATTTTTGGTTGTCAAAAATAGGAGTCCAAGTGATACCAGCATTCTCAGTCTTCCAAACTCCTCCAGAGCCTACGGCTACATACCAATGGTTTTCATCATCAGGATGAATAGCAATATCAGAAATACGCCCTGAAGCAAAACCAGTACTTACCCCACGCCATTTAAAAGCCGAATAATTAAGCTTAGTAACATCTTTGGTTTGTTGTGCAAAAGTGGAAGGTGTGAGCATAAAAATTAGAAGAGCCCAGCTCAACATCCACATAGATATTTGTCGTATCATAAATTATTTGTGTTTGTGTATGTTAGTGACTTTAATGACTGTAAAATAAGAGTTCATAACGTTAATGTATGCTATTTTATATGCCATCATTCTATATAAGATTTAATACATCAAATTATCGCAATCTTAGAAATAAACAAGGCCACTTAACGTATTTTTTCAATAAGTTTTTGATAAAAAAACTTATTGAAAAATACAAAGGTATGAATAAGCTACATAGGCAACTAAAACTTAAAATTTCTGGCATAACTTGCATGAACCTGAAATAATACAACTTAAAGTGGTGATATCTTGTGGATAATTTGATGCGAGTAACTCAGTAAGTTTGATTATCTTAATTCAACTTAAAAACAGTTGGAGAAATGATGAGCGATAAGCCACGCGATTATTGTGGTATTTTTGGCATAGCCGATCACCCAGAAGCGGCACTACTCAGTTATTATGGTTTGCATTCACTGCAGCATCGGGGTCAGGAATCGGCTGGAATTTCAACCTCGTATTTTGACGAGGAGAAAGAGCGTAATATTATGCCTACTTACAAAGATTTTGGTCTTGTATTAAGTGTTTTTGATAAGCCAAAAATTTTTAAAAAAATATTAAAAGGACGCTCAGCAATTGGTCACAATCGTTATTCTACTTCTGGATCCTCTAAGAATCCAGCCAATATTCAGCCTTTTCGGGTGCATTATCGATCAGGTAATATTGCTATCGGGCATAATGGAAATCTTTCGAATGCCAAGCAGATTAGGGAATCATTTACCAAGCAAGGCGTCTTGTTCCAGAGTACTTCTGACACTGAACTTATTCTTCATTTGATTGCTCAAAGCAAAAAAGATCAGCAAATAGATCAAATTCTTGATGCCTTAGGACAAATAGAAGGAGCTTTTTGTCTGGTCATATTAACTGATGATGCTTTGGTTGCTGTACGGGATCCCAATGGCTTTAGGCCTTTAGCTCTAGGGGTAAAGGACGGGGCCTATTGCATAGCCTCTGAAACTTGCGCCTTCGATATTATCGGAGCAGAGTATGTGCGAGATGTTAAGGCTGGAGAAGTGTTGATTATTCCTCATAATGTAGCTGATAAAGGCCTTAAACCTTCCGATTTAAAGTCTTTTTATATTTTGTCTAAAGATGGAACTGCGACTTCACAATGTATTTTTGAATATGTGTACTTTTCCCGTCCGGATAGTATGATTTTTGGGGAAATGGTAGATAAGATTCGTCGAAACTTAGGTAAAGCTTTAGCGAAAGAACATCCAATCGACGAAATAGTCCAAAAAAACACGGGTATTAAGCCTGTAATTATTTCTGTACCTGATTCGTCGAATACCGCGGCTATAGGTTATGCAAGTGAAAACCAAAAAATGGGTTTCGACTGTAAATATGACATAGGTCTTATTCGAAACCATTATGTGGGCAGGACCTTTATTTCGCCTGGACAAAAGTTGCGAGAACAAAAAGTACGTACAAAATTTAATCCAGTTAAGGGAGTAATAGAAGGTCGTACGGTTATTATCGTGGACGACAGTATAGTTAGGGGAACGACATCACAGCATTTGGTAAATATGATAAGAGCCTGTAATCCTGCAGAAATTCATTTTCTGGTGAGTTCTCCCCCTATTATTAGTCCTTGCTACTATGGTATGGATTTCCCTTCACCAGAAGAACTTATTGCCAATCGCTTTGATCGCGATATTGTAAAAATAGCGGATGAGATAGGTGTGGATAGTCTTCGCTACCTTTCACCTGATGGGTTGGTAAATGCTGTGAAGGAAGCAAATCTTTCTGGCAATGACTATTGCACTGCATGCTTTACTTCTAAGTATCCGGTTCAAGTCAATTATAGAACTGAAAAAGAAGAAAATGAGTTGGTATGAATCTAAGGGCAGGATAAAACGGCATGTTTAATAATCCTGCTACTTTTATTACTAGCGCACCACAGTTAGAAGATTGTCCACCAATGATCTTACCTGAGTTTTGTTTTGCTGGTAGGTCCAATGTGGGGAAATCATCGTTAATAAATGCTTTGCTCAAAAGAAAAAATCTAGCTCGCACTTCCAATATGCCGGGTAAAACCCAGCAAATGAATTATTATAAAGTGGGTGAAGCATTTTACCTTGTTGATTTACCAGGCTATGGTTACGCTAAAGTACCGAAGACAGAGCGAGAACGTTGGGGTAAAAATATACGTGTTTATTTAACTGAGCGAGAAACATTACGCTTGGTACTTCACGTAATAGATGCTAGGCATCCACCCTCGGCATTGGACGAAGACTTTTTTTATTGGTTAGCAACTGAGCAGATTCCATTCTCTGTGGTCCTTTCAAAGGCCGATAAAATCTCAAAAAATAAATTGCAGCAAGCACGATCAAACCTGAAAAAATTGCTCTATAATATGAATATTGAAGTTCCTATACTTTCATATTCTGCAGAGAATAAAGATGGAATTGCCGATATTAAAGGACTTATAAGCGAATTTATGTAATCATGAATGTATTCATTACGTCATGCACAAATTCCCTAACGAATTCATAAATTTCTAAATTTTTCATTAATAACAAGACTCACGAATCCTCATTATGTCATTTTCCGTACTCCTCCTCGACAACGTTGACCCAGTCTGTAAACAAGTTTTTGAACAGCGTGGCATTAAAGCGGTACAACCTGGTACCCTCACACTTGAAGAATTAAACGCATGTATTGGTGAGTATGATGGGTTGGTAGTCCGAAGTGCTACCAAGGTTACTCCACAGCTATTACAACATGCTCAAAAACTTAAAGTGATTGGTCGAGCTGGGGTAGGAGTCGACAATATTGATATTCCCGCTTCTACAACAAAAGGTGTACTGGTCATGAATACTCCGGACGGAAACACCATTTCAACGGCAGAGCATACTTGTGGGTTAATTATTGCAATGTCACGAAATATTCCAGTTGCCGTGCAAACTGTAAAAGATGGGGGCTGGAATCGTAAAGCGTATATGGGGACAGAAGTACATGGCAAAACACTAGGTATAGTGGGTTTGGGAAAAATTGGATCGGAAGTAGCTAGAAGATTGAAGGTTTTTGGGATGGAAATTATTTCATGTGACCCATTTTCTACCGATGAACATGCTCAACAATTAGGGGTTAAATTAGTCGAACTGGAAGAACTTTTATTGACTAGTGATTATGTAACAGTTCATACTCCGCTTACTGAAAAAACCAAAGGTCTTATTTCTTTGGCTAACAAAGAAGGCCTAAAAAAAGGAATGCGTTTGGTTAATTGTGCCCGCGGTGGTATTTATAAGGAAGCTGACTTAACGCAATTATTGGACGAGGGAGTATTAGGTGGTGTTGCCTTGGACGTATATTCAACGGAGCCACCTACTGAGGAGATTTATCAAATGCTAGCTCATCCAAAAGTCATCTGTACACCTCATCTCGGAGCATCAACCGAAGAAGCCCAGGAAAAAGTAGCGGAGCAAATAGCTGCTCAAATGGCTGATGCCCTTGAAAATACCAACTATAAAGGGAGCATTAACGGTAAATCAATTGCACTTTTAACCAACAAAGAGGTTCAACTCTATCTCATATTAGCAGAAAAACTAGGTAAGGCTATGGTGCAATTATCACCCGAACAAATCAGCGAATTAGAATTTGAGTACGCTGGTGATTGCACCAAATACGCAGATGTTCTGACTGATGGAATTTTGAAGGGAATTATAAGTGAATATGTCGATGATTCAATTAATTTAATCAATGCTCGAGTATACGCAGACGAGCGCGGCTTTGAAATTAAGGAAGTGACTTCTAACAAAACCAAAACGTTCTCAGATTTAATTACGATAAGAATGCCTAAGAATGAAGAGTACAAAAGTATTTCGGCTACTCTCTTTGGTGATGGAGATTACCGTGTGGTAGACATCGATGGATATGGATTGGAAATGCGATTGGAAGGAGATCTGTTGCTATACCAAAATGAAGATAAGCCGGGTATGTTGGCTATGGTAAGTGGAGCATTGGCGCAGGACTCTATTAATATTGGGGCCCTAAGTTTAGGGCGGGCATCCAAAGGGTCTAAAGCGATTACTGCGGTAGCGGTCGATCGTAAGTTAAGCCGGGAAGAAACGCAAAATATTCAAGGTATGGATGGTGTAAAAGCCTTGCGATTTATTTCGTTGAGTTAGTTATCGCTTCGATTCCAATCCCCAGCGTCCCAACGCTGGGTTAAACGCTGAAGATCGCAGGCTTTTAACTGCTGTTCTTGAAGGACTATATCGGGTAGTTTTTCTAAGCTAGCCATGGTCATTTCCTTTTTTCCAAGCACCCCAATAGCTTTATATACTTGCCACCCTGCCACTGCCATGGCTGCACGAATTTGGGTTGCAGCTGCGTAGGTGCTTAGTTTTGCATGAGGATTACCCCATTTCTTATAACTTTCAAAAATACTTGGTGTCCAGCATTCTGGATTCTGTTGGATGGAGAAGGGATCGTGAAAATAAAAATCTATGCATTGGCCTTGAGGATGTAGTTCGTTGATTTCTTGAATATTACCCCAATACAGATGTAAAAAAATAGGAATATCCTCATCTGGTTGATGATGATTCCATCCCTTTTTTAACCCATCTAAGCTAGTAAAAATCCAGTTTCTCATGCTGTTTCTTTGCCAATCGATGGGATACTGAAATGATGCAGTAATTTCTGCAGAAATGGGGTTGGCTTCAACCGAATAAAAATGTAGAGCTCTCGAAGCGTTACTCTCTAAATCGGGTTTATCCTTCAAAAAAGCTTGAGCGGCCAATAAGAAATTAAGTCCCGTGCCAAAGCCCATTTCAAAAACCCTAAGTTCACCATCATGTGCCTGAAGAAATGCTTCAATATTCAGGCGTTTAATGAAGACTGTTTGACTTTCTGACAGCGCTCCGTTCGGATTGTGATAATACTGGTTATATCTTTTTGAAAAGAGGGTAGAAGACCCATCTTTGGTTACAAAAGGATGCACTTTCATCATCCTAGATTACTCAAATTTTGACCTAAGAAATTGGGGTCCAGTCACTACACTTACTGTCTCTTTTTCCCCAACCTCGCTTGTTGATATCTCCATGGCCTTACCACTTGGTTCTACAGCATCTTTAGCGGCCTTTATAGATTTCTTTACAATAATAGCAATATTCTGTTCAAATAACATAGATGGGTGGGTATTCTCCCGATTACGCCTCTCTTCTTGATGGTTTTTATTATTAACAAGTTTAGCTACAAAAAAAAGTAGAATAGCCCTAACAAATATTTCCCAAGAAAATGAACGCATAGTTTTCCTACATTATAAGTGTATAAGAACATACGAAGAACTAATACGAAGGTTACAGCTCCGTAAACTCACAAAGTATCTATTCGATGAACATTAAACAGTGGTGTGCTCCTTACTTAAGACAAGCTAAAGAAGAACGGGAATATTTGCATAGTTTTCCCGAATTGAGTTATAAAGAATTTGAAACAACCAACTACATTGAGCAGCAGCTAACACAGTTAGGTATTGTTGTCGAAAGACCATTGGAAACTGGTTGTGTGGCAATAATTGAGGGGGATATTATCTCAGATAGAGTAGTTGCTCTCCGAGCAGATATTGACGCACTGCCCATACAGGAGGAGGGAGAAGCTAAAGCTGATTTTTTTTCAACGCGTTCAGGAGTGGCCCACTGTTGTGGCCATGATGCGCATACGGCTAATTTATTAGGAGTCGCGCGAGTATTAGCGAATCATACCTCTGAGCTGTCGGGGAAGGTGGTATTAATTTTTCAGCCCGGGGAAGAAAAACTCCCTGGCGGAGGGCGTTTACTTTGTGAAACAGGATGGCTTCAAAAGTATCCGATACAACAAATTTTCGGATTACATACCTCACCTTCGCATAGCCCTGGAACCATTGCTATTCGCCCTGGAGAGTTAATGGCAGCACCTGATGAGTTTCAAATGATGATTCGTGGGGTTGGTGGGCATGCTGCGCGCCCACATGAAGCGGTTGATCCTGTAGTAGTTGCCGCTGAATGTATCTCTTCCTTTCAAACCATTGTCAGCAGAAGCATTGATCCAACGGAAGCGGCCGTAGTAACGGTAGGCAGAATCGAAGGGGGTACGGCCCATAATATAATACCTGAAATGGTCCAACTATGGGGAACCATTCGAACGTTCTCGAGTGCTACGGCTCAACGTGTCGAGCAGCGATTGCAACAAATATGTGAGGGTATCGCTCAAGCCCATGAAGCTGAAATATCTTTGACCATTAACAAGGGATACCCTGCTGTGATTAACGACGAAAAAGCCGCTAGAGAAGTTATTAAGCATGCTAACCAATTGTTTGAACCCGATAAAATTGTGGAGCTTGAACGACCTATTATGGCAGGCGAAGATTTCTCTTTTTATCAGCAGTATTTTTCTGGAGCTTTCTTCTTTGTTGGAAGTGGTGCTCAAGAAAGTGACTCTACCTATGTTTGGCATCATCCAAAATACAACGTAGATCCTGGGTTTTTTGACGTAGCGATGCCCTTGATGGTATCATTAGCTCTTGGCGAATTAGATAAAGCAGGATTAGATTAGGTTTAGAATTGTGAGTATATCTAAATCATTTTATCGCCCTAAGAAAGCTCAATGGTCGTACTGGGAAAGAGAGTTGAAATGGGATCGCACGTTAGCAAGTTATTTCTCGTATCGACCATTGGAAAGCAACTACGACTTTGTTGTAGTTGGGGCAGGATTTACAGGTCTATCAGCGGTATATCATTTAGCCAAAAGACATCCAAGAGCTAAAATTGCTCTTATTGATCGGTACCTACCTCCATTGGGAGCGAGTACCCGAAATGCAGGCTTTGCTTGCATAGGTACAGTGGGAGAGTTTATCGCCGATAGCCAGCTAGAACAACCCGAGTGTGTCTGGGATCGTATGCATGAACGTTGGCAGGGGTTAACTTTACTTAGAAGTATTTTGGGAGATCAAGTTATTGGGTATGAGTCCTTAGGTGGACATGAACTATTTACTGAAGAAGAGGAATTTGAGCGGGTCTCAGGCTATTTGGCTTCTTGTAATACTGCTCTAAAACAAAGAACAGGATTAGACCAATGGTATAATTTAACAAGGATTAATGGATATAATGCCATTCAAATGCCTCGAGAGGGACAACTTCAACCCGCAATGGCATGGTCAGGATTTGCCCATTTATGTGAACAGATGGGTATACACTTAGCTTGGGGACGAAAATTGGTAGATATGACGGAAAAAATGGATGGAGTATGCTTAACAGTGGAAGAGGGTGCTAAAGGTAGCCACCAACAGTTTCGTAGCTCGTCAGTGATTCTAGCAACCAATGCCTTTTCAAAATCAATAGACCGAGATATTTCGGTAAGTCCTTGCAGAGGTTTGGTACTGCTAACCAAAGCCTTAGATTCTCAGCCTTGGCAAGGAACCTTTCATGCACAGCAGGGATATATTTATTTTCGAAATGTGGGGACAGATCGTTTGTTGTTGGGGGGGGCTAGGCATGTGGATTTCTCTGGTGAAACCACCACTCAATTTGGCGTAAATACCGAAATTAAAGCGTTTTTACTTAAATACATGAAAGAGATATTAGTGATAGATCCTAGTGAGGTTGAATTCGAATGGTCAGGAATTATGGGTTTTACGCCAGATAAAAATCCGGTTATTCGGACCGAATTATCCGGAAATATAGCTTTGGCAGTAGGATTGAGTGGTATGGGAGTGGCTCTTAGTGCAGAACTTGGCAGGAAAGCAGCAGAGTTTTTTTAGTTCACCTTAGGAGTTATAGTTTGATAAAAGCGTAACCGTTCTACTGTAATCATAGCAGTTGCTCCCATAAATGAACTCGGTGCACTTGGTAAAAGGGCACATTATAAATTTGATTACCAAGAGACCATTCTTCCATTTTATTTCATTAGTATCCATTAGCTGCTTATGGGGTACTCGAATGATTTCTTCTACCACATTGGGACATGCTGCCTTACTTTCTGTATTATGTATTCAAGCAATAAATGGAGTGATTTTGTTTTTACTATGATGTAAGTAAAAGGTTGGTAGTTCTCCAATCAGCCAACCGTTTGAGTTGCTTTATTATAGAAGTATAAGATATGATAGAATCTAGAGAGTCTAAGGAAAGATTTTTTATGAATCTCTAGCCTGCTTACCTTGTTGAAAATTTATCACCTATGTAACCTTAGACCGTTTATGAACTAAGATTCGGTTTCTACAAATACAAAGCGTATGAAAAAATATAACGTATATGGAGTTGGAAATGCCCTTGTCGATTTGGAATGTAAGATTACGGCTGAATATTTAGAAGAACAGCAAGTGGCTAAGGGACTCATGACACTAGTTGATGAAGCGACTCAACAGCGTTTGTTAGAAGCTATGTTACATCATGATTATGAACGCAAATCGGGTGGGTCGGCGGCCAATACTATGATTGCAATTAGTCAATTAGGAGGTAGTGCCTACTATTCTTGCAAGGTAGCAGCAGACGAATTTGGGGATTTTTATCTGGCTGACATGACCAATGCAGGAGTTGAAACGAACTTAGATGGACAGACTAGGCAAGCGGGTACTACGGGTAAATGTCTAGTGATGGTTTCAGAGGATTCCGATCGGACAATGAATACCTTCTTGGGTATTAGTTCAGAATTGTCTATACAAGAACTTTCTCCTTTAGCCATACAATCTTCAGAATATGTGTATTTAGAAGGGTATTTAGTGGCAATCCAGGACGGTTTCGAGGCAATGAAAAAAGCTTTTTCCATTGCACAAGAGCATGGAGTGCGGACATCGATCACTTTATCTGATCCATCAATAGTTCAGGCTTTTAGACCAAAGTTTCAGGAGGTGATAGGCGCCTCTGTTGATTTACTATTTTGTAATCAAGATGAAGCAAAAGCATATACGGGAGCAACGAACCTGTTGGAAGCTCGTGAAGCATTAAAAAAAGATGCCAAGAAGTTTGTAATAACGATGGGGAAAAATGGAGCTATGATTTTTGATGGTGATACCTTCATCGATATTGAGCCTTTTCAAGTTAAAGCCGTAGATACCAATGGAGCTGGTGATATGTTCGCAGGGAGTTTTTTATATGGAATTACCAACGAACTAGGCTATGCGGCAGCGGGCAAGTTAGCCGCCGAAGCGGCCTCAATGGTAGTCGGGCAGTATGGGCCAAGATTAAGTTGCCATCAAATGCAAAATTTATTGAACTAAAATGAATGAAATTGTTTTAGCCTCTCGTAATCCAAATAAAATTCAAGAGCTCAAAGAACTTCTTTCTATACCAGATGTTAGGGTCTTGTCTACTAATGATTTCCCTGATCTTGAAGAGGTAGAAGAAGATGCGGTGACCCTTGAAGGGAATGCGTTAAAAAAAGCTAAGTATGTTGCAATGGTAACTGGTTTACCAAGTTTGGCAGATGATACAGGTTTGGAGGTGACAGCTCTGAATGGAGCCCCAGGTGTTTATTCTGCACGTTATTCAGGTGAACATGCTAGCTATGAAGATAATGTGGAGAAATTACTCTCGGAAATGAGTAAGACCAATGAGCGTAATGCTCAATTCCGAACAGTTGTAGCCTTTATTGAAGCGGACAAGCAATGGATATTTGAAGGAATTTGCACGGGTAAAATTTCTAGGTTCAGGAAAGGGGCAGGAGGTTTTGGCTATGATCCTATTTTTATACCAGATGGATTTGATATGAGTTTTGCAGAAATGGATTCAGAGCAAAAAAATAGCATTAGCCACCGGGGTTTAGCAATGAAAAAGGCAGTGGCATTTTTACAGGAGTGGGTATAGAAATGGAGAGTAGTGTAACAGCTTTTGGTTGGTTAGACTATGTAGTATGGGTCTTCTACATGATTTTTATGGCTTATTTTGGGTTAAAAACCTCGGGTAAGCAGCAGAGTGCAAAAGATTATTTTTTAGGAGGAAATGGGCTGCCTTGGTGGGCTGTATTGTTTTCGGTGGTTGCCACTGAGACCTCCACCTTGACATTTATAAGTATACCTGCAGTAGCGTATGGAGGAAACCTTACATTTTTACAGATTACAATAGGGTATTTTATTGGAAGAGTGATTGTGGCACTGGTATTTCTACCCCGTTATTTTGAGGGTGAGATTTACACAGCTTATACATTTTTAGAGCGCAGATTTGGTCCCTCGATACGAAATGCAACCTCAATCACTTTTATGTTTACACGTTTACTTGCAGATGGGGTTCGTTTATTTGCCACAGCTATTCCTATAGCAGTTTTGTTACGCTTTGGTGGAGCATTCGAGGGATGGAGTGATTTACAACTATATGTAATGGCTATAATGGTGATTACCTTGGTTACACTATTGTATACATTTTTAGGGGGTATAAAAGCGGTGGTATGGATGGATGTAATACAAATGGGGGTATATCTTGGTGGAGCTTTACTTGCTGGAGTACTTTTAGTACAAGCTTTACCTGATGGCTGGCAATCATTTCATCAGACCGTCATATCTACTGGGAAAACTCAATGGTTTGACTGGGGCTGGGATGGGAGTTTGAAAAACTATTTTGAGCAACCTTACGTTTTTGGGGTAGCCATTATTGGTGGGGCTATTTTTTCTTTGGCCTCTCATGGGACTGATCATCTACTCGTGCAACGCCTGTTAGCAACAGGATCTTTGGCTTCAGGACAAAAAGCTCTCATAGGAAGTGGTTTTGTTATAATTCTTCAATTTTCATTGTTTTTATTTATAGGATTACTACTTTATGCATTTTATGAGGGAGCGGATATATTTGCACTTGGGCTACGGACCCAGGATGAGATATTCGTAAAGTATATCGTTGAACAAATTCCTTCAGGGGTTTCGGGACTTATTTTAGCCGCTCTATTTGCTGCAGCGATGAGTAGTTTAAGCTCTTCATTAAATGCCTTAGCCTCTACTACATTATATGATGTAATCATTCCTTACCGGAAAAAAGTATTCAGTGCGGTCGAAGAACTTAGCTTGTCAAGGAAAATTACTCTTATATGGGGTATTGTACTCAGTGCTTCAGCCCTTTTATTTACCTACTTACAACTTCAAGCAGGTGAACGTCCAACGGTGGTTGAACTGGGCTTAGGCATAGCTTCCTACACCTATGGTGGATTGTTAGGTACTTTTTTGTTGGGTTTGATGAGTAAAAAAACTCAATCTATAGATACGCTAAGAGGTTTCTTCTCCGGGCTGATATGTCTATTGTTTATGGTTAATGGCCCGGTGCAAAATCTGCTACCTGGTGAACCCCTAGCTCTGGCGTGGCCACTTTATACAGCTGTTGGTGCCGCTATAGTCGTACTTATAGGGGAGTTATCAGCCGCTTTTCGTATCAGTAAATCTTAGCAAATAATTGTTTCATTTCGTTTAGGTCCAGTAGAAATAATTTTAAAAGAAATACCTAAGTATTTTTCTAAAAATCGGATATAATCCTGAGCAGTATCTGGCAGTTCATCCCAATTGGTGATGCCCGATATGTCTTGATCCCAACCTCGTAGCTCCGTATAAATAGGTTTTACTTTTTCTAGTTTTTTGAGGCTTAAAGGAAACACTTTTGTTTCTGTATCACCAATGTGGTAGGATGTGCAGACTTTAATGGTATCAAACCCATCCATTACATCCATTTTGGTTAAAGCTAATTCATTGAGTCCGTTTATTCGGCACGCATATTTTAGTGCTACCAAATCTAACCAACCACAACGGCGCGGGCGCCCAGTAGTTGCACCAAATTCGTGACCTTTTTTTCGAAGCAACTCTCCCGTATCACCTAAAAGTTCGGTTGGGAAGGGGCCATTTCCAACTCGTGTACAATAGGCTTTAGTAATTCCCATTGCTTGAGTCATAGCTAATGGAGGAATACCACTTCCTGTACAAGCTCCTCCAGACGTAGGAGAAGAGGAAGTGACATATGGATAGGTGCCATGATCTACATCAAGCAGGCAACCTTGAGCCCCTTCTAATAATATATTTTCGTCTATTTCTAGCGCTTTGTGTAACATATGCGTGGTGTTACATATATAGGGACTAAGTTTTGTTATTGCCCCTTCAAGTTCATGGATTAATTCTTGGGCATCTATGATAGGCTCTTTATAAATATTTTCAAGTGCTCGATTTATATCCTCAATATTCTGAATAAGCTTTTGGTGAAGTACATTGGTATCCAATAAATCAATCATGCGGATTCCAATTCTCGCAACTTTACTCACATAGGCGGGGCCAATACCACGTCCGGTTGTTCCAATAGCCTTAGCTCCCTTTCTTTTTTCCTTCATTTGGTCCAAAATCTTGTGATAAGGAAGGATTACATGAGCTGTTTCTGATATATAGAATCGGTTTTCTAAGCTGAAACCCATTGAGTGGACTTGGTCGATTTCTTCCAAAAGAGCTAAAGGATCGATAACGACTCCATTCCCTATTATACAAATCCCATCTCCATTAAATATTCCGGATGGGATAAGGTGAAGTACTACTTCTTTATCGTCAAATTTTAGGGTATGACCAGCATTTGCGCCCCCTTGAAATCGTACTATATAACGGGATTCTTTACTAAGAAGGTCAACAATTTTTCCTTTACCTTCATCGCCCCATTGGGCGCCAATAACTACTCTAGTAGACATAAATAAGTGCTAAGTGATCAATAAAAATAGAAAAAAACAAAAAAAGGGCGTAAGTAGCTATTTCCCTTCAAACTCTGATGAATAGCTAGGAGAATTAAGCTTCTTCCTTATAAGACTCTACCGCCTCATCCACTGAACGAAAATGTTTAAAAACGGTGATGAGTTTAGTGACCACCAATAAGCTTTCAATTTTATCGGTTGCATTGGCAATACGGAGGTCGCCTCCGGCTTTTTTCATAGTGGTGAGACCACCTATAAGCATGCCTAAACCAGAAGAATTCATAAACTTTACCTTAGATAAATCAACAATTACGTTGGTCTTATTGACATCAATTAAGGCATGTAATTCTTCATTCAAATTGACCGCATCAGGCCCACCCATTACATTGCCTTTAAATTGTATGACAACGCAGTTGTAACGTTCTGACGTTTGATAACTCATGATAATACTAAGGTTTATTTAGTGTTTTTTGTGTCTAATTCAAGTACAAGAGGGCTTGCTACAAAAAGCGAGCTATAGGTACCTAATATCACACCTATGATAAGTGCAAATGATAAACCTTTCAAGACCTCTCCACCGAATATAAACAGAATAGTTACCACAAAGAAAGTAGTTAAAGAAGTAATTACGGTCCGACTGAGCGTATCGTTCAGGCTTTTATTGAACATTTCAATGGTATCCATTCCTTTATGGACTAATTTATTTTCTCTGATTCTATCAAATACAACTACTGTGTCATTGAGAGAGTATCCCACGATGGTGAGAAATGCTGCAATGATATTTTGATCGATTAATAGATTAAAGGAAACTACGTCACTTAATAAAGTAAAAATACCTAGAGTGATAACTACATCATGAACCAATGCAGCAACTGCTCCTACTGAGAAAGTCCACTTTCGAAATCGGATCAGTATATAAATAAAAATAATAACAATCGCATATATGACGGATTGTGCAGCAGCTCCTTTTAAATCCTCCGCAAATCTAGGGCCAATAGAATCGCTCTTCTCCATACTAAAACTTGCTCCACTGATATTGGCGCTAATAGCATCCTCAATCAGGTTTTCTACCTCATCAGTGCTGAGATCATTGTCAGTACGGATTAGTATTTCGCTATCCGAACCAAATAGCTTTACTTCAGGTGACGAACCTAAAGGTTCATTTAAGAAAGATCGAATATCTTGTGTTTTTACTTGAGTATCGAATGCATATACGAATTCTTTCCCCCCACGGAAGTCTATTCCATATTGTAAACCCTTTGTTAATATAATCGCTAAAGATGCCACAAATAAAATACCCGAAAGGGAGTAGGCAACTTTACGTTTGCCTAAAAAATCAAAATTGGGTGTTTCAAACCATCTCATAAGAAGTACCTTTTTGTTTAAAAATTATTAACCGAAGCTAACTGCTTCTGTGTTATTGCGGGTTAAGTAGTCTATGACAACGCGTGTAATAATTATGGCACTAAACAGTGAACATGCAATACCCGCAAGTAAGGTAACGGCAAAACCTTTAATAGGTCCTACTCCAAAACTCATTAGGATTAAGGCTACAAAACCAGTAGTTACGTTAGCATCAATGATGGCACTCATCGCGTTGGAATAACCTGCTGAAATTGCAGCTTTCATAGTTTTACCACCACGTTGTTCTTCTCGTATTCGATCAAATATTAACACGTTAGCATCTACCGCCATACCTATAGTTAGTACGATTCCTGCCATACCAGGTAATGTTAAGGTCGCTTTAAATCCTGCCAGAATGCCAAGGATGAAAATTATATTTAGCATAAGAGCTAAATCGGCAACTCCACCGCCGGTACGGTAATAAACAATCATAAAAATTGCCACAATAGATAGTCCCACTAATACTGACCGAAAGCCTGCTTGAATTGAACTCTCACCCAATGAAGCGCCCACAGTTCGCTCCTCCATAATTTGAAGTGGGGCTGGTAGAGCACCTGATAATAAAATATTTACTAAATCTTCTGCTTCAGCCACATTTTCCAGGCCAGTTATGCTGGAGTTCCCACCATTAATCTTGGTGGATACATTTGGATAGGAAACCACATACCCATCAAGTACAATGGCGATAGGCTTGCCAATGTTGGCTCCTGTAATTCGGCTCCATATTCTTGCTCCTTCACTGTTCATACCCATCGATACTTCAGGAACATTGGTTGTTGGGTCAAACTGAATAGAAGCTTCTTCAATGACTTCGCCGGTAAGTTCGGCATTGTCACGCACTCCATAGAGTGCAAACTGCTCTAAACCGCCTTCAAACTCGATTGGTCTAGAACCCCACAGAACTACTGTATTTCTAGGCATTAATCGTTGTATATCTGATGTACTTAGTAAGTTCATAATTATAGCGGTATCTTCGGCCATTGCATAACCAAAAACATATGGGCTTTGAGTTTGAATGAATGACATTCGGTTAAGTAATTCATTAGTTGGGCCGCTTAGGTTAAGACTGTCTGAACTATCCACTTCCACATTGTAAAACTCAATGGATCGATTTCTGAAATTAGAGAAATCTTGGGCATCTGCACCTGTTCGGAATTCTAAACGGGCAGTGCCCTTTAATAAATTTCGCACTCGTTCTTCGTCATCCACACCAGGTAGTTCTACCACAATACGACTCTGTCCTTGCTTTACGATTGATGGTTCGGTGACTCCGAATCTATCAACTCGGGTACGAATAATTTCGATTGCACGATTTAATGCAGCATCTCGTTGCAACTTTAGAAAAGCTACAATTTCGTCATTGGAGGAACGACGCGTAATGTCCTGAGATTCATTACGATAGAAGCGACTAAGTCTAGCATTTGCATCTCTTCTCTCAAACTCAAGTTGCATTTCATCGATGAAATCGGTGTCGTTCTCTTCGGCTACTTTTTGAGCTAACTGAACTACTACTTCAAGTTCAGTATCACGGTTACTCCCTGCAAGTTCTAGAATGAGCTGAGGTGTACCTACTTCAAGTGTAACATGCATCCCGCCTTGTAAATCTAAGCCTAATGAAAGAATATCTTCTTTTAGGTTGGATAGTTTTTCAGCGTATTCCATTTCATATTGAGTACGTTCTTCTTCAGTAAAGGTACTCATTTGTCGTTGTTCCAAATTCCAAATAATGGTTGGATACAAATAGTAAAGTGTTAAGGCAAAAAAAGCCGCTATTAGACCTATTTTAAATCCGTTTCCTTGCATAATATTTTTTTTTAGTTGGTATAAAGTGATGGTTAGGTTTGATTGTTGTGAACCTAAAAAAAGAGATATAGTATGAGCTAGGGTGCACCAATGGCTATACCGTTAACCATAGGATGCTTCTGCATGGATGCAGAATAGCTTGGGTAGTGAAGCGTAAAGTGCGAGATTATTTGGGTTTCGCAGTTAGTGAACTGAACTAAATAATTAGGAGTCGTAAGTTTAGCAAATTTGCCTTGAGTATGATTTTTGAGGGTACATACTCGTGGTTCCAGCATTAATGTCATGTGTTGATGCTGGTCCATATGATCCAGCATATTCCACTGTATAAGAAGTTTTTTATCCAGATTTTTTTGTTTAAAATAGGCTTTGACCTCATATATCCATTGTTCTACATTATTACTCTCTTTCCAAAGTTTTTCGAGGTGCAAACGAATTGACTTAAGATATTCTGGATCCTGAAGCTCGGGGTATTGGTTCGCTGCTAAAGAGTGAACAAAGTGTTTGTTGAGCCATTGGGTAAACCGTTGATTTTGATGTTCATTTTCGAGCATAGGTATACTCTGTGAAACGAAAGAGATAAGTAGTAAGCTTAAACTAACTCTTTTAAGAATATGTGTACGAAAGAAATTCATAGTTGGAAACTTAAGATAGTAAGCTTAGAGCTTTCCTACAACGGAAGATAGTCGTTCAAATTCTTGCTTTAAAAACATCCCAGTATACGAATTTGGAACTCCAGAAATTATTTTAGGGCTTCCTTCTGCAACAATTTGCCCGCCTGCTTTACCACCCTCCGGACCCAAATCAATAACCCAGTCCGCGGCTTTAATCACATCTAAATTGTGCTCGATTACGATTACGGTATTTCCTTTATCCACTAATTGTTCTATTACATTTATTAAAAGGCGAACATCTTGAAAATGTAAGCCCGTAGTTGGTTCATCCATAACATAGAGCGTATTACCAGTACCTATTTTTGAAAGTTCGCGGGCAAGTTTTATCCGCTGAGCTTCACCGCCGGATAGAGTGGTGCTAGATTGTCCTAAAGTAAGATATCCTAATCCGACTGATGCTAGTGTTTTAAGTATTCTCGAGATAGCAGGTTGTGAGCTAAAAAATTTAACTCCTTCCACTATAGGCATTTCTAAGATTTCTGAAATATTTTTTTCGCGGAAGTATATTTCCAGTGTTTCTCGATTATACCGTCTTCCTTGACAGGTTTCGCAAGATACGTAAACATCAGGCAGAAAGTTCATCTCGATTTTGCGTATACCGTCACCTTTACAAGCTTCGCAGCGCCCACCTTTTACATTGAATGAAAATCGACCCTGATCATAGCCACGTATCTTGGATTCTGGTAATTCCGCAAAAAGTCTTCTCACATGATCAAAGACCTTGGTGTAGGTTCCTGGATTAGAGCGTGGTGTCCTGCCTATTGGGCTTTGATCTATTGAGATAATTTTGTCAATATTTTCAAGACCCTCTACTTCATCATAAGGCAATGGAACTGCTTTAGATTTATAAAAATGATTGGTCAGTATTGGAACTAATGTTTGGTTAATCAGGGAGCTTTTTCCAGAACCACTTACCCCTGTTACCGTGATAAATCTACCCAAAGGTACTTGAAGGTCAACCGACCTGAGATTATGTCCTCGAGCGTTAGCAATACAGATTTTTTTTGAGTTACCTTTTCTAGGATTCTTAGGTACAGCTACTTGTTCTTGATCTCGTAAAAAACGTGCAGTCATGGATTTTGGTTCCAATTCATCTGGTTTGCCTTGTGTTACAATATACCCGCCGTACGCTCCTGCTCCCGGGCCCATATCTATTACGTAATCAGCCCTCTCAATGGTATCTCGGTCATGTTCAACTACAATGACACTGTTTCCTAAATCTCGAAGAGTCTCAAGGGATTTAATTAGCTTTTTATTGTCCCGTTGATGAAGTCCAATACTTGGTTCATCGAGTATGTAGAGAACTCCAACAAGCTGTGTTCCAATTTGGGTAGCTAGTCTGATTCGTTGAGCCTCACCTCCACTCAGCGTTTGTGCTTCCCGATTAAGACTCAGATAGTTGAGACCTACATTCAGCAAAAAATCGAGTCGATCTCTAATTTCCTTGAGTATTTGATGCCCTATTTCTTGCTGCCGTTCACTCAAGTTTATATTATATAGGGTATCTCTGAGTTCTTGGATGTCCATTTGCACCAAGTCTTGTATGCCATACTTATCTAATTTATACGACAAGGCTTCTCTATTAAGCCGCCCACCGCGGCAGTTAGGACAACTAACTTTGGACATAAAAGATTTCGCCTTTTCACGTTGTTTTTGGGACTTGGATTTTTCGTATTGTTCAATGATGGTATCCCGTAATCCTCTGTAGCTATGTTGATAAGTGACTTTATCAGAGCGAAACTCGTAGGTAATCGCGTATTTTTGAGTACCACTACCCTTCATTATCGTATCAATGAGTTCACTAGGGTAGTCAGTAATAGGAAGGTAGAAATCCACTCCATAATGATCTAGAACGGCTTCAAGCTGCTTAAATGCAAAAATATCTCTTGGTTTTCCAAGAAAGCGAATACCTCCATCCTCAACACTTTGTTGTGGATTTGGTACCAGAAGTTCCCAACTAACATCATATGCGTGTCCTAATCCATCGCAGGTAGAACACGCTCCGAAAGGAGAATTAAACGAAAATAGATTAGGCGCTGGTTCCTCATATGCAATCCCACTTTCAGGATCGAATAGCTTTTTTGAAAAAAGTCGGTCTTCCCATCCTTCTTTATGTTTGAGAGCGAGCACTACCGTACCATCAGCCATTTCAAGAGCTGTTCTAACACTATCTGTAATCCGTTTTTCACTCTTCGAGCTAACTACAAATCGGTCTACAACTATTTCTATAGTATGTGTTTTGTAGCGGTCAAGCATAAGCCCAGTTTCCAACTCAACAATATCCCCATCTACACGGGCTTGTAAATAACCTTGTTTAATCATTTGTTCGAAAAGCTCACGATAATGTCCCTTACGACCTCTAATTACAGGTGCTAAGCAGTAAGCTTTGGTGCCATTTTCAAGTCCAAGAATTGAAGAAACAACTTGATCAGTTGTTTGTTTTTCCATTTTTACTCCTGTTATGTAGGAATATGGAATAGCGACCCGAGCATAGAGAAGTCGCATAAAGTCATATATTTCAGTAACTGTGCCTACTGTGGAACGAGGATTTCGATTGGTTGTTTTTTGATCGATGGAGATAACAGGGGATAAGCCATCGATAAAATCAACTGCAGGCCGTTCCATCATACCTAGAAATTGACGTGCATAAGCAGACAATGATTCTAAAAAACGGCGTTGACCTTCTGCATAGATTGTATCAAAAGCTAATGAAGATTTACCGGAGCCAGACAAGCCAGTGACTACAACGAGTGCGTCTCTTGGGATGGTTACATCGATGTTTTTGAGATTGTGTTCGCGAGCTCCGCGTATGACAATAGACTCTTGCATAGAATTTACTTAAGTAGAGTTTAGCCTGTTATTTTGGATAACTTATCAAATTACCAAACAAATAGAGAAATTTCTGCTATTTGCACAGCTTTTTTACGTAGCTTTCA
The DNA here is from genome assembly GCA_902529115.1 of uncultured Balneola sp. GTDB lineage: Bacteria > Bacteroidota > Rhodothermia > Balneolales > Balneolaceae > UBA1275. Next base: position 29,964 of record CABZVB010000010.1, read on the forward strand.
CAAAAATAGTGTATGTTAGTTGCTTTCTTAATCTTATTGAAATTGCAAATATAAGTTTTTATGTCTGTACATACTGCTAAATGGAGTCCCTCAAGTTGGAGAGAGTTTCCTATCCAGCAACTTCCAGATTATCCAAATAAAAAAGAACTTGAATGCTCCTACAATGAGCTACAAACTTTACCACCTTTGGTTACCTCATGGGAAATTGAATCCCTGAAGGAAAAACTTGCAGCGGTAAGCGCTGGAAAAGCTTTTTTATTTCAGGCGGGTGACTGCGCAGAGAGTTTTGATTTGACCCAGTCCTCAAAGATTGTAAATTTGGTTAAAGTTCTTCTCCAAACCACTTTCATCATGATTCATGAAATGGGAGTACCTGTTGTCAGGGTTGGCAGGATGGCTGGTCAATATGCAAAGCCTCGATCCTCTGCTTTTGAAACTATTGATGGAGTTGAAATGCACAATTATCGTGGAGATTTAATCAATGGCTTTGAAAAAAACCAGGCAAAGAGGATACCGGACCCGAAACGTTTATTAGAAGGGTATCATAAGGCGGGACTGACGCTGAATTTTATACGAGCACTGGGTGATGAGGGCTTTGCGGATTTGCATTATCCTGAGCAGTGGGAGTTAGATTTTATGCAGAATAATCCTTACCACCAAGAGTATGAATCTATGGTTAAATCCATCACACAGGCAGTAAAATTTATGGATGCGGTTTCCGAGCGAAGATTACAACAATCTCAAAAGGTAGATTTTTATACCTCACATGAGGCACTTAATTTATTTTATGATTCGGCTCAGACCAGAAGGGTTCCACGAAAGGAAGGGTACTTTAATTTAAGTGCGCATATGGTATGGTTAGGCAATAGGACTCGTGATTTAAATGAAGCGCATGTAGAATATTTACGTGGCATTGAGAATCCTATTGGTATAAAAATAGGCCCACCCTATACCATCAATGAGATTCTAAAATTAATTGAGAGATTAAATCCTACACATGAGGCTGGGAAAATTGTACTCATCTCACGTTTTGGAAAAAATCAAGTTCAAAAAGAACTTCCTGGTCTCATAAAGGCAGTTCGTAAAGAGGGGTTTCCTGTTGTTTGGAGTTCTGATCCAATGCATGGGAATACGTTTTCTTCTGCTAATGATTACAAAACACGCAATTTTGATCACATAATGGAAGAGTTAAAACATTCATTTGCTATCCACAGAGCTGAAGGTAGTTATTTAGGTAGTGTTCATTTGGAATTAACTGGAGATGACGTAACTGAATGTGTTGGAGGCGCTAAAGGGTTAGATGAAAATGGACTAGATGTGAATTACGAAACTTTTTGTGATCCGCGCCTTAATTATGAGCAATCCTTAGAATTAGCTTTCCTCATATCTAAGGAATGGAAGAAAAGCTATGGATAGTGACAGTTTTTCTTGCTAGGTGACGTACTTTCAGACGGTATCTGCCTCTTTTACTTAATCTACTGACAATCTATTAAATTGCGCTGAAATCCCGTCATACTCAACCTAAAATACACCAGCGGGCTGTCAGTAATAAATGTGGGGCTTGCCTAATGGCATACCATTTGTGTATATCTTTTCAAAATAAACTTAAATGATAAAAATTATTGAGGTATCGATTATGGCACTATTACGATATACCAGACCTAATTACCGACATCTATCAAAGAGCTTTAACGAGCTAATGGACGAATTTTTTGAGCCAATAAATGCTCGAACAACGAATATTTTAACCCCTAAGGTTGATATCCATGAAAATGAGCAGGAATTTGAATTCTTGTTAGAGTTACCCGGTGTGCGCAAAGAAGACCTACAGATAGAGCTAGAACAAGATGTACTTTATGTTTCTGGCGAGCGTAAAGTGGCGGAAGAAACAAAAGAAACTAATGTGCACAGAATGGAACAATTTTATGGTTCCTTTCATCGAAGTTTTCACCTCCCTCAAGGGCTAGATAAGGAAAATATTACTGCCCAGCATCAGGATGGTATACTTCGATTGACCATTAAAAAAGACGAAAAAGCAGTAAAAAAGCAGATAATAGTCCAATAATAAAGATCCAATTTTAATTATAATTGGAGTTTAGATGATTCGAACTTGGGCTGCCACTATGTATTACAACAATTACATACGACAGGGCGCCCTTGCTTCGTTAAGAGAACAAATTTAAAAAACAGTAAAAAATACATCTTATAAAGCTCATGAAGCGTACATCAACAACCACTCTTATCTTATTTATCTCCTTATTCACATCAATGGCACTATTCATTCTCGCAGCTGACCGTGGAGCTAACACCGCAACTGCCTCAGGTAACACTCACATGCTAGGAGTAATGGATTCCTTAGTATCTGTAGCGAATCGATACGATACATTGCCTAGTTCTGAGATGCTAAATAGACCTGTAATGCGGCTTAAGGATTTCAATGATGCCATTGTAGAGATTGCAGAAAATTCGAACCCATCGGTAGTAACTATTACCACTGAAAGAACACGTGAAGTTCGCATGATGGATCCATTTTCAATGTTTTTTGGCAATCCAAATAGTCGAGAAAATACACGTGAATACGTGCAAAGGGGCTTGGGTTCAGGAGTAGTAGTCTCCGATGATGGTTATATCTTAACCAATAATCATGTAATTGAGAATACTGACCAAATAATGGTTCGATTATATGATGGACAAGAGCTAGAAGCTACATTAATTGGAACGGATCCCATGACTGATATTGCTGTTTTACGAATTAAGGAAGGGGCGGCCCCTGCTTTACCTTTGGGTAATAGTGATGAAGCTAAGGTAGGCTCCTTCGTGTTGGCTATTGGTAGTCCTCTTAGCGAAGATCTAGCTCATACGGTTTCATTTGGTATCGTAAGTGCTCGTGGGCGTTCCTTAAATTTAACCGTATATGGGGACTATATTCAAACTGACGCGGCGATTAATCCCGGTAATTCAGGTGGAGCTCTGGTAGATTTGAACGGTACCTTGGTGGGAATAAATTCCGCTATCGCTTCACGCTCGGGTGGAAATGATGGGATTGGTTTTGCCATTCCTGTTAAATTAGCTAAACGTATTATGGACGATCTCATTGAGGATGGTTCTGTAAGCAGGGGATACTTAGGGATGTATACTGCGGGAGAAATAGATCCTACCATGGCAGATGCCTTGGATTTAGAGGTTTCAAAAGGTGTCATTGTGGGCCGAGTTGAGACCAAAGGGCCAGCTGAGAAAGGAGGACTAAAAGAAGAAGATATCATTGTGGGACTCAATGGGGAAGCTGTTCAAAGTTGGGATTCATTTAGAACAGACATTGCGAGTTTAAAACCCGGCGAGAAAATTAACGTTCAAGTTATTAGAGATGGCAAAACAGTTGAATTAACCGTTACCATTGGAGAGCGTCCAGATGAGCAGGCCCTTGCTTCGAACTCAACGACTACCAGAGATATGATTGAAGATTTAGGGTTTAATGTTCGCACTTTGACGGAGACCTTGCGATCTGAGCTTCGATTAAGTGACGAGGTTGAAGGTGTACTGGTTCAAGGTCTTAAAGAATCAAGTGATGCCTATCAAAGGGGCTTAAGAAATGGAGATGTTATCTCAGCGGTTAAGCGAAAATCTACAAATAACGTGGATGAATTTTTCTCAGAAGTAAACCGAAGTCTTGAAGCTGGTGATAACGCAATATTACTCACAATTGAACGGGATAACCTAAAACAATTCATAGCATTTAGGATGTAGTATACCTTGAAAAATAAAACCTGCAAATAAGGCAGATTTTCTATAAAAAGTGCCAGCAGTGGCACGGTTTTGGTAGTTTGTAAGCGAGGGTTGTCGTTGAAAAACGTTCAATACCTCGCTTTTTCAATTTAATGATGGAGAGACCATGAATTTGAACAGTTTTACATTAAAAGCGCAGCAAGCAATACAATCATCTCTAGACCTAGCCCAAGATGTTGGTCATCAAGCTGTAGAGGCAGTTCATATTGCAAAGGCCTTAATGGATGGTAAACAAGATACTATTCATTCCATTTTATTAAAATTAGGGGTTCAAAAAGACCAGCTTATAGCCATTGTAGAGAAAGAGCTTACGACGCGACCGAAGGTATCAGGCGCGTCGGTATCGGGGCCTTATTTAGGGCCAACTGCAAAGAGTATGTTAGATCAGGCAAAGGTAGAAGCCCGCGATATGGGCGATGAATATATAAGCACTGAGCATTTGCTTATGGCCATATCTAGGGTAGGGGAAACATGGGCGAAGGATTGGCAGGGGTTAGGGATTAAAAAGGAAGCTATTCAGCAAGTGCTTAAAGAAACACGCGGCGGGCAAAAAGTAGATGATCCGAACGCTGAGAGCCGTTTTGCGGCGTTAAAAAAATATGCTAGAGATTTAAATGACTGGGCAGAAAAAAACAAGTTAGACCCAGTCATTGGAAGAGATGCCGAAATCCGAAGAGTAATGCAAATCTTGTCTAGAAGAACCAAAAATAATCCGGTATTGATCGGAGAACCCGGAGTGGGTAAAACAGCTATTGCTGAGGGTATGGCTTTACGGATTGTGTGCGGTGACGTTCCTGAAGGCCTCAAGCAAAAGCGAATTTTGGCTTTAGACATGGGGGCATTAATTGCTGGAACTAAGTTTAGAGGTGAGTTTGAAGAACGTTTAAAAGCGGTGGTTAAGGAAGTAACTGACTCAGATGGAGATATTATTCTTTTTATTGATGAAATACATACTCTTGTCGGAGCGGGTGCCACCGATGGAGCCATGGATGCGGCTAATATTTTAAAACCAGCTTTGGCTAGGGGAGAAATGCATGCCATTGGTGCGACCACTTTGGATGAGTACCGTAAATACATTGAGAAAGACAAGGCATTGGAACGGCGTTTGCAAACTGTAGTGGTGGGTGAGCCAAGTGTGGAGGATACTGTTTCGATTTTAAGAGGTTTGCAAGAGCGCTATGAACTCCATCATGGGGTTCGAATAACCGATGCTTCCATTGTAGCCGCTGCCGAATTATCTCATCGATACATAGCAGACCGATTTTTGCCAGATAAGGCGATCGATTTGATTGACGAGGCTGCTTCTCGTTTACGCCTACAAATAGACTCTCTACCAGAAGAGCTAGATGCACTGGAGCGACAAATTCGGCAACTTGAAATTGAGCGAGAAGCCTTAAAGCGTGAACAAGATTCCACATCAAAAAAACAAATAAAGAAAGAGTCTGCTAAAATTAATCAACTCGAAAAAGAACTTGCAGATTTAATCGACAAGCGAACAAGTATGCGCACTCAATGGGATCAAGAGCGGTCGGTAATTCAACAAGTACGAGATCTAAAACAAGCAATTGAAACCACGCGTAATCAGGCGGACAAGGCTGAGAGAAAAGGGGAGTATGAACGAGTAGCTGAGCTTCGCTATGGTACCTTAGCACAGCTAGAAAAAGAGTTGCAACTTGCTCACGAGCATGCGCAGCAATTACAAGAAGGAACAACCCTGTTAAAAGAGGAGGTGGTTGCTGAAGATATAGCTGATATCGTAGCGCGCTGGACCGGCATACCCGTCAGTAAAATGGTGCAGTCTGACAGGGATAAACTGTTGATGCTCGAAGAAGAGTTGCATAAGCGTGTAATTGGGCAAGACAATGCTATTGAAGCCGTCGCCAATGCCGTTCGACGATCTAGGGCAGGCTTACAGGATGAGAATCGTCCCATAGGTTCTTTTTTCTTTTTGGGTTCAACTGGCGTTGGAAAAACAGAATTGGCTCGCACATTAGCTGAGTTTTTGTTTAATGATGCTCAGGCTATGATTCGTATAGATATGAGTGAATACATGGAAAAACACTCGGTAAGTCGTCTAGTTGGAGCTCCTCCGGGATATGTTGGATATGATGAGGGCGGGCAGCTTACTGAGTCGGTTCGCCGTAGACCCTATTCGGTCTTGTTGTTGGATGAGGTGGAAAAAGCACATTCTGATGTCTTTAATATTTTACTACAAGTACTCGATGAGGGACGTCTGACCGACAGTAAAGGTAAAACGGTCGATTTTACTAATACAATTATCATAATGACATCAAACCTTGGTTCCTCCCTGATAATGGAAGAGATAGAGCAAAACAAAGGACCATGGGATCAATCACAGTATACCAGAATGCAAGAGCAGTTGATTGATCTGTTGAAGAAAAGTATCCGTCCTGAGTTTCTAAATAGGGTAGATGACATAATTGTATTTCACCCACTGGAAGCTCGTCATATTCGCTCTATTGTAGATATTCAACTTCGTAGATTGCATCAGACATTAGCTAAGCAACAGGTTGTACTTCAGATTCCCGAGGAAGTCAAAAACTGGCTGGCTAAGCAAGCATTTGATCCAGTATTTGGTGCGCGACCCTTAAAAAGAATGATTCAGCAGCATCTAGTCAATAATTTAGCCACTGAATTATTGAAAAAGGAACTTGATGGAGCAATAGAATTTGAGGCTCAGGTATCTAAAAATAGAGATACTATCCTATTTGCAGAGATTCTAAATGATCCTCATGAATGGGCTAAAGAAGAGCTTTAGCATCTTCTTCTATTCGGGTAAGTAGCTTTTCAATTGTATATTCTTGTTCGGGCCGCATAAGGACACTTCTAAGTAGAACGACTTGTTTACTATCTACCAAGATTTCGGGAAATCTTTGGCTAAAATCTTGCGAGTTTACCGTGTAGAGTGAAATATAATATTGTTGGGTAGGGTCATTATTGCTCATGCCTTGGTGAAATATTTTTTTAGACCGATCACTAATAGTTGATGTTGAGCCAGGTGCATTTTTCCTAGCCACATAATAAGCGACTATATCAAGCTCAGGTGCTATATAAGGATTTAATATTTCACTGTTATCTAAATAACCATAGGCTTTGATAGCCGCCAGGTGACAAGCGGTGAGTATAGGGCCAAATCCATGATCTGGTTCCAATGGGAAACATTGTAAGGTGGCCCAAAAAGCAGCTGCCGCAGCTCCTGCACGAGAGCATTCTAAACTAATTTCACCTAGGTGTAACTCTTCAGAACTAAAATAGGTGTAAGGGGAATCATGCTTGTAGAAAACGCCAACTTCTGGATTTTTAAAAAGTACACATCCACATCCATAAGGTTGAAGCCCGTGTTTATGTGGATCGATTACTATACTATCGGCCTCTTGCATTCGATCCCAATGTACGTTAGGACCGGGTAGGTAATCTGAGATCGTTTTAAAAAAACCTCCATATGCGGCGTCAATATGAATTCGAATACGTCTAGGTTGGGCCCAATCTAGTATTTCCGATAGAGGCTCTACTTTTCCTAGCCCGGTAGTACCCATAGTGACGATTAATGTTCCAATAGAGTCGACTGGGAGTGCTTCAAGGCATTCGGCAATGGAATTCTTATCTTCTAACTTGAAAGTATGAGCCTCCATATCTAAGACTTGAGCCATTCGACTGTGGGTATAATGGGCTTCGTTAGAATAGGCTATCCCTTTGTTTGGGTGCAGGCAACGGGCAATCCAAAGAGCTTCTAGATTTGCAATGGTCCCACTAGAACTTAGGTGCCCCAAATAAGTATCATTGTATCCAAATAAATTGGCCAAAGCTTCGACACACTCTTTTTCCATTTCAGAACTAGGTGGTCCTCCATCTAAAGCGTGATTATTTGGGTTTAACCCCATCGTTACCGAATAAGCAAGTGCTGCAATAGGGTGGGGAGGCTTTAGCATTTGGCCAGCATAATTGGGATGATGAAAGGGATAATTTCCAGTTAATCGTTCGCTCAGTGAACGTAAAGTTTTCTGGATGATTGAATCATCAACTATTAGGCTAGGATGAGTTGTAAATACCCCAAAAGAGTCTTTCCATTCTTGTAATTGTTGTAGTGATGGCTGAAAGGTCTGAAATATTGAGGTATCCATAATTGAAATAGTGATTTAGAATAAATCCATGGATATACCTGCGCTGAGTACTTGTTTTAGCTGAATATCCGTTGAAAAGTCGTAATCATATCGTAGTTCAAATTGCAATGAAGCTTGAAGGGTTGAATTTATTCTACCAATAAATTCGTTTGTCCAATATACATCAGTCTCGTTTATTGGGTGCAGTAAGTTGGTGAATGTTTCAATATCTGTGTTATATTGTACATTTTTGAATACTTCTTTTTGAAAGGTTAAACCTGTTGTAAGACCACCTTCAAATCGATAACTAACTCCTTGCTTGAGACCATAATTTGACGCTAAATCCTCTCGCATAACAATGGTTTGCTTTAAACCAACTCCTGCTTCCATTTGGAAACTTTTTTCAGCATTAAAGCTAACACCAATCCCTTCTGTTATATAGGCTGGAGCAAAGAAACCAGAAATTAAAGAATCAGCACCAGTAGGGTTACGTTTAGCACTGTATTCGAATCCATCTCGAAACTGTGTTCGTAGCATAACTGTTCCGTAAGAAGAAAGTCGTGAACTAGCGGAAAAAGCAAAAGTACTACGTGTCCTGATGGTAAATAAATCGTCAGATTTACGTGTATTCTTATTGAAACGAGCTTGACCATATCTTCCATTAATTCGTATTCCAAACGCAAATAAATCGCTGCGATAGATCTTGGTATAATTAGTCGAAAAAGTACCACTAATCGTGTTTACCCCACCTTCACTCCAGTTTTCAAAACTGGCCTGAGCACCATTAAGATTTATTCTTAAGTCATTTTCCCAGCCTTTTAGTGTGTCTGGTATCACAATAGTTTGACTTGTTGAGTGCGCACTTAACAAAAGAGTTATAATACAGGACATTACAACAGATAGGCGTGGATCCGGTATCCTCATGCTGATCGTTTTATGAATTTTTAAATAAAATCACTGTTTCCAAGTGGTTTTCACTTAACAAAACTTCCACATGTTCTCCAACTTTAGTTGGGATGTGTTCTCCAACAATGTTTGCAAGAATTGGATATCGCCGGTGTCCTCTATCAATTAACGATACAATTTTGATGATCTCAGGTTTTTGTGAGTGAAACAACACGGAAAGCGCTTGAAATAATGTTTGCCCAGAGAAAACTACGTCATCTACAATTAAAACTTGTTGGTCATTTAAATCGGGTATAGTTTTATTGCCTTTGCTGAATACGTCCAATTGATAAATAACATTATCTTGATTAGATCTTAGCTCATTAAGTTCGGAAACAAGCTCTTTAGCTAATGCAAAACCTCGTTCATTTAATCCAATTACGTGAAGAGGTAAATTAACCGAAAAGTGCTCGTAAACCTGAATAGCCATTCTCTTTATACATCGAGAGATTCGGGCCCGGTCCATGAGTTTAAGTTGATGTCCCATTAGCTCTTAACGTTATTTTAGGATATTTAAATTCATTATAAGATACGATTTTAGATACACTAATAAGTGAGTTTTTTGGCTAAAGTATCTTAATGTTTGACTAATCTTAAAAATAGATGGTTTCAGTCTTGATTAGAGATTTATAGCTCACTATCTTTTAAGTCTATTAACGACATTCTGCCCGGTCGTCTAATGGCAGGACACCTGGTTTTGGTCCAGTATGTGGGGGTTCGAGTCCTCCCCGGGCAACTAAACTCGGTGGGTGTCAAGGTTAAGAGCCCGTCGTTTTATGTAATCCTGAATATATCAGTGCTAGCAAACTAAAATAACCTTGGACAGTCCTCTTGCAATATTTTCTGGTACCAGTAATCCAGCCTTGGCCCGTGCCATAGCAGAGGAGTATGGAACTAACCTCGGAAACATTACCATCAAAAAGTTTTCAGATGGTGAAATCTACGTCAAATACGAACAGAGTATACGTGGAGAGGATATATTTCTAATCCAACCAACCCCTCCATCAGGCGATAATATTATCGAGCTACTCCTCATGTTGGACGCTGCTAAGCGTGCCTCTGTCAAACGTGTAACAGCCGTAATTCCATATTTTGGATATGCACGTCAAGATCGAAAAGACCAACCTAGAGTGTCTATTGGTTCAAAGTTGATGGCTAATCTACTAGTTGAAGCGGGTGCGGATCGAATATTAACGATGGACCTACATGCAGCGCAGATTCAAGGATTTTTTGATATCCCTCTTGATCATCTTTATGCTTCTCGTGTATTTATTGATCATATGACTAAGCATCCAATTGATAACTTAGTAGTGGTTGCACCTGATGTTGGTAGTTTGAAAACGGCAAGATCTTATTCAAAAAAACTTGGTGCTTCTCTTGCATTTATTGATAAGCGTAGGCCCAAACAAAATGAGTCAGAGATAATGAATATAATTGGTGAGGTGGAGGGTAAGAATGTTTTAATCGTTGATGATTTAATTGATACAGCAGGTACGTTAACCAATGCTGCGGCTGCCATGAAAGAGCGAGGAGCATTAGAGATACGAGCTACGTGTTCTCACCCCATACTCTCAGGGCCAGCGTTTCAAAGAATCGAAGACTCACCTATTTATGAACTATTGGTAACCGACACCATTCCATTGCGTCAGCCATCTGATAAAATTAAGGTACTTAGTGTAGCGAATATTTTTGCTGAAGCAATCGAACGGATTCATACCAATGACACCATCAGTGCGTTATTTGTTAATTAATAAGTAGAATAGGAAAAAAATGGCAAAGCCAGAATATGTTAAACTTGAGGGTAAGCCTCGAGAAATCAATAAAAAAGTGAACCGTGAGCTGCGTGCAGCTAAACGTGTACCTGCCGTATTATATGGTCCTGAAGTACAGGAAAACCAACATTTTTCAATAGATGAACTAGCGCTAGAAAAGATCTTGAGCCGAGCTCAAACAAAAGTTCAAGAGCTTACAATCGACGGAAAAGTGTTCAAAACACTACTAAAGAGGACAGAATTTGATCCGGTCACAGATCGACCCATTCATGCCGACTTTTATGTATTAAGTGATATACACAAAGTAACGCTCCGAGTGCCTATTGGTATTAAGGGAAATGCGCGTGGTGTTGTGGAGGGAGGTGGGCGTTTATTTCAGCCAATGAAATTTCTTCGCATAAGAGTTCTACCAGAGAATATTGTTGCTGAGTTTCAAGTAGATGTGACACCACTAAAAATTGGGCAGTCGTTTCATGTTTCAGATTTAGAGTTAGATGGAATTATCCCATTAGATTCTCTAAACAGAACCATTGTTACAATTAGGCCACCAAAAGGACAGCTATTGAAAGATGTCATTGATGATGAAGGTGGAGAGGATGCTGAAAGAGCTGAGGATTCCTTGGAAGAAAGTACTTCTGAGGAATAAGTAGAGGGTACCTGTGGCGCTATTAGTTGGACTTGGAAATGTAGGTGCAGATTATGAAGGTACTCGACATAATATTGGTTTTGATATAGTAAATACATTAGCCCACAAATTAGGTAGCTCGTTCCAAACAGGGAATGGTCCCTATGTTTATGCTAAAGCACGATATAAAGGCCATAATTTGTTTTTAATAAAACCAACGAATTATATGAATAATAGTGGTTCCTCGGTAACCAAAGCCATGGCACAGTTTAATCATAATCCAGACCAATGCTTAATTATCTACGATGATTTAAATTTGGCACTGGGAAATTTAAAGTTGCGACCAAATGGTAGTGATGGGGGTCACAATGGAATCTCGGATGTCCATGAAAAAATAGGTTCACAAGCAATACCTCGCTTACGAATAGGCATTGGAAATGATTTCCCAAGAGGCAGACAAATTAAATTTGTGTTATCACCATTTAGATCCGAGGATCTAGAGTTGGTAAAACAAGCGATAGATAACGCTGTTCAAGCTAGCTTAGATTTTGTGGGGTTGGGGCTAAACAAAGCAATGAATATACATAACTAGTATATATTTTTGATACAGGTGCAGAGTCACCTCGTTAATAACCATATAAAACATAGAACGCAGAATTATGCAAACCATACTATACTTAATACCACTTGCAGGACTTATAGCTCTGCTTTACACGTTTATAAAGTCATCCTGGGTATCCAAACAAGATGTTGGAACTGATCGAATGGGACGTATAAGTGAAAGCATCGCGGCAGGTGCTATGGCTTTCCTAAAAGCCGAATACAGAGTACTAGCAATTTTTGTTATTACAGTAGCAATCCTTTTAGGAATCAGCGCTAACCCCGAAACATCTAGCTGGATGGTGGCCATTTCCTTTGTGGTAGGTGCTATTTGTTCCGGTCTTGCCGGATTTATTGGGATGCGTGTTGCAACCAAGGCGAATGTAAGGACAACCAACGCAGCTCGTACAAGTCTAGGAAAAGGCTTAGAAGTAGCTTTCGCTGGAGGCTCAGTAATGGGCCTTGGAGTTGTGGGGCTTGGTGTTTTAGGCCTGAGTTTACTATTGATAACCTTTGGAAGTATTTTCGGTCTTGAGGGTGCAGGTGCTGTTAACAAAGTATTAGCTATTGTGACAGGTTTTTCCTTTGGTGCCTCATCCATTGCTTTATTTGCCCGAGTTGGCGGCGGTATCTATACAAAAGCGGCTGATGTTGGGGCTGACTTAGTAGGTAAAGTAGAAGCGGGTATACCAGAAGATCACCCGTTAAACCCAGCCACTATCGCGGATAATGTTGGTGATAATGTAGGCGACGTTGCAGGTATGGGAGCTGATTTATTTGAGTCTTATGTAGGTTCCATTATTGGTACAATGGTGTTAGGTGCTGCATTCATAGCAGATGCTACTATTAATGGTGGTACTTGGATGGACCAATTTAACGGTCTTTCGGCTGTACTATTACCACTTATACTTGCAGGAACAGGTATTTTAACCTCTATTCTAGGTACTTTCTTTGTTAAGGTTAAAGAAGGAGGAGATCCACAGAAAGCTCTTAACTTAGGTGAGTTTTTAGCAGCTGGAATTATGTTGGTTGCTTCTTATTTCATTATTCAATGGATGTTGCCATCTGAGTGGAGCTTTAACGGTGTAAGCTATTCAAGTACAGGCGTATTTTGGGCAACTATTTTTGGCCTTGCTTCTGGATTACTCATCGGTTTGATTACGGAGCATTATACCGGTACGGGTACCAAGCCAGTATGGTCTATCGTGAAACAATCGGTTACCGGCTCCGCTACTAATATTATAGCAGGTTTAGGTGTCGGTATGATTTCAACGGCTATTCCTATTCTAATCATCGCGGCAGCAATTATTGGTGCCTTTCATTTTGCTGGCCTTTATGGTATCGCTATTGCAGCGGTTGGTATGCTTGCCAACACCGGTATTCAACTTGCTGTAGATGCTTATGGTCCTATTTCTGATAATGCCGGTGGTATCGCAGAAATGGCAGAGCTAGAGCCAGAAGTTCGTGAGCGTACGGATAAGTTAGATGCTGTTGGTAATACAACTGCAGCCATTGGTAAGGGTTTTGCGATTGGTTCCGCTGCACTAACAGCCTTGGCACTTTTTGCAGCCTTTATTACAGCATATAATGCAACCCATGATGTTCCATTGAGTGGAATTGACGTAACTCGTCCATCGGTTATGGCGGCTCTTTTTGTTGGTGCTATGCTACCTTTCCTTTTCTCTGCTCTTTCTATGCAGGCCGTCGGGCGTGCTGCAATGAGCATGATCGAAGAAGTGCGACGTCAATTTAAGGACATACCTGAATTACGCGCAGCCTTAGATGTCATGAATAAGAACGAAGGTACGGACTTTGATCAATGGAGTGATGCCGATAAAACGACATTTGAAGCGGCTGATGGTAAAGCAGAATATGAGAAGTGCGTGGAGATCTCGACTACTGCTTCCATCAGAGAAATGGTTTTACCTGGTTTATTGGCTGTAATTGTACCTGTATTATTTGGTTTCTTAGGAGGCCCTGAAATGCTGGGTGGACTTTTAGCTGGTGTAACATCAGCTGGTGTATTAATGGCCCTTTTCCAATCTAACGCTGGTGGTGCTTGGGACAATGCTAAAAAAATGGTGGAAGAAGGAGTAACTATTGACGGTGTAGAGTACAAAAAAGGTAGTGAGCCACATAAAGCTGCAGTTGTTGGTGATACGGTAGGTGATCCGTTTAAGGATACCTCTGGTCCTTCTCTGAATATCTTATTAAAACTTATGTCTGTTGTGGCATTGGTTATAGCAACGATGATTTAAGGATTATTTTCCATTTGTACTTCCTAGGCAAATAATGTCATCAAAACAATTACTTAAACTGGTGTTCTTCCATGATCAACGCATGGAAGAACTAACCAGTTCAAGTTCAGACACTTCCAAGGATGATAACGATGTACTTTCGTTATTTACCAAGCCCGATCCTACTTATTCTCGTTTATTTTTTATGGGAAGTGATCTAGCAAATAATTGCTACGGAATTAACTTATTAGATGCCTTTCCTTCTGTTGTAAGCATTTTTGAACATCTTTATACTTTGCCACCCACACTACAATGGTCAGATGACCAAGGAATCCGTACTTGGATCGATAATGCGCCAATGGATGCCTATCTTAGATTAGTCCCAAAATCTATTTACGGAATACAGTCTTCAGGCACCGATACGATTACTTCATTGAAAACCAACAACCTAGCCATTGCTAAAAGCAATCATGAAAAAGCATGGGGTTACGAATTAGAACCTATTGTACTTCATAGATTATTAATGAATGATGAAGTTATTTTAGTTAAGCGTGCTGCATTTGATGGCTATGATATTGATTTATACAGTAAACAAAATCCATATATCAATTTTTTCTATCCCTTACAGTCTTTATTGCCGAATTCTTATAGATTTTTTTCTATTAACGGTAAAAGGGTACATAATAGAGAAGCTTTGTTTTTTGAACAAACACGCCTATACAAACCTCCTCACGGTTTTGAAGAAGTTCATCCTGAGTCTGTGTTATAACTTATAGCGTAGAAGAAACGGATCAGCAGCTAGGATTAACATTCAGGATTGAAATAGATCCAAATAATGAATTTACTTAATATACTAGCAATGGCGCTTTCACTTATGATCTTTTTTGCTATTGCCATGCAGTGTATGAATACTTTATCTATTGTTAAGCGAGAAACAAATAGATGGATATGGCCTTTATTTGTGTTCGGTTATATGACTACTATATATTCTATTTTACTTCTTGGCTAACTTATAAGTAGGCTAATGTATTTTCATAAGGCTAAGCTGTCTTTATGCTTGATTTTCTATTTTTTGATTCGCAATTAATACGGTAATAAGAGATATTTCGCAGATGAACTTTTTAACCAAATTAGCTGATTCAATACGCGAATCTTCTTCAGTATTGTGTATAGGACTTGATCCAAATCTTGCTCGTTTGCCTGAGCAAATTCATACTATTTCAGAAGATCCCGTGGAGCAAATAGTATATTTTTGTCATCAGGTCGTAAAGGTCACTCACAAACATTGTGCTGCTTTTAAAACTAATTTAGCCTTTTTCGAAGCCTTAGGCCCTAAGGGTTTAGATGCGTTTCATCGAGTTGTCGCTGCAATTCCTAGCCGTCATATAATCATAGCCGATGCTAAAAGAGGAGATATAAGTACTACGGCAGAGCATTATAAAAAAGCATTTTTTGATAAGTTTAAGGTAGATGCTATTACTTTAAATCCATTAATGGGAATGGAAACCCTGGAAGCTTTTAAAGGTGATAGTAGTAAAGCGGTTTACACACTTGCGTTGACGTCCAATGCCGGTGCACAAGATTTTCTTTTGGTGAGGAGTGGTAACTTTGAGACTCTTTCGGCCCATATTGCAGATAAATTAGCCAAAATCCAGAAGTACTTCGAGACACATTTAGGCATGGTTATAGGAGCCACTCACAGCCAAGTATCGCAGCAGATCTTAGCTCATTATCCAAAGGCTGCTTTATTAATTCCTGGTTTTGGTGCACAAGGAGGAGATATCAAAGCATTGACGGCACTCTTAGCTACTCACCCTGGACTACCCCTAATTAATTCCAGTAGAGCAATACTTTTTGATATAAACGATGTTAGTGATAATAGAACGGCATCAGGCACTTGGCAAGATCGAATTCTAGAACGTACTCTTCTGGCGAATCAACAATTGCGTCCCATTTTTGAACAAGTCGACTTGAATTAAAAAAATGAATCTAACAGAGGTCATTATTTATACTGATGGAGCCTGTAGTGGTAATCCTGGACCAGGAGGTTGGGGGGTATTGTTACGACACAATGGGAAAGAGAAAGAGCTCTCGGGTGGAGAAGCTCATACTACCAATAATCGAATGGAAATGAAGGCGGTAATTGAAGCCATTAGAGCTATAAAAAAACCATGTTTACTAAAGATCCACAGTGATAGTGCCTTAATAATTAATGCTATGACTAAGGGTTGGATAGATTCATGGCAGTCTAAAGGGTGGAAGAGGGCAGATAAAAAGCCAGTTGAAAATCAGGATTTGTGGCTCGAGTTGTTGAATGTAATAGGAGCTCATCAGGTGGAGTGGATTAAAGTGAGAGGACATTCGGGTATTCCAGATAATGAAAGAGTTGATCAATTAGCGGTACAAGCAGCTAAACAATTTATGTGATTTTTTTTTAGCTTTACTGCGGTTTAAATAGAACAAATCTCAAAGTTAAGTCTATATGAAAGAAAACAACGATTTTGCACCTTTTCACCTTGCTTTTCCGGTTAAAGACTTAACAGAAACATATCAATTTTACACTCAAATCTTGGGCTGTAGTACAGGGAGAAGTTCTGATCATTGGATAGATTTCAATATGTGGGGACATCAGGTTGTAGCTCATTTAAGTCCAGATGAAGCAAAAGAATCATCCATGAATGCAGTAGATGGGCATGGTGTGCCTGTTCGCCACTTTGGAGTAATTTTGGATATGGATGAGTGGGAAGCTTTAGCCGAACGAGTCAAAAATGCTGAACTTAGTTTTATCATTGAGCCCTACATTCGTTTTAAAGGTGAAGCAGGTGAGCAGGCGACTATGTTCTTTTTAGATCCGAGTGGAAATGCATTGGAGTTCAAGGCTTTTGCTGATAAAAGCCAAATATTTGCTACTTAAATTGGCTTGAATTCCGTCTCTTTACAAGCAAGAGTAAACTTAGTTAGGATTTCGACTCAAACTCCTCTTCTATGTGCTTATATTGTTGTTGGTACTCCTCCCACTGAAACATGAGTTTGGTTAGTTCTTTTTTGATCTTTTCATACTCAATATTAGTTTCTTTTACCTGAATGAGATTTTCATAAAAATTGACTTCAGCCATGGTGGCCTCGATAGATGACAAGTTATTTTCAGCGTTCTCTATTGCCGCTTCTACTTGATTAATTTTACTCTTTAGAGGTCCCAAACGTTTGTTTAAAGCATTTCTTAATTCTGCCTCTTGCCGTTTTTTTTCTTTTTTTGAAAGGTTATTTGTACCTGAAAGCTCCATTTTTGTAGTTTCTTCTGTATGCTCGTTAGCCGATGATATGAGTTCTGCTTCCTTTTTCTTTTTGTTTAAATAATAGCTGACATTGCCAACAAGCAGCCGAATCGCTCCGGGCTGGATTTCCAAAACTTTGTTAACGATAGGGTCTAAGAAAGATCTATCATGTGAAACAATCATGCAGGTACCCTGATATTGTAGAAGGGCTTGTTGTAGAACAGCTTTACTACTCATGTCCAGATGATTTGTTGGTTCATCAAAAATGAGAAAGTTAGCTGGTGATAGGAGCATTTTTGCCAGGGCTAAGCGCGACTTTTCTCCACCTGATAATACTTTAACTTTTTTGAATACATCGTCTCCAGTGAATAGAAAACTACCCAATATAGATCGTAAACGACTCTCCTTTTCGCCAGATCCAGCTCTCATCATAATACCAAGTGGGTCTTCTGTTTCATCCAGTTCATCCGCCTGATGCTGGGCAAAATAGGCATGTTGTACTTTATGACCTAATTTTTGAATTCCACTTTGAATGGGTTCCAATCCACTTATAATTCGGATCAAAGTGGATTTACCTGCGCCGTTTGGTCCAACCACTGCTATTTTATCCTCTCGTTCTATTTCTAAATCTACACCATCGAATACCGTTAAGTCTCTGTACCGCTTGACCACTTGATCTAATTTTACGACTACCTGCCCAGTCCGTTCTGGGGTTGGGAAGCTAAAAGATACGCTATCAAGTTCGGATTCGACCTCAATATGCTTTAATTTTTCAAGTTTTTTAACTCGACTCTGCACCTGTCTTGCCTTGGTAGCTTTATAGCGGAACCTGTCAATGAATTCTTGAGTATCTTTTATATGTTTTTCTTGATTACGCTGTGCATTCATTAGTAATTCTCGTTCTTCGTCCCACTTACGCTCGTAAAAGCTATAGTTACCAGCATAATCCTGGAGTTTACCTTGACGTATAGCAAGTGTTCGGTTGGTCAGGCTATCTAAAAAGTATTGGTCATGTGAAACAACAATAACCGCTCCGTTATATTGTGCTAAAAATTGTTCTAACCACTGTAACGACTCAATATCTAAGTGATTGGTAGGCTCATCCAGTAATAGATAGGTTGGGTTTTTTAGCAGAAGCTTAGCTAAGGCCATGCGCATAAGCCAACCACCACTGAATTCACTCGTAGTTCGGCAAAAATCTTTGGAGTTAAAACCAAGACCGGTTAACACTTTTTCCACCTTAGAGCGTATGCTATAAATGCCAGATTGTTCTAATTCGGTTTGAAGTGAACCAAGTTTGTCTAGGTAGTCACTATAGCTAGACGAGTTGGGGTCCATATCACCCAGTTTATTCTGGAGATGCTGAACATTTTTTTCTAAGTCAAGAATAGGCTGAAACACTCTCTCTACTTCTTCTACAACATTTAGGGAGAAATTAGGTTCTACCCCATCTTGCGGTAGATAACCTAAACTTTCAGTTTTACCCATAATCACCGATCCTTTGTCCACTTCTTGAAACCCCATAATCACCTTAAGTAAGGTTGATTTACCCGCTCCATTAGGTCCAATTAATCCTATACGATCGCCTGGATTAATAATTACCGATATGTCGTCGAGCAAGGCTCGATCACCCAGTGATAGGCTAATATTAGCACATTGTAGCATAGTTGCTAAGAAATAAATTCAATGGATTTTGCCTCAAGTGCTCCCGTTATAAGCCGTGCTGTAATATCTAAGCCATCTGGGCCTAATAGTGACATCGATTTTTCTAAACTAATGCCGTAACCACCGCCAATGATGGGTGTGAAACCGTTTTCTATAAGGGTCTCAAGTGAGCTACAATGCTGATATATACTCATCGTATTGGGGTTGGCTTGGCCGTATTCATTATCCGTTTTTATGAGCTTGGTAGCTTCTACATATTGCGTAAGAATTCCCCAAGAAAGTGCCGTTTGACTTAGTACATAAGCAGCCATTTGGTCTCCAATAGGAACTATTGAATCCACCCAACGATCTTGATGAGAATGCATTTTATCGGCATAGCTTAGAAGTTTTTTTAGCCGAAAATTGTATTCCTCTAACTTTTTATCTGTTGTCTCTAGAATAAGAGTATTTTTAGGATTTGGGTGACTTTCTAGGGCCTTTTGAATAAGATCATAGTATAGATCGTAGATTTCATCGGATAGAGCATGAGCTGCGTCTAAATTACCTGAAACCGCGGTATCTGTGATGGCTAATAGTTTGTTACGGGTCTGATCGAAGGCATTAATCACGACGATAACTCGATCATATTTTTGAACATAATTGACTGCATTTACTAATTGGGAAACATCTCTGATATTATGCCCTTCAAAACTTAATACATGTATGTCTTTCATATAATTGTAGTGGTTTGAATGGAGATGGAATGCAGATTCTATGTTTGATTGCCGAGATCATTGGAGTAAATGACTGGAAAATTCGGTCGTAAGTTGTATTGGCTTTTCATTACTTGTCCATAGGCTCCAGCACTTCTGATGGCTAGTAAGTCGCCACGTTGCAAGACAGGTAATGAATAATTCTGGGCAAATGTGTCAGAGCTTTCACAAATTGGGCCTACGACATCGTATTTTTTTAGTCTGTTACTTTTAGTTTTGGCGGAATTTATTCGATCTATTTGGTGAGTGGCTTGATATAATGCAGGTCGTATGAGTTCAGTCATTCCAGCGTCTATGATAGCGAAAGTTTTTTTACTCCGTTCTTTTATAAATAAAACTCTTGAAAGCAGACTACCTGCTTGAGCAATGATAGAACGGCCTAATTCAAAATGGATTTCTTGGTTTCTTCTCCGATTTAGATGAGTGTCAAACACATTAAAAAAAGCTTTAAAATTTGGTATTGGTTCTTTGTCAGGTTCCTTATAGTTCACCCCGTAACCGCCGCCCATATTTAATACCTTAACGGTTAATCCGGCAGTTTCTATTTGCTCTACATATTTGTTCGCCTTTTTCGCCAATTCAATAAACGGTTCAAGGTGATTGATTTGTGATCCTATATGAAAATGTATTCCCAAAAATTCTATATATGATAAATTTGGTAGCGCCTCTATTACCAAGTGTAGTTCCTCGTCACTAATGCCAAATTTATTATCATTTAATCCAGTAGTTATATACATATGGGTTTTAACTGGAATATTTGGATTCAATCGAAGTGCTACAGGGGCTTTAGTTTGTCTTCTTTTAGCTATCTCATTGATTACAGTTAATTCTTGAAGGGATTCAACATTAAAACAAAATATATCACTCTTTAAGCCTAAGGTGATTTCTTGATCTGATTTACCAACGCCTGCAAATGCAATTTGATCCGGCCTAAAACCATTATCTAGAGCTTGTTGAATCTCTCCACCACTAACGCAGTCTGCACCTAAACCTGCCTCTTGTATTTTTTTTAGTATGTATGGCTCATGATTTGCTTTTAATGCAAAATGGACATGATACCCTTTGTCTATTCCATGCTTATGTACTTCTTTAAGTGTGGCATCCAGCAAAGAGACATTATAATAATAGCAAGGGGTTGAATGACCGATTAGATGAGATGTTAAGACAGGAAGTGGCATAAATTATGCTATATTTTGAATGAATTAGAGTACCATAAATACAATGATTATGTGAATATAGTATCAATAATGACACATAAATTCTTAAGTATGAACTCATTTACTCTACTTAAGAAATATACACATATAGAGGAAAAAATATAGATTAAGCCTTATTATCATGATGGAATCTTATTTAAAAATGCTAGCATTCTAAATGATTGCTAGCCGTACATCTAAGGCATAACCATATATACAGATTGCCTACACAGCCGCAAATATTTTAAAGGACTAAATGTGCCAATGTGCAGAAGCATTGAAAGATAAATTATTATTGGACGCTAATTGTTGAATTATTTTTTATTCTATATTACCAAAGCAATACGATGAGTATATTAAATAACTCTACTTTCATTGCCCGTCCGATAATTTTTTCACGTGAGAGTTGTCATATAAATAAAATGATACATTATGGCTAAGAAAGAACGACTATCAAAAAAATTGACCTTATTCGATGTGTATGCTGTTAGTACGGGTGCTATGTTTAGCTCTGGATTCTTTTTACTACCAGGTATTGCAGCAATGGAAACAGGTAATAGTGTGTATTTGAGTTATTTAGTCGCTGGATTCTTAATATTACCATCAATGCTTACCGTGGCAGAACTTTCAACAGCTATGCCAAGAGCAGGCGGAGCTTATTATTTTTTAGATCGTAGTCTGGGTCCATTAGTGGGTACAATTGGTGGCTTAGGCTCATGGATAGCTCTTATCTTTAAAAGCGCATTTGCATTAATTGGAATGGGCGCTTATCTGAGTCTATATATTGATGTCCCTATGTTACCTTTAGCACTTGTTCTAACTGCCGTTTTCGGGGTGTTAAATGTATTTGGTGCAAAGGAAACAGCTTTTTTACAACGCCTCCTTGTATCGGCTTTAGTCTTAATTATGGGTTATTTCCTGCTAGAGGGGGTTGAATATTTAACCGGTAATTCTCTACTACCAGAAATGCAAAAGGATAATTTTTTAACTAACGGATTAAGTGGTTTTGCTTCGACTGTGGGCTTAGTTTTTGTTTCTTATGCTGGGTTGACAAAAGTTGCGAGTATATCTGAAGAGGTACAGAATCCAGATAAAGCAATTCCTTTAGGGATGACCTTATCATTATTGACGGCTAGCTTAGTCTATGTATTAGGTGTTTTTATAATGGTTAAAGTTCTGCCTGCATCAACATTATTTTCGAGTTTGACACCCGTAACGGATGCGGGACAAGTAGTCATTACATGGATACCTGAATCAATTGGTATTCTATTAATTATTGTGGCAGCTATTGCGGCATTTGCATCGACCGGTAATGCCGGTATTATGTCGGCCTCAAGATATCCTTTAGCCATGAGTAGAGATGGTCTTATGCCAACTATTTTTGGTAAAATTGGTCGTTTTGAAACACCTCATATTTCTGTTATCAGTACCACTTTTGTAATGATATTGGTTCTTTTACTCTTCGATGTAGAAGCAGTAGCTAAGTTGGCTAGTGCGTTCCAATTACTGCTATTTTTTCTACTTAATCTAGCAGTTGTAGTGATGCGAGAGAGTAAAATTGAAGCCTATAAACCAGGATTTAGTTCACCGCTTTATCCTTGGGTACAAGTACTTGGCATGGTAATTTCTTTATTGTTGATTGCGCAAATGGGGTTTCTAGCTGTTGGTTTGACAGGAACTTTAATTATCATCTGTATTGCTTGGTATTTTTATTATGCCCAGGGAAAAGTTAAGAGACAAGGAGCTATCTATCACGTTCATGCCCGATTAGGTCAAATGCGCAATGAAGCATTAGAGCATGAATTGATGACGATAATCAATGAAAAGAACATGGATAGCTCTATGACTTATCAAGAGGTTATTGCACGCTCTGAGATCATAAGAGCTCAGTCCAAGGATCGAAATCTAGATGTATTATCGAAAAAAGCGGTGCAGAGTCTAGAGCATAGACTTCAAAAAGAGAATAATTTAGAAACGGGTTGGGCTTCAGCACTCACTGATATAGCGATACAAGCCACAAGATTGAAACAAGGGGTTTATTTCAAGTATGTCCAACTTGAAGGATTACGCATGCCGGAAATGGTTGCGATTCAGTGCCAAGGTGGCTTAACAATGCCAGCATTTGGGGAAGAAAAAATTCATGCCCTTATTTTTTTAGTAACCCCAGAAGAACAACCTCTGTTACATATGAGAATCATTGGCCATATGGCTGAATTGATTGAGGCAGAAGAATTTTTAGATCGCTGGGTCTCGGCGAAGAATGAACGATCTCTCAAAGAGGTACTTTTGAGTGATGAACGACTCATTCACATACGCTTAAGGAAAAATAACCAATCAAGTGTCTGGATAGATAAAGAAATTATGGAAATGGAATTACCGGGTGAATGCCTAGTTACTATTATTGAGCGAAAAAAAGAAATTATCATACCCAAAGGAAGAACTAAGATGCAGGAAGGAGATGTGTTATCAATTCTTGGATATCCGAACGATATTAAAGAACTGCGAGAGTGGTTAGAACATTAAGACCAACAAGCTGGCTCATTAGACTTTTAAATTAGCTGACTCTAGTGATTAATGGTTAATTTAGCTCTTTTTGTCGGCTAAAACAGTAGTAACAATTTCACTGGCACTAATGGCTACTTCATTACTCTCGGTCATGTTACGCAGGATGAATGTTCCAGTATTAAGCTCATTTTCTCCAACAATTAGTGTAAAGCGGCTAAGTTCTCGGTTTGCCTCCTTCATTTGAGCTTTCATGGACTTTCCTGTGTAGTCCATACTAGCTGATAAACAATGGGTCCGTAATTCCGGTAAAATACTTAATGCCCAATTACGTGCATCTTCTCCTAAACTAACAATATATATATCAAGTGCTGATTTTTTTGCCAAGGATATCTTTAATTCTTTACAAGCAATAAGTAATCGCTCCATTCCTGCCGCAAAACCAACTGCAGGTGTGGGTTTACCCCCAATTTCTTCTACTAATAAATCGTAACGGCCACCACCGGCTAAGGCGTCTTGTGATCCTAAATCTGGGCTGTTAAGTTCGAATGCAGTACGCGTATAATAGTCCATACCACGCACCAAATGAGGATCTATCTCAAAGGCTATATCGAGCGATTCTAAGCCACGTTTTACCTGTTCAAAATGAATGGAGGAATCTTCATTCAAATAGTCTTGTATTATAGGGGCTTTGGCTATGAATTCTTGGTCTTCAGGTTCTTTGGAATCTAGAATCCGCATTGGATTTTTATCTAACCTTTGCTGTGATAGCTCACTTAATTGAGATCGTTTAGGCTCCAGATAGTCTCTAAGTACTTGTTTATAGAGTTCGCGACTTTCAGGATCTCCCACCGAATTAAGCTTAAGGGTGAAATTTTTAATCCCGATACGTTGATAAATGCGCATCATGAAAGCAATAGTTTCTATATCTGCAACAGGATCAGAACTACCAATAACCTCCAAGCCAAATTGATGAAATTGACGTTGCCGGCCTTTTTGGGGACGTTCGGCACGAAACATTGGACCTATGTAATAAAGTTTTTGGATGCCACCGCGCTGGTCTAGATGATGTTGTACGTAAGAGCGAACTACAGGTGCGGTTAATTCTGGTCGAAGTACGTAGTGTGTATCACCTTTTTTAAAGGCAAAGATTTCTTTAGTAACAATATCGGTAAGTTGTCCGACACCTCGCCTGATGAGCTCGGTGGGTTCTAAAATAGGTGTTCGAATTTCCTGAAAATTAAACTTGGCTGCTTCTTCGTGAATAATTTGTTCCAATGCTCGCCAGGATGGAGTTTCTTCTGGTAGAATATCTACCATTCCAAGTGGGGTGCTGAATGAAGGCTTAGCCATAGAGTATGATTTTGTTGTATCCTGAAGATATGTCATAAAGAGGTCTGAAAATAACAGGTATTTTTTAAAACTGGTTTGTAAGGATTTATTTTTTCAGAGTTAATTTAACCACTAAATTTTTAATAGTTGAGTTAAATTCGTTCGATAAACGAAACTTGTAGGCAAGCCCTAAGTAGGTTGTTCCCAGTATAATGGACCTTATGATAATTGAAAAGATAGGGTGGATGCCGATGTTAATGTATTCACCTAAGAAATAACAAATAAGACCAAGTACTGCAATAGACAGCGTATGCCATTTGAAAGGTTGAATGCGTAGAACTACCCAGAGGAATATGGTTTTGATGAGGTTATATAGTCCAACAGAAGTGGCAGTTGCAATTGCCGCACCCATTAAGCCATATCTCGGTATCAAAAAGTAGTTGAGTAGTACAGCTGCAATCATGAGTATTAATGAAGAGATAAAATCAAACCTAAAGTATTTAGAGGTTATGATGATTTGTCCATTTGAGCCTGTTGCTAAATCAAACAGATAAGCAAGACCCAGTACGGCAATAATGGGTTTACCTTCTGAAAATTCGTTTGGTAATATACGATATAAGTCATCTAGGCTTGTTAAAATACCAACGTAAATAATTAAAGAGAAGAGTAATTGATTTATGGAAGATTGAGTATAAAGCCGTTTAACTTCGGCAAGGTTATTTTCATTAAATGACTTTGTAAGAATAGGGTGGATAATTTTAGCCAAACTTTTTCGCGGAACGGTGATAACAGTACCCATATACATGGCTAAGGCATAGATACCAGCGTTTTCAAGTCCTTCGAACATATCAACCATTATTAAATCAATATTGCTCACTAAAATCATGGTGAAGCCACTAAAAAAAGCGAAGAAACTGTAAGTAAACGTTTCTTTTAAGTTAAAAGGGCTATCTGCTTTAATTGTAGTAGGCAGATAATGTTTTTGGCTTAAGCTGTATACCAATAAAATGAGCATATTTATCAAATAGGCACCAACAAAACCTAACATAAAATGCGGAAAACTGAGTATATCAAAAAAGTAAAGAACTAAAAAAATGAGAATAAGTATTCTTAGTAGTACATCCTGTAAAAAAGTGGCAAAAACGGTATCTAGTGAAGCTTTTATAAAAGCGGAAAAAAGTGAGAAAGTAGTACTTGCGAAAACCATAGGTATTACCAGCCATAGGTAAACTTCGAGAAGGGGTGAGTCGGCATATAAACTAAGCCAATGGGATTCAAAGAAGAAATAAGAAGTCACATAAATGGTGAGGATAAAAAAGGAAGGGCTGATGACTCTTCTGAAAAATATACTTCTAACTCCCTGATCTTTTTCTAATGTTGGTACAAATTTTAGTATAGTATTCGGGATGCCAAGTGTGATTATCTGGCTACTAATGGTTGTAATAGCGATTAAGCTTCTGGTTAGTCCATATTTTTCGGCTCCCAAAATATGAGGAAATAAAAAGATAGTGGATATTAGACCTAGCCCGATACCTAAGTAAGTTAAGGATGCGTTCCGAATACTCTGTTTAATTATAATACCCAAATAGTATATGCCTTGGTCTAAGTAATATTGAATGAAATATACACATAATTATTTTTTACCTTGCGCTCGCCACAATCAGGTACTTAAATCGTTAGATGATTAAAAATTACATTGTACATATCGGCACTGAAAGTGTTCTCATCCGGGATTTTATCGACTTTGTTAATGAGGTTGATGGTGAGAATAGTCACCTTTATTTCATGTGGAAAAAGAAAAATGCTCACTTGATGTCTAGTAGCCAATGCATAGTGCTTCAAAAGTACTCTCTGTTTAGCTTGATGCTACAGCCCCACTTCTTATGGCGGTTCTTTAAAGAATTAAGTCGTGCTGATAAAGTAATCCTTCATGGACTCAATGAATTATTTACCATGATTGCAATTCTTTTGATCCCGTCATTATTTCGAAAAAAAGGGGTTTGGTTTTACTGGGGGGCAGAATTACATAAGTTTAAAAAGTCCAAGACTAATCTTAAAAATAGATTCTTGTTGTCTATTCAAAGAAAGGCAGTTCAGAATATTGGTTATTTAGCAGTAGGAATGCCTAGCGAGTATAATGATATCAAAGCATTTTTTAATACGAACTCTAAGCCTATTTGGTCATTCAAATATCCAAGTAATATGTTTGATTGCACAGAAGAGCTTGAGCAAAAATCCGTTGACTTTATTCAACAGACTTCATTGAAAATAATGATTGGTCATTCGGCTGATCCATCAAATGAGCATTTGAAATTACTACATCTACTCAATCAACTTTTATCGACTAAAGATGATTTCTCTTTGTACATGCCATTATCATATGGGCAGAACGTGAATTTAGGGGAAATCAAAAGCACAGGGTATAAATTATTTGGGGATAGGTTTGTTCCTATTTTAAATCTTTTGTTTTTAAGTGATTACAGAAGTTATTTATCAGAAATTAACATGGCTATATTCCCACAAAAAAGGCAACAAGGTATGGGGAATATTACTTATTTATTAGCAAATGGGGCCACTGTTTATTTGCACCCAGAGGCAAATCATTCCGTATATTTCAAAAAATTGGGCATCACTATAGCCTCATCGGAGGAGATCACATTAAAACCAATTTCAGAAGCTGACTCCACATCAAATCGTAGAATAATGGCAGAAGTTTTCTCAAAAGAAACATTAACCAAGCAATTACTAGATCTTTTCAATAACGAATGTTAGAAAGAATACCATTTAACAGACAGAATTTGTTTGGGCCAGAACTAAGGTACATAGAAGATGCATATCTAAGGAATAAGGTTTCAGGGGATGGATTTTATACACATTGGTGTCAATCATTTTTAGAAGAGAAATTTGGATTTGATAAAGTACTACTGACCACAAGCGGAACACATGCCATTGAAATGGCTATGTTACTTATAGATATTGGACCAGGAGACGAGGTGATTATGCCTTCGTACACCTTTGTATCAACGGCAAATGCTGTAGTCTTAAGAGGAGCTAAACCCGTATTTGTTGATATCCGTCCTGATACTCAAAATATAGATGAGACGTTGATTGAACAAGCTATCACCACACGTACAAAGGCAATCATGCCCGTACACTATGCGGGGGTCAGTTGTGAAATGGACACCATTATGGATATTGCATACAGGCATAAACTATGGGTAGTAGAAGATGCCGCACAGGGAATTAACGCACGATACAAGGAAAAATATTTAGGAGGGATTGGTCATTTAGGCTGCTATTCATTCCACGAAACCAAGAACATTTCCATGGGAGAGGGTGGTGCATTAATTATCAATGATTCTGCTCTGAAAGTTAGAGCTGAGATTATTAGAGAAAAAGGAACCAACAGGAGTAAGTTTTATAGAGGAGAGGTAGATAAATATTCATGGGTAGACATAGGGTCAAGTTTTTTGCCATCTGATATTAACGCAGCCGTTCTGAAGGCTCAGCTAGAGCATTTGGATGAGATTCAAACTAAAAGGAATGAACTTTATCAACGATACTATAAGGCTTTTTCAGGCATTGATGCCCAGTCAATAACCCTTCCGGTTGTGCCTAATAGTGTTGTATCAAATGCCCATATGTTCTATTTATTACTAGATAGTCAAGAACAAAGAAATGACTTTATAAGGTATATGAAAAGTAAAAATATCCTTGTTGTTTTTCATTATGTGCCACTGCATAGCAGTAATTTTGCCCACCAAAATTTGGATCAATATCAATTACCTAGTACGGTAGAAAACGCTCAAAAACTCGTTCGTTTACCTATTTTTTATAGATTAACTTATGACGAGCAACAACGAGTAATTGGTGCAGCACATTTTTTTTTAACACATAACTAATTTGAAATGATTTCAGAAAACGCAAAGATCGGGAATAATGTAACGATACATCCTTTAGCTTTAGTTGAGGATGATGTTGAAATAGGTGACGGAACAACAATAGGACCATTCTGTATAGTAAGGCGAGGAGCAAAAATTGGGTCAAATTGTTCTTTCACAGCATATTGCGAAATAAGAGATGATGTTATCATTGGTAACAATACTAAGATGGGAAGTAGATGTACAATTTCAGCAAATGCAGTTATAGGCGATAATTGTTTGATTAAGTATTCATTTGTTTTAACAGATACACCCAATTTAGAAGAGAATGATGTTAAACAAGTAAAGGGTGTTGGGCATGGAAGTATGATTGGCGCTAATGTAACCCTTATGCCCAATACTTCAATTGGGAATAATTGCGTGATTGGTGCGTGCTCACAAGTTCGCGATGATGTTCCTGATAATGAGATATGGTTTGGTAATCCCGCAAAACCTTACAAGAAAAAATGAGCCAATGAAATTAGACCAATGGATGTCTGAGTTTTATGGGATGCAGTGGTATCGATTAGATTCTTTGGATGATTCTAGGTTATGTAAGGAAGAAGGTCTCTATGAACTAAGGCTGTCAAGTGATGATTTTTCAGGAATAATTGAGGCTCAAAAGAATGGATTTTCATTGGTAGAGTCTTTCATTGAATTTGAAACAAACGTTGAGCCAAATAATGATGAGTATGAAGGAATACGTTTAATGAATAAATCTGATCATACATTTATTTCAACATTGAATGAACAATCTATGTGTCAAAATGAGGGATATAGAACTAGATTTAATAACCCCCTTTATTTTGATGAGAGTGCTTGTAGAAAATATTATGGCGCAGCAATTACAAATAACATAAATGACCCAAATGTTTTAACTGCTGTTGTTGAAATGGGGAGAGAAGTGGTTGGCTTTTTTATGCTAAAAATCAATAATCAGCAAACATGTAAGGGATTGATGACAGGAGTCATTCCAAAAGCGCGTGGAAAAAAATTACACATTAAAATGCAGCAATTTCTCATTAATCATATAGGACATCCCTTTACTCTAATTAACACAACGCAGTTATCAAATTTTGCAGTAATAAAAAATCACATACGTTCGAGGCGAAGTTTATCTAAAATTGAACATATTTTTTATAAGAAAGTACAATAACCTAAATTAACCCTATGCAAAGCATCCAAACAGTACTGATATTAGCTCCACACACCGATGACGCAGAGCTTGGCTGTGGAGGAACCATGGCGCGATTTTTAGAGGAAGGGAAGCAGATTTATGTAGCTGCTTTTTCAACAGCTAGAGCATCTCTGCCCGAGGGTTCAAATCCTGATCAACTCAAAGATGAATTTTATGCATCCATGGAGATTTTGGGTGTTCCTAAAGAGCAATTGTTTGTGTACGATTATCAGGTTCGAATGTTGTCTTATCATCGTCAAGAAGTGTTGGAAGAACTCATCAAGCTTCGCCAATCCATCGTACCTGATTTGGTTTTAATTCCATCGGGAAGTGATTTGCATCAAGATCATCAAGTGGTTCATAACGAAGGATTACGAGCCTTTAAACAAGTAAGTATTTGGGGATATGAATTACCGTGGAATCACATCAGCTTTGATACCCAAGCCTTCATTCCACTGGAACAGCATCATATCGATACGAAATGGAAGATGATGCAGGCCTATGATTCTCAGTTCGAAAAACAACGGGCTTATTTCACCAAAGAGTTCATTGAGGGACTGGCCCGTGTACGTGGCGTCCAAGTAAGTGAAGATTTTGCCGAAGCATTTGAAGTGAAGCGACTTAAGTTATAATTCCGAACCACTGATCATCCGCTTGAATCCAAAGGATTTTTAATAATTATACATGATAGAACCCACTTTACTTAGTGATTTACTAGCACGACTCAGTGACGACTACGAACGAGTCGGTTCATTAAAGGACCATCGTATTGACCAGGTCTGTTCTATCGAAGATGCAAGCATAAGCTCAATCGTATGGTGTCACCCAGCAAGAGCAGATAAAAGCGAAATTATTGCCGCTACCCGAGCGCAGGTGGTGGTTTGTGATGGCGAGGTAGAATGGAACGAGATGGTTCAACCCGAGAAAACCCTAATCAAAGTAGACGATCCCAAGCGCGTATTTAGTCGACTTGTACGTCAGATGATGTCACAGCAATATAAAGCAGGTATTCATCCGACGAGTTCGATTCATCCAGAAGCTGAAATTCATTCGAGCGTCTATATTGGACCTCATTGCAGCATAGGAAAGTGTAAAATTGGGGAAGGTAGTCAAATTCACGGCAATACCTTTATTTATGACGGTGTTCAGATCGGTTCCGAGGTGGTTTTAGAGGCATCGGTTGTACTAGGTGCCGAGGGTTTTGGACTTGCCAACACAGAAGAAGGGGGATGGGAACGGTTTCCTCATCTCGGGGGATTGATCATTCATGATCGGGTCCAAATTGGAGCGGGTTCTACTATTGATCGAGGCGCTATTGAAGACACAGTTATAGGTGAGGAAACCAAAATATCGAAGCAGGTTCATATTTCTCACAATGTTCAAGTGGGTAAGCACTGCCTGATTACCGGTGGAGTTTCAATCGCGGGATCAACGGTTGTAGGTGATTTTGTGTGGATTAGTCCTGGCGTGACTATTTTAAATAAAGTGAAGATTGGAGACCATGCATTTGTGGCTATTGGAGCGGTCGTGACTCAGTCCATTCCAGATCATCATCAGGCAATCGGACGAAAAATAATTCCCAAAGCATAAAACGCATGAATACTATTGAAGAACTGATTCGAGAGGTCTTGGTACTCTCGGAGGAAGTAGAACTTAGTGATCAAACGACACCTTCCGACATTCTAGCTTGGGATTCATTGGGGCATATCAACATCATCACAGCAATTGAAGAAGAGTTTGATCTAGACATTAGCCCCGAACAAATAGGTGAGCTGCAAAGTATAGCTGATTTTAAAGCGCTCATCCGAGCGGACGCTCCTTAATTGTGCAGCTAGGCGAAGATTCCATAGTGAGAGGATTTTTTGAGGCGGCCGATAGAACGCCCCAAAAGATTGCTGTTTATTATGGTGAACAGACTATTTCCTATGAAAATCTGCGCAATGATGTGCTCAGGACGGCTCAATCGCTTGATAATTGGTCGGTAACTACAGGCGATCGGGTATTATTTTATGGTGAAAAATCGATTGATTTTATTTGTACTTACTTGGCCTGTCATGTCTTGGGTGCAGTTTCGGTTCCTGTGGATGTGCAGATGCCCATGGATGAAATCGCTAAGGTTTATGATCGGGTAGCACCCCGTGTAGCCTTATTTCCCGCCATTAAGGAGTGGCCATTTTCTTTTCAGGAGTGGGGGGGAGCCTTTAAGTCCGATACACCTTATCAGTTAGTTCAATATCCAGACCCCCATGAAGTTGCCGATCTTTTGTTTACTACTGGAACAACCGGTCAAAAAAAAGGAGTGCTGCTCACTCACCAGAATATTTGGGCGGGGGCCATAAATTCGAATGCATTCATAGGAAATACTTCAGAGGACTCAGAGATTATTCCATTGCCGCTTCATCACGCTTTCGGGCTCAGGAGATTGCGTACAAATTTATTGTTAGGCTCATCCGTTCATTTGATTCAAGGGTTCATGTTACCAAAAAGAATAGCAGAGGCGATAGCATTAGGGGCCACTGGAATCTGTATGGTTCCATCAGGACTGGAGGTCATAAAAAAGCTTACCAAAAATACCTATGATACTAGCCTATCGAAGCTGTCATACATCGAATTTGGTAGTATGCCTATGGATTTAGAGCTCAAAGGTGAGCTTATCGAAAGACTACCAAATACTAAGCTTTGTATGCATTATGGACTTACAGAAGTAGCGGCCAACATCTTTATTGAATTTCACCAGGACCGTGATCACCTCCATACATTGGGGCGTCCTAGTCCTAATGTTGGAATTGGCATCATGAGCGAATCGGGACAACTTTTGCCTCAGGGTAATCTAGGAGAAATAGTAGTTAAAGGAACTGTGCAAACTCCTGGTTATTGGAATGATGATAACCTAACGAAGCATTCCAGGAAAAATGGTTGGTTTAGGACCGGAGATTTGGGGGTGATTACACCTGAAGGGTATGTTCAGCTAAAAGGTCGAAATGACGATATCATTAATGTAGGAGGAAAAAAAGTTTTTCCTCAGGAGATTGAAGATGTGATTAATCAACATCCGGACATTTCAGACTCGATATGTATTTCCGTATCTGATAGGCTACTGGGAGAACAGGTAAAAGCATATGTCGTAATGGAGCCTCATCGGAGTTTTAATAAAGAAGAGCTGTTTGATTTCCTGAGAACCCTCTTAGAGCCATACAAAATTCCAGTGTATTTCGAGGAAATAACCTCCATT
>CABZVB010000011.1 GCA_902529115.1 uncultured Balneola sp.
TTGAATATTGTACTAAAGCCAAAAATCCAAGCATTCCTCCAGATATAGTATCCTCTAAATAGATTAACCAACATGGCTAATTTTTCCAATCCAACCATAAAAAATCCGTGGTGGTGGATACCAACGCTATATTACACCCAAGGTATACCCTATATCATCGTAGTTACTGTTTCGGTAATTATGTACAAAGACTTAGGTATTTCTAATGCTAGCTTGGCTTTATTCACAAGCTTACTAGCCCTACCTTGGGCTCTCAAGCCTTTGTGGAGTCCCTTTGTTGATGTTTTCAAAACTAAACGATGGTGGACCTACATTATGCAATTCATTATCGGAATCAGTTTTATAGGTGCTGCAATGGCCATGCAGACACCCTACTTCTTTGAAATATCATTAATGTTTTTGTTTCTGGTCGCTTTTGCATCATCAACTCATGATATTGCTGCCGATGGTTTTTATATGCTAGCATTAAGTGATGATCGGCAATCCTTTTTTGTAGGCATAAGGTCTACTTTTTTTCGCTTAGCTATGTGGAGTGGCGAAGGTTTATTTGTCGTTTTAGCAGGTGTTGTGGCAACTCGAACAATGGACTCCGCCTTCGCTTGGACCATAGTCTTAGGAATAGTCGCAGTGATAATGATTCTCATGTTTGGATATCACCAACGAATGCTGCCCTTCCCTATTGAAGATGCTCCTGCAGAAAAAGCGGGGGAATCACCATTACAAGCAGTTTGGAGTACAATAGTAGAATTTTTCAAAAAAGATCAAATTCTACTAGCTATTACCTTCGTATTACTCTACCGTTTTGGTGAGGGGCAATTAGTCAAAATGGCAGCTCCATTTTTAATGGACAGTATAGAAGCAGGTGGTCTTGGACTAAGCGTTATCGACGTTGGTTACATAAACGGAGTAATTGGCTTGTTAGCTCTTACAGCAGGAGGAATTTTAGGGGGGATTGTCATATCTATGCATGGGCTAAAGGCATGGATGTGGCCTATGATAGGGATAATGAACCTCCCTAACCTTGCCTACTGGTACTTAGCGGCTAATCAACCCGAGAATTTTTGGGTAATTAGTAGTTTAGTGGGTATAGAAAAGTTTGGTTATGGCTTTGGTTTTGCTGCCTTTTTAATGTTTTTGATTTACATTGCTCGTGGACCTTTTAAGACTGCCCATTATGCATTTGGTACAGCACTCATGGCGTTTGGCATGAGTATACCTGGTGCTATATCTGGGCTAGTTCAAGAGACAATAGGATATGAATACTTTTTCATATGGGTATTAGTATCTGCTTTGCCTATAGTAATCATAACCCCATTTTTACGTATAGAAACCGATTTTGGTAAAAAGAAAAATGAGTAATACTACTATAATTGAGATGCAACCTTTTTTAGCTTTATAACAACCTTCTTTATGCACAAAAATACATACAGAATAACCAATTTATCCAGCGAATTAAAGATCCGCTTGATTGCTACATTTACCTTTCTTTTTGCAGGTCAGTTAAACCCTGTCTTTGCCCAAGAAAATACTACTGAATCTGTGAATAATGAACAATTACAACTCATTGAGCAGGGAATAAATGCATCTGATTCTAATTCACTGTTTAATCCACAACCACCCATTGAGCTTATTCGGGGGGATGAAATTCCATTCATGAATGCTCATTTTTCACCCGATGGGGAGCATATTGCATTTACTGGGCCGAATTATTTCGGCCTATGGGTTGCTGATTACAGCCAGCAAGACAGTATCTACGTAACTAACATGCGTAAACTTACCAGCGTACAAGCTGGTTTCGGATATGATTGGTCCTTAGATGGTGCATGGATTTTATCAACTCATCATATATATCGAGACCGAAAAAAAATGAGTGCTTTACAGCTATATGGTACGAATGAAGGGACAACTAAACGACTCAATGAATACAGCATGGGATACCAAGGCGATCCAGAATGGATGGGTTATGAGTCAACGGCTATAATTTCTTCCAGAAACGGTTTAATAAGAGCTGAAACAGGAGTTGAATTGCCTGAACGACTAAAGCCCGCGATCCCAGATGATCGTAACCGGCTTATGATAGTAGATGAAAAACTATACCGCGTCAGCGAGAGCGATAGTTACATGGAGCCAGTTTCACCATTTGATGATCCAGAAGCAAAAATATTGAATTTAGTTCACTCACCTGATGGCAAATTTGTTGCTTTTGAACGTTATGGTGAGGGGCTATACCTTATGAATAGCAATGGAGATAATCTCCGTTTTTTAGGTAAAGCTTATCGCCCAAACTGGTCTCCAGATAGTAGGTATTTAGTAGCGATGGAAACCCAAGATAATGGGTATACATTTACCGCCGCCGAACTTGTTGTCTTTGGAACCGATTCACTTAGTAGAGTTGAAATCACTACTAAGACCGATTTGATCACTTTAAATCCTAGTTGGTCGCCTTATGGGGATTCTATTTTATTTAATGATCCAGAAACTGGTCATGTTTACTTATTACCTCTTAGATAGTTAAGAGAATATCGCATATAACCAAATCAAAAATTGTCATTCTTCATCTAAAAAAATCAATAAAATTCTCGTCCTGTAACGCTTTACTTACAATTTTGATGCCTGCACACCCTATTTTCAAGCATATAACAAACAAAAAAACTTTCAACTCTGCGCAGTGGAGCTTAACTATATTAGTGACCCTTATTTTTTTCTCATCACTTGTATCCACAAAAGCAACCGCTCAAGAAGTGACTGGTCTTTCAGGTTGGTCCCTATTTTTGGACCCAGGTCATAGTAGAAATGAAAATCAAGGTCTTTACAATTATTCAGAAGCAGAAAAAGTGCTCCGTATCGGTCTAGCACTCCGTGAAATGCTACTAACTTCTACAGATATTGATACAGTCTACATAAGTCGAGATAATGACCAGGTTTCTGTCAGTCTTTCGCAACGAACAGATCGAGCCAATGCCTTAGCTGCTGATTTTTTTCACTCGATTCATTCCGATGCTGGACCTGCGTCTGCCAATAGTACGCTGATGCTCCACGGTGGTTGGCGATCGGGAGGTGTTACTGTCGAAAAAAACCCGAAGGGTGGCAAAGAAATGGGTGATTTAATGATTACCAATTTATCCGCAGCCATGCGAGTTGGAACCCGTGGTAATTACGCAGATCGAAACTTCTATCAAGGGAGTTCGGTTGCCTCCCACTCCAGGCAATATCCTTATTTACATGTTAACCGAGAATCCAGTATGGCTTCAGTGCTCAGTGAAGGCGGATTTCATACCAATCCCCGGCAACAGCAGTTAAATATGAATGCCGAATATAAGCGACTCGAGGCCCAATCTCACTTTTGGTCTGTGCTAGAGTATATGGGCATAAATCAACGACCAACTGTTGGTATTATAACTGGCGTTTTAACAGACGCAGACAATGGGCAAGCAATCAATGGAGCGGCGATACACATCGGTGATAAGAGTTATACCACTGACAGTTTTGAATCCTTATTTTCTGCTTACTCAAGTCCTGAAGAACAGTTAGCAAATGGTTTTTTCTATTTAGAAAATCTCCCAAATGGCATTCAAGAAATTATTTATGAAGCAGACGGTTATTATTCTGACACCTTGGAAATTAATGTGTTAACCGACGACTTTAGCTTTGCAGACAACGAACTAAACTCGAATATTGAACCATATGTGGCTTCTATATCCTTGGATTCCGGTAGTTCTCTAGATATTGGAGAGCCTTTAGTGCTTGATTTTAGTCGTAATATGAATAAAGCCTCTGTGGAAAATGCATTGACACTCACACCTAATGTTGAAAATCTAGCGTACACCTGGTTATCTGGATCAACTCTGAAAATTTCATCAGCTAATTTTGCATTTGTGACTGATTACACTCTTGAAATTATGGATAGCGCAACCGATGCTTCGCCTTATGCACATGGATTTGATGGTGACGCAGATGGTGAAGCAGGTGGAACTTTCACTTTTTCCTTCTCTACTTCACCTGCTGATATTATGGCTCCCATTAGCTCCGATATCTTTCCTAGCTCAGGAGTTGGAATTGATCAATTTCCTATTGCATCTATTCGGTTCAATGAACCATTAGATACTGCTTCCTTTGATTCTACCACTATGTACTATTTAACAACTGGCCGAAGAGTACCAGGTGCGCTAGCTTATTATCAAGTAGGTTCAGAGAGTGTGCTTAATTACTTTCCGAGTGAACCATTACTGCCTAACACTTATCATTTACTTAGTATCTCAAAGCATATTAGCGATACTTTAGGTAATGCTTTAGGCAAGGGGATACTAAAAAGTTTTCCAACGACCAATCAAGGTATTCGAGTTAAAAGTGTCATTGATGCCTTTGATGGTGATTTTTCTCGATGGTGGTTTCCTTCTCAAAGTGGTAGTACAACAGGATACATTGGAGAGGTTACTACTCGTCTTGCTGAAAACGAGTGGACCAACAAACTCACTGGAAGCCCACAAGCCATGCGTATACAATATGGTTGGAATACTAGCGATTCAGAGCATCTTATTCGCGTATATAGAAATTCTAGCTCTCCAAAATTTACCAATAATAATCTCTTACAGGTGTTCATTTTTGGTGACGGATCAGGCAACCCATTCCGGTTTATGTTGCGAGATGGAAATAATCAATTAGAGGGCAGCACTTGGATTCCGATTGATTGGATTGGATGGAAATTAGTCACATGGAATTTAGCAACAGATCCGATTGTAGGATGGGTAAATGGAAATGGTAACCTAAACGGAAACGTGTACATTGACAGTTTTCAGCTTAGCTACAGCGAAGGGAATACTAGCCAAGGGTTCGTACTCTTTGATGATCTTCGTGTTGTAGAGGTGGCTACAGGTATTTCAAATGAGGACCAAAATGAGGTTCTGCTTGGTAATGATATGCCTAATGAAATAATATTACAACAAAACTACCCTAACCCATTTAATCCTAGCACTAACATAAGTTTTAGTATACCAGAAGCACAAAAAGTGAGTCTTATTCTGTATGATATGTTAGGAAGACAAATTGATGTACTCACACAAGGCTTGCATTCGGCTGGTGAACATAGCTACCGCTTCAATGCTGCTAAATTAGCAAGTGGTGTGTACGTATATCAACTTCACACCAATTCAGGAGTGTTCAGTAAAAAAATGACTTTGATAAAATAGAACTATTAAAGATCAGTACTTGAGTAGATGTGAAAAACACTAAATAAGCAGGTATTTTTAAAAAAAATAGCTTACTTGTAGACTTCAATACTGTCATTCGACCAGTGGGCATATTTGGTATAATATTCTTCTAAGCCCTCAACTATTTGTTGAGCAATACGTCTTTGATAATAAGGATCAAGTAGGAATATTTCTTCCACAGGATTTGATAAGAAAGCTGTTTCCACTAATACGTTTGGAAAATCAGTAGGTGCATTTAGCGTAAAATTAAAACTCCCGGTCAGCCCATAATCATCTAAACCTAATTCTCGCATTTTATTGTAAATGATTTCGGCCAATGGTTTATAAGCCATATGCTTATAAAATGCTCCAGTTCCACTCATTTTTCTTGGATCAGTAGCATATCCAATAGAATTAGCATGAATACTAACCAACAACTCAGCATGGTTAGCTCGAACTATTTTAGCTCTTTCGCTCATGTATAGATATGAGTCATCAGTTCTTGTCATGACAACTTTTGCACCCGCTTCTATTAGTAATTCCTCAAGTTTCTTTGAAATAGCTAATGCCACTTCCTTTTCCATAACCCCAGTAGAACCAAGCGCACCTTTATTATGCCCACCATGCCCCGCATCTACAGCAATAATTCGGTTTTTCAAAGGCATTAGAGCTTCCTCAATCACTGGTGGACGTTTAACAACTATACGCATTTGACCTCGCCATCCATATTCTACATGGTAACCCCAGTGGCCTTTGTGAGTTAAGTCAATAAATAATCGTAGCCTATTATCAGCAACCTGCACCCAACGAACTTCATCTATCCCAGATGCTTCGTCTAATAATATCTTCCAATTCGTATTAGAGGTGGCTCCAAAAATATCGACTATAATTATATTAGGATCTGATTCTGTATATGTTATGTAAGGTAAGCGCTTTGGTAAGGTTACTGTGATAACGTCGGCACCCTGACTATGCACTGATTTTTCAGAGATTGCTGCTATCCGGATATTCCCACTGAGTGACTGGGAAGGTAAATCAAAGGTTTGTTTTAGATCAACAAAGCGTTTGGGTATCCAAGCATGAAAAGAAGGGCTTAATGCAACCTTATACAACCCATTTTGCTCGCCCACAATAGTAAGCTCTACACCTTGAAAAATCGAACCATACTTGGCCCCTCCTAATCGGTCCGAACCCAAACCAATATTCAGGTAGGCATCGGAGGTATTGACCAAACCTATTTTTGGTAAACCCCCAACCTTAATGGTTTCAGAGCTACTAGCTTTAGATCGTTTTAACCACTTACCCTTCAAACTGAATTCTATAGGACCCTCAAATAGAGGCGTATATGTATCAACCTTATGATAAGCTTCATACATCCCTGGATTAGTTTCATGCATCTCAACGTTTGGATGTTGCCCAGATATAGAATAACTAAGGCTTTTACCTGGTGTCGCCTGTGCAAATATAGGTATCACATCACTAGGACCGTACCACTTATCGGGATCTATATATTCCAGAGTAGGGTGAATAAACCATTTTTTAGCGGCCTCTCCAGAATGTAGCTCTACTATTTCCGAACTAAGCTCTTGAGGAGTAGTTGGCTTAATAAGATACCGGGTTTGTTTGACTGTATCTCCATCTAATGCAACCATAAACTCAATAGCGGTGATTTGTTCAGTGGGAAAAATCATATCCACAAAGGCACCTGAACTGTATACCTGCACCTTTTTTCCATTGATAAACGCCTGAGCATTTGGATCGGTATGAGCTGCTACCCTGTATCGTGAAAATGAATATTCCACCGTATCCTGTTCTGGTATGACAATCCCCAAGGTGAGTGGATTATACTGAGCCCAAGCAGAATAACTAAGACTAGTACAAAACAAAACAAAAATTATCTTTTTCATAATCTTAGATTATTGTGATTAATTGTTGGCAGGATACAACCAAAAAGGTATGGATTCTTGCTGAAAAGCCTTGGCTTCTTCCCTCCAGTTAACCAACAAAGAATCGACTAGGTAGTGAGAAGAAAATTCAGAACGCACAAAATCCGAACCATTAACTTTATCAAACATATTCCAACGGTTTTCTGATAAACTAAAAAAATCTTTATCGGGATATAATTCATGATGAACTTGCATGAAATAGAATTGCAGTGGTAATAATTCAACCTGATCAATATCATATAAGTGAATCTGTACCCCTCTTAAGGTTTTTCCTTGGTCACGACCATAGAATGGTTTGAACACTATTGGACGAAAATATACCCCTGGAAGATTTAAAGCATTCATAGCCTCACATAAAGCCTGCTCATCAATCCATTCAGCAGCGAAAGTCTGAAAAGGAAGAGTATACCCTACTCCCTCAGAAAAAACACCCAACTCACCCATCACTCCGCTTGCAGCATAATAGTATGGTGAATAAGAATGTGGAATATGAGGTGAGGTAGGAACCCATGGAAGGCCCGTTTGTTCGAATGTCATCTCCCGCGTCCAACCTTCCATGCTAATAACTATCAATTCTGCCTTCTTTTTTATATCCATCCACCCTTTATGATTAATCATTAGGGCAATTTCAGCAGGAGTGAGCCCATAAACATATGGAATGGGAAATTTACTCACGAAGGATTCAAACTCTGGATCCACTAAACTACCCTCCACTTTTAAACCACCCAAAGGGTTAGGTCGATCTAACACCATAAATGGTATTTCAAGATCAGCTGCGGCTTCCATAGCCAGACCCATTGTACTGATGTATGTATACGATCTTACCCCAATATCCTGAATGTCGTACACCAACACTTCTACCCCTTCCAACATTTCTGGAGTAGGCTTACGAGTACCACCATATAACGAGAACACCGGCAGGCTAGTTGCCTGATCAACATAACTATCTACCTTATCCCCAGCAGCATAATCACCCCGCACGCCATGCTCCGGGCCATATAATGCTACCAAATGCACATTTTTAGCACTATTCAACAAATCAATAGTAGAAACTAGCTCAGAATTTACTCCGGTAGCATTAGTAATTAATCCGACACGCATACCCTCAATAGCCTTAAAGTCCTGCTCTACTAAGACATCAATACCTGTTCTTACCGTTTGCTGTGCGGTGAGTCCCAAAGAAATCAATAAAGTAATTCCCCATGAAAATGCACTAATTCGTGCTAAGGTCCGGTTTTTTTTTATTCGTTTATAAAAGGGAGTAAGCATCGATTAATAGATTGGCTTAGAATGTTGTAAATGACTAACATAACACTAAATAAAGTAGGTAAAAAAGAAATGAACTACCTTGATTTATCACTCAAATTCGCATCTCTTAAAACACCTTTTCCAAAGCTGATGTATAAACAACTTGGAAATTATCAAATTTTGTTGCAACTACTAAAAGTGCTCTAGATGTACTCGAAAAGAAATAAGAACATATCGAATACTTTATCGTTACGCAGAAAAATTGCTCAACTTTTTTTAATGGGTTTTAAGGGTTCCGATATGAGTAAAAGCGCAGAATTATATACTATGATAGAGAAATTCGGACTGGGAGCTGTAATTCTTTTTGATCAAGATATGGTATACCATAAACCTATCCATAACATTTCATCTCCAGTACAACTCCAAGAACTCTGTGCATCACTACATGAGGTCAGCAGTCTTCCACTTTGGATAGGTATCGATCAAGAAGGAGGACTGGTCAATCGACTAAAACCTATATATGGCTTTCCGGATACAAAAAGTCATGCCTATTTGGGTAATCAAGATGATATTGAGCTAACATATCAACAAGCCAAAGACATAGGCAGGATACTCCGAGAAATGCATATTACCATTAATTTTGCACCCGTAGTTGACGTAGCCAAAGAATTTAATTCCTCTATAATAGCTAAACGAGAACGTTCCTTTGGTTCTAGCTCAGATTTAGTCTACCGACATGCTAAGGCTTACTTAAGAGGCTTACAATCGGAAGGGATTTGGGGTTGCTGCAAGCATTTTCCAGGTCATGGAAGCGCCACAGGCGATACACATGCAGGTTTTGTAGATGTGACTGATACATGGCAAGAAGATGAGTTATTACCTTATTCAGCCCTTATTAAAGATGGACTATGCTCAATAATTATGACCGCCCATGTAATTCACAGAAAATTCGATGCAATGCATCCTGCAACCATATCTAAATATATTATATCCAAATTACTTCGCAAGAAAATGGGCTTCAATGGTTTAGTGATCACTGATGATATGCAAATGAAAGCAATTTCTGATCACTACGGTATAAAAGAGGCCCTGAAGATGGGACTAAATGCGGGAGTAGATATGTTTTGTTTTGGAAATAATCTACTGCCAAACCCAGCCAAATTATCTGATCTAGTATCCACCATTGAACAACTAATTGAGGAGGGACTTATCAACGAAAATAGAATTGACTACTCAGTCAGTAGAATTTTGAGAATGAAAAGCCAAAAACCCAACTAAATATGTTGGCTAAGATAGATAACTCACAACAAATCATAAAAGGAAAAAGACTCAATTCTTTGGACTTTTTCCGAGGTGCTACTGTCGCCGCGATGATCTGGGTAAATATGATACAGATCACCGTGAAGAGCGATGTTATGAGCCTGAAAGGATTTTTATACTCTGAAGTTCTTAAAGGGATATTCACCGATGGCATTAACAATCTACTTACCAAAATGAAAAAATTCGGTTCTTTGGGTTTTTACTTTTTGTCCTTCTTTCACAGCTGGAGTAAATTCCCACATAAATGCCGCTTTGATTATTGCCTCTAGAATGCCAAATTGAACCTGATCTCTCTCGATACTCTCATCGTTATCAAGCAACTGTTCAATGGAAGACACGTATGCTTCCACTACCTTTCCTGAGGAATCAACAGTCATTTGTACTCCGATTATATATTGATCATTAATCGCCAAAGCTTCATTAGAATAGGAAGGTTCAACTATTTTTTTATAAAGCGCAATTCTATCGGGATCACCGGTAATTTCCTGCTCTTCTCCTATCCAACCAGTACTAGCATTTCGTGCCTGTTCAAATTCATCGACCAATAAGTTCGATCGGTCTATTGTTAAAAAATCTTCTTGAATGAGCCGGTATTCAGGGGCTAAGGCTTGCACTATTGGTTTAGGTGGGGCTGCAACACCGACATTTTGACGAGTTATGATCATAGGTTGAAGTATGATTTCCTCTTTATAAACAGCCATTAACTCTTGATATTTTGAATTTTCTCTTGGTTTCATAGGCCACTTAAACAGTATAATAAATAGCACCAAAACCCCACATATAGCACACAGCATACGAAGTGTATATGATTTTTTGTACAATAACCAATAAGTAGGTGATAAGGATAACCACATGATGTGTAATCTAGTATTAAAAATGACTAGATAGAAATTGAAAGCATGGTTAACTTACTTT
The DNA here is from genome assembly GCA_902529115.1 of uncultured Balneola sp. Classification (GTDB taxonomy): domain Bacteria; phylum Bacteroidota; class Rhodothermia; order Balneolales; family Balneolaceae; genus UBA1275. The sequence continues at coordinate 10,616 of CABZVB010000011.1, forward strand.
AATTCCTCATTGTTTAGTTCTATTACACGGATTCTAGCTCCTTCAACGCTTCCGACATCCTTTCTTGTACTGTTTGTTTAAGTTCGGACATAGAGTCAAATTCTTTAGAATTAATGCTTGGAAGAACTCGCAACCGGAAATTGGCTTTAGACCGAAATAAGTAACTCCCAGAACGTAAAACTTCAAATGCTCCTTCTATAACTAAAGGTTGAATACATAAACCATGTTCTAAAGCCAATAAAAAAGCCCCATTTTTAAAGGGTTGTAAACTACCATCAAGCGATCGTGTACCCTCTGGAAAAAGCATCACAGGTATACCAGAGTTTAAAGGTTGAAGTAGGTTATTCAACTTCTTAAGGGCGGATTTTTTAGATCTATCAATGGTTAAATGTCCTGTCAATCGAACCATCCAGCCCATAATTGGGATGTATGTCATGCTATGCTTGACCACCCATTTCATCCGAATAGGTAACTGATAAATAAGTGGGATATCTAAAAAGCTTTCATGGTTACAAACATAGATTGTTGGTGTATTTTTATTGAGCAACTCGGCGTTTTCGAGTTGGATTTGCCAACTTGGACTGGGATGCATCATAAACCAAGCCATCCAAGATAGAACACGATTGGGAATGCGCCGGTAAGGATCTATAGAGAACGTAATTAGAAAAGTAAGTGATATAAGTACAAAAAAACCAAAAAATAGCAGGCTATAATACAACCACATGTAGATACTAAATAGTCTAGTTGACATCTCCATTACCTAGTTTTGTGACTTTAATGCCTTTCTAATGAATCCCTGATGTGTTTCTAGCAACAATTCCGCTTGTTCTTTTGATTTACCCCCAAGAGCCATAACCAACGCAGTTTTAACATGCCCATTAGCCTGCTCTAAAACTTTAGAAGCCGCTTTATAATCAAGTGAACTGAAATTCATGATAATTCGCTTAGCCCTTTCAACCAATTTTGCATTGGTTAACATTAGATCAACCATCACATTTTCATATACTTTACCTTGTCGTATCATCGCACCAGTTGTAATCATATTCAGTACCATTTTTTGGGCGGTGGCACTTTTCATTCTTGTACTACCCATTATTACTTCGGGGCCGACCGGCACATCAATCACTAAGTCTGGGGAGATGGTGAGTTGCTGTTTTGGCACAGTCGTAATAAATATTGTTTTACAACCAAGTTCCATTCCACGCCTTAGCGCTCCATGCACATAAGGGGTTCGTCCACTTGCGGCTAAACCACAAACCACATCAGCTTGTGTAGGAAAAACCATATTCAAATCAGCGATTCCAATATCATCTTGATCTTCTGCTTTTTCTTGGGCTACAAACATAGCAGCCTCACCGCCTGCGATAAATCCCTGTACTTGTTCGGGTTTTGTTCCAAATGTGGGAGGACATTCTGCGGCATCTAACACCCCTAAACGCCCACTGGTCCCCGCCCCAAAAAAAAGTAACCTGCCGCCAAGCGATAAAGCTTGTGCTACCCAATCAATAGCTTGAGCTATTTGAGGTAGCTTTTCGCTCACTGCCTCTGCAACCTTTTGGTCTTCATTATTAATTTTTTTTGCAATATTAAGAGCGTCATCCAAGTCGATGTCTTGAGTGTTAGGGTTACGTTGTTCTGTTTTTAAATTATTTAACTGTTTAAATAGTACTTCGTTCATAAGAATATCAGTTTCTTCTTGCGGCCCACCAAGGCTTATCATTAGAAATATTTACCGAGGTTGAGGTCACTTTTGATGTCTTGTATTCATTATTAGTTGATTTTCTTTCAAATAGTATTCCTGCCATTAACGCAATAACACTTGGATTAGGTAGGTTTTTCGAATACTTACTACTCAAACGGTTATGCTCAAGATCGGGTAGATAGAAGTCGGAGACAAAGTGAGTATTATACTGCCCTTTAATAAAATTGGGATGCTGCATGCAATAATCACAGAAAGATATGGTGGTCTGACAACCCTCGATTTCATATTCATTGAGTGCCGCTTTCATTTTTTGAATGGCTTTTTCACGGGTAGCTGCATGTACACTTAATTTAGATATCAATGGGTCATAATGTATGGACACTTCAGTCCCCTCTTCCACCCCACTATCTACACGAATCCCCAAACCAGATGGAATCCGATGCTTAGACAAAAAACCAATGTCTGGTATAAAGTTATTAAATGGATCTTCGGCGTAAATTCTACATTCGATGGCATGACCATGGATCTGAATATCTTTCTGTATCAAATCTAGTTGTTCGCCCCTGGCTATTTGTATTTGCAACTCAACCAAGTCTAAACCAGTAATCATCTCTGTTACAGGATGTTCAACTTGTAACCGGGTATTCATTTCCAAAAAGTAATAGTCAAGATGCTTGTCTACTAGAAATTCGACGGTACCTACTCCATGGTACTTACAGCTTCTTGCGATATCTAAGGCAGACTGAGCCATTTTTTCCCGTAAATCATCTGTTAAAATAACGCAGGGCGCCTCTTCCACCACTTTCTGATGACGCCGTTGAATAGAACACTCTCTATCGAATAGATGGAAATACTGGCCATGTTTATCGGCTAAAATTTGTATTTCGATATGTCGAGGATTCTCGAGATATTTCTCAATATACACCCGCGCATCTCCAAAGGCATTTTGCGCCTCGGAAGCCGCCACTTTTATCGCCTTTCTTAGCTCTGACTCCTTGTGAACTATTCGCATTCCCTTACCACCACCACCAGCTGCTGCTTTAATCAGAATAGGATATCCAATTTCATGTGCGATTTGCTCAACATCATTTTCAGGGAATATAGGCTCAACTAAACCCGGTGGGAAGGGTATCCCTCGCTCTTTAACCAATGCTCGAGCTTTCATTTTATCTCCCATCAATTCAATGGCATTTGGTGATGGACCGATAAAGATTATTCCAGCTTCCTGACATTTCTTAGCAAAGGTGGCATTTTCGCTCAAAAACCCATAACCCGGATGAATAGCCTGCGCGCCAGTACTAATCGCGGCATCAATTATGGTACCCATGACCAAGTAACTCTTAGAGGAAGCCGCTGGGCCAATAAAAATAGATTCGTTAGCCATTCGAACATAAGGTGCAAATACATCTGCTTCGCTGAATACTGCCACTGTTTGAATACCGAGAGCTGAACAACTTCGGATAATACGAAGGGCTATTTCACCACGATTTGCAATAAGTATTTTATTTATCTGCCTCATATAATTGTAGGGTGTGAGAATGAATTCTCTAATTACAACCTAATAGATAAGACAAGATACTAAACTGGACACTTTTAACTAAGTCGAAATTGTTTGATGATGAAAAAGCGTATTTCTGGCAGTGTAATATTATGAAGCTATATTAATTTTATATAATATCTGGGGAAGTATACTAAGCTTCTCAAATTTTGTAAGGTGGGCTCTAGAAGAAAATACATCATAGTTGTTCTCCTCTATCTTATTTAAAATTTTGGCGTAGTTATAACATGCTAGGTATACAGGAAGCCGTGCATCTCGATCCAACATAGTTATACCTTTTTCTGCACGTTCATAGTACTCTCTTGCCCTCTGTATTTGATACTTCATAAACTCAATAAATCTGTCATCAATCTTTTTGCACAAAATGTCGTCATCAGTGAGCCCAAAAGCAATTAGTTCATCCTGCGCTAAATATATGCGATCTCGATCTACATCCTCACCCACATCTCTTAATATATTGGTTAACTGCATAGCTATACCCAAATCCGCTGCATAATTAAGTGCCTGCTCATTGCTATAACCAAATACAGGTGTAGTCATTAAACCTACAACAGATGCTACTTTGAAGGAATAATCGTAGATTTCTTTGAAGTTTAGAAATCGAGTTTTTTGCAAATCTTGCTCTACTCCATCAATAAGCAATAAAGGGAGTTCTTTTGGGATTTCATAATTAAGAAAAGTATCTGCAAAAGCGGTGAAAATAGGATCTTTGGATTGAATTTTACCGTCATAAATATCTGCTATTTTAAATCTTAATTCATCCAACTTGTCTGATAGTTGTTCACTAGGGACAAATCTAGCATTAATCAAATCTACATTATCATCTACCAGATTGTCTATATAGCGGCAATATCCATAAATCGCAAAAATACCACGTTGCTTATCGTTGGGTAAAAAGCGTGTAGCCATATAGAAGGTTTTGGCATAATAGCGAGTGATAGCACGACATTGAGAATAAGCAGGTTTTAATAAATCATTATTCATATCGTCAATAACTGAACGATGAAAAGAAGTACGCTCATACAGAGGTCTAATTAAACTATATGGATATTTAATTATTGTGCTCATATAAAATTAAAGTACGTTGCAGCTCAAATAGTTCCCATCATAATTAAATTAAATTTAAAAACATCATACATATCTATCTTCAGAAAATTTTACTATACTTAAGCGATTTTTTTATAAAGAAAAAAATGGATATCAAACTAATAAACGTAAGCTAATAAACTAAAGACCCTTTACTATTTAGTTAAACACTGGATATAAGCACATAGAAGTTAATCTCTCTATAAGTAGAATTGTGTGTTTTTCTTTTGAAACCTACATTCAGTTAAACATAATTTGAGGCTGATTAAACATATTAATGAAAAAAATCTATACCTCCACTAGATGATAAAGAAATTAAAGACTCATGAATAAAAAAGTTACCATCTACGACGTAGCAAAACTGGCCGATGTTGCCATATCAACCGTATCCAGGGTTTTAAATGGATCACTGAATGTATCGGACAAAACTAAGACAAGGGTACAGGAAGCCATTACTACACTTAATTTTCGACCTCAAGTAAATGCGCGTAAATTAGCTAGTAAAGAACCACAGATGTTAGCTGTTGCGGTTCCCTCTTTTACCACACCTTTTTTTAATGAAGTACTAAAAGGGGTTAAGGATGAACTTAAGAAAACAGATTTAGATATTATAATCTACAACACAGGATCCAAAAATCCTGAAAAAGCGGTGACTAACTTTTTTGACCGTGGCTCAGCCGATGCAGTTATATTGATTTCTATTGATGTAAGTGATTCGTTACATAAGCAATTAGAAAGCAGTGGAATTCCTACAGTCTTGGTAAATTCACAACATAATAACTATAATTATTTTATGCTAAATGACTACCAAGGTGGTTTCATGGCAGGCGAACACCTCATACATTCTGGATATGAACGCATTGGAATGATTAGCACTCCTGTTAAAACTAGAACTTCTATTCAGCGAGAGAAAGGATTTAAAGATGCTTTTAAAAAACTCGATAAAGATCTTAAGAAAGAATTTTTTATAACCGGAGATACGAGCAAACATGCAGGTTTTACCGAAGAAACCGGTTTCGAAGCTATCAATAAATACTCCAATATGAGTGAATTTCCCGAAGCTATTTTTTGCCTCAACGATTCAATGGCTTTAGGGGCCTTACATGCTATAAGTCGGCTTGGTCTTCGAGTGCCTGAAGATATGGCAATTATAGGTTATGACAATATAAAGCTGAGTAAGTATCTTGATTTAACGACAATTGACCAACAAATGCATACCATTGGTACTCAAGCAATATCACGTCTGCTAGCCATAATCAAAAATAAAGACACTCAACTATTTCAAACTATGATAAACCCTATTTTAATTCCTAGAGGGTCAACTAAGAATTCATAAAATCATGTGATATCTCTGTATTTTTACTCATAGCAACCCTTAAGTTTAACCAACTTTGGATTTTAAGCACGCCCTCACTAATTGTATTACTTCAAGTTCCCACCCTACTGTAACAGATCTCTATCAAGGTAAAGTTAGAGAAGTTTATACATTAAATAGCCAAATACTAGGTATTGTAGTAACTGATCGAATATCTGCTTTTGATTTTATTATGCATCAAGCTATTCCTTTTAAAGGGCAAATACTAAATAAACTAGCTGAATTTGGGTTCAATAAGGTTTCGCATATTATTCCGAATCATATTATTGAGGTACCACACCCAAATATTACCATTGCCAAAAAATGTGTCCCCATACCAATAGAAGTAGTTATTCGGGCTCACCTTACAGGTCATGCTTGGAGGACCTATAAAAGTGGAGAACGTATGCTTTGTGGAGTAACTTTACCAGAGGGTCTGAGTGAGCACGACCCCCTTCCAGAGCCTATTCTCACGCCAGCAACCAAATCATTGGAGGGGCATGATGAAGATATTTCAGAAGAAGAAATACTCGCTCAGGGTATTGTGAGTACCGTTCTTTGGGCAGAAATTCGAGAAAAAGCCTATGAATTATTTAAAATAGGCCAAGAAGTAGCACGCGAGCAAGGACTCATCCTTGTAGATACTAAATATGAATTTGGCTTGAATGTAGATGAATTGACCCTCATAGACGAAGTTCATACTACCGATTCTTCTCGCTATTTTTATTTCGATGGCTATGAGCAACGGCAAAAAGACCGACAGCCTCAGAAACAACTCTCTAAAGAATTTCTGAGAGAGTGGCTTATGAAAAATAACTTTCAAGGCCTAAATGGTCAAAACCTTCCAGATTTACCCGACTCATTTCGAATAGAGGTGTACAAAAGATATGAGCAACTATATGAACAATTAACGGGTTCATCTTTTACACCTACTATCATTGAAGATATTAACAGTGACCTAAAAGCAGTCTTTTCTCCATACATTAACTGAGCTCTAAAAAGGTAAATTGGTTGATAAACCTATGAAATGGATAATGTATGTATTCAGCATAACTGAACTCAGTTACCTATATATTCACCTTGGAAGCTCTCCTTTGGATGGCATTATGGTTAGTTCTTCTACTACTGTTCTAGTTCCTAACTTAGTTAGACCAATGATTACTTCTGCTAAATCAACAGGGTCGATTAACAACTCATGGTCCACATCTAAGCCATCCCATGAACTAGAGAGTGTTTGCCCTAGGAGTATATTTGTACATGCAACATGAGGAGCGGCTTGCTTAAGATAAGCTCGCAATGCTTTTCCATATCCATAGAGGGCATGCTTACTTACGCTGTACGCACTTGCATCATAATAACCCACTACCGACGCTTTGGAACAAATATTCACAATAAGTGCCTGCTTATGGTTGCCCAATACGGGCAGTAAATAATCAGTAACCCGGATGGTTCCTAATGCATTTATGGAGAATTGATGAATATAATCTTGATCCGTAGTGTCGTGCAGATTTTTAAATAAAAAATTTCCTGCATTATTGATTAATATAGATGGCTTAGACTGCAAATGATCTAACTCCCTTAGTGGATTATCTCCTAAAAAATTAACCTCTACGGTCTCCACCTTTGGTGACCCAGCTTCAAGGCATTCTTTTTTCACCCTTGATAAATTATTAATCGAACTCGCCGTCAAAATAATAGGAAAGCCAACGGCAGAAAATGCATGAGCTAGTTTACGCCCTATTCCGCGAGAGGCCCCAGTAATGCATACAGTATTTGTTGAATTAATCATGGTATATCGAGGAATTTATGGGTTTGTAAGCTTATAGCCCATTGTGGATTATTTTTAACATAATTGACAATTAAAGGAATGGATTCGGCGGTATCCCACTCAGGTTGAAGGTACAGCCTAGTGGTTTTGGGGCACTTTTGAGCCTCTGATTCTGCCCATTCAATATCCTTATTTGTTAATACGACGACTTTTAACTCATCTACATACTCATACACCTCAGACAAAGGCTTTTTAAAACGTTTGGGAGACAGGGTTACCCAGTCGAGTATACCAGAGATTGGGGAAGATCCACTTGTTTCAACATGAACATCTACTGCTAATTTTTTAAGCTCTGTAGAGAGGGGTTGTAAATCATGAAGCAGAGGCTCACCACCGGTAATGACTACCTTTTCAGCACCTGATTTTTCTACTTGCTTACAAAGATATTTAACCGGAATTAATGGGTGTTTTTCTCCATCCCAACTATCTTTTACATCACACCACCAACAGTGCACATCACACCCAGCTATTCGTATAAAATAGGCTGGCACACCAGTATGATAGCCTTCTCCTTGAATGGTATAGTATTGCTCCATTATTGGGTAGTTCACGTCCATGAACTTGCTGTTAAGTTCGCTAGATATGACAGTGGCCTTAAACATCATTATCAGTATAACTAACCCATGATGTCTCGGTTTCCCATACTGTAACTTCTAATTCTATATCGGAGGGAATTCTTTTCTTGGTTTCTTGATGTATGTATTCTGCAATCCGTTCGGCCGTGGTATTCTCCTGCATAAGGTCATTCAAAACCCCATGGTCAAACCCCCCTTTTTTAGAGTCTTTTGCAGCCCATTTTAACTCTTTAAAATCACATACCATATCGGAGGTGCCCAAATAAGCAGAGGGGTTAAGCTTATTTGATTTAGCTTTCATATGAACTTTATAGGTATGACCGTGCATTCTTCCACACTTTCCATTATACCCGTCAATATAATGGGCCGCGTCAAATTTAAATTCTGTATGCAGTATCCAAGTAGGCATTGTAATTTTAGAACTAGATTATGTTAGATAGTTACCTAAAATAATGCTTTTTCTACTTATTAGTTACTGAGCCTTTTAATAGTACAGCCTATGGACTTTGTAGTGGATCGAGTTATAGCTTGACCTGCTGACAGTTGTTCTATAGCATCTTCTAAGTAAAACTCTTCTACGTCTGCAGCGCTGTTTGCATTGTCATCTATAGCCCCCACATATACTAGCTTATCCTCAGCGTTAAATAAATATACATGTGGAGTGCGTGAAGCGCCAAAAGCATCAGCCACACGGTGATTTTTATCCAAAACATAGGGGAGATTATAGCCTGCTTTTTCTGCATGTAAAATCATATCCTCCATTCCATCCCCTTTATCTCTGTAATCTTCATTTGGGTTCAACAGAATAATCCCGATATCATTCACCGTGGCAAGTTCTTGCACCACAGGATACCTATCTTCCCATTTAATAACCCAAGGGCAGGTATTACACGAAAAAATAACTAGTAAGCCATTATCTCCTTTTACTTCATTTAAACTTAGGTTGCGACCTGAGATATCCTCCATTTGTACATCACCCAGGGGTAATGTGCTTCCTAATGGAAGTTGCTGAATATCTTGCGCAACTATGCTAGTGCCTGACACTAATCCAATTAGCGCGATTACGAATGAGCCTTTCACTACTTGTTGAACGATGTTTTGTTTCATACAGCTAAGATAATTATTCGTTATAGTTTTTATTGATTTGCTATGATCTATTCAATTAGACCTAGTAATGCCTTTTCAAAATCCTGATAATCCGCTTTTCCTTCCCACTCGGTATAGGTCGCTCCATGTTTGTCAAGTATTAGGGTATATGGAATAGCGCCAGACCATTTTTCAGATATCCCTGCAATAAAATTGTTGTCGTTACCCTGCTTAAAAAAGGTAGTGAAATTAACTCCCTGTTCTTTTAAAAAATTAGTGGCTTCTGCTCTGGCCTCTTCAAAGTCTGCAGAAATGAACACTAACTCAAACGCCTCGCCATATTGTTCCTTTAATTCCATGATATACGGAAACTCTTCCACACAGGGCAAACACCAGGTAGCCCAAATATTGACCAAGACAGGTTTTTCCCCTTTGAAACTAGCTAGATGGGTTTGAATCTCATTTACTGTAGCGTTTTCAAGGATGGATACAGAGTTACTTCCATCTTTACTGAGCTCAAAGTCTGGTTTTTGAGAACATGACCAGCTAGTTAGTACAAAAACAATTAAAGTTAAAATTACAATTGGGGTCAAAAGTTTTATTTTCATCATCAAATATATCTATGCATGAATATTTACCTATTAAACAATGCGCGCATTACTTTAATTGTTTCCTCGCTTGGCTTACATTTAAATTTGGATATCATATCTATAGTACTATTTCCTAGGTTTTTATACAATCCCAAACGCTGCTGGTCGTCCTTTAAAATAGCTAAATGCTCGCGGATAGTGTCAATATCTCCCCTGATAATGGGTCCTGTCATGGCTTTCTCAACGGAAATGTCATCAAGTTGTTCCAGCGTTCGCCCCATTGATGCCGAGAGAATCTGCCTCACTTCTACCTTACTAAATTGTTCGAACTCCAAGAAATCCTCCACCATTCCATACAAGGTAGTAAGGTAATTACAACTCATAACCGCTGCGATATGAAGAATTTTTTTCTGATGCGCATCCACCTTTATTAACCGGGCTCCCCAATTCTTGCACCAGTGTTCAAAGATCAATAGTAATTCGGGGTCACCAATGGCATCAAACAGAATATTTTCAGCTGATACCATTTGTGAATTAATAGGTGCAAGTGGATGCAACACAGCTATTTTATTAAATTCACTTTCATATCTAACTCCATTATTATTATCATTCCATCGACTTCCCTCGCCATTAACTTCGGCCAAAGACGAAAGCACATTCAAAGGCAAAATTCCAGAGCAGTGCACCGCCGAAAATACCTGATCTTGCTCATGAACAGTCAGCTCTTCTACCACCTTGGATACCCACTGATCTTGAACACAAATCAGAAATACATCGACCGCAGGATATCTTGGCTCATGCTTATGCTTTATAAAAACACGAATTCCTTTCATTGGCATGAGCAAGGCCTCAAAAAACTTACCCACCCGACCATGTCCGATAATACATACCGACATAACTGATTTATTCACTATTTCCTCCAATGTTCAGGCTTGGGATTGCTATGGCGCACACATATGAAGGATGACTCCATAATTTCCCCTCAAACCATTCCTTTGTTGAATAGCTTGCATAAAACAAATACTCCCTTTCCTCCCCCTTTGGCATGCTGGAATGCCGTTCAATGGACCAATTCTTACTGGCGCATGTATTCGCATCTACTATTCTCACTACAATCTTAGTCAAATCCGCTTGAATACCCATCCCTATGCATTTCACAACAGCTTCTTTTATCACCCACAACCAGACAGGATGGTCACAAAAAATACCCTCTTGGATTTCTTGCTGGTTGAAAAATCGCCTTTTTAAAGCTTCTGAAACAGTACGAATCGGTATTTCTATATCGATTCCTATTCGCGATTGGTCCGAAATTGCAGCAGCTAGCCACTGCTTGGTATGGCTCAAAGATACAGACGGAAGTGAATCATTCTGTAGCTCTTGTACCTTAGGTTTCGGCTTAACGGCTCCCTCATTGGCCCGTGATGATACCCTTGCTTGCATAAGATATGGCCTACCAAATTCATCCTGAGTGAGTTTCACAGCCTGAGAAGTTAATGATTGCCCTAGACAAAGTTCATATTTTTGGTACAACTCAAACAAAATACTTCGAACGCCTAAAAACTCTTCCCTTCTAGTCAGGTTAGTCATTTTTTCTAAGCGATTATGCTGATCCTCGTCCAAAAAGCTCATAAGTGTATCTTGGGTTTTATACTGCGAAACAGAAACTCGTGAAATTGGCGATATACTAAGGTAAATATGGTTACTAAACTTGTTCATAAATAGTTAGTCATAACTTAGCTAGGATTTCGGTATTTTACATCAGTTAATAATGCGGTTCATTCAATTCCGTATTTAAATGATTTAGTTTATCATCTTCCTAAATAAATGTTTTAAACTCTACTCAATCTTATATGTCGAATCAGGAACTTTCTTATTCTGAACAAGAACAAATCCGAAGGGAAAAAAGAGCCCAATTAATTGATATGGGCGTAAATCCCTATCCACCGGAGTTTAATCAAACACATAACAGCGTTGAAATTATCTCCAATGAAAGCCTACTTAGTGAAGATGGTGATGAAAATAAAGCTCAAGTATCAGTAGCAGGGAGAGTTATGGCTCGCCGTATTATGGGGAAAGCGGCGTTTTTTCACATTCAAGATAGCCAAGGAACTCTTCAAGTATACATTCGCCGGGATGATGTAGGAGCGGAAGAATATAATACTGTTTTCAAAAAGTTGGTAGACATTGGTGATATCGTAGGTGTCAAAGGTTTTGTCTTTAAAACCCGAACGGGGGAAACTACTGTTCATGCAGAGCATTTTCAATTATTAACTAAAACACTACGCCCACTACCTACCCCAAAAGCAGTAGAAAACGAGCAAGGCGAAAAGGTAACCTATGACGCTTTTTCGGATAAAGAACTTCGATACCGTCAACGCTATGTGGATCTAATTGTTAATCCAGATGTTAAACAGACCTTTATTTTGCGCACAAAAATGGTGCAAAGCATGCGTAATTTTATGAATAGTAAAGGATATCTTGAAGTTGAAACTCCTATCCTACAACCCGTTTACGGAGGAGCTTCCGCTAGACCATTTGTAACCCATCACAATACACTAGATATTGACTTATACTTGCGTATAGCTAATGAGTTATATCTAAAGCGATTAATTGTAGGAGGCTTCGATGGGGTATATGAATTTTCAAAAGACTTCAGGAACGAAGGGCTTTCACGATTCCACAATCCTGAATTCACACAAGTTGAGCTATATGTGGCATACAAGGATTATGAATGGATGATGGATTTCACTGAAAAAATGATCGAAAATGTAGCCAAAGAATTACATGGAAGCCCCACAGTTACCGTTGGTAAACATATCATTGATTTCAGTTTTCCTTGGCCAAGGATTCCAATTTTTAAAGCAATAGAGCAATATACTGGGCATAACTTGTACGGTAAAGAATTAGAAGAACAAAAAAGTATTGCAAAGGATCTCCACATTGAAATTGACGACAGCTTTGGAATAGCCAAAATAATCGATGATATATTCGGAACCTATGTAGAGCCAAAGCTCATACAACCTACCTTTATCACCGACTATCCTGTAGAAATGAGCCCCCTTACCAAAAAACATCGTAGTAAAAACGGCTTAGTAGAGCGATTTGAGTGTATTTGTAACGGTAAAGAAATAGCCAATGCTTACACTGAGCTAAATGATCCTGTAGATCAGCGGGAACGACTCGAGGCTCAGGCATCGCTTCGATCTGGTGGCGATCATGAGGCAATGGCCGTAGATGAAGACTTTTTACGGGCTCTTGAATATGGCATGCCACCTACTGCAGGCATAGGCATTGGGATTGATAGACTTTCCATGATTATGACCAATTCAGAATCCATTAGAGATGTACTATTCTTCCCTCAAATGAAATCTGAATAAACATGGGTATGGAGCGATTTTTAGCCTATCGATACTTCTGGGGAAATAGAAGTGGTAGTGGCTTTATATCTTTTATTAAATCCATGTCAATTACTGGGGTGGCCATTGGTTCTGCCGGCTTACTTATAACTTTATCCATTGTGCATGGGTTCAAGGAAACCATTCAAGAGAAAGTTATCAATTTTGCACCACATATCACAGTAACCAGTTTTTCGAACCAACCAGTTTACCGGGCAGATACACTCCAGGCCTATCTAAAAGATTTAGAAGGTTTGTCTTACATCGCTCCTATAATACGCGGGCAGGTTATTCTACAATATAAAGAACAAATTACAGGGGCAATTTTGAAAGGTGTTCCCAATGTGCTTGAGGATCCTTCAGTTAGCCCCTATTTTAAGTCTACTACCTCAGCATCTGCAACAACGACCTCTATACTGAATAGTTTGGTTCTAGGACAGGATATTGCCCAAGACCTAGGAGTAAATATCGGAGACCGAATTAACGTATACTCGGTTACAGATAACTTTACCAAAGACACATTTGGAAGTCCTGAATTGAAACAGCTCGAGATTAGCCATATTTATAACACAGGAATTGAGTTTTTTGACAGCCAATATGCACTTGCAAATGTAGAAATAGTTCGTGAATTACTCTCTATACCTTTTCCTCAAGCCCAAGATCTTGAACTTCGAATTCACAAACCAACAATTAGCTCTATTGGCAAATTTGAAAGAATATTGGATAAAAAAATAAGCTTACCGTATTATACTGAAACCATTGAGAGTCGTTACGGAAACCTCTTTGCATGGGTGGAATTACAAGAGAATATTATACCTCTAGTCATTGGTGTAATGATTTTGATAGCTGCGTTTAATCTAATAGGAGCTATACTAATGATGGTATTAGAACGGACACAAGATATAGGAGTCCTAAAAACTCTAGGAGCAAATCAGCAACAAATACAACGAATTTTTCTGATTGAAGGACTTTGGGTATCTATTATTGGACTTGTTATTGGCATGGGGATTAGTCTAGCCTTTATTTTTGTGCAAAGTGAATTCGAACTCATTCGACTTTCAGAGGAAAACTATTACATGTCAGTTGCTCCTGTCTCCCCGCATTTGCTTGATTTCTTGGTTGTCCCCACTGTGACTACTATTCTTTGTACTCTAGCCTCTTGGATCCCAGCTAGAATTGGAGCACGCTTTGATCCACTCTACGCCATAAAATTAGGCCCTAAATAATAGCAGTGTCCAATAAAAGCCAGTATATACTTTTACTTAATTAAGGTCATTTTTTTCGATTTAATTACTCCATTATTTGTTTTTAGGCGATATATATAAGTACCGGTAACGAGATTCGTAGCCTCAAATGAGAATTCATATTGACCTTTTGCTATGTATTTATTTAATAATACTTCCACCTCCCTGCCCATTAAGTCATATATCCGCAAACTTACATGACTATTTTGGTAAATCTCAAAACTAATTGAGGTTGTTGGATTAAATGGGTTTGGAAAATTCTGCTCAAGTTTTATTTCAGTAAAAAATTCACTTTTCTCAGCAAACGATTCATTGGCAATAGCTTGCTCAATAATAATAATCACTGAAAAATCAGTAAATAATCCTTCTTGATCTGTTACCTTACCGCTTAGCACCACTTCCCCCACATACATAGGTGAGTATATAAGTAAGTTTTCCGTAGAATCAATAAGTTCTACTACGATAACAGGAGGTGTTAGATTGAGTTCAATATCAAGTTTTGAAAATGAATCATCCGAATCCTGAATCACCTCACCTAGAGCAAAAAATAAAGTGTCATTTTGGTTTAAATATAAGGTGTCCGGTAAGCCTACTAGAATAGGTGGTGTATTACCAAAAGTAAGCACATTGGAGCGAATTGCTTGAGTCTGAACCGCTAGTTCATTGAATTGATATTCAGTTATAACAATTTGTCCATTACGGGCAGATTTAGGTCGCAATTTCAAGATCAATAAAATGCCCGATTCCTGGATAGGGTTTGTAGTTGCTAAAGAGTAAAAGATTTTATTGTCTTGGTTATTAACCGCAGAAAAAGCCCCATTTGTTTTAGTAAGAGTACCTGTTGTTATTATTTCAAGCAAATCCAATTGATGACTATCGTACATTAACTGAAAGACAATCCCATACAAATAATCGTTTTGTCCCACCTCAAGATAAATAGGATAATATAATGTATCTGACACATGTATTGTTGTATCTGGAATAGCAAGAGTCGACTGAGCCTGCAAGTTTAGTGTATAAAAACCCCAAATAAGGCTTAGCGTGAGTACAAAAAGTTCAATTCTAATTGATTTCATAAACTACCGGATAATTGTATTGGAAGAAATAATGGAACTGAAAGTTTTTAATATTATGTGGCCGTTTTTGTAGTAGTATTGGAAATTTTTTAAGTGATAAGCTGCTAACATAAATAACCTTAAATAAAGGTTAAGTACTAATTAGAGTATACTCTCTACTGTAGACCAACCCATACCGAAAGCATCTGCTACGTCTTCATAAACTATAGTTCCTTCCACAATGTTTACCCCTTTCATCAGATCTTTATCCTCTCTTACTGCTTGCTTCCATCCTTTGTTGGCAATAGCAAGTGCATAAGGTAAAGTAACATTTGTTAGCCCTAGAGTAGATGTAAATGGTACAGCCCCTGGCATATTTGCCACACAATAATGCAATACATCATCCACAAAATAGACAGGATTTTGATGGGTAGTGGGTTTTGAGGTTTCGAAACAACCACCTTGATCAATTGCTACATCGACCAGAACGGTACCTGGTCGCATATGGCCTAGCATCTCACTTGTGATTAGATGTGGTGCTTTTGCTCCTGGCTTTAAAACAGCACCTATGATTAGATCAACCGTTGGTAACATAGCCCTTATGTTTGCTTCTGAAGAGAAAAGTGTAGTAATATTTTTGGGCATAACATCATCTAAATAGCGCAACCTAGGTATATTTATATCCAAAATAGTTGTATTTGAACCCATTCCTGCTGCAATTTTAGCTGCATTCACTCCTACTATTCCACCACCTAATACCAAAGTATTTGCAGGAGGAACGCCTGGAATACCCCCCATAAGCACGCCACGCCCTCCCATGGCTTTTTCTAAAAACTTCGCTCCTTCCTGGGTCGCCATCCTACCCGCCACCTCACTCATAGGGATGAGCAAGGGTAAGGATCGATCCACTTTTTCTACCGTCTCATAGGCAATAGCAACGCATTTTGAGTCAATAATTGCCTGGGTTAGTATCTTATCTGCGGCAAAATGAAAATAAGTAAATAAAATTTGCCCCTCATTTATACGATTATACTCTTCTTCAATTGGTTCCTTTACTTTTATTATCATTTCAGAAGAAGTCCATAATGCTTCAACATCGGATTCAATCATGGCACCAGCTTTTTTGTACTCTTCATCAGAAAAGCCACTACCTAAACCAGCATTTTTTTGAACTAATACCTTATGTCCATGTTGAACTAAAGTCAGTACACCTCCGGGTTGAATAGCTACTCTATTTTCTTGTGGTTTTATTTCCTTGGGTATGCCAATATTCATTACTTAGCCTCTTAAATAAGTTAGTGCTGGTTTCTTTTTACACAACCCATTCATTTAGTATTTTGGTTTCTTCAGCTTTATTAAAATTATAAAGTTGGAGAAGGTGAGTAAAAAAATAGATTTAAAACTGAAAGTAAAAATACGCTTTTCTTCAAATAAAGTAGTGCTGTTTTGTATGGTTTTTTAAAATGTTTATAATCATTATCAAATTTATTCAACCTACCCTATCCTAAATCCTATTAATACTATGTTATTGACCTCATTATATAATCTTAAATATGTGCGCTTTTTTTTACAAAATACATTTATTGCTCTGATTCTGTGTTCCTGCTCAATGAGTGGACAATTAACGAATACAATAAATTCACAAAAATCAACTTCACAGGAAAAAACCTCAGCTTCTAGTGTATCTAATTTCGCAAAAACTATGGATCGGGTTGATGAAGGAGTCATTACGATTATGCAGAAAGAAGAAAAAGTTTATTGGGGGATTGCCGATTCGTTATTGGATCGAGATTTCCTTTTGGTAAGTCGTGTAGCAGGTGTGCCAAATGGGTATTTTGGTTTTTATTCAGCCGGTGCTAAAACAGCTGAGCGAGTATTACAATTTAGTAAAGTTCAAGAACGAATCATTATTAAGGAAGTTTCTTATGAAAACATAGCCGATAGTACTTTACCCATCTACGAATCGGTGCAAGCCAATAATTTTGCTCCAATTTTAGCCGCATTTGATCAAGAATTATACGATGCAGATACCGGCGTAACCATCATCGAGCTCAGTGACTTTTTCACCGAGGATATTGAAGCAATTAGTGGGGTAATTCCCTTTTTGCGGCGAGAATACCAAGTTAGGCGGTTGGACAGTAATAGAAGCTACATTGAAAGTGTTAAAAGTTTTCCTAAAAATCTTGAAGTACGCCATGTCCTCACTTATCAGGCTAACAATCCTCCTTCTTCGTCATCCAATGCTACCTTAAGTATTCGCATGAGTCAGTCTATGGTGTTGTTACCAAAAGTTCCAATGCAAAAAAGACTTTTCGACTACAGAGTTGGTTGGTTTACCATCCAACAGATAGATTTTGGTTCTGAGCAACAAAAAGCAGTTCGACAGGCCTATATCCGACGCTGGAGACTAGAACCAAGTGATTCCACAGCCTATTTTAATGGAGAATTAGTCGAACCCAAAAAACCTATCGTCTATTATTTAGACCCAGCAACACCCGAAAAATATCGCAGCTACATAATCAAAGGGATAGAAGATTGGAATCCCGCTTTTGAAGAAGCTGGATTTAAAAATGCTATACAGGCTAAACTTCCTCCCACTCCAAGTGAAGATCCAGATTGGAGTCCAGAAGATATAAGGTATTCAACGGTTAGATGGGTAGCTAATGAGATTCGAAATGCGGTAGGTCCTAGTGTATCAGATCCTAGGTCAGGTGAAATCATTGAAAGTGATATTGTATGGTATCACAATCATATGCGATCATACAGAAACCGCCTAATGATTGAAACAGGCGCTGCCAATCCCGAAGCTAGAAAGCTCAAACTAGCCGATGACTTGATTGGCGAGACTATGAGAAGGGTAATTTCGCATGAAATAGGACATGCATTAGGATTACCACACAATATGCAATCCAGTTCAGCGTACCCTGTAGACTCACTTCGATCGGGTAGATTTACGCAAAAGTATGGCATTGCTACAACCATAATGGAGTATGCCCGGCAAAACTACATAGCACAACCAGGCGACGATAATATTCGCTTTATCCGTCAAATAGGCCCCTATGATCTATATTCGGTTAATTGGGGGTATAGATTAGTTCCAAATGCACGAACTCCAGAGGATGAAAAAGAAACACTAGATTCATGGATTATGGAAAAATCTGGAGATCCTATGTACCGGTTTGCAGGATCTACGGGATATGATCCATCTGCACAAACCGAGGATTTAGGGGATGATCCAGTCAAAGCAAGTACGTACGGCCTTTTGAATTTAAAGCGGGTAGTTCCTGAATTAATGGAATGGACTTATACCAAAGGTGAGGGTTATCAAGATTTAGAGGAGATTTATAGCGAGCTCATTGGTATGTGGTTACGCTATTCTCGACATGTTGCAACCAACATTGGCGGGGTATACCAAAACAGAAAATCAGCAGATCAAATTGGATTCGTTTACACCCCAGTAAGTAGAAAAAATCAACTTCGTGCATTAGAATTCTTAAATAATCAAGTTTTCTCTACCCCATATTGGCTCTTAGATTCAAATATACTCCAAAACATTCAGGCTGCAGGAAGTATTGACAGAATACAATCTCTGCAAAGAAGAATACTCAATTCTGTATTAGATCCAAGTGTCTTACTCCGTTTGATTGAATATAGTGAGCTTGAATTGAATGTATTGCCCCCTGATGAGATGCTTCAAACTCTCCGCCTAGGAATATGGAAAGAACTCTATCATAACGAAACCGAAATTGACGTCTATCGTCGCACACTACAACGGGAATATCTTTCTCGAATTCACGAGTTTTTAAGCCTAAATCAAATAGGTGGTAGCAGAAGTTCTGTGGATCTTAAAAATTCTGATATTCGCCCATTGATGCGCACTGAATTAATTCTTTTAAAGAAAGATATTAAAAAACATTTAGACAAAGGATTAGGAGATGGCATCCAAAAAGCACATTTAGAAGATGCAATTATTCGAATTGAACAACTTCTACAGAATGATAAATAATGGGTATTAGGTTGATTTACTCAACTTAGCTTATCCTTTTTCTATTATTCGAGCCGAGTCAAACACAAATAACTTTATAATCTACCAACTATTTATCAAGTCTTTAGTCTTACAAATATTAGATTAAATTCTTTGCCTGGTTATGTTCTAAATTCAATTTAGAACACAATGAATCAACCAATCCAATCTTAGATATTTTAATTAACTCTAAGACTAATTTCTGATAATAGAACACTAGTGGTGTTTCTGAAAACATTTCCAATAATCATACCAAAAGCTTGGTTGTTATGTAGTATTCAAGGCGCCAATCATGGACTTCTGAAGCATTACCATAATGTTTAGGTACTATTGGCTAAAAACGTATGAACATACTTGTTTTCTTTTATTTATGACTAAAAGGTGGTAGCTTTTAACGTTGTTTAATTAATTCTGCACCATTGAAGATTGTTATAATCGGTACGGGTGAAATTGGATATGACTTAGCAAGTGTACTATCCAAAGAAAAACACGATGTGACTATACTCGACCGAGATAAAGAATGCCTGCAAAGAGCTACGGAAACCCTTGACGTTTTAACCGTCGAGGGCAATGCTACATCTGCAAATGATTTAGTAAAAGCTCGAGTTGGTGAAGCTCACATGTTAATTGCCGTCACCAACGTGGATGAGGTGAATATGATTTCGGCAATGATGGGTAAACGATTAGGATGTACAACTGTTATTGCGAGAGTTCGCAGTGATGAATTCTCACAAGTGAATGCCCCTCTTTCTCCTAACGACCTAGGCATAGATGTGATGATTCATCCGGAATTAATTGCTGCCAAAGAAATTGCCCACTTATTAAAACGTTCAGCTGCTAGTGATGTAATAAATTTAGCAGAAAATAGAATGCAGTTGGTCGGTATCCGATTGGACAAACATTCTCCTCTATTAGGCATAACTTTAATAGAATATGCTCAAATGTATTCTCAAGCAATCTTTCGCGTTGTTGCAATTGGCAGACGCGGAAATACGCTTATTCCTAGCGGCTCTATTAAAATGCAAGCATATGACCAAATCTTTATTTTAGCTAGAACCGAAGATATTCCTGGACTTATAGCTAGCACAGGTAAAAAAGAAACCGAACTTAGTCGAATAATGATAGCAGGAGGATCGGCTATTGGTCGAATGATCGCACGCCTATTGTGTTCGGATGAAAGAAAAAAATGGAGTGTAAAACTAATCGAACCTAATTTTGAACAAGCTAATGAACTTGCAGTTGAGCTAAAAAATGCCATGGTTCTCCATGGAAACCCAACCGATCCTGATCTTTTAGCTACTGAGGGTATAGGTGAAATGGATGCATTTGTAGCAGTTACAGATGACGAAGAATCAAATATTATTTCCTGCCTAATGGCTAAACATCTCGAGGTAAAAAAAACCGTTACCTTGGTTTCTAAACCAGACTTCATTCCTCTAAGTCAAACCATTGGATTAGATGCAGTAATCAATAAAAAAGTAGCTGCCTCTAATGAAATTCATCGATATGTACGTAAAGGAAAAGTTATTTCTGTGACTGAATTAAGGGGTATTAAGGCAGAGGTAATTGAATTACAAGCAGGGAACCATTCTAAAATTACTAAAAAATCATTAAATAAATTACGATTACCCGATGGATGTGTTATTGGTGGAGTGTTACATGATGGAAAGGTAGAAATAGCAACTGGTATTACTCAAATAGATCCAGGCGATCGAGTCATGGTTTTTTGCCTGCCGGAAGCAGTAGATAAAATCAGTCAATTATTTCAATAAGACAATGACCAATAGTCCCATATCTAGCTTAAATCGCCCAAAAATTGATATTTTAGTAGTATTGGGTATATTAGGAGCCTTCATATTTTTTTTAGGCTTCGCCCTACTCTTACCCGTTGGCATCGATTTAATTTATTCAGAGGATACCTGGCTTAGCTTCCTTATTTCAGCAGGTATAGCATTTATTTCTGGCGGTTTACTTTGGTGGCTCTTTAGGCCTACTGAAGAGATACGTGTCAGGGAAGGTTTCATGGTAGTTGCTTTAACTTGGATTACTCTTTCACTTGTAGGGGCTTTACCCTTTATCATATCAGGTATATTGCCATCTTATACCGATGCCGTTTTTGAAACAATGAGCGGTCTCACTACTACAGGGTCTACGATTATGGGTGGATCCACCTCCACTGGATTTCAAAATCCTACCATAGAATCACTGCCGCATAGCTTTCTTTTTTGGCGCTCCCTAGCTCAGTGGCTTGGGGGAATGGGTATCATTGTGCTTTCATTAGCAATTTTACCTTTACTTGGAATTGGAGGAATGCAGCTTTTCCAGGCTGAATCACCTGGACCTACTGCGGACAAACTAACACCAAGGGTTCAGGAAACAGCTAAACTACTATGGGTGGTATATGTTGCATTAACTGTCCTAGAATTTGTGCTATTATGGTTACACCCAGCAATGAATTGGTTTGATGCGCTGAATCATGCTTTTACTTCTCTAGCCTCTGGTGGATTTTCTACCAAAGATGCTAGCATAGCAGCCTTCGATTCTATCTATATCGACATAATTATTACTCTATTTATGTTTTTATCTGGGATCAACTTTGCCATGCATTTCAGACTTTTCCAAGGTGACTTGGATACGTTTTTTAACAATCGAGAAACACGATTTTATACCTTAATTACCTTTATCGGTATTATAATAATTACTTTTTCGCTTTGGTATTTTGATGGGCGTACATTTTTAGAGGCTCTCCAATATGGTAGCTTCCAAGTAGTTGCAATAATTACAACGACTGGATATGTTACAGATGATTATGAACTGTGGTATACTTTTGGAGCATCAGTTCTTCTACTATTTTTTTTTACAGGAGCCAGTTCTGGATCTACAAGCGGTGGTTTAAAAATGGTTAGATGGATGATACTTATTCGTAACCTCGGACGCGAAATTAAGCAAATCATTCATCCAAGGGCAATCATACCTATTCGTATTGGTGACCAAGCAATTGAACTTAGTATTCAACGAACTGTGTTAAGTTTTTTCATACTATATATACTGATTTTTGGCTTTGGTGTTATTTTAATAAGCCTGTTTGGCTATGACTTAATGTCCAGTATTGGAGCAAGTATATCCGCTCTAGGTAATATTGGACCTGCATGGGGTGAATTTGGTCCCACAGATAACTTTGCCCAATTACCTTATACTGCAAAATGGATTTTTATCGTTTTTATGATGGTCGGCAGATTAGAATTATTTACCGTCATTATACTGTTCTCCTCATCATTTTGGAAAAAATGAAAACGTAGTATTAAGAAGAAATATAGGCTAGATTTTGCCCTTTAGTTCTAACCATTGCAAAAAAGCTGGTAAAAACGTAAGAGACGTCACTAAGGTCATACCAATTCCTAGTACTGCCATAATCCCCAAAGATTGCAACCCAGGATGTGCCGTAAAAAGTAAACCAGCGAAACCAAGCATTGTAGTGAGTGAGCCCATGCTAATGTGCTGCCCCGTACTAGCCAATACCACAGCTAAGCGCCCCTTACCCTCTTCTCTATATCGATAAGCCAAGTGTACCCCACTATCTTCGCCAATACCTAGGATAGCAGGAAGTACCACCAGATTGTAAAAGTTAAACTGAAATCCAATTAGTAACATGATCCCAAATAGAAATAAAAATCCAATAAGCAATGGCAACATTGCTATAATGGACCATTTGATAGATCGAAAGGTAAAAAGCATGAATATAAAAACAATCGCAAAAGTAGCCCCAATCATATAAGGACTTTCTGAGCGCATCAAGTCCAACATTGAGGCTGCTACAATACTTGTACTAGCAGCGTATTTTATTTTTCCATTAGGTAAAACTATTTCGGAGACATCATCTTTAAAAGCAATAGATTTCTTTCCATCAGAAAGCCCAACAGAGGGATATACAATTACAAATCGCCCTACTTCACCGTCTTTTGATACAAATTGAGCCTGCAGATATTCCGGTACCTGCTCTATAGTCAGCGCAGAAGTCGTCTGTGATGCTCTGCGAAGTTTTTTAAAGTCCTCTGAATTTTGATTTGATAATAATGGATCTGCTAACAATTCACGAATATATTTTATTTTTTCTAGCTTAATTTCTTTTTCTGCTTCATTTAGAGGAAAGCGCTCTTGTAAAGCTTCAATGCCCGCAATAGTTGGACTGATACTATCTAGATGGGCTCGTTGTCGTAAGACCTCTAATAATTGCTGAACTTGCTTGTCATCATCAGCTATAATATAAGCCGGATTTTTTTTTGTACCCGTACCAACCTGCCCAGATAGCTTACTAAACTGTTCGTATTCGGGAAATCGAGGCTCTAGTTTACCAAAGTCATACTGAAATCGGAGGTTTCCCACATTTAATAAAACTACAACTGCAGTAACAATTCCCAAAAGTACTATACTTTTATAAAATGGATAAACTCGGGTAGAATATGCCTTTTTAACTTTACGTGTCGAAAATAGTATCAAGTTGTACCTTTCAAGAACTACTAAAATGGACGGGAGTAAGTATAGCATGGCCAACAAGGCGAATAATATGCCCACACCTGAAATAAAACCAAATTCAGAGAACCCTCTAAAATCAGCTAGTATCAATACAAACAGTGCAGCAGCGGTAGTAAGTGCACTGACAATAATAGCTTCACCCGTAGTCGCATGAGTAGTTAAAATGGCTTGCTGAATGCCCAATCCTTCAGAACGCAGCTCGATGTACCGGGCATAATAATGTATGCCATAGTCGATCCCAAGTCCAAAAAGAATCACAAATAGAACAGAAGTCATTGTATTTAGCGTACCCAACACGAAGTAGGTCAAACCAAATGTCAACAACAAACTACTGATCAAAGGAATTCCTATGATTAACACAGGCAAAGGCATCCGTATGACATGATCTATAAAGCTATGCGCGTCATCAACACCTCTACGATAGTGTAAATATTTCTTTAGGAAAAAGTATAGCATTACCAACAAAATTACACTACTAATTCCAGACACAAAACTACCTACTACATCGCTCATAATGGATGTTAATTCTTCTAGATGTCGCTGTAACCTTCCCCCATGATAGACCTGCATTTGAGCATGATAGTCCATTGGTTTCATTTCAAATAACAAGCTGTCATACTCCGTAAACATATCTTCTAAAAACTGAATATCACTCTTGGAACCGGTAGTATAGAAATTCAATACCATAATTGTACTATCTTTGTTTAGCGGGTATTCAGAAGGTACAATGGACGAATAGGTTGCTCTGAAATCTTCAATATCTGTTTCTTCTTCTTGAAGATCGTCCTCAAAGCCTAAATCAAAATAAAAAGGATTTGCCTCTTCTTTAGCTAGTTGAATTTCATCAATTAACCATTCTGTTAAGTTGGCCAACTCTTTTTCACTTGCAAAATAAAGGGCGTTATCTTGTATGAATTCGGTATCTTTGGTGTATTCTACCCTTTCAAAGTAACCTTCATTATAACGGGGGTAGAACAGTGCTAAACTTCTAGGAATAAGTTCTTCTGCAAATCGTTTATTAGCTTGAAAATCGGGGCTCTTAATGACCACCTGCATAGGAGTTTCCCCTCCAACTATATCCTTGAGTTCATTCAATGCTTGCACATTAGGATGATTTTTTGGTAATAAATTGGCTAAATCGGTGTCTACTTTTAATTGAAGTGCATAGTAGCCTCCTACACAAGACAAAAAGAAAGCCCCCAATAAAACTTTATATGGGTGATATATATTAATTTTAAGTAATGGGGCAAGCCAATTGAGTATAAACTTCATTCGATAAAGGTACGAATTTCGGGATTAAAGTAGTGCTTACACCAATAATCGTATTGAATAAAAAAACTAACTATAACTAATGAATCAATTGGGTATGAATCGATCAGTTATATCCTAGTGGATAAAATCCAATGTCATCATAGTCAGCTGTAGTAATGTCACTGGTGGAATCACCATCACTTAGTATCAGAATTGCAAGCGGTGTACTTGGCATTTTTTCTTCAAATAGTCTTTCATAGTCATCCTTTAGATTGCGTGAAAATAATAACCATTCTCCAATTGGTTTACTTGTTTGCCCCGTTCCAACCACAACAATTTTTTGATTACCAAAAAATGTAGAAATCTCTGTTCCAACCGGTAGACTGCTGCTCCAAGTATATCTTATGCTCTGTGGAACCTCTTTTACTAATGCCATCTTCTTTACTTTGAAAACGATATATATACTAGCAGCCGTGTCGTTTAATTTATTGTTTCCTTCATCTGCTCCAGCAGGAACATCCCAAACTCTCCATTTCCAAGATAGTATTGGAGTATCGTTAAGGTTTAAGTTGGTAACTTGATGTAATGGAAAATTAAGATGTTTTGCAATGACCCCATTAAACCTTAAAAATTTATTCACTTCATCTTTCGAATGTCCTTCCTCTATAATTTGGTAGAAATAATCCTTTTTAATTTCCTCAGAATAAAGGTAGGGCCGGTTAACACCTCTTTGCTCAAACCAATTATAAGGTAACTGCCCAAGGCTATCGCTCTCAAAATCTTCGACAATTATGCCTCCTGTTTCAGAGATGGTTAAGCTTTGAATATATTTTGTATCTTGAGCAATCAATTTATCGGATACCATTATAGACCAAGAAAGAAAAAAAACAATAGCACATAAGGTCGATAAGCTAGAATATTGATGCTTTATCAAGCAAAAAAAATAATTATAAAGAATTACAATGATCAAACTAAGTCTTTTGAGTCTAGTAAGTATTTATCTTTCAAACTGTAATCGGGATTAAATTGCCCATTAGTGAGAAACATATAATATTATGATTAGAAGAATCAAGGATGATTTAAACTCCCTGAATCTTAAATATAAGGATAATAACTTTATCTTTATTCCAAGTATACTTTTGCTACTTATCGGCTTTACCATCTATTATTTTTTAGGCTTTGAGGCGGCAATTATAGTAATACTACCTCTTATTACTTTTATACTTCTCGCCTTATTGTTTCATATATATAGAAGTATTGAAAGAGATTTAGAAGAAGAACGAACACAAGTTCAGGCTATTCACAGTATCTATTCCTTCATTACGCCCAGATACCCCTTGCCAAGTATGTCTAGATGGACCGCTTGTCCGGATTTAGCCAAAACTATCTTGCGTGAATGCATGATGAATAAACCTAGCTTAGTTGTAGAACTTGGCAGTGGAATTTCCACTCTAATTACCGCATACGCACTTGAACAACACGGAGAAGTCGGGGCTCAGGTCATTTCATTAGACCACAACAAAGAATATACTCAAAAGACTAAAAATCTCCTCAAATCACATAAACTTGAATCCAATGCTCAGGTAATATATAGCCCTTTAGAGCCTAGGCAAATTGACGACAAAATCTACAATTGGTACAGTTTAGAGGGACTCACAACAAAAATGAACATTGATCTATTAATAGTGGATGGACCCCCAGTTAAAACTAATCAACTAGCCCGCTATCCTGCTCTACCTTCACTACTCTCAAGACTCTCTAAAGATTGTGTGATAATTCTAGATGATGCTGCCCGTCAAAGTGAACAGCAGACAGTCAGTCTATGGATGCATGAAATCCCAGGATTTAAGCATGAATACATAGGCAATAAAAAAGGCCTATCTATTCTAAGAAGAACTCTTTAGAGTATATTATCACTTTTTTAAACACTAACGAAGAAATGAAAGCCTTGCCCAATGCTTTAGAGTGTTCCAGTCTTGTTGGCTAATTAACCCGATTAACCTGCTAGCTACTATATACATTACAAGGTATACGAGACTAATACTTAAAATGGAATAAAAGGGGGCAATATTTATAAGTAAATATTCTTTTACCATGAACATTACTGCACCTATGCTCAAAGAAAGCGCTAAAACCTTACCATAAAACGGAAAAGGCAAGACTTTCCAGAAAGGTAGTTCCATGTGACCGCCTATCCTTCTAAGGATTAGTAGCCAATTGTACAAATTAGCAATGAGCGTACCTAGTGCAGTACCTATAATTCCAAAATATATGGTCATCGGTACACTTAACAATACATTTGCTGTTAGCAGATTAAGACTGAAATAAAAAACTCCTTTTGTATCCCCAAAAGCTTGCAAAATACTCCCATAATGAGTCACTCGAATAAGTACAATAAGATTATATAATTGAAAAGGTAAGACCGCATTGGTATAAGACACCCCTTCTGTTTCGAATAAAAATGTTATAAGTTCAGGCGCTAAAATTGTAAATAATATGGTCATAGGTATAACCAATAAGCTTACTTTTTCTATACCCCTATACCACAGAGCCAATAGTTTATCTTTCTTTGATTGCAGATTAAACTGCACATACCGTGAGATGAGCACCGATCCTACAGCTAATGGAATTACCCTGATTAAAGGTACTTCATTAGCTGCAACAGAGTACTCCGCATAAGCGGTGTTAACCAAAAATATAGACACTATGAACTTATCAATGTACTTATTAAAACGACCCACCAAAGATGATAGACCCAAAGGCAGTGCAAACTTAGCTTGATCCGTCAACGATATTCGCGACTCCATCCGATAATCACCCTGAAATTCACGCTTCTCGGTAATGGTTAAATCTAATTGCGTATCAGCCAAGCGCGCATCTTTCGGTAAAATGATTCCTAGTAAAACTAGTGAGCCAACAAACCGAATGACCGAATACCCAACTAATGACCAAATAGCTAATTCTAAACCATAACCTAATGTAAGGGGAAGTACGAGTGCACCAAAAGCCACAATCGAAGTACTCATTTCATACCAAGCAGCCACTCTTTGTCGATCCGATGCTAGCAGTATATTAGTCGTTGGCCAAGTTGGTATTTCCAATACGCTGACCAATGCCATTAAGGGTAAAAAATGCTGAAGCACTCGTATTGATTCTTCAGGCCATTGGCTAAGTAAATCTGGTAAAAAAAAAATAAACCCCAAAATAGCCAAGCCTGCTACCGTACCACTTAGTAATAGAGTAGCAATGGTTTGTAAGGCAAAACCTCTTCTAGCCGTAGTCGTTAAACGTTCAAAATAATAAAACACACTATCAGGAAATCCCAATACCGCTACATTTCGTGCAACTTCATGGATCATAAGTATATAACCCATTATTGCAAAGTCTGTTTTTGAGAGTAATCTTACAACAGCTATAGCTAAAGCTAAATCTATCACAGTGGTGGTGATACGTGCAAATACGACTACTCCAGCTTTTTCAGTTAGTGAAGTAGGTGGTATGTTAGATTTAGATGACACGATATCCAATAATTGTACTTATTCTTGTAATCGACTCCATTTAGTTCTTAATCACACTCAGAAATAAATCCGATAATTCTCTAGTCTTATGTTCGGCACTGAATCTTAAAATCCGGTTAAGATGTTCTTTTGATGTTCTGCTCTTTAATGTAAACAACTGTCTCTGAACCTGTAATTCATATAGCTTTTGTGCTATTGCATCCGTTTGGAAACTCTCGAATTGATAGCCTCTTTGGGTATTTGTTAATATTTCTTTCATCTCAAGATTAGTACCAATCGAAATAATGGGAGGTGTTGCGGGTAAATAATCCCAAAATTTTGATGGAATAACCATGTTTCGAATAGGATTTAAGAGTGATATGAGTCCATCAAAATTTTCAATAAAGTCAGGAACTTTATCATATGGTATTGGCGGTAGGGATAAAAAATGTTTAGTTAAACCTAGACTTTCCAGTTCTTTTAGTACTTCATCCTCTAGAGATCCTATGTAATAGAGCCGGATGTTAGAAAAAAAATTTGAATGTTTCTTTTTAATTACTAGGAAACTTTTAATTAAAGGCTCTATAGGAGAAGAGGATCTAAATTTTCCTAAGAATAAGAGCTTAAATGGTTCACTTTTAGAACTTTCTTCCGATATCGAGGTTTGATCACGATTTTCCGAAGCATCAATGATTGCTGAAAATCTATTTGTTTCCCTAAATAACTCGTTATTTTGATCAAGCTCAGCTGAACTATTTAAAAAATCATAATCAAAAGAATTATGAATCAAATGCATCTTATCGGCATATAAAGCATATGAATCTTGGTATAATTTCAAGGTTTCATCTGCAGTGAAAACAATGGCTGCTGCCTCTTGTATTACCTTAGATTCCAATCTCTTCTCAACTTTCTTCACCCAATTAGATTTCTTCGCTGACCGTATTGGGCATAAGGTAAAAGGATCACGAAAATCGACCACAAAAGGTACACCTAAACGCTTATACAAGGTTCGAATTACACTGAGACCCGACCATGGATCAGCTGTAATCCATAGCAGATTCGGCTGCTCTTGAATTAAAATTTGTTCCATATAATTTAAATGAGATCGAAGCAGAGGATACCAAGTATCCATCGGTAAATAGCGTTCAAATCTGTCAATGACCCGCTGAATTGGAGGACCAACTAGTAATACATCCTTCTTTGGTCGCATACCTTCCTCTTTTTCCTCTTGATCTTCTGGAATATACTCTGGTCTATTTGGTAAGGAAATTTTATATTTGGTTATAAAGGTCTCACTTTGGGATTGAGCCTCAGCCAAATTAAAGGCTTCTATATGATTACTGACACACAGGTCTACCACTCCTAAATCACTACTAGAACGGTTAATGGTACGATCAAAAGGCGTCTTTAACCCATAAAGCTCCACACCTTCTAAAGCTACCTTTTCCTCATTACTTAACTTCTGTCCTTTTACCTCTAAATGAGCGACACAAACTTGCCAATCTAAATCCTTTAAATGTTTAGCAAATTTATAGCTTCGCAATGCTCCAACTCTCTTTCTAGGAACAAAATATGGACTTATCATTAGCACCTTTGGAGATTTTGATGTTTTTATGCTATTCTCCATACTTAGCTTTTTGTGACCAAAGCTTTACTAGTTGGTTACCTTATTTAAGGTATTAGAAATCTTTTGTGAATGTTGCTCATTAGTCAATCGGTGCCAACAATTTTCAGCAAAAGTGTAGAATGGCTGTTTTTGATGATACCACCCAAAATGCAAACAATAAGGTGTCGTCATTAAATAATCTGTTTTACCTGAAAACAGACTTAAAATTGCGATTAAAAATCGTCGCATACGCACTGACTTAAGTCCCCTTATTGAATAGGTGAAATCATCACAAAAGTACTTGCAGTTCACGTACATAAATTCGTCATCATGTTCAGTAAGGTCTTTTATGTAATCTAGTTGAAGACTGTTATGACCCTGCAACCACGGATATACCGAAATATTCAATTTCGACATAGCCATAGCCAAACTCCACTCGCATGATTCCATGGTTCTTCCCTGTTCCATTTTTCTGCTACGGAAATGCGTTTCTTGTTTACGATCCAACATTTCAGAGGCTAACAAACAAACCTGTTTCGTTATCTCATAATCCTGAGCAAATATAACACCCGATTGTACCCTGCTCAAATAGCTTAAGCCAAAACGTTTTAAGGTTCGCTGCCTTCTACGTAGAAGGATATCGAGTAAGACTCGTACACCTTTAGATGCTCCAAAATAAACATCTGAAACTAAGGTGCCCGTAATTGTAAATTCAAAATCAGAAAAACTACTCCACATACTTTGAGGATCCTTACACCATATAATATCACTATCAAGAAATAGATTTTTCTTATAATAAAGGTAGTGATGTATGTTGTGCTTAAAACCTACAATCGATGCGTGCTCCTCAGGTAATTGATGGATTACATCAAACAGATAATTCAACTCTTTTTGTTCTAAAATTTCTTTATGCTTTGCACTACAAGCTAAAGTAATAGGACGCATTTTGTCATACCTTCGCAAAGTCGTGATTGATGCAATAGCATGCTTTAAATACTTAGGATGTCCATAACTGACATAGACATAACCTTCATTTTGTTTATTTGAAGTAGGAACAGATTGAAGCACGTGTTTCTTTTAAATATAGAACTTATATAGGGTTTCTCAAAAAAGCTATGAATTTCTTCCCGCTCTATTTCGAAGTGTTGACATCAGGTAATCAAAGCCTCGGCTTCGGATTATGCGTTGGAACTGACGATTATATGACTCTGCGGTAAATATATCGTCTATGCTCATGTCTTCGATTCTCCATTCACCAGAACTTCTAGACAATATGTAATGTACAGGTGTTCTGATATTATCCCATTCCGCAAGCGTTTCTACATATACAGAATCTTTTGTTCCCTCAATTCTTTCATAACTAACTGTTGCTCTGTAAATTTCTAAATTTGCTAAGGATTGATCTCGAATAATAGAGGAAAAAAGCTGTACAAACTCTGTTCTTTCTTCTACTGAAATCGTATCATAAGTTACTTCCAATGCAGTTCTTGCCATTTCATTAAAATCAATAATTCCATTCACAATATCTTTTAATTCATCTCTCTGATTGGTTGAATTGTTCGTACCTTCATTATCCAATAATTGCTTAATTTTCTGGTCGCGCGATTCCATTAGCTCTCTAACGTCAGCAGCTGCATCAGAAGACTGCGCTAGCACAAGATTTGGATAAAGTGTCACCAATAATAAATATATATATCTAAAGCAGTTCATCATATTCACTTATTTAGTTAATATATGGACAAGCCAGCAACTTTATTTAAGTTTGCTAGGTTTATGATATAATCAAAAACAGTTTGTTTTTCTTCAATCCTAAGTTCTAATTCTTGTTTTAACGCGTCAACAACATCACGTACATCACCAATACCAAAATCATAGTCTAATTGTTCCATTCGTAACCATTCTTTGGTGATTTTCAGTGCCTCAACAGAGCCCTCATATTTACTTTGAGCAATAGATGCAGTCCTATATTTCTCGTGCACTTCTAACATTACTTTATCCTGTATAGCTTTTTGCTGAAAATATAGCCTGTCGATTTCAAGTTCAGCTCGTTTCAAGTTCGTTCTCATCTGGTTAAAGTTTAAATTTTGCCTAATTGAGAACCCAAATGCCATATTTAAAGTGTTACCATCC
Organism: uncultured Balneola sp.; assembly: GCA_902529115.1. Classification (GTDB taxonomy): domain Bacteria; phylum Bacteroidota; class Rhodothermia; order Balneolales; family Balneolaceae; genus UBA1275. Next base: position 43,130 of record CABZVB010000011.1, read on the forward strand.
GATGAAATGAAAGGATTATCCTGACGAGGACGAGAAGGCGCATGAGCATAGGTGCCTGTAAAACCCATGAATAAGCCTGGCTTATATTCTGCTTTTTTTGCCTCAATAAACATTCGTGCACCTTGTTCTGCATAAGCGAGTGTTTTTATTTCAGAACGATTAGACAGAGCCATCTGCTGGTAATAATTTAATGAAAAAATAGTATCTGTTGGTGCTTCCAGATACATGTCAGCAGGTAAAAATACGGCATAATCAGCCCCTAAAATGTAGTTCCAAGATTCTCTAACGAATAATAGGTTTTGATTAACTTCATCTTTCCTTGCCTTAAATTGAGCTTTGAAAACTTTGAATTTATAAATTTCTGACTCGTTTATCTGATCTGGACTATCTTTTCTTTGCTGGTTTATCGACCTTTCAACCGTATCCATTGTTTTTATAGCTAACTCTAATAAACGTTCAATTTCTAAGGCCAGCTTATAGCCAAAATATAGTCCATGAAGCTGAAGCTCTACTTCTTGTTGGGTAGCTGACGACTGCTGCTCAACACTTTGGACTCCAAATTGAGCTGCCTTTACTGCTTTATCCACCGCCCCCCAAATAAATAAAGGTTGTACTCCAATAACTCGAAATCTATTGGCAAAGTCCCAGTTATCCCAATCATAGGTTGCGCTAGGATCTAAATAAATTTCATTATCAGGATACCCTCTTGGAGATATAACACTTGGTAATATACCATGTTCGGATTCCATTCTCAGTGAAGGTAAGATGCGTTGATCGCGAAACTCTTGAACTTGATTTTGTGCTAGAGAAACGGATACTTGTGCGGCTTTTATTTGACCTAATTGCTCTAGAGCACGATCGATAAACCCATCGTATTCAAGATATACAGTATCTCGTGCAAATTCATTATCAAATCTAACCAAAGTTTCTGTGTACGCCCATGAAGTAGCGCTAATTTTATGACTGAACAAAACTAAAGAAAGTGCTAAAAAAAAATTTCCAAGATATTTTGAACAAAGTAAATGTGTCATATATCTAATCATAAACTATAAGATACGAATTCTTTTAACTAGAATAACGAAGTACTACCTGCAATGGTATAACTCAATTACAATAAAAAAACCCCAGTAAAGGGGCTTTTTTTAAGTGCGGAGAGTGAGGGATTCGAACCCCCGGAGACTTGCGCCTCAACGGTTTTCAAGACCGCCGCATTCGACCACTCTGCCAACTCTCCATTAAATGAATTCCTCTAGGAGTTACTAAGCGCCTGAGCTCCAGATACAATTTCGGAAATTTCTGTAGTAATTGCACTCTGTCTAGCCTGATTATACTTCAAACGTAAATTGCGTTCTAAGTCTTTAGCATTTTCAGTAGCACTATCCATTGCGGTCATTCTAGCACCCTGTTCAGATGCATTCGACTCTAGTATTGCTTTCCAGAACTGCATTTTTATATGCTTTGGCAGTAACTCATCAATGATAGATTCTTGATCCGGCTCATATATATAATCAAAATGTACTGTCTTATCGATATCAGCTACAACTAAATCTTCAGCTTTTAGTGGTAAAATCTTTTCAACCTTACGATTCTGCGCAATTACCGACTTAAATTCATTATAGGCCAGGTATACCTCATCAATTTTTTCTTTAATGAAGTTTTCCATAACATAATTCATTAGAGAAGAGCTAAGTTCATACTCTAAATGATCAAAGAATCCTGGATATTTAGCATCGACAGAATAAGATCTCTTACTGAAATGGGCTGTCGCTTTTTTGCCTATAGTAATTAAACTTAGGCCTTCGGTTTCTTTTCCATTTTCAAAGTTATTGACTATAAATAACTCAACTTCCTTGAATAAATTATTATTAAAACCGCCACAAAGTCCTCTATCTGAGCCTACTACAATAACTAAAGAGCGTTTATGTTCTGATGTTTCATGAATTAAAGGGTGAGTTAATTCTAGGCCTTGAATTAGGCGACCAATTACAGTGGCTAAGTTATTAGCATAAGGCCGTGTTTGTATCATACGGTCTTGTGCTTTGCGTAAATTCGCAGCCGCAACCATTTTCATGGCTTTGGTAATCTGCTGGGTATTATTTATAGAGGTTATCCTATTACGTATATCGCGTAAATTGGCCATACTAAATCGGACTAAATAGCGTTAATTTGTTCAATAATCTGAGAAGCAACAGTTAGTATTTGCTCCCCAAATTCATCACTTAATAGACCATTGACCGCTAAATCTGCCATTTCTTTCTCATATTTCGAAGTTATGACATCTAAGAATTCAGCTTGGAAGTTTAAAATGTCAGACACTGCAATTTTGTCAAGAAGACCCTTATCATTAACCTTAAGAAGAACAATTTGGTATTCAACCGGAAGAGGCTCATACACATTTTGCTTTAATAACTCTGCAGTTCTCTCTCCTCTTCTTAACTGTGCTTGGGTAGCTGGATCTAAATCAGATCCAAATTTAGCAAATGCTTCAAGTTCGCGATACTGAGCTAAGTCTAGCTTCAGTGTTCCAGAGAGTTTCTTCATGGACTTCACCTGAGCAGAACCACCTACCCTAGAAACAGAAATACCTACATCAATGGCTGGTCTAATACCAGAATTGAAGAGATCTGTATCTAGGAATATCTGCCCATCAGTGATCGAAATTACATTAGTTGGTATATAAGCTGAAACGTCACCAGCTTGAGTTTCTATAACCGGTAGGGATGTCAAAGACCCGCCACCTTTTACTTGAGATTTTAGCTGATCTGGAATATTATTCATCTTGCTAGCTACTTCATCATCATTAATAATTTTTGCAGCTCTTTCTAAAAGTCGACTATGAAGGTAGAATACATCTCCCGGATAAGCCTCTCGTCCTGGAGGTCGCTTCAAGAGCAACGAGAGCTCACGATAAGCAACCGCCTGTTTTGACAAATCATCATAAATAACTAAGGCATGTCGTCCCGTATCCCTGAAATATTCACCTACCGCAGCACCTGCAAACGGGGCTATGTATTGCATAGGCGCAGCCGAACTAGCAGGAGCATTAATAATTACTGAATAGTCCATTGCGCCATTTTCTTCAAGAACTTGCTTTATCCCAGCAACTGTTGATGCTTTTTGACCTACTGCTACATAAATACAAAAAACTGGCTTATCGGTTTTTTGAGTTTCTTTCTGATTAATTATTGTATCAATCGCAACTGAGGTCTTACCAGTTTGCCGGTCACCAATAATCAATTCTCTTTGGCCTCGACCGATTGGTATTAACGAGTCAATAGCCTTTATACCAGTTTGTAGGGGCTCAGCTACTGGTTCTCTATAAATAACTCCTGGTGCCTTCCGCTCTAATGGGACGCGTACAGTTTTTTCAGATATTGGTCCTTTACCATCTAACGGTTTACCTAAAGGATCTATTACACGGCCTAGCAAACCATCTCCAACAGATATAGAGGCAATGTCATTTGTTCTTTTGACTGTTTGACCTTCCTCAACAATGCTGGAAGAACCAAATAATACAATACCTACATTATCTTCCTCTAGGTTAAGTACCATTCCTGTTACAACTTCACCCTGTTCATTTTTGGCATTAGGTATGGTAACTAGTTCACCTGCCTGTACTTTGGATAGGCCATAAACACGTGCAATACCATCACCTACTTCAAGGACGGTACCCACATCATAGGTATCCGATTCATTATCAAATCCGGATAACTGTTTTCTTAGTATGGCCGATACTTCATCTGGTCTTACTTGACTCATGTTGTTGTGTTTTATAAAGGTCTAATTAATCGAAAAACAAAATTACTGAAAAAGAAGTGTGTGTTCTAACTTATTTAATTTATGTAGAACACTCCCATCTATTACGGTGTCTTCCATTTGAATCGTAATACCACCTAAAAGTGAAGGCATTACTTCAGTATGAAGCTTCACATTCTTTTTGGTGATGTCTTCTAAAGTTTTAATTATGGATTCTAGCTGGTTATTTCTAAGCTGATAAGCCGATCTTAAAGTAACCTCAATTATTCCTGCTGCCTGATTGTATAAAGCAAAAAATGAAACAGTTATCGAGGACAACAACGCAGCTCGTTCTTTTTCAGCAATAAGCAATATGAATTGCTTTGCCAAAGCTCCAATATGATTTGAAAAGATTTTATCTAATATAGCGATCTTCTCCGAAGGTTTAACAATAGGACTTTTCAATGTCAAAAGTAGGTCACGCGATCCTCTAATGGTGTTATGTATAGTCTTGATATCCTCCAGTACCTCTTCCAAGCATCCCTGTTCTTGAGAAAGTTTCAAAAGTGCTTTTGCATATCTTTTTGCCGCTTTAGAGTAAATCATACACCTTAATTCTTAGACAAATCGTCAATGTAATTATTAACTAATTTTTTATTCTTTTCCTCATCCAACTCAGCGTCTATAATCAAAGAAGCTGATTTTATTGCTAAGCGAGCAACCTCTTGTCTTAATGCTATTAATGCAGACTGTTTTTCTTGTGTAATGTCAAACTTGGCTTGCTCAATTATTTTCTCTGCTTCATCCTTAGCTTTTGCTATTCGTTCAGTACGAATACGCTCTGCTTCTTCTTTAGCTTCCTTACGTATCTGGTGAGCTGTTTGCTCTGCCTCACGAAGTGCTTTATCATTGTCTTTAGAGATAGCCTCCGCTTTTGCTAGAGCAACTTCTGCAGCCTCTAATGACTCACGAATTCTTGTTTCACGACCTTCAAGTGCAGCCATAATCGGCGGCATAGCGTATTTTGTCATGATTAGAAGAAATACAATCAATGAAATTGCTATCCAGATAGCAAATCCTGTATTAAAGGACAGCAAACCGCCGCCAGCAATTAGGTAAAGCATTATCACAAGTTTTTAAAATTAACCTAGTGCAAGAATGATACAAATGATGGCACCAAAAAGAGCGACACCTTCGATGAAGGCAGCAGTCAAAATCATCGCTCCACGGATTTCATTGGCTGCATCAGGTTGGCGTGCGATACTCTCTGTAGCTCCCTTACCAATCATTCCGATGCCAATTCCAGCTCCAACTGCTACAATTCCGGCTCCAATACCAGCTGCTAATAATCCCATAGTTTTATCTATTTAGTTTTGATTGTTTGTTTAATGATTATACTGATTGTTCAGCATGAATGTGATCATAATGTTCATGATCATGTTCATGCTCTTCAGCAGCCATCCCAATGAATACTGCTGATAATAATGTAAAAATATACGCCTGCAATAAAGCCACTAACAACTTGAGTACATACAAGATAGAGGTCATAGCCACTGAAAGAATACTTACGCTGTAAGCAGCCACACTCCCATACATATCATTGAAAATGAAAATGAGACCTAATATTGCTATGATCATGATTTTGCCCGACATCATATTCGCAAATAAACGAATTGCAAGAGCGAAAGGCTTGGTGAATAAACCAATTAATTCGACCGGAATCATTAAAAATTTAACTCCTAATGGTACACCTGGATACCAAAATACATGTTGCCAGTGATCTTTGGTGCCACTGAACTGGGTAATAAAAAAGGTAAACAAAGCTAGTATAGCGGTGACAGTAATGTCGGCAGTAGCTGTGGCTGCCCACGGTAATAAACCAAATACATTCATAAAAGTTATTGACATAAACATTGTGAATAGATATGGTAAATATTTTTTATAATTCTCACCTTCTATATTAGGTTTGGCTATTTCGTCTCTAACAAATTCAAAGAATACTTCAAACAAATTTTGCAATGCTCCTTTAGGCGCAGACGATGTACCAATTCCTTTTTTATAGCGCGAGCCAGCGAACACTATGTATAGAGCAAGCGCTCCTAGTCCAAACCAGAAATAAATAAGGTGTGATGTTAAAGAAAAGTCAACTAAAATTGAACCATTAACTGGTTTGATTACATGATCAATTTGCTCGAATTCACCTGACGCTAACGCTTTTTTTGTAGATTTATAAGTAGAGAATTGAGTTTTTCCGTTCGCATCTTTCCATAAAAATATTCTAGGGAGATATAATTTGGTACCAAAAAAGGTGAAATAATCATGGTCAGCAACTGTCCCCATTATGTCAATAGGGGATTCACTCTCCCCCAAATCATCAGCAACGGTTTTGGTCGCAAGAACTGACGTTTGACTCATTAAAAGAACTACTATCAATGAAGGTAAAAGCGTAAAATAATTTATCATTCCTTTATAGGATGTTTCAAAAATCTATGGTGGATGAGTAACAACTCAATTACAGATTGATAAAGATAGGAAATAATAAAATTAACTGTAAAGAACATTTGCTCAAATTTAATGACCGATAGTGAAACAAAGAGTAATAGTACGACCACAAAAAAGCGAATTAGGGTTGCAGTAAAATAGACTTTTACAAAATCATAAGAGGAATCCGTCTTAAATCTTACCAAAACCAATATTGCAGCACTAACAAAAATGAATGCAATTAAATAAGCAACAAATGCTTCTAATGTATGTCCAGGCTTAATCCAGTATCCTAAAAGTATTAAAGAAACTAAGAATGGTAATTGGACAAATATGTAAACGGTTAAAGTCGGTGTTTCAAAAAAAAATTTCTTTAGCATAGCTAAAAAATCTATAAACCAGTTTAAACTGACTAAACTCATTTACATTACCCATTCCCTGACTCATTAATCTTCCCATCTAATGTTAGATTTTTCAATAAGCGAAATATTCGAAAAAAAAATAAAATTATCCCAAGTAGTACGCCACTTATTAAACCAAGTGCTTTGAACTCGAAATATTCATCAATATAACTACCTAAGATAATAGGTAATGATAGTAACAATGCTATTTCAGATCCCAAACTTAGGTAAGTGCGATAAGGCTTCGTTAACCAATTTGAAATCATAATTAAAAGTTTAATTTAGTGTACAACTAACGAACATCCTTTAACACCCTTTCTACATACTCTTCATCACTTGTCATTGTTTTGTCACCCATTCTGCAAAGTCCAATTACTTTAGCACCTTCTTCAACTACTAGAATTTTTGTAGTTAAGTTACCCTCCAAAATTGCTGATTTACGAAGCGTTACTTTATTTTTTCCTATTACATCACCGGTTATCTTACCAGCAATATCTGCATTTTGACACACCATACCACCCGTAATGTTTCCTTTTTCAGATACAATGACTTTTGCTCCGGTTTCAAGAGTTCCATTAAGTACTCCTCCAACACGTATATCATGCTCTGATTTTAGAAATCCTTCTAATTCAGAACCCTCACTAATAATGTTAACAGATGGATAATTATTTTCATTCGACATATTAATACTCTTTGTTTTTTAATTTTTTTATTTCAATAAATAGATTTCAGGATTTTGTGGTAGTCCGTCTTTCCAAATTTCAAAGTGAAGATGAGAGGCTGTGCTCTGAACGCCTGCATTACCTACCGAGGCAATCACATCGCCTTTGACCACCACATCCCCCTCTCGCTTGTAAGTAGTTCTGCAATGTTTATAAACAGACAACAGACCATTGGTATGTTGGATAGATATTACATAACCATTTGCTATCGTCCAATTAATATTTACAATTGTTCCCTCAGCCAAAGCTCTTACCATTTCGCCATCAGTAGCCGCAATATCTAACCCAAAATGCTCTTCCTCGTTGTTAAATGGTCTAGAGATAATTCCATCGACTGGATAGGCGGTAGGAAATATGAGTTCACTTTTCAAAGATGAAGATGATGTTAGACCTTTTGTACTAAAATTTAATACTTCAAGAGGGGAAGAACGGGATATCCCGCCTAGTGCCACTTCATTTTGAACTAAGAGTAAATTTTGTAATCTCTCGTCTAAATTTAAAGTTGTATCTGTATTCAATCTTATGATATTTCTTATCTGTCCGAGTTGTTCGTCACGTATATCTAAGGAATCTTGAAATGCATCTAACTTACTGATTACCTGCTCAATTTGCTTATTAATGTGCGATCCTTTACTACTGTATACCCATTCACCAAGGGGTGTAAACACTAGTGTGAGCACAAAAACAAAAAAGACAAAACAAAATAAAGTGAATACTCCAAAAAAAAGTCTTCTTGGTAAAAATTGATATTCTCGTGATCCATCTGGAACAGACTCATCGATAATAATCAATCTCAACCATTTGTCATTAAGTCGAACTAAGGTTTTTAATAATTCAGTATTCATTTAATTCATTGGCTATTAATCAATTAGCGCATCTAATTCATACGCAAGACTTTGTGTGATTGATTTTGAAGTATATGCTTCTAACCATTCCGAATTCAATGGCTTTAAATTCTCAGTTTGAATATCGCCAATTGCTTTTGAAATGGTTCTACTAACTTCTTTGATGTCATTAGGTGAAGTAATATAACTGCGAGCATAGTTTTTTAAAATTTTTTTTGTGTCACCTTCAGGAATCAAGGCAATGATAGGTCTTCTAGTGGCCATATATTCATAGATTTTACTTAAAGTAATAGTATCTTTACGTTTTTTATGTTCATTGTTAAGCCATAGAATAGAGGCTTCTTGCATACGAAGAATAGCTTGATTATGAGGAACATATCCATGGTCATAAATAATGTTATGTAACCCCAATTCGTTGATTAATGAAATATATGGGTCAATCGGACTACCTTGAAAATGCAATTCAAGGGTTGAGCCAAGCGAAGGTACTTCTTTGATAAGTTCATTTACTGCTCTAATAAAAATATCTGGGCCACTATCTGAATAAAAAGTACCCGAATAAAGGATTCGGATTTTTTCAAACCGAGAGGTTTCTTTTTCGTTAGTAGATTTATTTTTAATTCTGTTATCAGGAAACATTGAGGTATCAAAATCATAGGGATCATAACCATGAGTTTGAACCACAACACGAGGCAAAAAAGGGTATCTTCTATGTATTGCGTTAGCAATAGGTTCATTAATAGCGATTACCGTATCTGCAAAGGCAATTGTTCGTGACTCTAGTCGCCTCATCAGTATTTTATGAATGGGCGTTGGATAGTTGATTAAATGACTTTCTAACCAATCATCTCTAAAGTCCATTACAACAGGAATTTGAAAACAAGCTTTAAGCTTAGCAACTAACATTAAATTACTGTAAGGAGGTGCGGTTGCGTAAATAGCGTCTATAGAATGCTTTTGAATAATTTTTTCGGCTTGCTTAAAACCCTGTTTAATCCATCCTTTTTTATTATCTGGTAAATAAAAAAAATGAGAGAATCTACGTATCCATTTTTCTAAACGAATTCCTGGATGCCATTGCTTTTTCGAAGTGTTCCAATGCAAGGGAGTTCCACCCTTGACCCTGTATACTTGTACGCAATCCTGATCAATGAGCTTTTGAAGCTCTAGTTCCAGCGAGTAATCAAAACTGTGATAGAGCCCTGGCTCTGGCACCAAAATTATTGGCTTCCACCCAAATTCGTTAAGATACTTTACGTATTTGAGTGGTCTTTGCACGCCGCTCCCTCCCATAGGTGGAAAATAGTAAACAATAAATAATAGCTCCTTTAGTGGCCTCTTACAGATGGATATCTCTTCAATTGCACCCACTTTATACGGAGTAGTTAGGAGCTTCTTTTGTTATTTGTACAGTATGTGGATGACTTTCCTTGAAAGAAGCAGATGATATTTGCACAAAATGTGTTTTTTTTAGCTCCAAGATATTGCTTGCTCCGCAATATCCCATGGCGGCACGTAATCCGCCTGACATTTGATGAACGACCTCACTAAGATAACCCTTATAGGGAACACGACCTTCTATTCCTTCAGGCACCAACTTCTTTAAATCATCTTCGACGTCCTGAAAATAACGATCTTTGGAACCTTTTTTCATTGCACCTATACTGCCCATTCCACGATATGATTTATATTTTCTTGAATCAAAAATAATGGTTTCACCCGGACTTTCGTCAACCCCAGCAAACATAGAGCCCATCATAACAGCATCAGCGCCACCAGCTATAGCTTTGGGTATATCCCCTGTCTGCTTAATTCCACCATCTGCAATAAGCCCAATACCATATTCAGAGCAGAAATCACCTACCTCCATTACCGCACTTAACTGAGGTACGCCAACTCCAGTTACAATACGGGTAGTACAAATTGAACCTGGTCCAACCCCTACTTTCACTACATCAACCCCTGCATCTGTCAATGCTTTTGCTGCATCTCGGGTTGCAATATTACCGCCAATAACATTTAAAGAGCCGTATTTTTTCTTTATAGCATGGACAGTTTTTAGAACTCCTTCAGAATGACCGTGGGCTGTATCCACCGTAATGATATCTACACCTGCAGCCACCAAAGCACTCACTCTATCCATAGTATCGGTTGTTACACCCACGGCCGCTCCGACGCACAGCCTTCCTAATTCATCTTTACATGCATTAGGAAAATTCATTTTTTTTTCAATGTCTTTGAATGTTATCAATCCTACTAAAATTCCTTTAGAGTCAACAATAGGCAGCTTTTCAACCTTATGAGATTGAAGTATCGCCTCGGCTTGTACTAAATTAGTTCCCTCTTTCGCAGTTATTAGCGGCTGCTTTGTCATAATATTCCCTAACTTCTTATTCATATCTGACTCAAAGCGTAAATCTCTGTTAGTTACAATACCTTGAAGAGTTCCATGTTCATCTATGATTGGGATTCCACCTATTCGGTGTTTAGCCATAAGATCTCGGGCATCCTGAACCAAGGCTGTTGAAGTCAAGGTTACTGGGTCCACAATCATCCCGCTTTCGCTTCTTTTAACTAATCGAACTTGCTCCGCTTGATTTTCTATGGTCATGTTTTTATGCAGCATGGCTATTCCGCCCTCTCTAGCCAATGCGATAGCCATCCTATATTCTGATACGGTATCCATAGCTGCACTCAAAATTGGTGTATTCAACTTGAGTGTTGGAGTTAGTTGAACACTGAGATCTACGTCTCTCGGAAGAACTTGAGAAAAGTGAGGGACTAAGAGTACATCGTCATAAGTGAGCCCTTGCCTAGTAATTCGATCAAAGTTACTCTGATTAGATAGATTATTTGGATATTTCGACATAAGGCAAACAGATTAAGTTTAGTTTGATGAAGATACAAACTTCTATTCTGTAATTGAATGCGAATATTATAAAATCACGAGCCTTTAGCTTTGTTTAGTTAATCTTACTTTATTATTTCAATGATTGAATTTTTAGGGCTTCAATTGCAGTCTTAAGACTTGAGTTACCTTCTAAAAAGGACTGAACCCAGTAATGAACTCTATTCCTTCGATTATGAACATAAGGGTCACAACTAGAATAATTGCCTCGTAACTCTTCGAGCATTACACGTACGTCGTCATAAATTTCTACTTTTAAGATATCGGGGACTTTATGCCATCCTAATAACTTAAAAACTTGTTGTAATTCTTGGTATTCCCACTCACTCTCGTTGCTTATTAGGGTCAATAATGGGCAGATGAAAGGTTTTTTGGTTTTCTTTATAACCCTACAAGATGGAATTTGTAATGGATTAAGCGTGGCTGATGAAGTATTAAATGAGCGTGATGTATTAGGTAAATTAAGCATAATATCTCCTGTTTTACTTTGATTTAGAATCAACATACGCAACAAGTGTGACACCGTTATGTCACCCTATTTTGATTTATTTCGGATATAAGGATTTTTTTGCTGCTAATAAAGTATTCTTCATTAGCATGGCTACCGTCATAGGACCTACTCCACCAGGTACGGGAGTAATCCAACTTGCTTTTTTTCGTACCGATTCGAAATCTACATCACCCACTAGCCGATACCCTTTTTCATGGGTTTCATCCGCTATTCTATTGATACCTATATCAATGATAACCACACCCTGCTTAACCATTTCAGCTTTAATTAAATTTGGTTGGCCAGCAGCCACAATCAATATATCAGCACTAATGGTATGGGCCGTCAAATTTCGAGTATATTTGTGACAGATGGTCGTAGTTGCTTTACCAAAAGAATTTTCTCTAGATAACATTACCGCCATAGGACTGCCTACAATATTACTAGCACCAACAACTACTGCATATTGAGATTTAACTGGAATGCTGTAGTACTTCAGCAATTCCATAACTCCCGCAGGAGTACAGCTTTTAAAGCAGGGTTGATCTAATGACAAACGCCCTACATTCATAGGATGAAATCCGTCCACATCTTTTCGATGATCAATAGTTTCTATCACAGTATGTTGCGATAAATGACTTGGTAATGGCATCTGGACTAATATTCCATCAATTTTATCATTTGAATTGCATGATTGGATAATTTGGGTAAGCTCTTTCTCCGAAATTGTATCTTGTAATACCATAGTTTCGGTCTGAATTCCCACCTGCTGACAAGCTTTCGTTTTGGTTCCCGTATATACAATAGATGCGGGATCATCTCCTACCAGTATAACCTGTAAATATGGGGGGCGATTACCCTTATCACACCATTGCTGCACATCCTCCTTCACTCTGTTACGCAGAAGTTCTGCAACCATTTTACCATCTATTATTTCAGCGCTCATATTTCAATCTTACTTGTTAAATCTATACTGTTGTTGTCTTAGTCAGATTTGTATAAATCAGCTGGTTAATACCTATAGTAAAGGTACGTTAATATCTTTTCATGTACTGCATCTATAGTGGAAACTTTTGACACAAAATTATTTGCTGACATGCTGAATATAAGAGTATTTCCTAGCTCCGTGGTTAGATATCCGCTCAAGCTCCGAGCTCCTCCGACATAACCGGTTTTAGCTTGTACCCTCCCCCTAAGTGGACTCGACTTCATTCGGTAATGCAGGGTGCCATCCACTCCCATTACCGGCAGTGATCCTCGAAAATCATGAGAATTTTGACTATGATACATAATAAACAACAGATCTGTTAATAACGAGGTTGTTAAATAGTTTCCACCTGCCAAGCCCGAACCATCTCGCATGACTACATTAGCAGTATCTAGACCCATTGATCCTAGTATTTCACGCACTTTCTTTATTCCATCACTCGTACTACCAGGTCCAGGTTGGGTCTCAGCAGAAAGAGTTTTCAGTAGCATTTCAGCATAAAAATTATCACTTTCCTTATTCAGCCAAGTGATCATTTGATAGAGTTCAGGCGATTCTACCGCTCCTAAGTACTTCCAACCGGTCATAGGATCGGAAGCCGTATCGGTAGAATACCAATTCGGCGGGTAGCCAGACCATAGCGCAGTGCCTAATTGTTCACTAGCAAGCCCAATAAGTGATTGGTTAATGGAAGGTTCCAGTAGGTCCGGCCACCAACGCTCAATTCTATAGGGAGCCCTATACTGTACGATATCTTCCATGCTGTGTGCTTCTAAATAATCGACAAATGAGTCCATGAAGAATGCAGGAGCATCATAGATGGCTAAAGATTCGGATTCTTTATAGCCCTTCGGTAAACTACTAGCCAAATACATTTTATTGGTTTGCCTCGACCTTCGGTAATATTCATCGTATTTTGTATGCGCTGGTGCTATCCGTTGTTTATTAATAAAGTGGACATAATCAGTTTGTTTAGGAAACCAGCTAATTTGTGGGATTTCACCTACCTCGCCTTCGGCCAATACTTCTAAATCTACCGCATTGTTATTGAAGCTGAGTTCACTAATCTCGACTCCATAATAAAAATTCAAGTCGTCCCAGTCCCAACCTTTTGGATATATCTCGGCATCAAAGTAACCTAATCGACCAATCCATTGACCCGTCCAGTTAGAAATCCCAGCTTTTTTGAGTAATTTCCGAAGTTGTTCAAATACATGGTATCTGTTTTTCTCATATAAAAAACCGGAAATACTTGGATCCCCTTTACCCACTATCATTAAATCTCCTACCCAAGTAGAATCATCCAGATATCCTCTAACATAAAGTGGTGTTTGGTAGCGAAATTCACCCCCTAATTCTTCTAATACTGCAGCCGATGTGATGAGCTTCATATTGGAAGCCGGAACCATCCATTTTTGGTTATTCCAAGATTCTAGTGACTGACCTTGTTCATTTATTACTGAAATAGACCAATGTACTCCTTTAGATTCCTGCTGAGTAATAATATCTTCTAAACTCTGAGCCTGAACCAGGATTGGTACTAGGAAAAAAACTAGTAAGACAAAACATAGCATGATAACTTGCTTTATATGATTTTTATTCGGCTGCCTTATTTTTTTTATATGACACATTACCTACATACCCTATCTTTTATTCTGATTAAATTGGCAAAATTCTTTCTGCTTGAAAAGCTCTACGAGATCCTCCTGATTCGGTACAATCAACAAATTTGAACGAAAATCGTCATAATTCATAAGAGTTGAAACTCTGCTTAATAATCGGATATGACTTTTTTGATCTGAGTATGGACTTACCATTAAAAATATAAGTTGAACTGGTTTTGAGTCAATTGAATTGAATTCTATTGGTTCTTTCAGACGTGCAAAGGCTGCATAATTTTGAGTGATAGCATCGGTTTTACCATGAGGTATGGCCAAACCTTGTCCGATCCCAGTCGAAATGATTTTTTCACGCGAAATAATAGCCTCTCGTATTTCTTCCAGTAATTCATTTTCGATAACATCAACAAACGTATCTACCAAAGCGTTAATAGCATCGAATTTATAATCAACCTCTAGTTCTAGCAGAATATTTTTCGGGCTAAGTAACTGATAAATAGTCAATGATAGGTCGTTCTAAAATAATATTTAACATATATGAAATATACTAAAGGAGTAGTGATAGATCTATCTTATTACTAGCTCTTTAGACATATAAAGTAACGACGAAACTTAAAAAGTGAAAGACCTCATTTTTTTGTAAACTTGAATATGTTAATCCGCCAAATTTTATCGGTACTTGAGAAAGATTTACGTGTCGAATTCCGCAGTAAGTATGCCTTAAATATGGTCTCGGCTTTCATAGTGGCAGCACTTTTACTCATTTTATTCACTCTGCGAGCCCAAGAGCTTCAACCTACGCCTAAGAGTGGTCTTATATGGATTGTTGTATTGTTCGCCTCACTAACAGTTCTAGGACGAAGTTTTACTATAGAGAGCGATAAGGGCACCTTTCGGACCTTGCAGATCTACTCCAACGCAACTACGATCTATCTAGGAAAATATTTATACAATTTGGGGTTCAGTCTTTTAATTTACCTACTTAGTTTTAGCCTCTATGGGTTTTTAATCAAATGGTCTATCATATCCTACCCTGCCTTTTTATACATTATGGTGTTTGGAACTATGGGTTTATCATCGGTCTGTACATTAATTGCAGCTATTGTCTCGCAAGCAGATCGGCAGGGAGCCATTTTCTCAGTACTTAGCATCCCTTTATTTATACCCTTTATATTGTTATTGTCCCGATTAACCAAAAAAGCTTTCATGGATGGAATGACTGGTTGGTGGAATTCTGAAGTAGCCGCTCTTATCGGGTTCGTAGGGGTAACAAGTGTGGCTGGTTGGTTACTTTTTGACTTTATTTGGGAGGAGGATTAATGGCTTTTTTGTCTAACGATTTAATTGGTCAGCAAAGAGTAAAGGAACTCTTAAATAACATTATTGAAAGCGATCGAATTAGCCATGCTTATCTATTTTCGGGGCCAAAGGGGAGTGGTATGTTACCTTTTGCATTGCGATTCGCTGAATGCATAAACAACCCCGAAAATACTCTTAATATTGAATTATCGTGGCAAAAACACCCTGACATCCACGTATTCATACCCATGCCTAGCTCGGCAGGATCTCAAGAAAGAAATGAGCGCTTAGAATGGCTCAATGAAGACAACTACAACCTCATTGAATACGCTGACCGTCCTGACTTAGTTAGAGAACAAAGCCGAAATCACCAAGCTTTTTATTCCATTGATTATTTTCGTTCTGAAATACGTCCTGTGACAAGGCTTCGTCCCTACCAAGGTAAAAAGTTAGTGGTTATAATGACAAAGGTCGAGACCATGAGAAAAGAAACAGCCAATTCCTTTTTAAAGTTACTTGAAGAGCCTTCTAAGGGAATTGTATTTATCCTTACCACTCACCACTACGAACAACTCCTTCCCACTATTATCTCCCGTTGCCAGCATATTGCATTCGGAAAAAACACTTTAACAGACGTACAAAAGGCATTGGTTGACCGCGACCAAATGCCCAAGGAAAAGGCAGCACTGGTTGCCAAACTCACCCAGGGTAATTATGCCAAAACTAAAAATTTTGACCTAGATATTATCCAACAAAGTCGTACAGAAATGATTGACTTCATTCGGAGTTCATACGTTTTAGATGCTATAAAAATAAATTCTATTATACTAAATTGGACCTCTACCAGAAATACAGAAGGTCTCATTCAACTCATAGAATTGTTAGAATCATTTTTAAGAGATTTGGTCGTGTATGCACATACCCAAAACACTGGCTCACTTATCCATGAAGATGAAGTGCAAACCATTAAAAATATCGTTCTTAATCTTAAAGATGCAGACTATCATACCATGATTGATTTATTGGCACCTATTCATACTGAATTAAGGCAAAATGTCCAACCAAAATTGTTGTTCACCGTACTAGCCTTCAATTTTTCAATGCTACTACGCGGTCAAAATGAATCCTTTGCAAGAGATTGTGCATTTAAGCATTTACCTGCTTTAAAATTACACACTTAGAATATGTCAAAAAAAATTCAATTTCAGAAATTAGAGGCTACAGGGAATGATTTTATTCTAGTTGACGCGAGAAAACAAGATATACCTTATGAACAATTAGAGCTTATTAGCCCAAAAATTTGTCATCGTAAAACTGGTATTGGTGCCGATGGATTGCTGATTCTTTATCCCGATTCAACGATCGGTGCAGACTACACAATGATCTATAAAAATGCAGACGGAAGTGATGCGGGTATGTGTGGAAATGGTGGAAGAGCAATTGCCCTTTATGCATCACAAAATGGGTTTTCAAACACACATCGCATTCAAGTACATGATCAAATCTATGAAGCATTCGTTCATCCGGGAAGCCATCAGGTAGAACTTCAATTCCCAGACTCTGATGCTCCTTGTCCTCTTTCAAAGCATTGGCTTGATCATATAAATTCAGCTTATCCCGTACAAAATTTACACAAAGAAACTACCAATGCTCGAATATTCATGGTAAAAGCTGCGTTTAAAGCCTATCCACAGACCGAACATGTAGTACTCTTTACAAATAACCCCTTAGCCGTACAACCCAATGAATCATTGGCAAAATTAGGACATAACATCCGTAATGATGATATATTTTATCCCAAAGGAACTAATGTAAATTTTGTTTGTAGCCAACAAGCTCATCATATTCAGCTAGAAACTTTTGAACGTGGTGTTGAAAATTTCACCCTCGCATGTGGAACAGGTGCCATCGCAAGTGCATTGTCTATGCATATTTATCAGGACGGAAAAATTGGTTCGCATCTATACAAGATAGCGGTTCAAGGAGGACTATTAGAAGTCTCTTTTAATTACTCAGGTGCGGATATAGCGCTCCAAGCTGAGCATGATAAAGTGTTTAAAAAGGTTTGCCTCAAAGGTCCTACCCGACTTGTATATGATGGTATTTGGGCGGACAATTAGAATGCAAAAGGTTATTGAATATATAACTGGTTCGATATATCAAAACCTATCAGATAAACACTACTTGTGGGTAAGCATCATCTTTTTGGTTTCGCTGAGCTGTAGTTCAACAGTGAATATGATTCCAAGTAGCTCACCAATTCCACAGGTTAACAGTTTATTGTTGCTCCCAGGTCAACGAAGTATTCCAGATAATATCCGAAGCGTTCAGTTTTTTAACTCTTCTCAGGCCAACTCTCCACTGGTTACAGCCCAATTAAAATCAAAAGAGCGGCTCATTCTCCGCTTCGATGAATTAAGCGAGATAAACGGAATGTTTCGCATTCATTTTTCACACCGCAACAGCGACTGGACTAAAAGTAATCTGCCAGTCACCTGGTTCATGGGCTCAACAAATGAACGAATAGTTCAGGGTGGCATAAGAAATCAAAGTAATAGTATACCATTTCACACATATGATATTCAGTTTTTGCTTCAAAATTTAGATTTTTTGGTTAGTGGATTTTACTTCATTCACATATCAGATTATACAACAGGTATCGAATTATTTAGCCTTCCATTCGCACTTACTGAGCAGCTTGGAACCCTAGAGTTAGATGGAAAAACTTTGTACAATAATGGAAATTTAGGTACCGCTGTTGATAGAATCTTTGCAGAGTTTAGTTTTCCAGAATTTGTTGACATGCCTGTTTTTGACTTGAACTTTGATGTAATTCAAGACGGATTTCTTCGTAAGACTACAAGAGCAATAGGAAAAGATTTTAGTGAGGAAAAAGTGGCAAAATTTTACTTAGAAGAATCTCAAAGCTATCCCGCTAATTCACGCTTTTACAAACTTAATTTATATAGCTTTGGTTTATCAAACCAAGAAATCTCAGAGTATAAAGAGTCCGCTAGTCTTCCTCAAATAACCTTAAAAGAGGATTTTTTATCCTTTAGCGATTCCCCTTTCATTCTTCAATCGATGCTTGGTAATCCTAGCAAGTCCATCACCGCTCGATATGCCTTGGTTAATTTCAGGTTTAATCCTATGGGCGCTGGTCCTAATTATGATGATGATATTTTTGTAGTAGGTGACTTTAATCAGTGGTCAGAAACCAAGCAACATAAAATGAAATGGAACCCAGAATTACGTTTGTTTGAAGCAACTATATTATTAAAACAAGGATCTTACCGCTACACCTATGCCACGCTTAGTGGTACAAAATTAAATATAGTCGAATTGGGAAGTAGCAGTACCAAGGAAAATCAATGGTATACCGGCTTATTATTTTACCGAGATCCTAACTTACAGTATGACCGTATCTTATACATTGGTAAAGTTCAACTACTGCCATAGTCAATCGGCTGATTTAATTTTGGAGTGTATAGGTTTATGATTTCATTTACTAAGAATTAAAAATCTATACCTATCGAAAAGTAGTGAATGGGTTGATTTGAGAATCCATCTCTATTGTATGCCCAACCCAAATCATAACGCAAGGGTAAACCAAAAACAATAGTTCTCAAACCAAATCCAGAACCGATTAAAAGATCTCCATCTAAATACGAAAATACATTTCCATTTTCGTCTTGAAAAGTAATGGGTTCGCTAATTTTGAAATCAAGTGACGCTTTGTTAACAATAGAGTTACCATTAATATCGGTGATACCATAGTCAATCTGTTGCCCCCAAGCGGTACCCACATCAAAGAAAGCTACACCTGTTATGTTGTATAATGGTAGAATAGGAAGGGCTCCTGGTATCACAGCTGCAAACAAAGGAAATCGGAACTCCGCGTTAATGAGCCCAAAATTATCCCCGTATACTGAATTGTATCTATGCCCCCTGAGAGGAACCGCAGGTTGAGTGAAAAAGGTATCGGCTAAACGTTCAAAAGGAATTCCATTATCTGACCACTGATAATTAATCCATCCCATCATTCCCCCTAAAAAGTAGGTTTGCGAATCTTTTCCTACAGAAGCCCCGCTACTTCCACGTAGGGCAATGGAGTATGAATAACCAAGATTAATATAGCTTCTAAAATCTCCCATGATCGAAGCAAAACTTGGGGCATCTATACCGATACCAGGACTGCCTGAGAAACTAAGGGTGTATCTAATACCACCTTGTGGAGTTATGAATCCAGGCAATGTAGCATCTTTGGTGAAGGACATAGTTGGATATAAAAATGAACTCTTTAAGTTACTAGCCTCGGTGGCTCCATACGAATAAAG